>NZ_BKAJ01000145.1 GCF_007992495.1 Reyranella soli
GAGCGCGCAGGATGCGCGCGGTCCGGAAGAGCATGATCAGGCAGCGCGGCGCTTCGGCTCGAAGTACGGCACGGCATCGAGCAGCGTGCGGGTGTATTCCGCCTTGGGGTGCTGAAAAATCTCCCGGCTGGGTCCCGCCTCCACCACCTTGCCGGCCTGCAGCACCACGAGATCGTCGCACAGCATGCGCACGACGTTGAGATCGTGGCTGACGAACAGCAGCCCGATCCCCTCTTCCCGCCGCAGACGGTCGAGCAGCTGCAGGATTACCGCCTGCACCGACACGTCGAGCGCCGCCGTCGGCTCATCCAGGATCATCAATCGCGGTCGCGGAGCAATGGCGCGAGCGATGCCAACGCGCGCCTTCTGCCCACCCGAGAGCTGGTGAGGGAAACGTTCCAGGAGGTCCATCGGCAGGCCGGCGCGGTCCGCCGCATCGCGCACCCGCGTCGTCAGCGCCGAGCCGTCGCGCAGGCCTTCCAGCCGGCGCAGCGGATGGGCGATGCTGTCGAAGGCGGTGTAACGCGGATTGAGGCTGTCGTTCGGATCCTGGAACACGATCTGAATGTCACGCCGCTGCAGCGCCTTGTGGAAGTCGCGCGCCGGGATGCGGGCGATCGATTCGCCGTCGAACACGATGTCGCCGTCGTCAGGGTCCAGCAACCGGCAGACCAGGCGCGACAGGGTGCTTTTGCCCGATCCCGATTCGCCCACCAGACCCAGCGCGCCGCCGGGCGGTAGGCTGAACGAGACGTCGTCGACCGCAGGCGAAGGTCCGCCGAAGGACTTCACGACATGCCGCAGCTCGAGCAAGGGCGGCGTGCCGGGCTTGCGCTCGATTGGCATCGGCACGATCTTCGGCGCGTCCGGCGACAGGTCGGCCAGGGTCGATTGGCGCGTCGGCGAGGCGGCCACCAGGCGCCTCGTGTAGGGATGCGTCGGCGCCTCGAATAGCCGCTCGGTCGCGCCCTGCTCGACCACCCGGCCCGCCTCCATCACGGCGATGCGGTCGCACCATCTCGCCGCCAGCCCGAGATCGTGGGTGATCAGGATCATGGCCATGCCGCGCTCGGCCTGGATGCCCGCCAGAAGCTCCATCACGGTCTGCTGCGTCGTGACGTCGAGGCCGGTCGTCGGCTCGTCGGCAATCAGCAAGGCGGGCTCGCAGGCGATCGCCATGGCGATCATGACGCGCTGGCACATGCCGCCCGACAGCTCGTGCGGATAGGCCGACAGCCGCGCTTCCGGATCGCGGATGCGCACCGCTTTCAGCAGCTCGAGCGCCTGCGCGCGGGCGGAGGCATTCGACAGCCGGCCGTGCGCGGCCAGCACGTCGACGATCTGCTGCTCGACGGTGCGGATCGGATTCAGTGCGGCGCGCGGGTTCTGGAAGATCATCGACAGCGCAGAACCGCGCAGCCGGCGCAGATCGGCATGGTTGGCGTTGGTGATATCGCGCCCTTCGAAGCGGATGCTGCCGGCCGTGATGCGGCCGGCGCGGTCCAGCAGGCGCATCACGGCAAGCGACGTGACGGACTTGCCCGAGCCGCTTTCGCCCACGATGCCCAGCGTCTCGCCGCTCTTGAGGTCGATGTCGATGCCATGCAGTGCCTGCACCACGCCGTGGCGCGTGGAGAAGGCGACCTGCAGCTTCTCGACCTGCAGCAATGCCGTCATGTGCGCATGCGCGGATCGAGGATGTCGCGCAGTCCGTCGCCCAGCAGGTTGAAGCAGAGGACCGTCAGCATCAGCGCCAGGCCGGGGAACGCCACCAGCCACCACTTGCCGGTGGTGATGAAGCGCGCGCCCTCGGCCACCATGATCCCCCACTCCGGCGTCGGCGGCTTCACGCCCAGGCCGATGAAGGAGAGGCCCGCGGCATTGAGGATCGCCCAGCCGAGATTGAGCGAGATCTGCACCGCCATGGCCGGCAGCACGTTGGGCAGCAGCACGCGCAGCACCACCGAGAGGTGGCTGTCGCCGCAGGCGCGCGAGGCCTCGACCCAGCCGGCGTTGCGCCGCACGTTCACCTCGGCGCGGGCGAAGCGGATGTAGAACGGCAGATTGATGATGGCCGTGGCGACGATGATGTTCTCGACGCGGTTGCCCAGGGCGGCGACCAGCGCCATCGCCAGCACGAACAGTGGAAAGGCCATCAGGACGTCGACGAAGCGGCCGATCCAGCGATCGAGACCGCCGCCGACATAGCCGCAGAAGCCGCCGATGACCGCGCCGACGGCGAAGGACAGGCCGACCGCCGAGAAGGCGATCATGAGGTCGAGCCGGGTCGCGGCCAGGATGCGACTCAGGATGTCGCGGCCGAGCTGGTCGGTGCCCGCCCAATGCGCGGCCGACGGCGGCTGCAGGGCCTTGGGCACGTTCGACGCCACCGGATCGTAGGGCACCAGCACGGGTGCGAAGAGCGCCACGAACAGCAGCAGCAGCGCGCCCAGCGATGCCACCGCGGTGACGGGATTGGAGCGCAGGACATAGGCGGCATGGCGCCCGATGCCCGATCGGCCGATGACCGCGTCGCTCATGCCACGGAGACCCGGGGATCGGCGATGCCGTACAGCACGTCGATCGTCACGTTCACCAGGACGAAGATCGACGCCATCAGGAGCACGAAGGCCTGGACCGGCGCGTAGTCCGACGCGAGCAGCGCATCGAGCGCATAGGAGGCGACGCCCGGCCAGGAGAAGACCTTCTCGACCAGGACATTGGCGCCCAGCATGGTCGAGAACACGATGCCGGTGATGGTGATCACCGGCAGGAGCGCGTTGCGCAGCGCATAGGCCACGATGATACGCAGCCGCGACAGGCCCATCGCATGCGCCGTGCGGATGAAGTCGCTGCCCAGCACGGCCAGCATCGAGGCGCGTGTCATGCGGGCGAGCGGCGCCAACACGAACAGCGCCATGGTGAAGGCCGGCAGCATGAGCTGGCGGAAGGCGGCCCACCAGCCGTCCCAATCGCCGGTCACGGCGAAGTCGATCAGGTAGAAGCCGGTGATGTCGGGCGGCGGCGAGGCGAAGATGTCGATGCGCGCCGTCGGATCGGGCGCCCAGCCCAGCAGATAGTAGAAGGCGTAGATCAGCAGCAGCCCCGACACGAAGGTCGGCACGCAGACCCCCAAGGTGCAGAGCAGCCGGACTGCGTGGTCGATCACCGAGCCCTGGCGCAGGGCGGCAAAGACCCCGAGCGGCAGGGAAAAGACGAGCGCGATCAGCAGCGCCACGCAGGTGAGCTCGAGCGACGCCGGCAGCCGGCGCTTGATGTCGAGCACGACCGGCTGACCTGTCGTCATCGACCGGCCGAAATTGCCCTGCGCGATCTCGCCCAGATAGCGCACGAGCTGCACGGGGATCGGCTTGTCGAGCCCCATGGTGCGGCGCAACTCCTCGATCTCCGCCTGGCCGGCGCTGGGGCCGGAGGCGAAGAAGGTCGCGGGATCGCCCGGCAATACGCGCATCAGGATGAAGGTGACGACCACTACGCCGAGCAGCGCGGGGATCGACGCCAGCAGCCTGCGGCCGACGCGACGGGCGATACCGGCCAGCAAGCTACACCCGCTTCAGGTCGCGGAAGTCAGCCTGGCGGTAGAACTGATAGGTGTAGCCGTCGACCGACTTCGCCATGGCGGCGTCGTGGTTGGGCTGCCAGAGCATGATGAGCGGCGTCTCTGCATTGAAGATCTCGATCATCTTCAGGCAATCGTCGTCGTACTTGGCCTTGTCGGTCTGATAGCGCGCGTCGAGCGTCAGCTCTTCCATCTTGGTGCTCTTGAACGAGGAGAAGTTCCAGCGCTGCTCGCGCGTGAAGTAGAGATAGAAGAAGTAGTAGGTGTAGGGCAACCAGGCGGTCGCGCCGTCCATGAAGAACGGCATCTTGCGCTCCGACGCGAGCGTGTTGAACTCGGCGTCCGGCTTCTTCTGGATCTCGACCTGGATGCCGACCTTGCCCAGCGATTCCTTGAGCAGCGCCGCCACCGGCTCGGCCGTCGCCGCCGCGCCGACATTGAAGGCGAAGGTGGTCGAGAAACCGTTGGGGAAACCGGCCTCGGCCAGCAGCTTCTTGGCCAGCGCCGGATCGGCCTTGTTGGGGATCGGCTGCGGGAAGCTCGCGTCGGGCGGCGTCGTCGTCCAGGTCCCGTCATAGAGCTTGCGGCCGCGCTCGAAGATCGCCGCCTTGAACATGTCGTCGTAGGACAGCGCCGCGGCCACGGCCTTGCGCACCTTGGGATTGTCGAACGGCGCCGCCTGCGTGTTCATCGAGACGTGGGTGAAGCCGTTGGTCTGCGGCATCGAGACCAGCTTGGCCTTGGCCGACTTCTCGATAGTCGGCAGGTCGGCAGCGGCGAGGTCGATCGAGAGATCGGCATCGCCGCGCTCGACCAGGTTGGCGCGCGTGGCGGGCTCGGGCACGGTCTGGATGATGATGCGGCGGAAGAACGGCAGCGTGCCGCCCGGCGCACCGGCCCATTTGTCGTTACGGCGCAGAACGGTGCTCTCGCCGGCCTTGTGGCTCTCGACGATGTAGGCGCCGCTCGCCGCGGTGTTGGTCTTCATCCATTCCTGCGCCCACGGATCCTCGCCCGTGGCGTTCTGCTTGGCGAGCTTGCTGTTGACCATGATGGCGTAGCAGACGCAGAGATTGGCCAGCGCCAGCCGGTCGGGCTTCTCCAGGGTCACAGTCAGCGTCTTCGGGTCGACGATCTTGAACTGGTCGACGCTGGTCAGGGAGCCGGTGGTGAACTGCGGCGCCGCCAGCGACTTGGCCGAGACGGCGCGATCGAGCGACCACTTCACATCCTCGGCTGTCACCGGCGAGCCATCCTGCCAGGTGGCATCGTCGCGCAAGGTGATGGTGATCACCTTGTTGTCAGGGCTGATGCTGTAGGACTTCGCCAGCTCACCCTCGATCTTGTCGGGATCGAACACCCAGTAGTCGGCGACCTTCTTGCGGCCGAACCTGAAGAGCCGGTCATAGACATTCATGCTGAGGCCGAACGATTCGCGCGTGGCGCCGAACATCGTCGTATCGAGCGTGTTGATCGTGGCGCCGGTCACGTAGCGCAAGGTCTCCGCCCGGCTCTGCGCCATCGCCGGCATTCCCCCGCCCGCCAACAGTGCGGCGCCCGCAGCGCTCTGCAGAAGAACTCGACGTTTCATGTGACCACCCTCAGATCGGTTGAATGGAGTGGCGTTTCCTGATCCCCGAACAGACGACGCAAATCCCATGCCACGGGTTGACGTTGGCAAGAGTCCGGCCAAAAAGGCTCTTGGGGAAAGAGAAGAGACCATGCGTATTACCGCCGCCGACAAGAGTCTGGGCACAGGTCCGGACAAGGCCGAGCATTGGCCGGTGCCACGACGTCAGGCGTGGTTCGCCTTCGTCATGGCGTTTCTCCTCATGATGTTCGACTACATGGACCGCCAGGTCGTGGTGTCGATGTTCCCCGCGCTCAAGGCCGAGTGGGGCCTGAGCGACAAGGAGCTGGGCGCACTGACCGCGGCGGTGTCGATCACCGTTGCCGTCTTCGCCTTTCCCATCGCCCTGCTGGCCGATCGCTGGAGCCGGGTCAAAAGCATCGTCGTCATGGCGACGATATGGAGTCTCGCCACCATCGCCTGCGGCCTCTCGCGCAGCTACGGCCAGCTGCTCGCGTCACGGGCGGTCATCGGTCTCGGCGAGGCGGGCTATGGCGCGGCGGGAGGTGCGCTGCTCACCAGCATGTTCCCGGCGGCACGGCGCGCCACGGTGGTCGGCGGCTTCCTGGCGGCCGCCGTGGTCGGTTCGGTGCTGGGCGTGGCACTGGGCGGCTTCATCACCGCGCGCTGGGGCTGGCAGGCGGCGTTCGGCCTGGTTGGAGTCCCGGGATTGGTGCTTGCCCTCCTGTTCCTGCTGGTGCGCGACTATCGCACGGTGCCGCTGACCGATCCCGAGGCGCGGCGGCTCGGCGTACGCGGTGTGCTGCGCGGCCTGCTCGGTCCGCGCACGGCCCTGATCTGCTATGCCGGCGGTGCGCTACAGCTTCTGACCGTCTCGACGGTCTATGTCTGGCTGCCGAGCTATCTCAACCGCTTTCACGGCCTGCCGACCGACAGAGCGGGTTTGATGACGGCACTGGTGCTCGTGCTCGGCAGCGTCGGCATCGTGCTGTGGGGCTACGTCGCCGACCGCGTGGGCGATACCAATCCGCAACGCAAGCTGATGGTGCCGTCCGCCTGCCTGGTCGTCGCATCATTGCTGCTGTCGACGGGCTTCGGGCTGATGCAGCCCAGCAGCCTGCAGTTCGTCGTGATCGCGGCCGGCGGCTTCATGATGACGGCAGCCTCCGGCACCGTTCCCGCCGCCGCCATCGACGTCATCCATCCCGGCCTGCGCGCCACCGCCGGCGCCATGGTCGCCGTGGTGCAGAATCTGTTCGGGCTGGCCGCGGGGCCGCTGATCACCGGCGTGCTGTCCGATGCTTTCGGCCTGGTGACGGCCCTGTCGGTGATGTCGTTCTTCTGCCTCGCCTCGGCTGCCGTGCTGATGCTGGGCACGCGCGTCTATCCCGCCGAGCTCAATGCCGCACGGACCTTGGCGGCGATGACGATGCGGTCGGATTAGTCACGCTCTTCCGGACCGCGCGCAGGATGCGCGCGGTCCGGAAGACTAACGATTGGCCCGCGCCACTGCCGCATTCAGCAACAAATTCGCGCCAGGCACCGACCGCACAAGCTCGATCGCCTCATTGACGTTGTGGCTGATACCCTCGAAGCAGGGCGTGAAGATCATCGCTGTCGGCGCCATGGTCGCCACGGCATAGGCATCGTGGCCAGCCTGGCTACGCATCTCGCGGTACGGCAGGCCGAGCTCCTTGGCCGTCGATCTCAGGAGATCGATGCACTCCGGCGCGAACAGCTCGCTGCCCCAGCGCCAGCCCTCCTCGACGTCGATCTCGACATTCGCCTTCTTCGCCGAAGCCGCGATCGCCGCATCGACCTCCTTGCGCATCGCGACGAACCGCGCCGCATCGATGTGACGAAAATCGATGGTGAGCTTGACCTGCTCGGCATAGGTGCCGGGCAGGTTGGGGAAACTCTCGATCCGCGTCGTCGTCGTGCGGCCCTCGTCGGCGGCAAAGGCCAGGCCAATATCGTTGACGGCGGCGATGACATAGCCGGCGCCGACCAGGGCGTTGCGCCGCATCGCCATGGGCGTGCCGCCGGCATGGCCGGTATCGCCCTTGATGGTGAGCCGCAGCGCCTGGGTCTTGTAGCCGCCGACCACGATGCCGATGTCGCATTTCTCGCGATCCAGCACGGGCGCCTGCTCGATATGCAGCTCCAGATAGGCGTCGAACGTGCGATCGCCCAACGGCGCAGGCCCGGCATAGCCGATGTCGTCCAACGCCTTGGCGACCGTGACGCCATCTTCGTCGGTGGTCGCCAGCACGCTCTCCAGCGGCAGCACCTTGGCGAAGGCCATCGAGCCCATCATCGGCGGGCTGAAGCGCGCGCCCTCTTCGTTGGTCCAGCAGATGACCTCGATGCCGCGCTTGGTTGAAAGCCCGCGATCGTTCAGCGTGCGCACCACTTCCAGTCCGCACAGCACGCCCAAGATGCCATCGTAGCGGCCGCCGCAGATCTGGGTGTCGAGGTGGCTGCCGATCGCGACCGGCGGAAGGCTGGGATCGCTGCCGGCGCGGCGCGCGAAGATGTTGCCCAGCCGGTCGATCTCGATGCTGCAGCCCGCCGTCTTCGCCCAGTCGACGAACAGATCGCGCATCTGCTTGTCCTCGGCCGACAAGGCCAGCCGGCGCAGCCCGACGTCGCGGAAGCGCCCGATCTCCGCCGACCGTTCCAGGCTCTCCCACAATCTCTCGGCATTGATCTCCAGGACATTCGTGGCCACGGCAGGCTCCTTGCTTGGGGGCGTTGGCTTCCAACAAGAAGCGTGCCAGTGAAGACGGGCAATGCAAGACGATTACGACTTCATCATCATCGGCGGCGGCTCGGCCGGCGCCGTCCTGGCGGCGCGGTTGAGCGAGGATCCCACCCTCCGCGTCCTGCTGCTCGAAGCCGGCCGCGACTTCCGCACCGCCGAGACGCCGCAGCATCTCAGGATTCCCAATCCGTTGCGCGCCATCGCCGACGACGACTATCGCTGGCCCAAGCTTCTAGCCCGCCGGACGGAACGCCAGGAGCCCAAGCTTCTGTGGCGCGGCCGCGCCATCGGCGGCAGCTCGACCATCAACGGCCAGATCGCCATCCGCGGCGTCCCCGAGGATTTTGCCGACTGGGTCGCCGAGGGCGCCAAGGGCTGGGGCTGGCAGGAGGTCCTGCCTTACTTCCGCAGGCTGGAAAGCGACGTCGATTTCGGCGATGCGCCGTATCACGGCAAGACCGGCCCGATCCCGGTCTATCGCGCGCCCATCGAGCAATGGGGCCATGTCGACCGCGCGATGATGAAGGCGTCGCTGGCCCTGGGCTACGGCTGGTGCCCCGACCACAATGCGCCCGAGGGAAGCGGCGTGGGACCCTACGCGATCAACAGCCGCGACGGACTGCGCATCTCGGTCAATGACGGCTATCTCGAATCGGCGCGCGGCCGCGCCAACCTGACGATCGTGGGCAACGCGGTGGTCGACACGCTGACCTTCGAAGGCAATCGCCCGCATGCCAACGGCGTCCGCGTACAGATCGGCGGCGAGCAGAGATCCGTGCGGGCGCGGCGCGAAGTGATCCTGTCGGCGGGCGCGATCCATTCGCCGGCGATCCTGCAGCGGTCCGGCATCGGACCACGCCGCCTGCTGGACGGCCTCGGCATAAAAGTCGTGGCCGACCGGCCGGTCGGCGAGCATCTGCTCGACCATCCGATCCTGGGGCTGATGCTCGAGCTGCGCCCCGATGCACAGGTCAGCACGCTGGCCCATCGCCACACCAACTGCTGCCTGCGCTACACCTCAGGCCTCGCCGGATCGGGCGTCAACGACATGATCATGATCGCGGGCAACCTGCGCCCGGCGGAGGACGGCGGCACGGCGCGCGCCCGCCTCGCCGTCTCGGCCTTCCAGGCCCTGAGCGAGGGCAGCGTCCGCATCACCACGCGCGATCCCGCGGTCGATCCTCGCGTGGACGAACGCATGCTGAGCCACGACAGCGACCTTCTGCGCATGCGCGACGGCGTGCATCGGATGCGCGAGATCGGGCTGCACGAGGAGGTCCGCGCCATCGCCACGCGCGTCGAATACGGCATGACCGGCCGTTCGATCGAACAGCCCTTCTCGGCCCGGGAGCTGGACGACTGGATGTTCGCCGAATGCTCCGACGCCCAGCATGCCAGCGGCACCTGCCGCATGGGCGCGGCCGACGACCCGCGATCGGTGGTCGATCCCGACTGCCGGGTGATCGGTTGCAGCGGGCTCAGGGTCATCGACGCCTCGGTCATGCCGACCGTGGTACGGGCCAATACCCATCTGACGACGGTGATGACAGGCGAAAAGATGGCCGACCACCTCAAGCAATCGGTCAAATCTCACGCCTAACGCAACCCCTAGGGTGGCGGCGCGGCAAACCGCATCGTAAAAGCGAACCGTGGCCTACGCCGTCAGCGCCTTATCTCACCGTTCCGAGCACATGTCGCCTGCGGCCGTGGCACTCGCCGTGCTGCTGCACGCGCTGGTCGCACTGGCGCTGTGGTGGGTGGCGCAGGAACCCAAGGCGCCGGCCGAGCCCGCCTTGGAAGTCTACTTCGAGCCGGCGCCCAAGCCGGAAGAAAAGCCGCCAGAACCCGAACAGCGGCCGGAGCAGAAGCCCGAGCCACCCAAGCCGGAGCCGCAACCGCAGCCGCAGCCTCAACCACCGCCGCCGCAGGTCATCCCGCCCATCGAGGCGCTGGCGCCGCCCGCCGAGATCGTCGCCGAGAAGCCGACCCAGGCGCCGCCCAAGGGCGACAAACCCAAGGACGCCGAACTCGCGCCGCCGCCGCCGCCATTGCAGGACGTCCTGCCGTCACCCGATCAGGATTTGGTGGCACCGCCGACAGCGGCCGAGTTCAAGGAGCTCGCCAAGGTCGAACCCGCTCCCACACCGCCGCCACCGACGCCGCCCGCGCCGATGCCTGTACCGCCGGCGCCAACGCCTCCGGCCGCGCCACCGACACTGCAGTTGCAGAGCATCCTGCCCTCACCCGGCGAGGACCTGCCGGCGCCGACGGCGGCCGACTTCGCCAAGGTCGAGCCCAAGCCGCCCGCACCTGCACCTCAGGAGAAAAAGCCGCCGGAGCCGCCCAAGCCGCAGCAGCAGGCGCTCGCCAAGCCGCCAGAGAAACCACCAGAGAAGCCACCCGAGAAGCCGCAGCCGCCGCAGCAACATCAGCAGCAGCAACAGCAGGCCAAGCCGCCGATGCCGCAGCTGCAGAAGCCGCAGTACCAGCCCTCGCCGCTCAGCACCGCGCCGTCGCATCGGCCGCCGGCCGGCACGCAGTCGGACAACCCTTCGCCCTCGCCGTTCGTCAATCCGGCGGACACCTACAACAAGGCGCGTGCCGCCGATAACTATCTCTGGCAGGTCGTGCGCCGGCTGCAGGGCTATCGCTATAGCGCGAACGTCAGCGCCACGCAGGGCATCACCGTGGTGCGGGTGGTCATCGCTCGCGACGGCCGGCTGCTGAACGTCAGCGTTTCCCGCTCGAGCGGCGTTCCCGAGTTCGACCAGGGCGTGCTGGCCGGCGTGCGCTCGGGTTCGCCCTATGCGCCGCTGCCGCCCGACATCAAAGGCGACAGCGCCACCTTCGACCTGCCGCTGGTGTCGACCAGGCGCATGTGAGTCCTGGTAGCTCGGCAGACAGGGTCGAGGCTGAACGCCGAACGCGATCGCATTCGCCGGAGGCCGCAGCAGCGCCTCGGGGTTGTCGACACAGGAAAGGCCCGGCGCGGCGCCTGCCGGGCACGATGGACTTCGGATGAACGATGCATAGAGCGGAGCCCACCCAGAGGCGAGCGACCGGCCACCATAACTTGGGTTCTTCATAGAGTCAACTACAGTTCTAGTTTTTGCGCCCCATAAGGGGCTAAATGGCGCAAAAATGTTCGGGGTCGAACGTCGGTGCCAGCAGTGCTGGCAATCCCGTCGGCCATGGCCATCTCGTTAAAAGCTCTGTGACGAGCTACTCGACCGCGGCGGCGTAAGGATTGGCCCACCGTCCGCCGGAGAGTCGAAACACCAGGAAGCCGATGATCGTCAGGTTGACGATGTTGAAGACGATGCCGGCGGTGAAGGCAGGCGCGTAGTAGCCGAAGTGATCGTAGAGGAAGCCCGCGAACCAGCTTCCCGCCGCCATGCCGCTCATCGCCGTGAACAAAGTGAGCGGCATGCGCCACGAGGCTTCCGACGGCGGGAAGATGTCGCGGATGGCGACCGAATAGGCCGGGATGATGCCGGCGAAGCCGAAGCCGAAGGCGGCGGAAACGGCGAACAGGCCGGCCTCGTCCTGGGTGAGCGAGAAGGCCGAGATGGCGAGCGCCTGGGTGGCGGAGCCCACCAGGATGGTGCGCAGGCCGCCGATGCGATCGGCCAGCGCGCCCCACGCCTGGCGAGCGACGAAGGCCGACGCCAGCATGACCGACAGCATGGTGGCGCTGCGCGTCGGCGAGATGCCGAGGTCAGTGCAGAAAGCCACGAGATGCGCCTGCGGCACCGACATCGGGATGCAGCAGCAGAAACCGGCGACGCAGAGCAGCGCCTGAACGACGTTGGGACGCATGCCGCCGATGCGCCGGCCGCCGGCCGTCACGTGCGGCAGGTGCTGCGGGACGAGAGGCAGCGGCGAGGGCTTCAGCAACAGCGTGGCGGGCAGGATCGCGACCAGCACCAGGACGGCAAAACCGACCATCAGCATCTGCCAGCCGAGGCTCGAGATGATGCGCTCGAACAGCGCCGGCCAGACGACACCGGCGACGTACTGGCCGGACGAGATCAGCGCGATCGCCGTGCCGCGCCGGCGGTCGAACCAGCGGCTGAGATAGACCAGCAGCGGCGGATAGACACCGCCGTTGCCGAACAGCCCCATCAGCGCGTGGCCGATGAACAGCGACCAGATCCAGCCCAGCGACGACAGCAGCAGGCCGGCCGCGATCATGCCGGCGCCGATCGCCACCGTGGCGCGCACGCCGATGCGGTCGGACAGCCAGCCCATGAAGATGCCGCCGGCGCCGGTGCCGACCCACAGGAACGCGCCGGCCAGCGCCACCACCGAGCGGTCGGTGCCGAGCGATTCCTGGATCGGCTTCATGCCGACGACGATGAGCAGGGACGAGCCGAAGGACACCGACAGGATCGCCAGGATCAACCAGGCAGTCCGCCACGAGGCCTTGCTCTCAACACTTGCGGGCCGTGTCGCACCGCCGCCGGGCTCAGGCCCGTCCATACTGTTTCCTCACTGCGAGCTTGCCTGCTCGTCTGAGGGCATTATCGCGACATCGCGACAAACATGCGTTATTCGAATGCGATTGGCTTCCGCTGTGCGCAACATTTGCTAGATTTGATCCATGAAAACCAAGCTCCTCGGCCGCACCGGCGTCTCCGTCTCCGAACTCTGCTTCGGCACCATGTCCTTCGGCGGCGATGCCGACGAAGCCACCTCGTCTGCGATGTACAAAAACGTCCGCGACGCCGGCATCAACTTCTTCGACACGGCCGACGAATACAGCAAGGGCAAGTCCGAGGAGATTTTAGGCCGCCTGATCCAGGGCCATCGCGACGAGCTGGTGATCGCCAGCAAGTGCAACAGCCAGCAGGGACCGGACGTGAATGCGCGCGGCACCTCGCGCCGCCACGTCGTGCGCGCGGTCGAGGCCAGCCTGAAGCGGCTCGGCACCGATCGCCTCGATATCCTGTTCCTGCACCGCTACGACGCGCTCACGCCGATCGAAGAATCGATGCGCGCCCTGGAAGACGTGGTGAGCGCGGGCAAGGTGATCTATCCCGCGGTCAGCAACTGGTCGGCGTGGCAGACCCAGCGCGGCCTCGACATCCAGGAGCGCAGCAACTGGGCGCGACTGCAGGTCATCCAGCCGATGTACAACCTGGTGAAGCGCCAGGCCGAGGTCGAGATCCTGCCGATGGCCGAGGCCAACGGCATCGGCGTCATCCCGTACAGCCCGGCCGCCGCCGGCCTGCTGTCGGGCAAGTATCTCGGCCAGGCAACGGGAAGGCTGAAGACCAACAAGATGTACGAGGCGCGCTACAGCGACGCCTGGATGTTCGAGGCGGCCGAGGAATACGTCGCCTTCTGCAAGGAGCGCGGCCTGCATCCGGTCAGCACGGCGATCGCCTGGGTGGGCGCGCATCCGGCGGTGACGGCGCCCATCATCGGCGCGCGCAACACCGATCAGCTCAAGGCCTCGCTCGACGCCATCAAGATCGACATGACGCCGTCGCTGCGCGCCGAGCTCGCCGAGCTGTCGCGCACGCCGCCGCCGGCAACCGACCGGCTCGAGGAACAGAAGGCGGCTAGGGCCTGAGCCAATGCGCGCCAAGAACGTGATGTCGAGGCCGGTGACCATCAAGGCCGACGCAACCTTGCGCGATGCCGCGCGCGTGCTGGTCAATTCGCGGTTCAGTGCGCTTCCGGTCGTCGATGAAAAGGGAGCGATGATCGGCATCGTGAGCGAGGTCGACCTGATCCGCCGCGTCGTCGGCGACGAGGGCGATCCGACGCAGCTTCATGCCCACCTCGGCGATCCCGATAGCCAGCCGGCGCTGGCCGCGCCGGTCGTCGAGGTCATGACGCGCGAGGTGATCACCGCCGACGCGGAAACCCTGCTGGAGGACGTCGCCACCCTGATCCTGAAGCATCAGAAGAAGCGTATCCCCATCGTGCGCGACAGCGGCGTCGTCGGCATCGTGAGCCGGACCGATCTCGTCAAGGCGATGCTGTCGCACGGTGCCCCGATCACGCAGCCGGCGGCGGAATCGCCCAAGACCGACGGGGCCCTACGCCGCCAGGTCGCGGACGCCATTCACAAGCTCAATATTCCCCTCGGCGGCTCGTTCGACGTCGTCGTGCGTGACGGCTCGGCCCATCTCTGGGGGCAGGTAGCGAGTGTCGAGGAGGACCGGGCCTGCGAGTTCGCCGCCGCCCAGGTGCCGGGCGTCACCGGCGTGATGAGCCACATGCAGGTCGTGGGGCCGCACCTCAGATGATCTTGCGGGTCTTCAGGTCCTTGATCTCCGCTTCGCTATAACCCAGCTCGCACAGCACCGCCTGGTTATGCTGGCCAAGTTCCGGCGCAATGCCGGGCTTGGCCGGCGTCTCGGAGAACTGCCAGGGCGTGCCGTGCACCTTGAGCTTCTTGCCGTACTTGGGATAGTCGACGTGGGTGACGTAGCCGTTGGCGATCACGTCGGGATCGTTCGACGCTTCGAGCATCGTGTTGATCGGCGCCGAGACGATGTCGGCCTTGCGCAGCCTGGCCACCCAATCGTCGCGCGTGCCAGTGGCGAAGAGGTCGTCGAGCAGGCTGAGAAGCTCCTCGCGCTTGGCGTCGTTGTCGATGATGACGCCGAGATTCTCGAAACCCGCCGCCTTGATGCGATCTTGGAAGCCCAATCCGGTCACGGCGTCCTTCCAGTTCTCCGGGCCGGTGAGCTGGAACACCAGCGGCTTGCCGTCGCGATCGTTGAACGAGGCGCTGATGCCGGGCCTCTCCGGCGTGCCGGTAATGCGTGCCTGGCCGGTCACTGGATTCTGGTTGCGCCACATCGTCGTGGTGAAGGTCCAGCCCATCAGGCGGACCAGCGAGCCCAGGAGCGACAGCTCGATCTTCTGGCCGACTCCCGTGGTGCGCGCGTGGGTGAGCGCCGCCAGCGCGCCGCCGAAGGCCAGCATGGCCGTCGATTCGTCGGCCACCGAGGCGATGCCGGTGCGCATCTTCTGGCCCGGCATGGAATAGGCCTCGGCGATGCCGCCCAGCGCCTGCGCCATGGAATCGGTGCCGGGCAGATGGCCGTTGGGGCCGCGCGTGCCGTAGCCCGAGATGGAGACGTAGACGAGCTTCGGATTGACCTTGCGCAGCTCCTCCCAGCCGAAGCCGTTCCGGTCGGCCGCGCTCGGGCGGAAGTTCTGGCCGAAGATGTCGGCCTTGGCGACCAGCTTGTGCAGGATGGCGCGGCCCTCGGGTGACTTGAGATTGAGCGTCACGCTCTTCACGCCGCGATTGTTGGTCTCGAAGAAGGTGCTGGGCATGCCGGGCAGCACGGTCATGCGGCGCGAGCCGTCGCCGCCGTCGGGCGGCTCGATCTTGATCACGTCGGCGCCGAGGTCGGCCATCAGCATGTAGGGCACGGTGCCCGCCTGCGCCGTCGAGCAGGAAACGACCTTCACGCCCTGGAGCGGGCCCCACTTCTCCGACATCTCACGCTACTCCCGTTCAGGCATTATCGAACAAATGGCACGCCACGGCGTGCCCCGGCGAGACCTCGCGCAAGGCCGGCTCCTGCTGGCTGCAGCGCGGCATGACGTAAGGGCAGCGCGTATGAAAGTGGCAGCCGGCCGGCGGATTCAAGGGCGACGGCACCTCGCCACGCAATTCGATCTCTTCCTCACTGCGGCCCGGCCAGGCCACCAGCACGGCGGAGAACAGCGCCTTGGTGTAGGGATGCCGCACGTCGGCGAACAGCTGCTCGGTCGGCGCCTTCTCGACGATCTTGCCGAGATACATCACCACCGTGTGGTCGGCCATGTGGCGCACGGTAGCCAGATCGTGCGCCACCAGCAGGTAGGCGACGTTGTCCTGCGCCTGGATATCCTTCAGGAGGTTCATCATCTGGGCGCGGATCGACACGTCGAGCGCCGACACCGGCTCATCGAGCACGATCAGCTTGGGCCGCGAGGCGAGCGCCGCGGCCAGCGCGACGCGCTGGCGCTGGCCGCCGCTGAACTCGTGCGGATACTGCTCGGCCTGCTCGGGCCGGAGGCCGACCTGCAGCAGCAGCTCGCGGACGCGGCCAGCGATCTTCTCCTTGTCGCCCCAGCCGTTGACGATCAGCGACTCGGCGATGGTGCGCCCGACCTTCATGCGCGGATTGAGCGACGACCAGGGATCCTGGAACACCGCCTGCACCTTGGCGCGATAGGCTTTCAGCGCGTCGCCCTGCAGACCGCTGATCGGCTCGTCCTCGAGCAGGATGCGGCCCTCGGTCGGCTCCTCGAGGTTGAGGATCATGCGCGAGGTCGTGGTCTTGCCGCAGCCCGATTCACCCACCAGGCCCAGCGTCTCGCCGGCCTTGATGTCGAAGGAGACATCGTCGACCGCCTTGACGTGACCGAGCGTGCGCGAAAACAGGATCCCCTTGGTGAAGGCGAAATGCTTCTTCAGGCCCTCGACGCGCAACAGCTGATCGCTCATGGCGGCGACACCTTCCAGCAATCCGCCGTATGCGCGTCGCCGACCCGCACGCTGCGCGGATAGGCGTCGAGGCAGCGCTGCTCGACCAGGGCGCAGCGCGAGGCGAAGCGGCAGCCGACCGGCAGATCCATCAGCGACGGCGGCTGGCCCTCGATGGTGGTGAGCCGGCCGGCCGGCCCGGTCATCTTGGGCACCGAGGCGATCAGGGCGCGCGTATAGGGATGCTGCGGCGCCTCGAAGATCTGCTTCACCGGCCCGCATTCGACAATGCGGCCGGCATACATCACCGCCACGCGGTCGCACATGCGGCCGACGACGCCGAAATCGTGGGTGATGAACAGGATCGCCATGCCGTTCTCGGCCTGCAGGCGCTTGAGCAGCTTCAGGTACTGGAGCTGGATGGTGACGTCGAGCGCCGTGGTCGGCTCGTCGGCGATCAGCACCTCGGGCTCACCGCTGATGGCGATGGCGCCGACCACGCGCTGCTTCATGCCGCCGCTCATCTGGTGCGGGTACTGGCCGATGCGCTGCTCGGGGGCGGCGATTTCCACGCGACGCAGGGCGGCCACGGCCTCCTTCATGATCTCGCTGAGCGACGCACCCTTGCGGCGGCGCTCGATCGCTTCGCGCAGCTGGTCGCCGACGGAAAAGACAGGATTGAGCGAGGTCTGCGGATCCTGCAGCACCATGGAGATACGCCGGCCACGAATCTCGCGCATCTCGGCCGGCGTGTGCTGCAGGATGTTCTCGCCGCCCAACAGCACCTCGCCCTTGATGGTGCGGGCGCCGCCCTTCGGCAGCAGTCGCATCAGGGAGAGCGCCGTCAGACTCTTGCCACAGCCCGATTCGCCCACCAGCCCCAGCACCTCGCCGCGCTTCAGCGAGAAGCTCACGCCGTCGACCGCCTTCACCACGCCCCGGCGCAGGAAGAAATGGGTGTGCAGGTCGCGGACTTCGAGGACCGTATCGCCGGGGGGAGTGTCGCTCATAGCTGGCGCAGCCGGGGATCGAGGCGATCGCGCAGCCAGTCGCCGAACAGGTTGACCGACAGCACCAGCAGCGTGATGGCGATGCCGGGAATCAGGGCCACCCACCAGGCCTCGGCGATACGGCCGCGGCCCTCGGAGATCATCAGGCCCCAGGTCGGGGTCGGTGGCGGGATGCCGGCGCCCAGGAAGGAGAGCGTCGCCTCGGCGATGATGACGACGCCGATATTGAGCGTGACCAGCACCATGAAGGTGTTGAGCACGTTGGGCAGGATGTGGGTCAGCATGATGCGCAGCGAGGAGCAGCCGCGCACCTTGGCCAACGCCACGAAATCGCGCTGGCGCAGCGCCAGCACCTCGCCGCGGATGACGCGCGCGAAGGTCGCCCATAACAGGAGACTGATGGCGATCACCAAGGTGCCCAGGCCCTGGCCCATGGTCACGGCGAGCAGCAGCGCAAACAGGATCGCCGGGAAGGTGAAGGCGGCATCGACCAGGCGCATCAGGATGCTGTCGACCGCGCCACCGACGTAACCCGCGACGATGCCGATGGCGAGGCCGACACCGCCTCCCACCGTCAACGCCAGCAGGGCCACGATCAGGCTGACCCGCGCGCCGTAGATCAGGCGACTCAGGATGTCGCGGCCGAAGGCATCGGTGCCCAGGAAGTACTTGTCCTTGCCGCCCAGCATCCAGGCCGGCGGCAAGAGCTTGTCGCGCAAGGTCTGGTCGATCGGCGAATGCGGCGCCAGCAATGGCGCGAAGACCGCCATGATGACGATCACCGAGATGATGACGATCGGTATCCAGGGCACGCGCGCGGTGCGCCGTGGCGCGGCCTCGCGGCGCGGCCACACCATGGCGCGCCACAGGGACCAGCGTCGCTGGACGACAGTGCGCGATGGACGGTCAACGATCGCCACTGCCTGCCTCCCGCGGCACAGCGTCATCCTGAGCGCAGCGAAGGATCTCATGCCGTTTGCACGCGGCGATGAGATCCTTCGCTGCGCTCAGGATGACAGTATTCATCACGCCAACCTGATTCTCGGATCGACATACGCATAAAGAATGTCGACGCCGAGGTTGATGCCGAGGATCAGGATCGATTTCAGGATGATCACCGCCTGCAGCAGCGGGAAGTCGCGGTAGATCACCGCCTCGTAGGTCAGCCGGCCGATGCCGGGCCAGGCGAACACGGTCTCGGTGACGATGGCGCCGGTGATGAGGTTGCCGACGAACACGCCCCACAGGGTCAGCACCGGGATCAGGGCGTTGCGCAGGCAATGCTTCCAGATCACCGTGGTCTCGCTCAGGCCCTTGATGCGCGCGAGCTTCACGAACTCGCTTTCCATCACCTCGAGCATGGCCGAGCGCGTGATGCGCATGAAGCCCGCCACCAGGAAGGTGCCGAGCGTGATCACCGGCAGGATGTAGTGCTCGGGTCCGCCCATGCGGCTCGACGGCAGCCAGCCCAGCTCGACGCTGAAGACGAAGATCAGCAGCACGCCGAGCCAGAAACTCGGCATGGCGACACCCAGGACGGCCACCGTGCCGGCGGCGCGGTCCAGCCAGCCTCCGCGATGGAGGGCCGCGACCACGCCCAGCGGGATACCCAGCATCATGCCGAGCAGCAGCGCCCACGGGATCAGCACCAGCGTGTTGGGCAAACGGTCGAAGAAGGCCTGCGCCGCCGGCTGCTTCATGCGGATCGAGGTGCCGAGATCGCCGTGCAGCGCCTTGCCGATGAAGATCAGGAATTGCTCGGAAAGCGGTCCGTCCAGGCCGAGCGTCTGGGTGAGCTGAGCACGATCCTCGGCGGTGGCGTCCTCGGGCAGCATCAGGTCGACCGGATTGCCGGTCAGCCGTCCAAGGAAGAACACGATCGTCGCCACCATGAACAGCAGGACGACACCCTGCATCAGGCGGCGAGCGATGAAACGCTTCATGATCGGTTGATGCCTACTTCTTCCAGGGTTTCTGCTCAGGGCGCGGAATGCGCTCGAAGACGTCGCCCAGCTCGTGGCGGCCGGGGATGGCTTCGAACTGGCCGACCTTCTTGGTGTTGACGGCGTAGTAGCCCATGCCCTCGATGATCGGCACGACCATCCAGGTGTTGGTCACGATCTCGACCATGCGGTCGATCAGCGCCGTGCGCTTGGCCTTGTCGAGCTCCGAGCCCAGGGCGCGCGCGGTCTTGACGTAGTCCTGGCAGACCTCGTTGCAATTATCCTTGTCGCCCAACAGGCGCTGGATGCTTTCGGGCGAGAAGGCGCCGTCGTAGCGCCACGGCACGTCGGGCCGGCCGGCGGTGCGATACATCGAGGCCCAACCGACGAGACCCGCCTGGTCGCCGCGCTCCATCGGGTTGAAGGCGCCCCATTCGTAGTGCTTCAGCGTCACTTTCACCCCGACCTTGGTCCACATGTCGGCGATGGCGGTGCCGATATCGACCATGAACTGCGTGCCGGGCAGCGCGGTGTTGGCGAACTTCAGCTCAAAACCGTTGGGATAGCCCTCCTCCGCCAGCATCTTCTTGGCGAGTGCCGGGTCGTAGCGATAGGCCTCGTTGGCCCACTTCTCCCAGCGATCGTTGCTGAGATACTCGGTGTAGCCGAAGGTCGAGAACGGATAGGGCATGCGCGCCTTGCCGTTCATGACGTGCTCGATCACCTGCTTGCGGTCGATGGCGAGCGACAGCGCCTCGCGCACGCGCGGCTTGGCGATCGGCGAATCCTTCTGCTCGGGCTTCCAGGTGCCCCAGAACTGGAAGATCGCCTGCATGGTCCCGGGCACCGACACCACTTCCAGGCCGGCGCGCGCGGCGCCCATCATGGTCTCAGGGCCGATCGAAGCGATCGCGGCCTCGCCGGTGCGCACCATGGCAACGCGCGTGCTCTCTTCCGGCACCAGCAGAACATGCAGGTCCTTGAAGCTCGGCGTGCCGCGCCAGTGATTGGCGACGGCGGTGAACTCGATGCGGTCTCCGGGCACGTTGCGCACGAACTTCCACGGACCGCTGCCGATCGGCTTCTTGCGGAACTCCTCCTCGCCCACCTTCTCGATGTAGTTCTTGGGCATGATGGCGCCTTCCGGCGCCACGGCGCGCGACAGGCTGGGCGGCAGGCCGATCTGCGGGCTCGACGTGTTGACCTTCACCGTCAGGTCGTCGACTACTTCGATGCTCTTGATGGCGCGCTTCATGCTCGCGGCCGCGGAGGCGAGCGAGCCCGGGCCCATCTGGCGCTCGAGGCTGAACTTGACGTCGTGCGCGGTGAGCTTGTCGCCGTTGTGGAAGGTCTGGCCCGGCCGCAGGAAGAAGGTCCAGGTGAGGCCGTCGGGCGAAAGCTCCCACCGCTCGGCGACGCCGGGACCGACGCCACCCTTCTTGAGATCGAAGCCGACCAGCGAATCGTACATGATCGCCTGGTAGACAGCGTTGCCCGGCCGGCCTTCGAGAATCGGATCGAGCGTCTGGGCGCCGAGCGATTCGACGGCAAAGACGAGCGTGCCTTTCTGGTCCTGGGCCCCCTGATTTTGAGCACGGGTCGGCGCGATCGCGGCGACAACCAAGGCGACGGCGAGCGCCATGGCTCCCGCAAGCTGCCGAATCATGAGCTCCTCCCGAAACGATGACTTTGTCTTTTGGTTCTTGGGACTCGACGGACGGCGAGAGGACTATCGGGCGTGCTTCGGAATGGGTCAATAGCACATGGTCTGAAGAGCCGCGTGTCGGACTCATTGCTGGGGGCGCGCCACTCCAGTGGCGCGTCATGAGCAGTGTGATCAACGAAGACGCGCCACTGGAGTGGCGCGCCCCCAGCTATGAAGCGAGCGGTGCGCTCACGTCCTGTCCGAAATACGCGTGCTCGAGGCGGTTGGGCAGGTCGTCCTCGCTGGTGCGCGCTTCGAGCACGATCGAGCCGCGCGCCAAGGCATAGACCCGGTCGGCGAGCTTCAGCGCCTTCTCGATCAACTGCTCGACCAGCAGCACGGCGGTACCGGCGTCGCGCAACTGCGCAGCCGCAGCGAGCACGCGATCGACCAGCACCGGCGACAGCCCGGCCGACGGCTCGTCGAGCATCAAGAGACGCGGCCGGCGCACAAGGCCCTGCGCCACCGCCAGCATCTGCTGCTGGCCGCCCGACAAGGTCACGGCGCGGTCGTTGCGCTTCTCGGCGATCTCGGGAAAGAACCTCAGCGCCTCCTCGACGCGCGTCTCCAGCTCCGACCCCTTCATGCCGTAGCCCGCCAGCATGACGTTGTCGTGCACGCTGAGCTGGGTGAAGACGCGATGGCCTTCGACCACGTGCACCAACCCGGCATTCACCGCCTCACGCGGACCCGCCTTGCTCATGTCCTGGCCGCCGAAGGTGATGGTACCGGTGCGCGGCAGCAGGCCGGAGATGGCCTTCAACAGCGTGCTCTTGCCGGCGCCGTTGGGGCCGAGCAAAGCCACGATCTCGCCGGCGCCGACCGTGAGGTCGATGCCGTTCAGCACGCCGATCTTGCCGTAGCCGGCAGACAGGCCGCTGACCTTGAGCAGCGTTTCGACATTCGAGTTAGGCGCCGAGGTAGGCACTGACCACCTCCCTGTGGGCACGGATCTCGGCTGGCGTGCCGGCCGCCAGCTCCTTGCCGAGATTGAGCACGGTCACACGATCGCAGATGTCGAAGATCAGGTCGGCGTGATGCTCGACCAGCAGCACGCCGGTGCCCTCGCGGCTGATCGCCTTGATCAACGCACCGAGCCGCTTGATCTCCTCGGTCGACAGGCCGGCCGCCGGCTCGTCGAGCATCAGGAAGGCCGGCCGCAGCATCAGCGCGCGGGCGATCTCGATGAAGCGCAGCTCGCTGTGCTGCAGGCGGTCGGCACGCACATCGGCCAGCGATTCGAGGCCGACAGTGGCAAGTGCCTGCATCGCCGCCTGGCGCAGCAGCTTCTCGTCGCGACGGTTGCGCGGCAGAGACAGCATTGCCTCGGTGAAGGTCGCCTGACCGTGTACCGTGCCGCCGATCATGACGTTCTCGAGCACCGAGGCGGCGCCCACGATCCGCGGCGTCTGGAACGTGCGGGCAATGCGGTAGCTGGCGCGGGCATGCGGCTGGTCGAACGGCATGTCGGCGCCATCCAGCTTCATCGTGCCGGTCTTGGGCCTGTAGTAGCCCGAGATCACGTTCAGCGTCGTCGTCTTGCCGCTGCCGTTGGGGCCGATCAGGCCATGCACCTCGCCCGAACGGATCTCGAGGTCGAGCCCGTCGATCGCCCGCACGCCGCCGAAATGCAGCGCGATGTCCTTGAGCACGATACTGTGCTTGCCGTCGGTCTTGTCGAGCGCGCGCTTCAGCAACTCGGTTCGCGGCACGATCTCGCGATGCTGGGTGAGCGGGCGCCGGTTCTTGAAATCAAGGAGGTCGGCGATGCCACCCGGCACCAGCAGCACGATCGCGAGCAGGAGCACGGCATAGAGGAACGTCGACCATTGCACCAGCGGCGCGGCGAACTCGGGCAGCGCCGTCAGGATGATGGTGCCCAGCACCGGCCCCAGGATCGAGCCGCGGCCGCCGATCAGGATGGCGATGAAGAACAGCACCGACATCTCGAAGGTGAAGGCGTCGGGCGTGATGTAGGATTGCAGCGAGGCGAACAGCCCGCCCGCCACGCCGCCGAGCGCGCCGGCCAGCAGGAAGACCATGATCAGGAGCTTGGGCTTGGCGATGCCCGAGGCCTCGGCTGCGACCTCGGCATCGCGGATCGCCACCAGCGCGCGGCCGTAGCGGCTCGAGCCGATGTTGGCCGTCATCCAGGTCGCCACGGCGGCCAGGATGAAGCAGAAATAGTAGAAGCCCCACCCCGGCTCGAACGGCCAGGGGAACGTTGGACCCGGCGTGCCGACGCCGCCGCCGGTGACATCCTTCCAGGCCAGCGCCACCTGGGTGACGATGGTGGCGAAGCCCAACGTGGTCATGGCGAAGTAGAAGGTGCGCAGCCGGAGCGCCGGCAGGCCGACGATGACGCCGAAGATCGCGCCCATGACGCCGCCCGCCGCCAGTGCGAGGTAGGGATTCCACTCCGCCCCGACGCGACCCGCCGCCAACGCCGCCGTGGTGTAGGCGCCCAGCGTGAGCATCGACACCCAGCCGATGGCGATCTGGCCGGCATAGCCGACCACGAGGTTCAAACCGGCCGACAGGACCCAGTAGATGCAGGCGCGCTGGGCGATGACACCGATATAAGAGTCGTCGAGCAATGGCAGAGCCAAGCCGGCGAGGCCGAGCAGGATCCAGGAAATCTTGCCTTCGAGCTTGCCGAGCCACGAAGTGGCGCCGGCGCGCGCCGGGGTGGAGGCAGTGGTATCCGTCACAGCACCAACCTCACACGCGTCTCGCGGCCGACGCACCGGCCAGGCCCTCGGGCCTGAGCAGCAGCACGACGATGAACACCGCGAACACCGCCACCGCGGCGAAGATGCCGCCGACCAGGAAATTCGCCGCCTGCTGGAACAGGCCGAGCGCCAGGCCGCCGATCACCGCGCCGCGGTTGGAGCCCATGCCGCCCAGCGCCACGGGCACGAAGCCGTAGAAGTTCAGGATCGGCTGATTGCCGATGAAGGCGAGAAGCATCTGCGCGCCGGTGAAGCCCGCCAACGTGCCGATGACGCCGGCGAGGGCGTAGCTCGCCATCCGGAGCCGTGTCTCGGGCAGGCCGAGCGCCCGGGCAGCGTAGCTGTCCTCGGCGATGGCGAGGAAGGCGCGGCCGATCAGCGTCCGGCGATAGAGGAACTCCAGGCCCACGATGGTGACGATGCAGGCCAGCACCGGCAGCCAGAACTTCTGATCGACGATGGCCAGGATCGAGTTCGCGTCGATCGGGATCAGCACCGGGAAGGGGTACGCCTCCGTGCCGTACTCGATGGCCGTCACCTGCTGGATCATCAACGCGAAGGCCAGCGTCGACAACACGTAGAGATGCTGCTCGATGTTTTTGAGCACCGGCCGCACGGTCAGGATCTCGGTGACGAGGCCGAGCACGGCCCCGCAGGCCAGCACAGCCACGAACCCCAGCACGGCGTTGATGCCCCAATCCTTGATGAAGAGCGCACCCAGCACGCCCCCCAGCATGCCCAGCATGCCTGCGGTGAAGCTGAACACACGCGACGCCGAGAACATCACGTTGTACGTGATGCCGATCAGTGCATAGACCGCTCCCACCGCAAGGCCGTAGGAGATGATGGAAGCAAACACGGACTACCTGCTCAAAGAGATTGCCTCACCCTGAGGAGCGGCCCGGAGGGCCGCGTCTCGAAGGGTGGGAAGCAAACGTGCTGTTGCCACCCTTCGAGACGGGCGCTTGCGCGCCCTCCTCAGGGTGAGGTGGTACGGCACTACGAGCTGTAGCCCGGCGCGATGTTGAACGCGCCGTCCCTGAGCGAGTTGACCTCGCACATGACGACCTCCTGGTCGGGGAAGCCGTTGTGCTGTTCGGGCGTCCAGGTGACCGTGCCGTAGATGCCCGGCCAATCCTTGACCTTGTTCATGTAGGCGACGATGTCTTCGTTCTTCGTCCCGGCGTTCTTCAGCGCATCGGCCATCATGAACGCGCCGTCCCAGCCCAGCGCCACCCACCACAGCAGGGTGTCGGCGAACTCGATCTTCTCCTTCTTCAGGCGCTCGACGTAGTCCGCGGCTCGCGGCGGCAGCTTGCCGTTGACGTAGCAGCAGTTGCGGAAGTTGTTGGAGTAGACCTTGTTCCAGTTCTCGGGCTTCTCGAGCAGGGCCTTGGTCTGGCCCGAGCCCAGGGTCGTCTGGCCGACCACCGGCACGTCCCAGCCCATGGCGCCGCGCGTATTGAGAATACGCGACAGGAAGCCCGCATTGACGCTCCACGGCATGATCGCCTGGGCGCCGGCGCTCTGCATGCGCAGCAGCTCGGGCTTGAGGTCGGGGTTCGCCGCGTCGACGTGGTTGGTGTAAACCACCTCCGCGCCCTTGGCCTTCAGCATCGGCACATAGGTGTTGGCCGAGGCCGTGCCGTAGCCGGTGGTGTCGCTCACCACGGCGACCTTCTTCAGCTTGAGCACGTCGACGACGTAGTGGTTGGCGCCGCCGCCGACCTGCGTGTTGGTCGGCGCGATGCGGAACGCCATCGGGTATTTCTTGACGTCGATCAGCTCGTCGACCCAGCACGGATGCAGCATCGGCACCTTGTCGCGCGCGATCAGCGGCGTCGCCGCCAGCGCCTCGCCCGAATTCACCGGACCCCAGATCATGCTGGCCTTGGCGCGCTGCGTGAGCTCGGCGACCGCGTTCACCGCCTTGGTCGGGTCGCTCTGCGTGTCGCGGGTGATCAGCTCGATCTTGCGGCCCTTGATGCCGCCCGCCTTGTTGATCTCCTCGACCGCGAGCTGGGTGCCGCGGTTGATGCCGACGCCGGTCGACGATGACGGGCCGGTCAGCGCCGGCAAATAGCCGATCTTGATCGGATCGCTCTGGGCGATGGCCGGGGCCGCGAGGCCGGATGTTAGCGATACCACACCGGCGGCTGAGCCGGTCAGGACTGTGCGACGCTTGATCGACATGTCGTTCCCTCCAGACGTTTTTGTGAATTTGCGCACTTAACGGCGCTTGATTCGCGGCGAGCCTATCGCTCCCGGCCGACCACGGTCAATGCGGCCAGCACTTCGGTCGCAGGTCGAGCCGCTACGCGGGCTGCAGTTTCAATTTCGGCGGCAATCGCCGCAGGATTTCCTCGACGATCTCGGCCGGCGTGCCGCCGACATCGATGGTGATCGGCCGCTCCTCCGGGGACGGCTCCTGCAAGGTGGCGAACTGGTTGTCGAGCAAGGCGGTCGGCATGAAGTGGCCCTTTCGCGCCGCCATGCGCCGGCCGATCAGCTCGCGCGAGCCCCGCAGGTGGACCAGGCCGACATCAGGCCGATCGCCGATGATGACGTCGCGATAGGCGCGCTTCAGCGCCGAGCAGGTGATGACGCCCGCTTCACCATTGCTGCGCCAGGCGTCGATGCGCTCGGCGATCCGCCGCAGCCACGGGGCGCGATCAGCGTCGCTGAGCGGCGTGCCGGCGCTCATCTTGGCGACGTTCTCGGGCGGATGCAGGGCATCGCCTTCCTGGTAGTGCCAGCCCAGCCGCTCGGCCAAGAGCTTGCCGACCGTGGTCTTGCCGGAACTAGAAACCCCCATGATGACCAGGACTCTTGGCAGGACCCTGGGCGAGACCATGGGGCGGTTGTGAGCAGCATGCCGGTCCATTAAGACTTCGCCTGATCCCGTGTCTCCATAAGGAAGCATCACCGTGCTCAAGCTCGGATACAAGGCGTCGGCCGAACAATTCGCGCCCGGCAAGCTGCTCGACTTCTCGGTCCATGCCGAGCAGGCCGGGTTCGAATCGGTGTTCGTCAGCGATCATTTCCAGCCGTGGAAGCACATCGACGGCCACGCGCCCAACTCGCTGGCCTGGCTGGGGGCGCTCGGCGCCCGCACCTCGAAAGTGGCCATCGGCACCAGTGTGCTGACGCCCACCTTCCGCTATCACCCCTCGATCGTCGCCCAGGCCTTCGGCACCCTGGGCTCGATGTTCCCGGGCCGCGTCATCCTGGGCATCGGCACCGGCGAATCGCTGAACGAGGTGCCGTCGACCGGCCAGCCCTGGCCCGAATTCAAGGAGCGCTTCGCCCGCCTGCGCGAGGCGGTAACCCTGATCCGCACCCTGTGGCGCGGCGAGCGCATCACCTTCGAGGGCGAGTATTACAAGACCGAGAAGGCCACGATCTACGACCGGCCCGACGTCGAGATTCCGATCTATGTCGCCGCTGCCGGCGCGCTGGTCGCGAAATATGCCGGCCGCACGGGCGACGGCTTCATCTGCACCAGCGGCAAGAAGCGTGAGCTCTATACCGAGACGCTGCTGCCCAAGGTCGCCGAGGGCATCGCCGCCGGCGGGCCCAAGGCGCAGCCCTACGATCATATGATCGAGGTCAAGGTCTCGTTCGACACCGAGAAGGAGCGCGCACTGCAGGACACGCGCCATTGGGCGGCGCTGGCGCTGACGCCCGAGGAGAAGATGTCGGTCGAGGATCCCGTCGAGATGCAGCGCCTGGCCGACGCCCTGCCGCTCGAGCGCGCGGCCAGCCGCTGGATCGTGTCCAGCGATCCCGACGAGCAGGTCGAGAAGATCGGCTACTACGTCGGGCTGGGCTTCAACCACCTCGTCTTCCACGCGCCCGGTCCCGACCAGGCGCGCTTCCTCGACCTCTACGGCAAGGAAGTCCTGCCGCGGCTGCGCAAGCGCTTCGGATGAGCGTCGCCAAGCTCGAGCTGCTGGCGCTCCCCGGCCTGCCGATGATCAAGGCAGGCGACGATCTGGCGGCCCTTTTGGCCGAGGGATTCTTACGCGCGAATCTCAAGCCGCAGCCGGGCGACGTGCTCGCGCTCGCCCAGAAGATCGTCTCCAAGGCCGAGGGCCGCAGCGTCGAGCTCGCCGCCGTGAAGCCGTCCGAGGCCGCGATCAAGTTGGCGGCCGAGGTCCAGAAGGACCCGCGACTGGTCGAGCTGATCCTGTCGGAGTCGGTGCGCGTGGTGCGCTCACGGCCCAACGTGCTGATCGTCGAGCACAAGCGCGGCTGGGTCATGGCCAATGCCGGCATCGACCAGTCCAATGTCGGCCCGACCGACGGCGTCGAGCGCGCCCTGCTGCTGCCGATCGATCCCGACGGCAGCGCCAGTAGGATCCGCGCGAAGCTCGGCGAGCTTTTGGGCACCGCTCCCGCCGTCATCATCACCGACAGCTTTGGCCGCGCGTGGCGGCGCGGCACGCAGGGCATCGCCATCGGCGCCGCGGGCCTCCCTGCCCTGCTCGACCTGCGCGGCAATCCCGACCTGTTCGGCCGCACCCTGCAGGTCAGCATCTCGGGCTTCGCCGACGAGATCGCGGCCGCGGCCTCGCTGGTCCAGGGCCAGGGTAACGAAGCGCAGCCGGCCATTCTCGTGCGCGGCCTCACCTGGAGTGCGCCCGACAACCCGGCCTCGGAGCTGGTGCGGCCCGCGGCCGAGGACATGTTTCGGTGAGCAAGGGACGGGTCGTCGCCCTGTCCGGCGGTGTCGGCGGGGCCAAGCTGGCGTTGGGCCTGAGCCGCGTGCTGCCGGCCGACGAGCTTCTGGTCATCGCCAACACCGGCGACGACTTCGAGCATCTCGGCCTGAAGATCTGCCCCGACATCGACACCCTCACTTATGTGCTCGCCGGCCTCGACAACACCGAGCAGGGCTGGGGCCGGCGCGAAGAGACCTGGTCGTTCATGGCGACCATCGCCTCGGTGGGCGGCGCCGACTGGTTCCGCCTGGGTGACCGCGACCTTGCACTGCATATCGAGCGCACGCGCCGGCTGCGCTCGGGCGAGACGCTGTCGCAGATCACCACCGACATCACCCGTCGCCTCGGCATCGCCCATCGCATCCTGCCGATGAGCGACGATCCCGTGCCGACGCGCGTTAGGAGCGACGACGGCTGGATCGACTTCCAGGACTATTTCGTGCGCCAGCAATGCCGGCCGGTCGTGCGCGAGTTGGTGTTCGATGGGGCCGACAAGGCGCGACCGCAGGCCGACGTCATCAAGGCGCTGGGCGGCAAGGTGCGCGCTGTGGTGATCTGCCCATCCAATCCCTTCATCAGCATCGAGCCGATCCTCGCCGTGCCCGGCCTGCGCGCCGCGATCGAAAACTGCGGCGCGCCCGTCGTGGCGATCTCGCCCATTGTCGGCGGCAAGGCAGTCAAGGGCCCGACAGCCAAGATGCTGCAGGAGCTCGGCCTTGCGGTGACGTCTGCTTCGGTCGCAACACGCTACGGTAACCTTCTGGACGGCTACATCGTCGATCAGGGCGACTCCGAGGGCGTGCCCGGCAAGGTGCATGTCGCTCCCACCCTGATGACCAGCGTCGTTACCAAGGAAGCCCTGGCGCGCATCGTTCTCTCCTTTGCGGATTCCCTTTCGTGAGTACCAAAGACATTTGGGCCGTCGTGCCCATCAAGGAACTCGACGGCGCCAAGCAGCGCCTGGCGCCCATGCTCTCGCCGGCGCAGCGCCGCGCGCTGATCGAGGTGATGATGAGCGAGGTGCTGGAAGCCGTGGTCACCACGCCGAGCCTCGCCGGCACCATGGTCGTCACCGTCGATCCGCACGCGACCGCGCTCGCCAAGCGGCTGGGCGCGCGCGTGGTGACCGACGGCGCGCGCGACGGCCACACCGGCAGCGTCACCGCGGGCCTGAAGCTGCTGGCACAGGAAAAACGCGGCGCCATGCTCACCCTGCCCGCCGACATTCCGGCCGTGACCTCGCAGGAGATCAGCCTGGTCGTGGGCGCGCATTTGCCCGGGCCGTCCTTCACGATCTCGCCGGCGCACGATCATCTGGGGTCGAACACCGTGATCTGCTCGCCGCCCGATGCCGTGCCGCTGCGGTTCGGCGACAACAGCTACTATCCGCACCTCGACGCGGCACAGCGATGCAATATCGAGCCCACGGTGATCCACCAGCCAGGTATCGCCATGGACATCGACCATCCGGTCGATCTCGCGATGTTCCTGCGGCTGCCGCAATCCATCGGCACGCGCACGCGAGCCTTCCTCGAAGCTGAAGGCATTCCAAAGCTGCTGGCCGACCGAGGGCTTTGAGCGCCGCCATAGGCGCATGGCACCTGGATTGCATGGATACGGGCACCACTGTCGGAGGAAAGAATGGCGCACAACCATATCCATATCGATCCGGCACTGCCGCTCGTGCGCCAGGCCGACAAGGGTCACAACCGCTGGCATCCCGACATCGCTCCGGCAGTCCGCGTCGCGTCCGGCTCGTCGGTCGAAATGGAGACGCTCGACGGCCTCGATGGCCAGATCAAGGCCTCCACGACGGCGGCGGATCTCGCCAATGTCGAGATGGGCCGCATCCATCCGCTGACCGGGCCGGTGCATGTCGACGGCGCCGAACCGGGAGACCTGCTTGCCGTGAAGATCGAGCAGATCATCCCGGCAAGCCGCGGCTTCACCATGATCATGCCGGGCTTCGGGTTCCTGCGTGACCTCTTCACCACGCCCTTCCTGGTGCATTGGGAGATGGCGAACGGCTTTGCCGTCTCGCCGCAACTCCCCGGCGTGCGCATTCCCGGTGCGCCGTTCATGGGTGTGATGGGCGTGGCGCCGTCGCACGAGCTGCTGGACCGCATCGTGGCCCGCGAGGCCGATCTGGCGGCGCGCGGCGGCATGGTGATGCCGCCGGACGCCGTGGGTGCGGTGCCGACGGCGGAAGGCATCGCTGGCAAGGCGATCAGGACCATCGCGCCGCACGAGACCGGCGGCAACTTCGACATCAAGTCCCTCACCGCCGGCGCCACTCTTTATCTACCGGTGCAGGTGCCCGGCGGGCTGTTCTCAGTCGGCGACGCGCATTTTGCGCAGGGCGATGGCGAATCCTGCGGCACCGCGGTCGAGACCTCGGCGACCTTCGTCGCCCGCTTCGACGTGCTGAAGGGCGAGGCGACGCGACGCCGCCAGCGCGATCCCTCGTACGAACTGCCGGGGCATGCTCACCACGGCGCACCGGGCGTGCACGGCGCCCACGGCGTCACACCCAGCAAGGGCTACTACGCGACGACGGGCATGTCGCTGCGCGGCGATGGCCGGGCGGAATCCGAGGACATCACGCTCGCGGCGCGCAATGCGCTGATCAACATGATCGACTATATCGCCGACGCCTACAGCTTCACGCGCGAGCAGGCCTATTGCCTGGCGAGCGTCGCCGTCGACCTGCGCATCAGCCAGGTCGTCGACGTGCCGAACATGACGGTGTCGGCCGTCCTGCCACTCGACATCTTCGAGCGCTAAGCCGCGACCCGCTTGCGCGGAGGGGTGAGGATGATGGGCGCCAGATCGGCAGCGACGAACGAAGCCGCCCGGCGCTCTTCGTCCACGGGGCCGTAGAGCGTAGTGCGCTGCTGCGGCGCGCGGCCGATCGACAGGATCAGTTTCTCCATGGCGTCGGGCGGGAATTCCTGGCCGTGCTGCGTGCCGGCGGCGCGCGAGATGCTCTCGTTCATCAGCGTGCCACCGAGATCGTTGGCGCCGGCGTTGAGGCAGATCGCGGCGCCGGCCGGGCCCATCTTCACCCACGAGGTCTGGATGTTGGTGATCGCAGGATGCAGCACCAGGCGGGCGATCGAATGCATGATCACCGCCTCGCGGAAGGTCGGGCCACGCCGTGCCAGGCCCTGGCGGTACATCGGCGCTTCCATGTGCACGAAGGGCAGTGGCACGAACTCGGTGAAGCCTCCCGTCTCGACCTGCAGGTCGCGCAGTGCCAGCAGATGGCGCGCCCAGGCCAGCGAGGTCTCGACATGGCCGTACATGATGGTCGAGGTCGTGCGCAGGCCGAGCTTGTGGGCGGCGCGCTGCACGTCGAGCCATTCCTGGGTGTTGATCTTGTCCGGGCAGATGATGGCGCGGATCTCATCGTCGAGGATTTCCGCCGCCGTGCCCGGCAGAGTGCCGAGCCCCGCTTCCTTGAGGCCGGCGAGGAACGTGTCGATGGGACGGGCGAGCGTCGCCGCACCTTGCGTCACCTCGAGCGGCGAGAAGGCATGGATGTGCATGCCCGGCACCGCTTGCTTGATGGCGCGGCAGATCGCTTCGTAGGTCTCGCCGGTGTAGTCGGGATGGATGCCGCCCTGCAGGCAGACCTCGGTGGCGCCGCGTTCCCACGCCTCGACGGCGCGGCGCGACACTTCTTCCAGCGCGAGATCGTAGGGCTTGCCGCGCAGGTCGTCGTGCGTGCGGCCCTTGGAGAAGGCGCAGAAGCGGCAGCGGAAGTAGCAGATGTTGGTGTAGTTGATGTTGCGGTTGACGACGTAGCGGATGACCTCGCCGCTCACCGCCTTGCGCAGTGCGTCGGCCGCCTGGGTGACATGGCGATAGTCGGCGTCGCGCGCCGTGAACAGGCGCTGGATCTCGGGATGGTCGAGGCGGGTGCCGCCGGTCGCGCGATCGACGATGCGCACGATCTCGGGATCGACCTCGCGCAAAAGCACCTGCGGTGCGGGCGGCGGCTCGGTGTTGCCGGGCGCCCAGTCGTTGTCGCGTGCGAGGCCTTCGGCATCGGCCATGCGCCGTACTTGCGTCGCCACCTCGGGCGCCAGCCAGAGCTCGGGCGTGCGGACGTAGGACGGATAGACGGCGAGCCGGTTGACCAACACCTTGCCGGTCTCGGCGCTCTTGCGCGCCAGTTCCTCGACGGCAGGCCAGGGCGCTTCGGGATTCACGTGGTCCGGCGTGACCGGCGAGACGCCACCCCAATCGTTGATGCCGGCAGCAACCAGGCGCTGATAGACACCGGGCGACAGGTTGGGCGGCGCCTGGATGTTCATGTCCGGCCCCAGGATCAGGCGCGCTTGGGCGATGGTCCAACAAAGATCGTCGAGGTCCGGCTCGTCGGCGTCGGCGAGCTTGGTGTCGGCCTTGGCGCGGAAGTTCTGGACGATCACTTCCTGGATGTGACCGTACTTCTGGTGCAGGTCGCCGATGGCGCGCAGCGCGTCGAGGCGTTCCTCGCGCGTCTCGCCGATGCCGATCAGAATGCCGGTGGTGAACGGCACCTTCAGCTCTCCGGCCAGCCGAATGGTTTCCAGTCGCACGGCCGGATGCTTGTCGGGCGAGCCGTAGTGAACGCCGCCCTTCTCGCACAGCCGCTCGCTGGTCGATTCCAGCATGATGCCCTGGCTGGCCGTGACCTCGCGCAACGCCGCGATCTCCTCGCGCGTCATGACGCCGGGATTGGCGTGCGGCAACAGGCCGGTCTCGCGCAGCACCAGGGCGCACATCGCCGTGAGATAGGCGATGGTCGATTCGTAGCCGAGCTCGGCCAAGGCCTCGCGCGCCGCGCGGTAGCGCAGCTCGGGCTTGTCGCCCAGGGTGAACAGCGCTTCGGTGCAGCCCGCTTCCTTGCCGGCGCGAGCGATGGCCAGGACTTCGTCAGGCGACAGATACGCCGGCTGGCTTGCATGCGGCGTCTCGGCGAAGGTGCAGTAGTGGCACACGTCGCGGCAGAGCTTGGTCAACGGAATGAAGACCTTGCGCGAATAGGAAATCAGCCGGCCATGGCCCTGGTCGCGCAGGCGAGCGGCCTCTGCCATCAGCCTGGAAAACTCGGTCATCACAACCTCAAACAAGACGCCCCCTGCCTCGCAACGATAGCGGCAATCGGGAGCGTCCGCATCGTGTAGTATGACAGGCAAGACGGGCAGCCAAAGGGAGATCAGCTATGCAGTTCGGCTTCAACGCACCGACCGCCGGGCCGATGTCGGCGACCGATCAATTGGTGAAGTTGGTGGTCGAGGGCGAGGCCATGGGCTTCGACTACGCCACTTTCAGCGACCATGTCGTGATCCCGACCGACATCGAGGCGAAATACCCCTACAGCAACACCGGTGAATTCCCGGCGGGCTCCCGCGTCGAGCGGCATGAGCAGCTGATCGAGATGGCGTTCGTGGCGGCCAAGACCAAGAAGCTGCGGCTGGTCTCGTCGGTCATGGTCGTGCCGCATCGCCCCGCGGTACTGACCGCCAAGATGCTGGCGACCATCGATGTGCTGTCGGGCGGCCGCCTGGTGCTGGGCATCGGCGCCGGTTGGATGAAGGAAGAGTTCGAGGCGATCCAGGCGCCCGATTTCGCGGAGCGCGGCAAGGTTACCGACGAGTACCTAAGAGCCTTCATCGAGCTCTGGACCAAGCCCAACCCCAAGTTCGCCGGCAAGCACGTGCGCTTCGACAACATCCTGCTCGACCCCAAGCCGGTGCAGAAGCCGTATCCGCCGATCTGGGTCGGCGGTGAAAGCGGCCCGGCGCTGCGGCGCACAGCGCAGCTCGGCGACGCGTGGTACCCGATCGGCACCAACCCGGCCAATCCGCTCGACAGCCTGAAGCGCTTCAAGACGCAGGTCGACCGGCTGCGCAAGATGACGGCGGAAGCCGGCCGCAAGCCCGACGCCGTCGGCCTCACCTTGCGCGTCACGCAGTTCGGCGAGAACGCGCCGGCCAAGGCGGGCGACGGCGAGCGCCGGCTGTTCTCAGGCAAGCCCGCCGAGCTCGCGGTCGATATCAAGGCGCTCAAGGAAATCGGCGTGGGCTGTCTCGATTTCGGCTTCACCGGCAGCACTGTCGATGCCGTGCTGGCCGAGATGCAGAAGTTCAAGCGGGACGTGCTCTCCCTCTTGTAGCGAAGCGCGGACCACGGGCTCCCGCCCGCTCATGCTCTTCGGAG
>NZ_BKAJ01000146.1 GCF_007992495.1 Reyranella soli
CCCCCGGCACTCAGCTCTCCGGCGATACGCGGAACTGATAGGGCTCCTCGAGCATCTTCGCCTCGTCGGCCGTCACCGTGAACTCGGTCGCCTGCGCCGCCGAGGTGAGCTGGTCGAGGCTGGTAGCGCCGATGATCGGCGAGCCCATGTAGGGCTTGCTGAGCAGCCAGGCGAGCGCCGCCTGCGCCGGCGACGCATTCTTCCCGGCCGCGACCTTCTTCAGCCGATCGACGATCTCCCAGTCGCTGTCACGATAGGTGCCAGCGCGGACCTGCGCGTCGTTCTTGGAGCGCTCGGTCTCGCCGCCGCCGTCCTTGCTGCGGTTGGCTGCAAGGAAGCCGCGCGCCAGCGGCGAGTACGGGATCAGGCCGACGCCCTGCTCGTGGCACAGGCGATTCATCTCGCGCTCTTCCTCGCGCTGAATGAGGTTATAGAGGTTCTGCATGGCAATCGGCCGGGCATAGCCCTTCCAGTCAGCGATCATCACCATCTGGGCGAACTTGTAGGCCGGCATGGTCGAGCCGCCGATGTAGCGCACCTTGCCCGAGCGCACGATCTGGTCGAGCGAGTACATGGTCTCTTCGATCGGCGTGTAGGGGTCGAGCCGATGGACCTGGTAGACGTCGATATAGTCGGTCTGCAGGCGCTTGAGCTGGAGGTCGATCGCCGACATCAGGTGCTTGCGGCCAGTGCCGACGTCGTTCTGGCTGTCGCTCATGCGGATGCCGACCTTGGTCGACAGCACGATGTCCTCGCGCTTCACCATCTTCAGGAGGGTGGCGCCCATGATCTCCTCGGAGCGGCCGGCATTGTAGGCGTCGGCCGTGTCGAAGAAGGTGATGCCGACATCCAGCGCCCGCTTGAAGTAGGCCGGCGCCTCGGCCTCGTCGAACTTGCCCCAGCCGCGGCGCCCTTTGGCGCCCCACGAGTTGCCGCCCAGGCAGATGCGGCTGACGATCAGGCCCGAGCGGCCCAGCGGTCCATATTTCATCGAGAAATCCCCCTTGTGACGCGGACCCTACCAACCCATCTTGGGGGCATGAAGGTCCTGATCGAATATTGCGGCGCCTGAAACTATAAGCCGCAGGCCCTCCGTGTGAGGGATCGCCTCGAAAAGCTGGGCGCGACCGACTTCGAGTTGCGCGTTGGCAGATCCGGCCAGTTCGACGTCACCGTCGACGGCACGCTCAAATACACCAAAAGCAAGACCGGCCGCTTCCCGACTGACGATGAGGTCGAGGATTTGGTGTCAGTCTGACTGTCATCCCGAGCGAAGCGAGGGACCTTTAAGGCAACGGGAAAGGTCCCTCGCTACGCTCGGGATGACAGCAGTGCCTTAAGACAGCACCTCTTTATTCACCACATTCGCCGCGTTCGGCCGGCCGTCGAACACGCTCAGGATGTTCTCGATCGCGGTCTGGGCCATGCGGTCGCTCGCCTCCTTGGTGACGCCGGCCATGTGCGGGCTGAAGATCACGTTCTCCAGGCCAAACAGCTTGTTGGCCGGATCGGGCGGCTCGCGGTCGAGCACGTCGAGGCCCGCGCCGCGCAGCTTGCCGCTGGTCAGCGCCGCGTAGAGCGCGTCCTCGTTGATGATGCCGCCGCGCGCGGTGTTCACCAGGAAGGCGTCAGGCTTCATCAGGCCGATCGTCTCGGTGTTGAACATGTCCACCGTCTCGGGCGCCTTCGGGCAGTGCACCGAGACGAAGTCGACCTTGGGCAGAGTCGCCTTGAGGTCGGTGACCTTGGTGGCGCCGGCCTTCTTGATGTCGGCCTCCGAGATGTTCGGATCGAGGACGGAGACGTCCATCTCGAAGGCGACGCAGCGCTTGACCGTGCGCGATCCGATGCGGCCCATGCCGACCACCAGGATCGACTTGCCGGCGAGATCGGCCGGCAGGTCAGTCAGGCGCTGGCCCCAGGTATTCTCGCGCACGAAGCGGTCGTGCTTGCGGGAAAGCCGCGCCGAGGCGAGCAGCATGTACATGGCATGCTCGGCCACCGACACCGAATTGGCGATGCCCGTGGTCATCAAGGGAATCTTGCGCTTGTTGAGCGCGGGAATCTCGACGGCATCGAAGCCGACGCCCAGGCGGGCCACCACCATCATGGCGGGCGCGGCGTCGAGCTCGGCCTGGCGGAACGGCGTCGCGCCCAAGGTGACGGCGTTGGCGTCCCTGAGCTTGGGATGCAGCGAGGGCACGCGATCGTCGGTCAAGATCTCGTAGTCGACGTCGTCACGCTTCTTCAGCACGTCGATGCCGGCCTGCGGCATGCGGCCGACGATCAGCACCTTCTTGCGGTTGTTGCCCGTGGTCATCCGATTCCCCTGCAGTCTTCCGTGCAAACGGCGGCGATCCTAGAGGGGGCCAGCGCCGGGCGCCAGCATCGGCAACGCCGGCCGTCGGCGGGCGTTGATTGGCATGGTATTTCGCGAAGCAATCGAGCGCGACACAGTGGACCTGCTGACTCTTGCCGGACGCGTGGCAACTGAAACCGGCCACGACCCCTTTGATGGCGCCCTGCATCGCGATCTCGCCACTCTCGGCAACGACCATCTCGCGCAGGAACGGCGTCTCGAGACGGCGGCGCTGACGCTGCGCAAGGTATGGCTGAGCGCGGCCCACCGGCCGGCCGACGCAAGCCTGAAAAGCCCCCGGGACGGCGACATCGCGCGCGTACCCTGCGGCGACAGCCTGCATTTCGGCTACGAGCGCGACCTCGACATGTCGATCCTGGAGGATCGGGGAGCGGCTTACGCGCCGCCGCCAGCCGGCTGGACGAGCGACATGGTCATCTTCCGCAGCGGACAGGCGGCACTGGCAGCCATCCTGCAGTTCGTTGCCTCAGCCTGGGGCGACAGGCGGACATTGTCGGTCGCTCATGCCGGCGCCTATTTCGAGACGAGGGCGTTGCTCGACGCCTGGCCGCGACAGAACTTCAGGCCGACGCACCCCTCGGTCGTCAGCGCCGACGTCGTGATCTGCGAGCCGGTCTGGTGCAACGGCTGCTTCGCCGCAACGAAGCGCCTGCCACGCGCTCGGCACGTCCTGCTGATCGATACCACAATGGTCGGTCCGGCATGTGATCTCAGTCCGTGGCTGCTCGCCGCCGGCAACGATTGCGACCTCGCGATCGCCTTCAGCTCCGGACTAAAACTCGACCAGGCTGGGCTGGAGCTGGCCAATGTCGGCATCGCCCGTGTCCTTGTGCGCGACGGAGCACAGCGTCGGTCCGAGATCACCGGCCGATTGAGACAGTTACGCGGCCTGATGGCGACTGGCCTGACGCTCGACGAACTGTCGGCCCTCTCCGCTCCGTGGTTTCTCGATCGCGCCTACGTCGACAACTACGTCGCAGCGATTTTCGCCAACAACCGCGTACTTGCCCACGCGATCGGCCACGAGTCGCCCGTGTTCGGGCCGCACTGCCATCCCGCGCTGACGTCGAATGCCGATGCGCCATTCTGCGCCATCCAGCTCAGGGAGCCGTCGCCCTCCCGCTACCGGCGCTTTGTCGAGATCGTCGAGCAGCAGCGCGAACGGCGCGGCTTGCTGCTGGCCAAAGGCGGCTCCTTCGGATTCCGGGGACATCGTTTCGAGTTGATCGAGCCCGCGCCCGACCAAGGCCATCCCTTCCTGCGCCTGGCCATGGGATGGCGCGACGGCCATAGCTGCCGCGGCCTCGGCGAGCTGTTCCACGAATTGGCCGCCTACGAGTCTTTCGAGGCGCTCGATCGGGCCTACGGCAGGTAGTTCAGCGGCAACCGTGTGGTCGACTTGATCTCCTCCATGGCGAACATGGAGGTGACGTCGCTCAACTCGATCTTGGCGATCAGGCGCTTGTAGAAGGCGTCGTAGGCCTCGATGTCGGGCAAAGCCAGGCGGATCAGGTAGTCGATCTCGCCGCTCATGCGATAGCAATCCATGACCTCGGGAAACGACGCCACCGCCTTGGCGAAGCGGCCGAGCCATTGCGCATTGTGCTGCGCCGTGCGCACCGCCACGAACACCGTGACGCCGGCATTCACCGCCTTGCGCTCGAGCAGCGCCACGCGGGCGCGGATGACGCCCGCCTCCTGCAAGCGGTTGATGCGCCGCCAGCACGGCGTGGTCGACAGGCCGACCCGGCGGGCGATCTCGGCCAGGGCCATGTCGGCCTCGTCCTGCAGGCAATCCAGTATCTTCTTGTCGAAGGGATCCAGTATCAGTTTCTCAGCCATGGCGACTTCTTGGAATCAGTTTCTCCCATTAGCCGCGAACGGCGCAAAGTTAGCAAGCCGTTTCCGGCATCGACGCCTAGAATCGCTCGAATGTTCCGCCGCTTCACCGATCATCCCGCCACGGTCAACGAGACCTATTTCCAGCACATGGGCACCGCCTTCGGCTTCGGCGCCAGGATGCTGGTTGGCGCGCTCGCCTGTTTCGTGCACGGCCTGTTTCCGTGGCTTTGCCTCACCCGGGGAAGCGACACCATCCGCGCCTTGCATCACCGCATGGTCACCCATCGTGTGGTGCGCCCGGAGGCCACCGGCCGCACCCCGGCCGTCGCGGCGGGCGACTAGCCTCACTCTCCTTTTCGCCATCGGATCGGCTCGGCACCGCCGCTGTGGGGTGTTACGCTGGAAGCGTATTTGGCATTCCCTAACGTTTGCAACTTGGTTTCAGCGCCTTGCGTTCCTAGATGACTGTAGAACGAAGGAGGGACCGCATGCACACGCCGCTCAGGATCACCTTTCAGAACACTCCTTCCAGCGACGCCATCCGGCAACTCATCGAGGCGCAAGCCGACCATCTCGAGCAGTTCTTCGGTCGCATGACGGCCTGCCACGTCGTCTTCAAGCTGCCTGACGGCAATCATCGCAGCGGTGGTCCCTACGAAGTCACCGTTCATATCAAGATGCCCGGCGGCATGACGGTCGACATCGACCGCACCCCCGGCCTCGACGAGCGCTTCGCCGATCCGCAATTCGCCGTCAGCGATGCCTTCCGCCGCGCGCGTCGGCGCCTGCAGGATCGCGCCAAGGTCATGCGGCAGGAGGTGAAGTCGCTGCATAAGCGCGTCGATCGCACGCTCGACCGCCCGGACTGAGATGATCTGAACCACAAGTCAGATGGCCTGACGCCCGTCAGATCCTTCGGGATCTGACGGCTCACCATCTTCCTCACCTGCGGCGTCTAGTGCCTTCGGCAGCTTGGTTGCATCGGGACCCTGGAACGCCAGAGACCTCGGCCTCGCTGCAAGCCGGTCGGCGGGCCGCACTAGGGCTTCGCCGCGGTGGTCGCCTTCTGCTATCGTACGGCGGCTACGGACAAGGGCTGCGGTGTACTGGGGATAGACATGGCGATGCGGCTGATCACAGATGCCGTCAACTATCTGATCCGGCGAGCTGCCGCCCAGGATTCCCCGTCCGGACAGGGTTCCGCCGTTCACTGGGCGAGCAAGCTGCGGGCAATCGAATCGTATGCGAGGTTCTGCGAGCAGGGATCGCTTCCAGACTATCCGCTAGAAGTGTTCCTGGAGATCAGCAACATCTGCGATCTCAAGTGCGGGATGTGCGTGCAATTCTCGGCGCTCAATCCGCACAGACTCGACATGATCAAGGGCACACGTCGAGGCTTCATGAATCAGGAGGATGTAGGGGAGAATCTCCAGGCGGCCTTGCAGCACGCGCTGCTGGTCCATTGTTTCGGGTACGGCGAGCCGACCATACATCCAACGTTCCGATCGTTCCTGGACCTGGTCGCCGGCTACGAAGTCATGGTCGACTTCTTCACCAATGGCATGCACCTCGACGACGATTTTTGCCGCTTCCTGGTCGATCGCAACGTCTATCAGATCACGGTCAGCTTCTCCGGCGCGACAAAACAGACATACGAGAAGGTCTACCTGGGCGGCGACTTCGAAAAGGTCCTGGGCGGTATCCGGGCATTGGCTGACGCCAAGCGCGCGAAGCAATCGGCGTATCCCATCATAGAGATAAACTCGCTGGGCTTTCACGACCATGTCGCGGAGTTCGACAAGTTCGTCGAACTGATGGCCGACCATGGCGTCGACAGGGTGATGCTGAAGCCGCTGGAGGCGCACTCCATCATTCCGCAGCTGTATGAGCATGTTTCGGTGATGCGTCCCGAAAAGGAAGGCGCGATCGTCAGGAAGGCCCTCGCCTTGGGCCGCAGGCGAGGCATCCAGGTCAATGCCGACCTATACATGGGACGCGGCGCGGCAGACGACGACGATTATCGGCTGCGCATCGCGGCCCTGAAGGCAAGCGCCGACCAGAGGTTGGGGGACGGCATGCGGCCATTCGGACAGAATCCGATCGCCGATTTCGACAAGATAGCGGCAGAAACCTTGCCCATCAGATCGCCGAACAAGCAGCGAAACGACCCGAAGGTTCTACGCCTCGACGCTGCACCCGTCTTATCGAGGACGCTTCTCGACGTGGAGACGCCCAGGACCGAGGCCGGCGATGCCATTTCGGCGTACTGCATGGAGCCATTCAAGACACTGTACGTATCGCGGAACGGAGCCGCGAAGCCCTGCTGCTTCGGCAATCCCAACGCGTGGTATCTCGGAGATGTCAAACGCGACGATGCCCTCGCCGTCTGGAAGGGAAGCGGCTTCGAAGCGACCAGGCACGACATACCCGACGGGAAGTATCCGCTGAAGACGTGCGAAACCTGCCTGCGCAAGAAGTCAGGTCCCCAAGGCCATCTCGCCCAGCACTTGATCAATTCCTATCTCTCCTGGCACCTCAAAGTTCACGGCGGCAACTTACGCAAGACCCTGGATCTGCAGGCGCCAGCGGCGTGGCGATCCATCGGCAAGCCTGCCGAAACGATCATGCAAACACGAAAGGAGTGGTTGAGAGAGCGTACGTCGACGGCATCGCCTGCCGACGTCTGGCCAATGCGTGAGCTTCACGATGCCGGCCTGTTCGCATCGACCGCAAACGGCTTTGTCCATCGCGATCTTCGTCCCGCGCATCGGATGGAGATGCCCGTCGTGATCTCGCAACAATGTGCGTCGGCGGCTGAGCGCGTGATGGCGGGTCTGCTGTTCGACATTGGCGTTGCCCACTACAGGGGCAGTGGCTCGGCGATCGATCTCGGCATGCCTCGCCACATGCTGGGCGCCTTCTTGGAGGGAGTACGGCGTTCGGCGGGCTACAGCAGCATGCTCGGTGCCTTTGCGGCGAAGAAGTACAAGCCCGTTCTGAGATATGATCAGGAGTCGCGCGCTAACGATCTGTCCGGCTATGACGAACTCATCGAAACGCGGATCGTCGGGCTGAGGCGTGTGACCTGGCTCCCGCAGAAGCCGATCGAGTTGATACTCCTGGAGGGCGCAGCGAAGGGTCGCCATTTTCAACAGGCCTTTACGGGCCTGGCCCCGGGGCTTGTTCCCGGCACGACGTTCATCGTGCTCCACAATTTCTACTCGGAACACGCGGTGTACGCGAAAATACTCTTCGGGCTCCTTTCAGACTACTGTGAGTGGCTTGGCCAATCGGGAAGGAGTTGCATTCTTCGAATCGCCGACGTCATTCCGGCAGATATATTGGCGATGGATCCCATGCGGGATCTCTCCGCCGACCTCCAGGTCGCCTTTCATCAAAGGTGGGATATCCAAGGGCTGTCGCTCGATGCGCGTATCGGCCTGCAGTTGTCCTACGCCCGGCTTCTTTTCGAGCAAGGCCGCGCCGATGAAGCCTACACGCACATCGAACAGCTGGCCGCCCGGTTCGGGCCGGCGGCTCCCAGCCCAGCGCAGGCAGCTCAGCTCGGCAGGCGCGTGTCGTCGTTCCTGGGATGGGTCGACAAGCACCACGCGCGGCACGTATCGGCTGGCTCGATCGCCTCGCCGGCAGCGGGCGCCGATGTCACCGTTGCGTCAGGAAGCTAGTCTAGAGCGGAATGCGTTGACCAAGCGGTGCGCAGTAGGGCGTCGAGCTGACGCTGTCACCCTGCCGGAGACGGCGTTCACAGCTTGGTTTCGCGCCGCCACATCCACCAGAAGGCAGCGCCGACCAACACCAGAAGCAGCGCGCCGACCAGAAGCAGCAAGGCGGATTCCTGGACCCAGGCCACGGCCGGCACCGACAGGGCGAGGAAGACGCCGACGGCGCTGATGCGCCACACCGCGGCGTGCACGCCGGCGACGAAGGTGCCCAACGCCAGCAGGATCAGCAGGGTGAGGCTGGTGGCGTTGAGATTGACCACGCCGCCGACCTCGGGAAGGAACATCAGCCACATCGCGCCGAGGAAGGCGGCCCAGTGCAGGACCTGGGTTACCACCAGCCGCGTGCGCTCCGCTCCCGTCTCGAGCTGGCGCCAGCCCGAGGCGATGACGATCAACGCGTATATCGGCGCCAGCGCCATCCAGTAGATGTAGGTCGTGGGCCCGCGGAAGCTTGCCAGGACGATGCCGCCCACGGCAAGCACCAGCATGGCTGCATACGGCAGGTCACGCAGCAGCCAGCGCCCGATGCCGCCGAGCTTGGACTCCGTGGCGTCGCTCATGGCCTACCGCGCGTCCCTGGCGAGCTTCTTCTCAACCACGCGCGACCACAGCGTGGCGCCGAGCGTGATGATCTCGTCGTTGAAGTCGTAGCCCGGATTGTGGACCTCGCAGCCGCCCTCGCCGCCACCGTTGCCGATGTTGATGAAGGCGCCCGGCACCTTCTCCAGCATGTAGGAGAAATCCTCGGAGGCCATGACGAACGGGCCCTCGCGGTTCATGTTGTCCTCGCCCACGATCTCGGCCGCGACGTCGGCAATGAACTTCACCGAGTCCTTGTCGTTGACCAGCGGCGGGAACACCACCCGCACATCGGCCTCGGCCTTACCGCCCAGGGTCTGGGCGATGCCCTTGGAGATGGTCTCGATGCGCTCCTTGACCAGCGCCATGGTCTCCTTGCGGAAGGCGCGGATGGTGCCGCGCAGCACGGCTTCCTGCGGGATGACGTTGTAGGCGTCGCCGGCATGCATCTGGGTCACCGAGATCACCGCCGAATCGAGCGCCGCGATGTTGCGCGACACCACGCTCTGCAGGGCCGAGATGATCTGGGTGGCGATGATCACCGGGTCGATGCCGCTCTCGGGCCGCGCGCCGTGCGCGCCCTTGCCGGTGATCTTGATGTCGAACAGGCCGCCACCCGCCATCTGCGGGCCCGAGCGGATGGCGAACTTGCCGACATCGAGCTTGGGCCTGTTGTGCATGCCGAAGATCTGCTCGCAAGGGAACTTCTCGAACAGGCCGTCCTTGACCATGGCCTCGGCGCCGCCGCGGCCTTCCTCGGCCGGCTGGAAGATGAAGTGCACCGTGCCGTCGAAGTTGCGGGTGGCCGAAAGATACTTGGCGGCGCCCAGCAGCATCGTCGTGTGGCCGTCGTGGCCGCAGGCATGCATGCGGCCCTGGTGTTGGCTGCGATGGTCGAACGTGTTGTGCTCGTCCATCGGCAGCGCATCCATGTCGGCGCGCAGGCCGATGGCGCGCGGATTGTTGCCGACGCGGATGGTGCCGACCACGCCAGTCTTGCCGATGCCGGTCGTGACCTCGCAGCCCCATTCCTTGAGCTTGGTCGCCACGATCTTCGACGTCCGCTCCTCCTCGAACCCGAGCTCGGGATGGGCATGGATGTCCCGCCGGATGGCGGTCAGCTCAGCTGTGGCAGCGGCAATCTTGGGTTCGATCTTCATGTGGCTATCGGGACTCCGGAAGGAAGGGTGTCATTACACGACGAAACTCGGTGCCATGCACGTTCGGATATGGCTATTCTGACCCAGGATCAGAGTGCACCGGAATGGCCAGACGCCTCGTCAAAGTGGTCTTCGAGCTTGATTCGAGAGATTGGCACGGACATGGAGGCGAACTTCTATGGGCTGCACCAGTCTTGGCAGAGCATGGCGGCACGCATTTTCAGATCGAAAACTCTCCGTTCTTTGTGACAGGTATTGGCCATCTTGACGTGGTCAAAGCCCAGCCGACCGAAAATTCGACAATCTACTTATTTGAGAAGATCGTCACGCGAGGCGGGCATTCGACCTACATGCTCCTCGCGGAGGAGCAATCGCCCAAATTCGGCATCTACTGGAGCTTTCTCGAGGCAAAGGGCTGCTCGTACGAGAGCACGCACATCAAGCTCAGCATGGGCGACCGACTGCTGTTGTCGGTCGATGTTCCGCCTTCGGCTAACCTGCTTGAGGCTTATGACATCCTCAAGCAGGGAGAAGCTGACGGAACATGGATGTTCCAAGAAGGGTATGCTCATCAGGCGTGAGCAGGTTCGAATTCTCAGGCGCCCAGAAGGAACGATGTCAGCACACGGCGAAACTCCGCCCCGTGTACGTTCGGAAACAGATGGCCGCCATTGGGAAGGACATAGGCCCGGGCATCGGGGATCAGGCGCACCAGCTCCTCGGTGAAGTAGAGCGGCGTCACGGTATCGTCGCGGGCGCAGATGGCAAGCGCAGCGGCGCGCACCTTCTGCAACTGCTCCCGCCGATCATGGGCCACGATGGCGGCGATGCGCGACAGCACGATCTCCGGGATGGGAATGGTTTCGGCCGCCTTGGCCTCGGCGATGGCGAGATCGGCATCGTGATCACGCACCCACGACGGCATGTTGAGCGCAAGGGCGCTGCTCTTGAGATAGGCCAGCGGCCCCAGCTCCTTCAGCACCAGGGAGCGGACCTCGAACAGGCGGCGGAAGAAGGCATCGGTCTTGGCCCAGGTGGCGCTCAGCACCAGCCGGTCGATGCGATCGGGATGCTCAATGGCCAGCACCTGGCCCATGGCGCCACCGGTCGAATGACCGCACCAGTGCACCTTGTCGTAGCCCAGCGCATCGATGAGCTGCAGGGCGTCGTCGGCCATCTGCTCCACTGAATAAGTGATCTGCGACAAGGTGCTGCGCGCCGTGCCGCGATGATCATGCACGACCACGGTGAAATGTTCGGCGAGTCCTGCGACGTTTGCGTCCCAGAAGCGGCCGTCGCCGCCCAATCCGGGGACCAGGAACAGCGGCGGCCCCGCCCCTCGACTTTCGTAGTAAAGCTCGGCCCCGTCCCGGAGCTTGACGTGTGGCATCGAATCCCTTTCCGCTATAAGTGACATGGGGAGGAAAGCGCACGATGAAGCGCCTGTCGATTCTGGCGATCCTGCTGCTCGCCGCCTGCACCAGGGAGCAGCAGCCGTTGACGACCTTTATTCCGCGGCCGGCACCGGACGATCCGACGCCCGCCGGCATCGCCTATCTCTGCGACGGCCGCAAGGAAGTGAGCGTGGTCTACGCCAAGAACCGTGCCTCGGTGACCCTGGACGGCCGGACCTGGCGCATGGAGTACCAACCGACCGACGGCGGCTTCCGTTATGTCGACACCGCGAACGAATGGGTCGGCCGCGACGATCTTGCCGCGTTGCGCGAGAGCGCCACCGCCAAGCCGCTCGCCTTCAACTGCCGGCCGCTGCGGCGGACGACGTAACTGTCTTGCCGGAGACCGCGGGCCTCCAGGCCCGCGGTCCGGCAAGACATCAGGCCTTCAGCCACAACTTGATCGCGAAGCCCACGAGAGCGGTGACGCCGACGCCGGCGGCCCACAGGCCGACGAACCACAGCCACTGCCGTGCCTTGGGCATCAATGATAGCCCTCATGCCCGGTCTTGCCGCGGAACACCCAGTAGGAATAGCCGGTGTAGGCAAGGATGATCGGCACCATGATCAGCGCGCCGGGTAGCATGAACTTGAGACTGGCCGTCGGCGCGGCGGCATCCCAGATCGTGATCTTGGTCGGCACGACATAGGGGAACAGGCTGATGCCAAGGCCGGCCAGGCTCAGCGTGAAGATCAGCAGGGTCATCAGGAACGGCGTGTAGTGATGCCGCCGCACCAGGCTCGCGAAGAATACCACTGCGGCGATGGCGACCAGCAGCGGCACCTGCGCCGTGAACAGGACCTGCGGCCAGGCGAACCAGCGCTCCCAGTAGGCGTGGCTGAGGAAGGGCGTGTACGCACTCACGGCGGCGATTGCGACAATGGTGGCAATGCCGAGCCCGAAGGCCATGCGATAGGCCCGCACCTGCAGCGTGTCCTCGCTTTTCATGATCAGCCACGTCGCGCCGAGCAGCGCGTAGCCGACGACCAGGCTCACGCCCACCAGCACGCTGAACGGTGTCAGCCAGTCGAACCAGCCGCCTGTATAGACGCGGCTGTCGACGGCGATGCCCTGCAGCAGCGCGCCAAGCGTGATGCCCTGCGCCAGGGCCGCACCGATCGAGCCTATGCTGAACGCAAGGTCCCACCACGGCCGGTGGCCGGGGTCGCGCCAACGGAACTCGAAGGCGACGCCGCGGAAGATCAGCGCCAGCAGCATGGCGACGATGGGGGCGTACAGCGCCGACAGGATGGTGCCGTAGGCCAACGGAAAGGCTGCCAGAAGACCGCCGCCGCCGAGCACCAGCCAGGTCTCGTTGCCGTCCCATACCGGAGCGATGGTGTTCATCGCCGTGTCGCGCTCGCGGCCGACCGGAATCCAGGAGAACAGGATGCCGATGCCGAGGTCGAAGCCGTCCATCACGACATAGGCGAAGATCGCGAAGGCGATGATGAAGGCCCAGATGGTGGGCAGGTCAAAGGTGAGCATGGTCAGTTCCCTCCACCCGACGTGCCGATGGCGTCGGGCACTGCCGGCGCAGGCGTGATGCCTGCGGCCCGCACCGGCTGGCCGCGCTCCGGCCCCTCCTCGCCGCGAAGCGGCGAATGGCTCATCAGCCGCAGGATGTAGAGCACACCTGCGCCGAACACGATGAAGTAGACGACGATGAAGGCCAGCAGCGAGATCGCGACGGCCGGCGCCTGCAGCGGCGAAACCGAGTCGGCGGTACGCAGCAAGCCGTGCACCGTGTAGGGCTGACGGCCGACCTCGGTGGTCACCCAGCCCGCGATCACGGCGACGAAGCCCGCGGGCCCCATGGCGATGGCGAAGCGATGCAACAAGGGCCAGTCATAGAGCCTGTGGCGCACCCTCGCCCACAGGCTGACCAGCGCCAGCAGCAGCATCAGCGTTCCCAGGCCGACCATGATCCGGAAGGCCCAGAACACAATCGCCACCGGCGGCCAGTCCTTGCGGTCGACCGTATCGAGGCCCTTCAGCGGCGCGTCGAGCGAGTGCTTCAAGATCAGCGACGAGGCCTTGGGAATCTCGACGGCGTAGAGGTTCTTGCCCTCGGCTTGGTCAGGCCAGGCGAACAGCACCAATGGCGCGCCATGCTCATGGCTCTGGAAGTGGCCTTCCATGGCCATGACCTTGACCGGCTGGTGCTCCAGCGTGTTCAGCCCGTGCTGGTCACCGGCCAGGATCTGCAAGGGCGCCACCACCGCGATCATGCCCATGGCCATCGAGAACATGGTGCGTGCGCCATCGTTGGCGCGCTCGCGCAGCAGATGCCAGGCGCCGACCGCGCCCACGACCAGCGCCGTCGTGAGATAGGCCGCGAAGACCGTATGCACCAGGCGATAGGGAAAGGACGGATTGAAGATGATCGCGAGCCAGTCGGCCGGCTGGAACTGGCCGTTGGCGGCGATGACGTGACCCACTGGCGTCTGCATCCAGCTGTTGGCCGACAGGATCCAGAAGGCCGAGATGAAGGTGCCGACGGCAACCGCCAGCGTGGCGACGAAGTGCAGCGTCTTGCCGACCCGGTTCATGCCGAACAGCATGACGCCGAGGAACCCGGCCTCGAGGAAGAACGCCGTCAGCACCTCATAGGCCATCAGCGGCCCGATCACCGGACCCGCCCTGTCCGCGAACACCGACCAGTTTGTGCCGAACTGATAGGACATGACGATGCCCGACACCACGCCCATGCCGAAGGAGAGCGCGAAGATCTTCAGCCAGTACTTGAAGAGGTCGAGATAGACCGAGCGGCCGGTCCACAGCCACAAGCCCTCGAGCACGGCGAGATAGCTCGCGAGTCCGATGGTGAATGACGGAAAGATGAAATGGAACGAAACGGTGAAAGCGAACTGCATCCGGGCCAGCAGGGTGGCGTCCAATGAATCGAGCATGGCTTTCTCCCCGACGGGTCACCGCCTCTCAGGCGAGTATACGTAAGCCCGCGCCGTCTCAAATTATACGTGAGGATAGGAGCGGCGACTTCAATGCGACAGTCAGTACATCCAACGCACCGACCAGGTCGGAGCGGCTGCGCGCCGCACCAAGCGCCACGCGGATGGCGTGCTGCGGATTGCTGTCGACGCTGAAGCTGTCGCTGGTCACAACGGCGAGCCCCTGTCGTTGAACATGCGCGGCGAACTCCGCTCGAGTCCACTCCGGCGGCAGCGCCAGCCAGACGTGATGGCCCTTGGGATGCGCGGCATAAGTGTGCCCCGAAAGCGCCTTGGCCGCCAGCTTCTGTCTTGCCGCAGCCTCGGCGGTGATAGCCGCAATGATGGCGTCGGCGCTGCCGTCCTTCAGCCAGCGCAGGGTCAGCGCCACGGTGAGCGGCACCGGCATCTGCGACACTGTGCGCAAGGCATTGGCGATGGTCGATGCGGCCGTGCGATCGGGCGTGAGCACGAACGACACACGCAAGCCAGGCGCGATGCATTTGGACAGGCTCGCCGCCAGATAGGAGCGTTCGGGAATCAGCGTGGCGATCGGCTGGACCTTGGGATCGAGGCTGCCGTAGGCATCGTCCTCGAACAGCAGCAGGTTGCGCCGGCGGATCACGGCGGCGATCTGCTCGCGCCGCGCCGCGCCCATCGTCGCCGTCGTCGGATTGTGGATGGTGGGCACGAGATAGACGGCCTTGGGTGACTGCCGGCGGGCCGCCTCGTCGAGGGCAGCCGGGATCATGCCCTCAACGTCTGCCTCGACGCCGATCAGCTTGACGCCGAGCGCCGCCGTGGCCGCCTTGAAGCCCGGATAGGTGAGACGATCGGTCAGCGCGGCGTCACCGGGCTTGGTCGTCGCCAGCAGCAGCGCCATCAGGGCGGTCTGGGTGCCGGGCGACACGACCAGGCGATGAGCCTCCGCCGTTCGCACGCGCCGGCGCAGCCAGTCGGCCGCCACGCCGCGATCTGCATCGCTACCGCCGGCGTGCTGGTAGCTCAGGAAATCGGAGATGCCGTAGTCGCGTCGCAGGGCCGCGAGGCCGCGCGACACGCGGCCTTCCAGATCGGCCTCGATCGGCTCTGGCGGCAGGTTCATCGACAGGTCGAAGTCGATGCCGGCACCCGCTGCGCGTGGCGCACGCACGCGGCTTTCGGCGACGAATGTCCCCTGCCCGACGCGCGCCTCTGTGAGACCCCGGCGGCGCGCCTCGTTGTAGGCGCGGGTCACGGTGGTGAGGTCGACGCCCAGCGCCTTTGCGAGCGCGCGGTGCGTCGGCAGGCGATCGCCGCGATGCAGGCGTCCCGACGCGATGTCGGCCGCCAGGGCGCCCACGATGCCTTCGTAGACCGGTCCGCTGCCGTCGCCGAGTGTAGGGACCCAATCCATACAATTTACCCCGATTGCCATTGTCTGTATGGCTTATTGTATGGATATAAGCAACAACAACGAGGGAGAAAGGTGATGGAACCGAAAGCCGGTCCTGCCCTATTGAACGGCCTGCGCGGCCGCTGCCCGGCCTGCGGCAAGGCCCATCTGTTCCGCCGCTTCATGAAGGTGGCCGACGCCTGCGAGTCCTGCGGCGAGGCCTTTCACCATCATCGCGCCGACGACTTTCCCGCTTACTTGGTGATCGTGATCGTCGGGCACGTGGTCGTGCCGCTGACGCTCTATGTCGAGCTGGCTTGGGCGCCGTCCTACTGGGTGCACGCGGCGATCTGGCTGCCGCTGGTGCTGATCCTGTCGCTCGGCCTGCTGCAGCCCATCAAGGGCATGGTGGTGGCGCTGCAATGGCACGCCGGCATGCACGGCTTCGCCGCCGCCAAACGCGCCCGCCGATCAGCCCCAGGCGCCGAACAAGTCGGCGATGGCCGTACGCTGCAGGCCGGCCCTGAGGCAGGTCTCGAGCAGCACGCGTGCCTTCAGGGGATGTAGGCGCCCGCCCCAGATCAGGCCGGCCTTGCGCAGGCCGATCTCCGACGTCGGACCGCCATAGGTCTGCCGAAGCATCGGCCCGCCGCCGGCGCGCGGAGACACGACCGTGGGCATCGCTGCCGCCAAGCGTGCGGCGACATCCGCCAGGCGCTCCGGAATATGGCCGCCGCCCATAGCTCCCACGACAGCACCGCGATAGCCGAGATGATCGGATGCGTTCAGCATCGCGTCGATGAGATGACCCGGCTCGTCGAGCCCCATCCAAAGCAGCGCCACCGGTTGGGCCGTTCCACCGGCCCTGCCGAGCTTCCTGCGCGTCGCCTCCATCGCATCGCGCACTGGCAAACCCAGCGGCACGACTCGGTCCTCGACGAGGGCCGCGAGCGGGCCGCTCTGCGGCGAGGCAAAGGCGTTGAGGCGCGTGGGATGGACCTTGAGGACGTCAGCCGCCGCATAGACCTCGTCCAGCATCACCGAGATGACGCCAAGCGACTGCGCATGGGCACGCACCCACGGATCGCAAGCCACGCGCACGGCGGCCAAAAGGTTGCCCGGGCCATCGGCCGACGTGAGCGACGGATTGCGCATCGCCGCCGTCACGATCACCGGCACGTCGCGCTCGACCAGCAGGTCGAGCAGGAAGGCCGTCTCCTCCAAGGTGTCGGTGCCTTGCGTGACGATTACGCCCTCGGCCGTCGAGGCGGCGATCTTGGCTGCGAGCGCGTGGATCTGGTCGAACGAGAGCGAATGGCTGCCCACGCGCGACACTGTTTCCGCCTCGATGTCGGCCAGCGTGGCGAGCAAAGGCACCGCCTTCACGAGATCGTCGGCGCCTGCCCCCATCTGCATGACGCCGCTGGGGTCGGGCTTTGTGGCGATCGTGCCGCCCAGCGCCAGGATATGGATACGCGGCCTGCTCATGCTCCCAACCTCAGTGACCCGAAGAAACGATCGGCTTCCGGCGTGCGCAGGGCGTCAGCCGGCGCAAGGTAGGCGAGCGACACAAAGCGCCGGCCTTTCAGCAGCACGAGCTGGCGCAGCACGCTGCCGCCCTGCACCGAGCCGATCGATTCGGCAGCCGGCACGCCCTGGATGTCGCGCCAGTTGACGCTGGTCCATTTCCCGCCGGCCAGGCGCTGCGCGCGGTCGTCGAGCACGGATTGCAAGTAGGCCCGCGGCTGGCGCAGGTCGATATCGGCGGGCAACTGCGCGGTCTGCGCCACGAAGGACAGGCGGCGATATTCCAGGCTGTAGGAGTGATAGGCGAAGGCCGTACCGCCGGGCGATTTCGTGTCGATCACCTTGTAGACCGGCTCGCCCGGCATATCGACGAAGAAGGCATTGCCGGGCCCGCGCACGGCGTACCAGGTTGATTGAGCTATGGCGCCCGAAGCCACCGCCAGGGGCAGCGCAATGAGCAGGCCACGTCTGGTAGCGCACCGCGTCATCCTGAGCGCAGCGAAGGACCTCATGGCGATTGCCACCAGTGTGCTCGTCGACCTGCCATGAGATCCTTCGCTGCGCTCAGGATGACGGAGGTGTTTGCTGCGCGCCGAACTTCTCGCGCGCCTCGGCTGGCGTGTAGTAGCCACGCGCCACGTCGCGCGCGATCGCCGACGGATCGCGCAGGGCCGGATCGCCGAAGCCGCCGCCGCCCGGCGTCGACACGCGAATGACATCGCCAACGCCGATCTGAATATCCTGGTCCTTGGAGAGGTGCGGCGGCCGGTAGGTCTTGCCGCCCTGCTCCACCTCGACGGTGTTGGTACCGCCATCCTTGCCGCCTAGAACGCCCTGCGGGCCGGTGCGGCCGTGATCCATCACCATGGAGACGCGCGCCTCGCCGCGGCGCAGCCTGATCGCGTAGTTGATGCCGAAGCCGCCGCGGAACTCGCCGGCGCCGCCCGAACCCTCGCGCAGCGAGAACTCCTCGAACAGCACGGGGTAGAACTGCTCCAGCACCTCGACCGGCGGCATCTTGGAGATGCCGATGGTCGAGCAGCCGTTGCTCAACCCGTCGCCACCCTGGAAACCGCCGTAACCGCCGCCGGTGAAGAGATACATAATGTAGTTGCGGCTGCGCTCGGGGTCGTAGCCGCCGACGCCGAGATTGCCCGAGGTGCCGGCAGGCGCGGCGAACAGGAGATCGGGGACCGCCTTGGTCATGGCCGCGAACACCGCCTCGGCGATGCGCTGGCTCACCTCGGCGGCGCAGCCCGACACCGGCCGCGGATACCTGGCGTAGAGGAACGTGCCTTCGGGCTCGACGATCTTGAGCGGCTCGAAGGTGCCGGCGTTGATCGGCACCTCGGGGAAGATGTGCTTCACGGCCAGGTAGATCGCCGACTTTGTCGTGGCGATGACGCTGTTCATCGGTCCGCGGCAAGGCGGGCTGGAGCCCGTCATGTCGAAGATGAGATCCTCGCCCTTCTTGGTGATCTTCATCCTGATCACCAGCGGCTCGTCGACCACGCCGTCGCTGTCGACCTGCGAGCTGCCTTCATAGATGCCGTCGGGGATGCCGGCGATCTTCGCCCGCATCTGGCGCTCAGCACGATGGCGCATCTCGGCGATCGCCTGGCGCACGACCTCCGCGCCGTAGCGGTCGATCAGGGCCGTCAGCCGCTGCTCACCCGTCGTGAGCGCTGCCGCCTGGGCCTTGATGTCGCCGATGCGCTGGTCGGCGATGCGGATGTTCGAAAGGATGATGGACAGGATCTCCTGGTCCATCTCGCCCTTCTTGAAAAATTTCACCGGCGGCAGACGCAGGCCTTCCTGCTCGACTTCCGTGGCGCTCGCCGAGAAGCCGCCGGGCACCATGCCACCGACATCGGGCCAGTGGCCGGTGTTGGCCAGCCAGGCAAACAGCTCCCCCTTGTAGAAGAAGGGTTTCACGAACCGCACGTCCATCAAATGCGTGCCGCCGAGATAGGGATCGTTGACGATGAACACGTCGCCCGGATCGACCTTGCCGGCGTAGTGGCTCTTCACGCGTTCGATCACCGCCTGGGTCGAGAACTGCATGGTGCCGACGAACACCGGCAGGCCGAGCTCGCCCTGGGCGATCAGGGCACCGTCGCCTGCATCATAGATGCCGTCCGACCGGTCCATGCCCTCGGAGATCACCGGCGAGAAGGCAGCGCGCACGAAGGCCAGGTCCATCTCGTTGCAGACCTGGATCAGGCCGTTCTGGATAACGGTCAGCGTGACGGGATCGAGGTTCGACATATCGCGGTTCGACATGGGCCTATGACTAACACACGATTTACAGCTCGACATCGCCCTTGAGCAGGCGCTGCACGATGCCGCGGTTCAGGATCTCGTTGGTGCCGTCGGCGACGTTGACGATGCGCAAGGAATGCCAGGCGTGGTACAGGCCGACCTCGTTGGTGAAGCCCATGGCGCCGTGGGTCTGCATGGCGCAATCGACGGCGCGGTAGCCGACCTGCACCGAATAGGCCTTGGCCATCGACAGTTCCTTGATGGCGGGCGCGCCCTGATCGAGCAGCAGGGCGGCATTCAGCCCCATCAGATGCGCGCCATGCAGCTCGGTGGCGCTCTCCGCCAGCGGGAAGGTCACGCCCTGGTAGTCGGCAATCGGCCGGTCGAAGGCCTTGCGCGTCTTGGCGTATTCCAGGGCGAGCTCGAGCGCCCAACGGCCATAGCCTACGGCCCGCGCCGAATTGTAGATGCGGCCCAGCGACACGCCATAAAGCGCGGCGGCAAAGCCCTGATGCAGCTCGCCGACGACCTGCCAGGGTTCGACGCGCACGTCCTCCAGGCGCAATTCAGCCTCATCGCCACCGATATGGCCGAACAGTTTTATGACGCGCTGGACCTCGAAGCCTGGCGAGTCTGTCGGCACCAGGAACGCGCTGATGCCGCCGCGGCGCTGGGCAGCGCGCTCGGGATCGGTCACGGCGAAGACGATGCAGTAGTCCGCGACCGGCGCGTTCGACGTCCAGATCTTGCGCCCCGTCAGGCGCCAGCCGTTGCCGTCGGGCCGCGCTTTCGTGGCAAGTGCCGCGGCATCCGAGCCGGCGCCGGGCTCCGACAGGCCGAAGCACATCGATGCCTCGCCTGCCATCATCGGCGCCAGCATGCGCTCGCGCGCCTCGTCCGTGACTTTTTCGAGCAGCCGGCTCGGCCCGAAGGCCCAGTGGCTAATGACATAAAGCATCAGCCAACGCTGCGGCCCGCACAGCCGGAACAGCGCCTCCCAGCCGACATAATAGGCAAGATGCCCCAACCCGCCGCCGCCGAGCGACTCCGGCACGCACATGTTGTAGTAGCCCGCCTTGGCCGAGACGCGCCGCACATCGTCGATCAGCGTCTTCAGGGCGTCTGAAAACCGCCCATCCTCGCGATAGAGCCGCCGCGGATCCTCGAACAGGTCGCGATGCGCCTCATGGCGCGGCAGGATCTCCTTGCGCGCAAAATCGAGCAGGCCATCGCGCACGGCGCGAACGTCCTCCGGCAGTTCCCAGGCAATGGCGGACACCGAAACACCTCCGTAACGCCAATGTGGTCATTCTCGGGGTCATTGTTGGCACGGTCCCTGCGGGGTGCCAGTGCCGAGAGATCGGGCAAACCGCGATACGAGACCTGCATTGCGGACTGGCGGCAAAGCCCGGTCGATACGATATGATAAAGGCCTTATCTCCCAACCCTTTCTGGACGGACCGCCCATGAACGCGCCGATGGCCGCGAACGACCTCAATTTGATGAAATTCGGCATTGGCCAGCCCGTGCCGCGGCAGGAGGATCCCACTCTGCTGCGCGGCGAAGGCCGCTACACCGACGACATGAACCTGCCCAACCAGGCCTGGTGCGTAATGGTGCGCAGCCAGGTGGCGCACGGCGTCATCAAGGGCATCGACACCGCCGAGGCCAAGACGATGCCGGGCGTGCTGGGCGTGTGGACGGGCGCGGACCTCGCGAACTACGGCCCGCTCAAGACGCTGATCCCGGTGCCCAACCGCGACGGCACGCCGATGAAGATGCCGGTGCGTCCCTCGCTCGCCACCGACAAGGTGCGGTTCGTCGGCGATCCGGTGGCCTTCGTCGTCGCCGAGACGATGGCTGAGGCCAAGGATGCGGCCGAGGCCGTCGTGGTCGACATCGACCAGCTGCCTGCCGTCACTGATGCGCGCGAGGCCACCAAGCCCGGCGCACCCGTGGTGTTCGACGACGCGCCCGGCAACATCTGCGTCGACTACCTCTATGGCGACAGCGCCAAGGTCGCCGAGGCCTTCGCCACGGCCGCGCACGTTACGAAGCTCCGCCTGGTCAGCAACCGCATCGTCGTCTGCGCCATGGAGCCGCGCTCGGCCGTCGCCGATTACGACGCCAAGACCGACCGCTACACGCTGCGCGCCGGCAACCAGGGCGCGTTTGGCCTGAAACATCAGATGGCCGACCTGCTCAAGATCAAGCCCAACCAGATGCGCATCCTGACCGGTAATGTCGGCGGCTCGTTCGGCATGAAGGGTTCGCCCTATCCGGAATATGCCGGGCTGTTCCATGCCTCGAAGATCCTCGGCCGCCCGGTGAAGTGGACCGACGACCGCTCGGGTGCGTTCCTGAGCGACCAGCATGGCCGCGACCACGATTTCGACGCCGAGCTGGCGCTCGACAAGGACGGCAAGTTCCTGGCGGTGCGCCTGATCGGTTTCGCCAACGTCGGCGGTTATCTCGCGAACGTCGGCCCGCTGATGGGCTCGATGGGCGTGACACGCAATCTCGCCGCCATCTACCGCACGCCGCTGATCGAGGTCGCGACCAAGGTTGCCTTCACCAACACCTCGCCGGTCGGCGCCTATCGCGGCGCCGGACGGCCCGAAGCCAACTACTTCATGGAGCGATTGATCGACACCGCGGCGCGCGAGATGGGCATCGACAAGGTCGAGATGCGCAAGCGCAACCACATCAAGCCGGAAGAGATGCCGTTCAAGACCGCGTCGGGCACGACCTATGACAGCGGCGAGTTCACGACGCTCTTGGACAAGGCGCTGAAGTTCGCCGACGTCGCGGGCTTCGAAGCCCGCAAGGCCGAGAGCAAGGCGCGCGGCAAGCTGCGTGGGCTCGGCATCGGCGACTACCTCGAGGTCACGGCGCCGCCGATGAAGGAGATGGGCGGCATCCGCTTCGAACCCAACGGCGATGTCACCATCATCACCGGCACGCTCGACTACGGCCAGGGCCACTGGTCGGCCTTCGCCCAGGTGCTGACCGAGAAGCTCGGCATCCCGTTCCAGAAGATCAAGCTGATCCAGGGCGACAGCGATCTGCTGATCGCGGGCGGCGGCACCGGCGGCTCCAAATCGATCATGGCGAGCGGTGCGGCGATCGTCGAAGCCTCCGACCAGGTCATCGACAAGGGCAAGCAGATCGCGGGCGTGGTGCTGGAGGCCTCGGCCGCCGACATCGAGTTCCAGCTCGGCCGCTTCACCATCGTCGGTACCGACCGCGGCATCGGCATCATGGAGCTGGCCGAGCGCCTGCGCACGGGCATGAAGCTGCCGGAGGGCGTGCCGGACACGCTCGACGTCAACCACGTGCATGAGGCCGCCCCGTCGGCTTTCCCCAACGGTGCGCATGTCGCCGAGGTCGAGATCGATCCCGACACCGGCTGGGTCGAGGTGGTGAAGTACACCATGGTCAACGACTTCGGCACGGTCATCAATCCGCTGCTGGTCGAGGGCCAGAGCCATGGCGGTGTGGTGCAGGGCATCGGCCAGGCGCTATTCGAGCATGTCGTCTACAGCGAGGACGGCCAGATCCTGACCGGCAGCTTCACCGACTACGCCCTGCCGCGCGCCTCGGACACGCCGTCCTTCCGCATGGACTATCACTCGGTCCCGGCCAAGACCAACGTGCTGGGCGCCAAGGGCTGCGGCGAGGCGGGCTGCGCGGGCTCGCTGCCGTCGGTGATGAACGCGATCTCCGATGCGCTGGGCGGCAAGCATATTAATATGCCGGCCACACCCGAGCGCGTCTGGGAGGCGCTGCATTCCTGAGTGCTGATGTTGCCATCGTCGGCTGCGGCCCGGTCGGCGCGCTTCTAGCGAACCTGCTTGGGCAATCCGAACTCGCGGTCGATCTCTACGACCGCGAGCGCGAGATCTTTCCTTTGCCGCGCGCCGTGCATTTCGACGGCGAGGTCATGCGCATCTTCCAGAGCGCGGGACTTGCCGAGAAGGTCGCCAACGTCGCGCGTGCCTCCTCCCGCGGCATGCACTTCGTCAACGGCGAGGGCCGCACGCTGATGATCCGTCGCGGCATCGACGGGCCGGGTCCGCACGGCTGGGCCGGCAACTGGTACTTCCATCAACCGATTCTCGAGGTCGTGCTGCGCGAGGGGCTGAAACGCTTCGCCAATGTGCGCGTCCACCTCGGCCATGAGATCGCCTCGGTCGACGAACTCGACGCCCGTTACGTCGTCGGCTGCGACGGCGCGCGCTCGCTGGTGCGGCAGGCCATCGGCAGCCGCCACGTCGATCTCGGCCTGCACCAGCCCTGGCTGGTCGTCGACCTTCTGTGCGATCCAAGCAGTGCCCGCGTAAAAGCCCTGCCCGACTACACGATCCAGCTCTGTGATCCGGCACGGCCGATGACGGTGGTGAATGTCGGCGGCGAGCGGCGGCGCTGGGAGATCATGCTGATGCCGGGCGACGATCCGGCGCGGCTTACCGAGCCGGACATCTTCTGGCCGATGATGGCGCAGTGGCTGGGGCCCGACGATGCGCGGCTGGAGCGCGCCGCCGTCTACACCTTCCATTCGGTGGTGCAGCAAGGCTGGCGCAAGGGCCGCCTGCTGCTGGCGGGCGATGCCTGCCACCAGACGCCGCCTTTCCTCGGCCAGGGCATGTGCGCGGGCATGCGCGACTCCGCCAACCTCGCCTGGAAGCTTGCAGCGGTCATCAAGGGCGATGCGCCGGACTCCCTGCTCGACACCTACGAAAGCGAGCGCCTGCCGCATGTGCGGGCTTTCATCGATCTCGCCGTGAAGCTCGGCGCCGTGCTGCAGGAGACCGATCCTGCGGCAGCAGCCGAGCGCGATCGCCGCTTCGAAGCGGGCGCTGAAATGTTCGACTTTCCGCAGCCGCAGCTCGGCCCAGGCTTCCGCCTCGACGCGCCGCCGCCGGTCGGCACGATCTTCCCTCAGCCGCGACTGGCCGACGGCCGCCTGATGGATGAGGCGATCGGCCAGCGTTTCGCCATCGTCGGCGACGCGGCGCTTCTCGACGGCATTCCAACGAAGGCCGTGTTGCTGCCGGGCGTCGGCCTCGACTGGCTGGCCAAGCACGACAGGCGCGCCGCCGTTCTGCGTCCCGACCGCTATGTCTTCGGCTTGGCCGACACGACACCGGAGCTTGCGGCAATCCTCGACACCATTGTTTGATCGCAAGAACTATGTTGATAATAATTACTAATCGCACTAGACGGCAGGTCTGAAACTTCTCGAGACGGCTCCGGCGACGGGCACGTCGGGCTTTCTCGGGGAGAGTGCGCGTGTCCGGTCCTGCGAAATGGTCACCCGTGTCGATGGCGGCGGTGCTGGCGTTGCTCGGTTCCATGGACGCGACCGCACAGGCTCAGCCAACACCCGCTCCTGCTACGGCCCAGCAATTGCCGTTCGACATTCCGGCCCAGCCGCTGGCCGATGCGCTCGCCATGTTCGGCCGGCAGTCGGGCTGGCAGCTCTCCTACCCTCAGGACATCGCGCCAGGCGCGCGCTCGTCGGCCGTCGCGGGCTCGCATACGCCGGCCACCGCGCTCAGCCTGCTGCTTTCGGGAACGGGCATCACCTGGCGCGCCTCGGGCGACCAGACCGCGACCCTGACGAAAGCAGGCACGGCGACGCCACCGGCCATTGCTGGCGCGTCCACCACCGCCACGCTCGATCCGGTTCAGGTCATCGGCCAGCGGCCGACGCCATCCACTGGCACGATCGACAACCTGCCGCCGGACTTCACCGGCGGCATGGTGGCCCGCGGCAGCCGCGTGGGCGTGCTGGGCAACCGCGACTTCATGAACACGCCGTTCAGCATCAACAGCTACACGGAGAAGACGATCGAGGACCAGCAGGCCGTGACGGTGGCCGACGTGGCGCGCAACGACGCTTCGGTCCGCTTCACCGGACAGACCGGCGGCCTCCTCGACTCCTTCATGATCCGCGGCTTTCCGGTCGGCGAAGGCAACTCGGGCGAGATCGCCCTCGACGGCATCTACGGCGTCGCGCCGAACTATCGGCTGTTCACCGACTACGTCGAGCGCGTCGAAGTCCTCAAGGGCCCGGCGGCGTTCCTCTACGGCATGTCGCCGGCCAGCAGCGTCGGCGGGACCATCAACATCGTGCCCAAGCGCGCCGGCGAGGTCGACCTGACGCGCTTCACGGCCGACTACATCTCCAACCTACAGGGCGGCGCGCATCTCGACGTCAGCCGGCGCTACGGCGAGGGCCGCGAGTTCGGCATCCGCGCCAACGGCGCCTATTTCGGCGGCGACACGCCTCTCGACAAGCAGTCGCACGGCGTGTTCGTCGGCTCGCTCGCCCTCGACTATCGCGGCAACCGCTTCCGCACCTCGCTGGACTTCATCGCCCAGGACGAGCGCATCAACGCCCCGTCCCGACCGCTGCTCGTCGCCGCCGGAGTCGCCGTGCCGTCGGCACCCAACGCCAGCCTCAACCTCACCCAGGCCTGGGAGTGGTCGCAGGTCGCCGACCAGTCGCTGCTGCTGCGCGCCGAGTACGACGTGGTCGACAACGTCACGTTCTTTGCCGATTTCGGCGGCGGGCGCACGCAGGTCGCCCGCATCTTCGGCACGCCCACCCTCACCAGCTACACCGGCAACACGACCAACACGCCGGCCTATTTCAGGTTCCTGATCAACCGGCTGACCTACGACGCGGGCGTGCGCGCCACGTTCGAGACCGTCGGCATCAAGCACCTGCTGGTCATGCAGGCCTTGAGCTACCACGACGACGTCTCCCGCGGCTCGAGCTCGGGGCAGGCCATGCTGTCGAATATCTATGCGCCGACGACGCTGCCTGGACAGGCGATCGCCTCGCCCTGGTTCATGCCCAAGATCTCCAGCACCGACCTCACGGGCTTCGCGCTCTCCGACACGCTCTCGGTGCTCGAGGACAGGATCCAGCTGATGCTGGGCATCCGCCAGCAGCGGATCGTGTCGATCGACTTCAGCCCGGTGACGGGCCTGCCGACGGCGTCCTACGACATGAGCGCCCAGCCGCCCATGGTCGGCCTGGTCGTGAAGCCCTGGCAGAACATCTCGCTCTACGCCAACTACGTCCAGGGCCTGAGCAAGGGCGAGACCGCGCCGGCGGCTGCGGTGAATGCCGGCCAGGTCCTGCCGCCGTACATCGCCACGCAGTATGAAGCCGGCATCAAGGCCGACTTCGGCTGGATCGGCGCGACGCTCGCGGCGTTCCAGATCGAGAAGCCGTTCGGCCAGCTCGTCAACGGCGTGTTCACCGTCGGCGGCCAGCAGCGCAACCAGGGCCTGGAGCTCAACGTCTTCGGCGAGGTCGTTCCGTCGGTCCGAGTCATGGGCGGGTTGACGCTGCTCAACGCCCAGGTGACCCAGACCAGCACCGCCTTTGCGCTGGGCAACCGGCCGATCGGCGTTCCCAACGTCTCCGCCACGCTCACCACCGAGTGGGATACGCCGCTTGCCGGGCTGACGCTGATCGGCACGGCCGCCTACAGCGGCGATTCCTACGTCAACGTGCCCAACACGCAGAGCATTCCTGCCTGGACGCGCTTCGATCTCGGCGCGAGCTATCGCACGACACTCGACAAGACGCCCCTCGTCTTCCGCGCCACCGTGCAGAACGTCTTCAACAACAACTACTGGGCCGGCGTGACGAGCTTCGGCGGGCTGCTGGAGGGTGCGCCGCGCACCGTTCTGCTGTCGGTGGCGGCAGACTTCTGACGGATGACCGGCGGCGGCTCAGTCCTCCTGGCGCCAGCCGTCGCAAGTCGTGAGCTGGGCGGAGCACGGCGCGAACGACCAGCCGCGCAGCGTCTTGCCGCCGATCGGCGTGGCCGTGACCTCGACATACTTGCCCTCGCAGCCATGGATCGCAGATACCGCGACGCTGTCGGGCCCCCAGTTGTCGCCCTTGAAGCGCGCCACAGCCGGTGTATCGCGGCGCGGGCCCGAGCGGAGTGGCACAGTAGCGAGCTGGGTGCCGACCAGCCCGCCCCAGATCCAGCCTCGGCCATCGGCGGCATGTTCGGCATCCAGCGTCATGCCGTCCGCGGGAGTGGGCTCCTTGATCAGAAGCCAGCCGCCCTTGGACCCGACGATGTCGAACTCCACGCCGGTCCATTCATCCGCTGCGATCTTGGTGAGCGGCGCGAGATGGCCGATCACGGGCGCGTCGGCGCGCGGCGCGTTCCGGATATTGCTGCCCTTGGGATCCTTGTCCTTGGCCCAGCCGCGCGCCTCGCATTGCGTGGCGCCGGCCGTATCGAGGGGTGCCGCCGCGGCCTGCGTCGTGGCCAGGGTGAACCCCAGCAGCACGACCGTCAGGCCGGGCGCACGCATTGCCGTCAGGCCGGCGTGAACATCGGCAGCGGTGGGCCGTTGCCTTCGGTCGGCTTGAACACGACTTTCACCGGCTGCTCGCACTTCAGCTTGTCGAAGTCGCAGTCGACGATGTTGGTCACCATGCGCGGACCCTCCGCCAGCGTGACGTAGGCCATGGCGTACGGGACCGGTGCGCGGCGCATCACGCTGTAGGAGTAGATCGTACCCTTGCCCGAGGCCTCGATCCATTCCGTCTTGTCGCTGAAGCAGAACGGACAGATCGTGCGCGGATAGTGGTGCAGCTCGCCGCAGCTCGTGCACTTGCGGATCAGCAGCTTGCCCTGGGCGGCGGCGTCCCAATAGGCCTGGGTCTCCGGGCTCGCGACCGGCGCCGGCAGCTTGCGCTCTTTGGTGTCGGCCATGACTTACTCCCTCTCCAGAATGACGGTGCCGCTGCCGTGGCGCAGGCCGAGCGAGCCGCCCGTGCCGTGTGCCAGCGCCAGATCGCAGTTCTTCACCTGCACCTTGGGATGCGCCTCGCCGCGCAACTGGCGCACGGCCTCCAGCACCTTGGTGAGGCCGCCGCGGTTGGCCGGATGGTTGCTGCAAAGCCCGCCGCCGTCGGTGTTGAACGGCAGCTTGCCGGTGCCCGAGATCAGGTTGCCGTCGGCGACCAGCTTGCCGCCCTTGCCCTTCTCGCAGAAGCCCAGGTCCTCCAGCTGCATCAGCACGGTGATGGTGAAGCTGTCGTAGATCGACACGTACTTCATGTCGCTGGGCTTCACGCCCGCCTCGGCGAAGGCTGTCGCGCCGCTGAAGCGCGCGCCCGAGTAGGTCAGGTCGACCTTGCCGCCCATCTGGGTCTTCACGAACTCCCCGGCGCCGATCAGCTTGACCTTGGGCCGCTTCAGCGACTTCGCGATCTCGGGCGCCACCACGACGATGGCGCCGCCGCCGTCGGTGATGACGCAGCAGTCGAGCCGGTGCAGCGGATCGGAGATCATCGGCGAGTTCACGACGTCCTCGACCGTGACCACGTCGCGCAGCAGTGCATGCTCGTTGTATTGCGCGTGGTGCGAGGCCGCGACCTTGATCCAGGCGAGCTGCTCGGAGGTCGTGCCGAACTCGTGCATGTGGCGCATGGCGCACATGGCATACATATTCACCACCGTCGGCCCGTAGGGGAACTCGAAGGGCTCATCCGGCGTCGGTGTGCCGCCACGGGAGCGCGGCACCGTGCCGGTCGCCATGCCCTCGGCGCGCGGCCGGCCGGCCAGCGTGATCAGCGCCACCTTGCACTTGCCCATCGCGATCGCCTCGGCGGCGTGGGCGACATGCAGCAGATAGGAGGAGCCGCCGGTATCGGTCGAATCGACGTGCCGCGGCTTCAGTCCCATGTACTCGACCATGGACATCGGCCCCAGCCCGGGCGCGTCGCCGGCGCAGAAATAGCCGTCGACGTCGTCCTTGGTGAGGCCGGCATCCTCCAGCGCGCCCTTGGCGACCTGGGCGTGGATTTGCGCCAGCGAAATGTCCTTGGCGAGCCGCGTCGGATGCTCGTAGATGCCGGCAATGTAGGCTTTGCCCTTGATGCTCATCGGCGGGCCAACTCCCTCTTTATGTTGCACTGCATCGTGGGCGATTAGGCGCTCACGGAAAAGCGACAACTTCCGCCCTGAAGAACCATGCTGGTCAACCAACAATGGGGGTGTGCATGACCTCGTACTGGTGCCGATCGGCGGACACTACGTCATGGACCCGAAGGATGCGGCACGAAGAAGGAGTACTGACGAACGGCCACGTGTTCAGGCGGCGCAGCGGAAGCGGATGAAGAGGTTGACGTTGTCGGCCAAGTGGTTCTCCAGCACGATGAACGGGCCTTTGCACGTCCGTTGCATGAAGGGCTGAACGACATTCCAGTTCCGTTCGCTTTCGAGCTGGGGATCGGGGTTGATCACGATCGTCGCCCGCACGATCAGCAGTCTGTACTCGCCTTCGACTTCGGTCGAGGCGATGCGCAGTTCGTACCGGCGACCATCGACCCTGACCACTTCTACCCGGGAGTTCTCGAGCGTGCCCTTGGGCGTGCAGGCGACAAGCCCGAGCGCGACCAGGGCCAGCGGCAGGGCGCGCGCCCTAGTCGCTGCTGACATCCCGCGCCCCGACGGTGCGCTGCCTGAACTCGTCCGGCACCTCGCGGCCGACATCGGTGAAGGCCTTCTTCACCGCCGCCACGGTCGGTCCGAACACCGCCTTGCGGTTCTCGCGCGACCAGGTGTTCGAGCCGACGATGGTGTCGAGCGAGCCCTGGAAGCGCGGCATGACGTAGCGCGCAAACAGCTCGTACGACCGCAGCGTCTGCTCGCGGTTGGCCCATTCGTGGGCGCGGAACAGGATGCCGCCGAAGCCGCCGTTGGAATAGCCCAGCAGCTGCTCGATTCCCTTGGCCACGGTGTCAGGCGTGCCGACCAGGGTCGTGCCGTTCTTCACGCCGTCGCGCAGCGGATCGTCGGAGCGGCCGGGCGGCCGACCCAGCGTGTCCTCGAAGTAGGTCACGGTCTCGCAGCGCTCGCCGGCATGGACCTCGCGCAACGCCTGCTCGTCGTCATCGGCAAGGTGCGCGTTGACCACGATGCGCCATTTCTTGCGGTCGGCCTTGTGGCCGTGCTTGGCCGCCGTCTCCTCGTAGATCGCCCACTGCTTGGCCATCGCCTCGGGCCCGCCCGGCAGGCCGGCGCCGATCGACAGCACGCCGAGCCCATGCTTGCCGGCGGCGATCATGCCCGACGGCGTGATGGTGCTGGCGCAGGCGATGGGGAAATGCGGATAGGAGTAGGGCGCGAGATGCAGGCGCGCTTCCTTGAGCTCGAACCAGTCGGTCTTCATGGTGACCGGCTCTTCGCACTTGAGCAGCTGCATGATGGCCGCCAGCGACTGCTCCATGCGGTCGCGCTGGGTCGAAGGATCGATGCCCATCATGTAGGCGTCGGACGGCAGCGCGCCCGGGCCGCAGCCCAGCATGGTGCGGCCGCGCGACATGTGGTCGAGCTGCACGAAGCGGTTCGCGACCATCAGCGGATGGTGATAGGGCAGGCTGGTGACGCCCGAACCGAGCCGGATGTAGCGCGTGCGCTCGATGGCGGCGCCGATGAACACTTCCGGCGAGGCGATGGTCTCCCACCCAGCGGAATGGTGCTCGCCGATCCAGGCCTCGTCGTAGCCCAGCTCGTCGAGCCACTCGATCAGCTCCATGTCGCGCGCCATGGCGACCGTGGGGTTCTCGCCCAGCCGATGGAACGGCGCGAGGAAAATTCCGAACTGCAAGCCCTTGTGATTGCCGGTCTGTGCCATTTGACCTCCGTGACTTTCACCGTAGCACGCGCGTGCCGTTGACCGAAGCCACGGCTTGCGCCGATCATCGCGCGATGACCACGGAATCCCTGCCCCTGCGACGCTTCACCATCGTCGAGGTGAACGACGCAGGCGTGCCGCTTTGCCTCAGGCTGGCGACGTCGCTCGCCGCCAAGATCGCCGCCGACCTCGGCGCCGACGTCCTCAAGATCGAGCCGCCCGGCGGCGATCCGGTGCGCCAGGCGCCGCCGCTGCTGCCGTCAGGGGCCAGCGCCTTGTTCCAGTTCCTGAATACGTCCAAACGCTCGCTGGTCCTCGACCTCGGAACCGAGTCCGGCCGTGCAAATCTCATGCAATTGCTCGACCGCAGCCATGCCTGCCTGTTCGAGGAGCCGGCCTCGATCGCCTCCTTGGCGCGCGCGGCCAAGGCGACGCCGATCGAGATCGCGGCCTTCCCGGCGGAAATGGATGCCGCAGCGCGACCGGTCAGCGAGCTTGCCATCCAGGCGCTGGGCGGCCTGATGCACATGATCGGCGAGCCCGAACGCAAGCCACTGAAGCTCGGCGGCCACCAGGCCTCCTGCGCTGCCGGCCTAACCGCCTTCACCGGCCTCGCCGCCGCACTGGCCGCGCGCGATGCGGGCCAGCGCGCGCCACACGTCCGCGTGTCGCTGGCCGAGGTCATGCAGTGGGTCAACTGGAAGGCCGCTTCGGGGGCAGCCGCCACCGGCGTCTCACCCGGCCGCGAAGGCAAGGCTTCGGAATTCCAGGTCATGCCCTGCCGCGACGGTCATGTCGCGGTCGTCTACACCGTCACGCAATGGCCGGCGACGCGCACCCTGATCGGCGACCCGCGGCTGAATGACGAAAAGTTCGCCACCCGCGCCGGCCGCCGCAAGAACATCGCCGAGCTCTACGCGATCATCGCGCCGTGGTTCACCGACAAGACACGTGCCGAGATCCAGAAGACGGCGCAGTCCAAGGGCGTGCCGTTCGGCCCGATCTTCACGCCGGCCGAGCTGCTCGAGACCGAGCAGTACGTCGCCCGCGGCTTCCTCGCGAAGATGACGCATCCCGAGATCGGCAAGCTCCTGATCCCGCAGCTGCCGGTGCAATGGAACGGCCGCTCCTTCGCGCCGCGTCCCGCCCCGTCCCTCGAGCGCGCGGAGCTCGCGGCATGAACGGCCCCCTCACCGGCGTACGCGTCCTCGACTTCGGCCTGCTGACGGCCGGCGCCAACACCTCCGCTATGCTGGCCGATCTCGGCGCCGACGTGATCAAGATCGAATCGGGCGCCTATCTCGATCCCTTCCGTGTCGTCGGCAAGATGGACGACGACGAGGGCTGGTGGAACCGCTCGCCGCAGTTCCGCTTCACCAACCGCAACAAGCGCGGGCTGGCGCTGAACCTCAAGGATCCCGAGGGCCAGCGCGTGATCCGCGAGCTCGCGAAGCACTGCGACGTCGTAGTCGAGAACTTCCGCCGCGGCGTGCTCGAACGTGCGGGGCTGGGCTACCAGGCGCTGAAGGAGATCAATCCGCGCATCGTGTTCGCCGCGATCTCCAGCCAGGGCGACACGGGGCCCGAGCGCATGAACGTGTCGTTTGGCAGCACGCTCGACGCCACGTCGGGCATCGCCTCGCTCACCGGCTACAAGGGCGAGGAGCCGCGCATCTCGGGCATGGATGTGAACTACCCCGACCAGATCGTGTCGCTGTTCGCGACCGGCATCGTCATCACGGCCGTGATGGAGGCCCGTCGCAGCGGCAAGGGAGCCTTCCTCGACTTCTCCCAGCGCGAGGTCGCGTCCTTCACCCTGGGCGAGGAGATTCTGGCCGCATCCGCCGATCCATCGCATTCCCTCGCCCCGCGCGACAACGGCACGCAACAGGATGCCTATTGCTGCAGGGACGGACGATGGATCGCCGTCGCGCACGATGAGCCCGGGCTTGCCTCCTGGTGTGCCGACCGAAATAGAGACGACGCCGTCGCAGCCCTGCTCGCCCGCGGCATCGCCGCTGCGCCGTGCAACGATGGCAACGACCTGCTGAACGACAGAAGCCTCGCCGGGGTGACGCTGGTGCGCGACGAGCATGGCGGCTTGGTGAAAGGCCTGCCCTACCGGCTCGACGGCAAGGGCATCACCATCGAACGCGCCGCGCCTGATCTCGGCCAGCACACCGACGAGGTGCTGCGCGAGCTTTTGGGCTATGGCGATGCGGAGCTGACGAAATTGAAGAAATCCGGCGTGACATCGACGACGCCGACCGTGGGAGATGTGTGATGGCGCGCGCTGAAGTGCACAAGATCATGGAGCGCATGGCGATCCCCGCCATCGCCGCGCCGATGTTCCTGGTCTCCAATCCGGCGCTGGCGCTCGCCTGCTGCAGCGAAGGCATCATGGGCAGCTTCCCCGCCCACGGCACGCGCAGCCGCGAGGAGTTCCAGGGCTGGCTGGACGAGATGCAGGATGGCATCCAGCGCCTGGAGGATGCGGGAAAGAAGCCCGCGCCCTGGGCCGTGAACCTGGTCGTCCATGCCTCGAACCCGCGCTATCCCGGCGATCTCGAGCTGGTCGAGAAGTACAAGGTGCCGGTCGTGCTCACCTCGAAAGGCGCGCCCGGTGACGCCATTAAGCGCATCCACGGCTGGGGCGCCGTCGCCCTGCACGACATCGCGAACCGCCGTCACGCCGAGAAGGCGCTGGAAGCGGGCGTCGACGGCGTCATCGCCGTCGCGGGCGGCGCCGGCGGCCATACCGGCACGATCAATCCCTTTGCCCTGATGAACGAGGTGCGCCAGCTCGGCGATCACTTCGCCGTCGTGCTGGCCGGCGGCCAGACCACGGGCCGCGACGTGCTGGCGGCCGAGGCGATGGGCGCCGACCTCGCCTATATCGGCACGCGCTTCATCGCCACCCAGGAGGCGATGGCGGCGGCGGCGCACAAGGACATGATCCTGAAGACCCGCGCCACCGACGTCTTCCTCACCGCCTCGATCGACGGCGCCCCGGCCAACTGGCTGACGCCCAGCCTGCTCGCCGCCGGCATCGACCTCGACGTCCTGCGCACGACCTTGCCCACCAAGATCGTGTCGGCGCAGGACAACAAGAAACGCTGGAAGGACATCTATACGGCGGGCCATGGCGTCGGAAACATCGAGGACGTCCCGACAGCGGCGGAGCTCTGCCGGCGGCTGGTTGATCAGTATCGCGCTGCCAAGCAGGACTTCATGCGGC
>NZ_BKAJ01000147.1 GCF_007992495.1 Reyranella soli
CCCCCTCCCCGCCTCCCCCGTATGACGGGGGAGGTGTTTGATTGTCTGACATCCCCGCATAAAGCCCCGGGAATATCGGCATAAATTCTTGCTTATATGCGCATATGGCGCGTTGAGGCGGGCTCGGGGCGCTGATAAGACCCACGCCACCTCATTCAATGCCGGGAGCGCGCCAAATGGCCCAGGATTACGTCGTCAAGGATATCGGTCTCGCCGACTGGGGCCGCAAGGAACTCGACATGGCCGAGACCGAGATGCCGGGCCTGATGTCGATCCGCAAGGAATACGGCCCCAAGAAGCCGCTGAAGGGCGCGCGCATCGCGGGCTCGCTGCACATGACCATCCAGACCGGCGTGCTGATCGAGACGCTGAAGGCGCTGGGCGCCGACGTGCGCTGGGCCTCGTGCAACATCTACTCGACGCAGGACCATGCCGCCGCCGCGATCGCCAAAGCCGGCACGCCGGTGTTCGCGATCAAGGGCGAAAGCCTCGAGGAGTACTGGGACTACACCCACAAGATCTTCGAATGGGGCGACGGCGGCGAGCCGAACATGATCCTCGATGACGGCGGCGACGCCACCCTGCTGGTCCATCTCGGCGCCCGCGCGGAGAAGGATCCGTCGCTGATCGCCAAGCCGACCAACGAGGAAGAGGAAGTCCTCTACAAGGCGATCGCCAAGACCAACAAAGCGAAGCCCGGCTGGTACGCCAAGCTCGGCGCCTCGATCAAGGGCGTGACCGAGGAGACGACCACGGGCGTGCATCGCCTCTACCAGATGGCGAAGGAAGGCAAGCTCCTGTGGCCGGCCATCAACGTCAACGATTCGGTCACCAAGTCGAAGTTCGACAACCTCTACGGCTGCCGTGAATCGCTGGTCGACGGCATCCGCCGCGGCACCGACGTCATGATGTCGGGCAAGGTGGCGATGGTCGCGGGCTTCGGCGACGTCGGCAAGGGTTCGGCCGCCTCGCTGCGCCAGGCCGGCTGCCGCGTCATGGTCTCCGAGATCGATCCGATCTGCGCATTGCAGGCGGCGATGGAAGGCTACGAGGTCGTGACCATGGAAGAGGCGGCTCCCAAGGCCGACATCTTCGTGACGGCCACCGGCAACGTCGACGTGCTCACGCTCGACCACATGAAGGCGATGAAGCACCGCGCCATCGTCTGCAACATCGGCCACTTCGACTCCGAGATCCAGATCGCCAACCTGCGCAATTTCAAGTGGCACAACGTCAAGCCGCAGGTCGACGAGGTCGAGTTCCCCGACGGCAAGCGCATCATCGTGCTGTCGGAAGGCCGCTTGGTGAACCTGGGCAACGCCACCGGCCATCCGAGCTTCGTGATGTCGGCCTCGTTCTCCAACCAGACGCTGGCCCAGGTCGAGCTCTGGACCAACCCGGGCAAGTACGAGAAGAAGGTCTATACCCTGCCGAAGTTCCTCGACGAGAAGGTGGCGGCGCTGCATCTCGAGAAGGTCGGTGCCAAGCTCACCAAGCTGCGCCCCGACCAGGCCAAGTACATCGGCGTGCCTGAGGCCGGCCCGTTCAAGGGCGACCTCTACCGCTACTGATCGACCCACAGACTCCGCCTCGGGGCGGCGTGTTAAAAGTCGGCATCGGAGTACCGGTGCCGACTTTTTCTTTTTCCTTGCCCGACGAGGCCGCCACGGAGCGGCTCGGGGCCGTGCTGGCCAGTCGTCTCAGGCCGCGCGATGTCGTCGCCTTGCAGGGCGGCCTCGGCGTCGGCAAGACGACCTTGGCCCGCGCCATCCTGCGCGCCGCCGCGGGCGATCCCGGATTGATCGTGCCCAGCCCCACCTTCACGCTGGTCGAGGTCTACGACACCAGGCGCGGGGCATTCTGGCACTTCGACCTCTATCGCCTGGAGAGCCCCGAGCAGGTCTTCGAATTGGGCTGGGAAGAAGCGCGCGCCGACGGTATTGCACTGGTCGAATGGGCCGAGCGGCTGGGGATGCTGCTGCCCAAGGACCGGCTTACGGTGACGCTTGCCATGGAGGGCGAAGGCAGGCGCGCCGATCTGCAGGGGGATGCAAGGTTTGGCGATCTCTGAAAGAGACAGGTTGCGCGCGGATTTCGTTCGCCGCGCCGGCTGGGGCGATGCCGGCGAGCGCCTGCTGGCCGGCGACGCCTCGTTCCGCAAATATTTCCGGCTGACCCGGCCGCGGGCCTCGGCTGTGGTCATGGACGCGCCGGCACCGCAGGAGGACGTACGGCCGTTCGTGCGCATCGGCCGACACCTGATCGAGCTTGGCCTCAGCGCGCCCGCGATCCACGCCGTCGACGAGGACAACGGCTTCCTGCTGCTGGAGGACCTGGGCGACGACACTTTCGCGCGCGTGCTGGCGGCGGGCGGCGACGAGGCCGAACTCTACCAGCGCGCCACCGACGTGCTGGTCGTGTTGCACCGGGCCGGCCCGCGCGCGGTGCTGCCGGGGCTCAACGCCTACACCGGCGAGGCGCTGGTCGATGCCGCAATGCTGCTGCCGGAATGGTACCTGCCGGCCGCCGCCGCCCGGCCAACGCCCGACGAGGAGGCAGCGGCCTATCGCGCGGCCTGGCGCGCCTGCCTCGCCAACCTGCCGCCGATGGCCGACACTCTGTTGCTGCGCGATTACCACAAGGACAATCTCCTGTGGCTGCCGGGCCGCCCGGGAGCGCGGGCCTGCGGCCTGCTCGACTTCCAGGACGCCCAGCAGGGCCATCCGGCCTACGACCTCGCTTCTCTGATCGAGGACGCCCGGCGCGACGTCGCCCCGGCCGTGCACGCCGCCTGCCTCGCCCGCTACCTCGGCGAGACCGGTCTCGACGCCCAGGATTTTGCCGCCGGTTTCGCCCTGATGGCCGCCCAGCGCCATGCCCGCATCATCGGCTTGTTCGTCCGCCTGCTCGAGCGCGACGGCAAGCCCGAGTACCTGCCCTACTTGCCGCGCGTCTGGCGCATGTTCGAGCACGCGCTGCGGCACGATGCGCTAAAACCATTGCGTGCTTGGGTCGACCGCCTGCTACCGTGCGAGTTGCGGCGTATTGGAGTTACATGATCGATACCGCGATGATCCTGGCCGCCGGCCGCGGCGAGCGCATGCGCCCGCTGACCGACAAGATGCCCAAGCCGCTGATCCCCGTCGGTGGCAAGCCGATGCTGGAGCACACGATCGCGCGGTTGAAGGCGCACGGCGTCGTCAATATCGTCGTCAACGCCCACCACTTCGCCGAGCAGATCGTCGACCGCCTGAAGGGCCGCGCGCACGTGATCGTCGAGGACCGCCTGCTCGACACCGGGGGCAGCGTCAAGAACGCCCTGCCGTTGCTAGGCGACAAGCCGTTCTTCGTGCTGAACGGCGACGGCCTGTGGCGCGACGGACCGGCGGATCCGGCGCTCAACCGCCTGGAAGGACGATGGTTCTCCGACCGCATGGACGCCTTGCTGATGCTACAGCCGTTGCACAAGGTGATCGGGCGCGAACCGAAGGATCGCGGCGACTACTTCATCGAGCCGCGCGGCCGGCTGCGCTTTCGCGGACAGGCGCCACTCTCGCCTTACGTCTTCGCCAGCGTCTCGATCTGCCAGCCGCGCCTGTTCCGCGATTCGCCCGATGGACCCTTCTCCCTGCTCCAGCTCTGGCATCGCGCCGAGGCCGAGGGCCGGCTGCACGGGGTGATCCATGACGGCGAATGGTTCCATATCGGCACGCCGCAGGCACTTGCCACGGCGGAGAGCTTTTTCAAGGAACGCGTGCCGGGATGAGCATCTTCACCATCGCCATCGACCGTCGCTTCGCCGACGAGCTGGCGATCGGACTGCTTGCGCAATATGGCGGCGATCCGCTGGCGCTGGCCGATGTGCTGATCCTGCTGCCGACCCGCCGCTCGGTGCGGGCGCTGCGCGAGGCCTTCCTGCGCGCCGCGAACGGCAAGCCCACGATCCTGCCGCGCATGGCGCCGCTGGGCGACGTCGATGAAAGCGAATGGGAGGTGGCGTCGGGCGACGGCAGCGCGCTTGCCCTGCCGCCCGCCATCGAGCCCGCCGAGCGCGACGCCTTGCTGGCGCGGCTGGTCGCGGCTTTCACCGACGGCGACCAACCCATTGCCCAGTCTCCCGCGCAGGCCCTATCGCTGGCGCGCGAGCTCGGGCGCCTGCTCGACGAGCTCGCCATCGAAGGCGTCTCCTTCGACCGGCTGGAAGGCCTGGTCGAGGGCAACTTCGCCAGTCACTGGCAACGCACGCTCAAGTTCCTCGCCATCGTCGGCGAACACTGGCCCCAACTGCTGGCCGAACGCGGCCAGATCGACGCCATCGAACGACGCACCCAGGCGATCCGCGCCCAAGCGATGCGCTGGCGCGAACGCCCACCCGCCACGCCGGTCATAGCCGCCGGCTCGACAGGCTCGCAGCCCGCCACGCGCGAGCTGCTCTCGGTCATCGCCGGCTTGGCCCAGGGCAAGCTCGTGCTGCCCGGGCTCGATCGCGACATGGACGAGCGGAGCTGGGCGGAGCTCGACGAGACGCATCCCCAGTTCGGCCTGCGCGAACTCCTGAAGGCGCTGGGTTGCGAGCGGCGCGACGTTGTCGAATGGCGGGACGGCGCGGGAACGTCCTCGGCGCGCCATCTGTTGATCGCCGAACTGATGCGGCCGGCCGAGACCACCGAGGAATGGGTTCGCCCGCTCGCCTCCTCGCTCGAGCACGTGACGCGCGCCGACTGCGCGACGCCGCACCAGGAGGCATTGGTGATCGCGTTGGCACTGCGCGGCGTCCTCGGTGACAAGACACGCAGGTCAACCCAGACCGCCGCTTTGGTGACGCCGGACCGCGACCTCGCGCGCCGCGTTGCGGCGGAGCTGCGGCGTTGGAATATCGACATCGACGATTCCGCGGGCACGCCGCTCCTCGACACGCCGTCCGCCGGCCTGATGCAGGCGCTGGTCGGCGTCGTCGACGAGGGCTTCGCTCCGGTCGCCCTGCTCGCCCTGTTGAAGCATCCGCTGTGCGCGCTGGGCGGCGACCGCGCCGCCGTGCTCGATGCCGCGCGCCGCCTCGATCGCAAATGCCTGCGCGGGCTGAAGCCCATGCCGGGCCTGGCGGCGATCCGCGCCCGGATCGACAAGGCACGCTTCGGCGACCTGACGGACCGGCTGGCGGTGCATCAGCTGATCGATCGGGTGGAGGCCGCGACAGCGGCGCTGGCGGCCGCGATGCAGGCCGGGGCCGCGCCAGATGCCCTGCTCGACGCCACCATCGCGGCCGCCGAAACGGTCGCTTCGGGCGAAACGCTGTGGTCGGGCGATGCCGGTGGGGCGCTAGCCGATGCGCTGGCACGTCTGCGCGCGGCATGGGCCGGCACGGCCGCCATAGCCGGTGGCCAATGGCCAGCGTTGCTCGCCACCATGCTCGAGCCTGAGATCGTCCGGCCGACCTTCGGCCGCCATCCGCGGCTCGCCATCTGGGGGCCGCTGGAGGCCCGCCTCCAGCGCGCCGACCTCTTGGTGCTGGGTGGGCTGAACGAGGGCACCTGGCCGCCCGCGGTCGAGACCGGCCCCTGGCTCAACCGGCCGATGCGCGCTCAGCTCGGGCTGCCGCAACCCGAGCGGCGCATCGGATTGTCGGCGCACGACTTCGTGGCGGCGCTCGGCGCAGAACGCGTGCTGCTGACCCGGGCCGAGCGCGAAGGCGGCGCGCCGACCGTGCCGTCGCGCTGGCTGGCGCGGCTTGATGCCCTGTTCGGCTATGACCCCGGTGGCAAGACAGCACCTCCCGAATACATCCAGCGCGGCCAGCACGAGTACCTTGCCTGGGCAGATGCGCTCGACCGTCCGGGCGACTACCGGCCGTGGCCGCGTCCCGAACCGCGGCCGCCCCTCGAGGCGCGGCCGATGCGGCTCTCGGTCTCGAGCATCGAACAATGGCGTCGCGACCCCTATGGGCTCTACGCGCGGCGCATCCTGGGCCTGGACGCGCTCGAGCCGCTCGAAGCCGAGCTCGGGGCTGCCGACCGTGGCAATGCCCTGCACGACGCGCTGGACGAATTCCTGGCCACCCATCCGTCGGGCCTGCTGCCGCCCGGTGCGCTGGCCGAGTTCGAGGTGCTGGGCGAGAAGCATCTCGGCACGTTGATGACGTCGCCCACCGAGCGCGCCTTCTGGTGGCCGCGCTTCCTGCGCCTGACGCGCTGGTTCATCGCCACCGAAAACGCGCGGCGGCAGGCCGGCACGCGACTTCTCGCCAGCGAGACCACCGGCAGCCTGACCGTCGGACCGCGCAGCCGGCCGCTCACCATCGAGGCACGCGCCGATCGCATCGACGAGATCGAGATCGGCGTCTGGGACGTGATCGACTACAAGACCGGTCGTGTGCCGACCAACCAGGAGCTCGAGGCGCTGTTCGCACCGCAGCTGCTGCTCGAGGCGGCGATGGCCGAGCGCGGCGGCTTCAGCAAGATTCCCGGCAAGGCGGAAGAAGTGCATCTCTCGTACTGGCAGGCCAATGGCTTGGGCGACGGCGGCAAGGTGAGCGAGATCAAGGCGAGCGACGAGCTGGTGCCGGCGATGCTGGCCCTGGTCCACAAGATGGCGGCGCACTTCGCCAAGCCAGGCACCCCCTATCCCGCCCTGCCCTGGTCGGCCTACATCCCGGCCTTCAACGACTACGAGCATCTCGAGCGCGTCGCCGAATGGTCGACGGCCGGCGGAGACGACGAATGAGCGTCCTCGATTCCGCGCTCGATCCGTTGGTGCTCGCCACCGACTCGCAGCGCCGCGCCACGACGCCCGGCCATTCGGCCTGGGTCGAAGCGAATGCCGGCACCGGCAAGACCAAGGTGCTGACCGATCGCGTCACGCGCCTGCTGCTCGATCGCGTCAAGCCGGAGCGCATCCTCTGCCTCACCTTCACCAAGGCCGCCGCGGCCGAGATGCGCAACCGGCTGGCCGGCCAGCTCGGCCGCTGGGCGATGATGACCGATGCCAAGCTCGACGAGGAGATCGAGAAGCTGATCGACCGCACGCCGGAAGCCGTCGAGCGTGTGGTCGCCCGTCGCCTGTTCGCGCGCGTACTCGACGCGCCGGGCGGCATCAACATCCTGACCATCCACGCCTTCTGCCAGGCGCTGCTCAAGCGCTTCCCGCTGGAGGCGGGCGTAGCGCCGGGCTTCGACGTTCTGGACGAGGCCGATGCGCGGACGCTGCTGCGCCAGGCCCAGGACGAGCAGATGGAGGCGCTGGCACGGCCCGACGCACCGGGTGAGCTCGCGGAAGCGCTCGCTTCCGTCGCCGGCCGGATCTCGGTCACCGAGTATGCCGAGCTGATGGTCCAGCTTCTCGGCGAACGGGCCTGGATGCTGGCGCGCATCGGCGATGACGCCGGGCTGAGACGCCTGCGCGAGCGGCTGGCGAGCGAGCTCGGCTGCGCCCCCGACGACACGGCTGGCCAGCTCGCGAGCGATGCCTGTCTCGATCGAGCGTTCGACGCAACGGCGCTGCAGGCGGCTGCACGAGCCCTGGCCAGGGGCAGCAAGACCGACGTCTCGCGCGCCGCGCTGATCGCCGAATGGCTGGCCGATGCGGCGGGGCGGCCGCAGCGGCTCACGTCCTCCTACAGCGAAGTATTCTTCACGGACAAGGGTGCGATCCTGAAACGACTGGCGAGCAAGGCCGCGATCGAGGCCATGCCCGACATCGAGGAGGTGCTGCGCCGTGAGGCCGAACGATTGGCCGCCGTGCTCGACCGCATCAACGGCGCGGCCCTGGTCGAGCGCACGCTGGCCCTGCTGCGGCTCGGCCTCGACATCGCCGGGCGCTACACCCGCGCCAAGCAACGCCGCGCCGCGCTCGACTACGACGACCTGATCGTCGCCACGCGCCGGCTCCTGGAGAGCGCCGACAGCGCCGCCTGGGTGCTCTACAAGCTCGACGGCGGCATCGACCACGTGCTGGTCGACGAGGCGCAGGACACCAATCCCGACCAGTGGGAGGTCATCCGCCGCCTGACCGAGGAGTTCTTCGTCGGCCAGGGCGCGGTCGAGCGCACACGCACGGTGTTCGCCGTCGGCGACATCAAGCAGTCGATCTTCGGCTTCCAGCGCGCCGATCCCCGCAAGCTCAAGGAGATGCGCGAATGGTTCGCCGAGCGCAGCCGGTTGGCCGACAAGCGCTTCGTGCCGGTCGACCTCAACGTCTCCTTCCGCTCGACTCCGGCTGTGCTCGATGCCGTCGACTGGGTGTTCAGCGAGCCCGACACCGTGCGCGGCCTTGCCGAACCCAACGACGTGATCCACCTGCCCAGCCGCAAGAACGCGCCTGGCCGCGTCGAATTGTGGCCGCTCGTCAGCACCGACGAGGACGAAACCGACACGACGGAGCTGGAAGGCACGCCAGGCGCAGCGGCGGAACCGCACCAGCGGCTGGCCCGGCTGATCGCCGCCCATGCCGGCAGCCTAATCGGCAAGGAGCGGCGCGCCGGCGGCATGCGCGAGCTCCTGCACGCCGGCCATTTCATGGTGCTGGTCCGCCGGCGCAACGAGTTCGTCAATGCGCTGGTCAAGGAGCTGAAGCAGGCCGGCATCGAGGTCGCGGGTGTCGACCGCCTGAATCTCGGCGAGGAGCTCGCCGTGCAGGACCTGCTGGCCATGGCGCGCTTCGTGCTGCTGCCGCAGGACGATCTCAACCTCGCCTGCCTCCTGAAGTCGCCGTTGATCGGGCTGGGCGAGGACGAACTGTTCACGTTGGCCTGGAAGCGCAAGGGCCATCTTTGGCGGAGCCTGCGCGAGCGCGCCCGCGCCAAGCCGTTTGCCGCAGCACACGCCCGGCTGGCCGGCTGGTTGAAGCGCGTCGACTACATCACGCCGTTCGACTTCTTCGCCACGGCGCTGGGGCCGGAAGGCGGCCGCGTCCGCCTGCTCGAGCGGCTCGGCCATGAGGCGGCTGACCCGATCGACGAATTGCTGGCGCGCGCCCTGCAATACCAGCGCGCCGAAGGTGGATCGCTGCAGGGCTTCCTGCGCTGGTTCGAGGCGGGCGGTGGCGAGATCAAACGCGACCTCGACCAGAATCGCCGCCGCGAGGTGCGCATCCTGACGGTGCATGCCTCCAAGGGACTGCAGGCACCCATCGTCTACCTGCCCGACACGACGCGGGTACCGCGCGACGAGGGCCGGATCCTGAGTGCCGAGGACGGCGAGGCGCGGTTGTGGGTGCCGCGCGCCGACGATGCCAACGAGGCGGCGCGCGCCTGGCGCGGCAGGGCGCGCGAGCGTGCGCTCGAGGAACAGAACCGCCTGCTCTATGTCGCCATGACGCGCGCCGAAGATCGCCTCTATGTCGGCGGCTGGTTCGGCCGCCGCAAGCCCGACCGCGGCTGCTGGTACGAGCGCATCGAGGCCGGCCTCGGCGCCAGCAGCCAGGCCGAGATCTTTCCCGACAGTCCGCAGCCGCGAAACCGCGCCGTGCCGCGCGAGTTCGATTTCCGCGAATTGCTGCCCAACGACGGCTGGGCCGGCGAAGGCTACGAGCTGGTCAACGCCGGCATTATCGAAGCGCCCGAGCAGGCCGAGCTCGGGCTGGCAGCCGCCTCGGACCTGCCGGCATGGGCGCGCGAAGCCGCACCGGCCGAGCCCGACCCGCCGGCACCGCTCGCACCCTCGCAACCGCTGCCGGACGAAGCGCTGGCTGGGCCGCGTGCCTTCAGTCCGCTGATGCCGGGCGATCCGCAGCGCTGGAAGCGCGGCCAGCTGCTGCATGAACTGCTGCGCCACCTGCCGGCGACGCCGCCAGCGGAGCGCGCCACAGCGGCGCGTCGCTTCCTGGCGCAGCCCGCACACGGGTTGAGCGAAGAAGAGGTCACGGCCTGGAGCGGCGAAGCGCTCGCCGTCACCGAGGCGCCGCCGCACGCCGCGTTGTTCGGCGAAAGCTCGCGCGCCGAGGTGCCGTTGATCGGCACGGTGCGAACCCGGCGCGGCACGTTCACGGTGAGCGGCCAGGTCGACCGTCTCGCCGTGTCCGCGCGCGAGGTGCTGATCGTCGACTACAAGACCAACCGGCCGCCGCCCGAAGCCGCGGCAAAGGTGGCGCTGGCCTACCGCCGCCAGCTTGCGCTCTACCGGGCGTTGCTGGCCGAGATCTATCCCGGCCGCACGGTGCGGGCATTTCTCCTGTGGACGGCGGTGCCGTTGCTCATGGAAATCGATCCAGAAACCCTCGATGAATCAATGCCCTATGCGGCCGCATCTTGACTCGCCCGGTGAGCGTTCCTAGCTTTGGGCCCAAGGGCGGCGCCGGTCCATCGACCGGCCTGTAGTGTTTTTGGGAGAACCCATATGACCGTCAAAGCGACCGATACCTCTTTCGAGCAGGAAGTCCTGAAGTCCGACACGCCCGTCCTGGTCGACTTCTGGGCCGAGTGGTGCGGCCCGTGCCGCATGATCGGGCCCTCGCTCGAGGACATTGCCAAGGAGATGGATGGCAAGCTCAAGGTGGTGAAGGTCAACATCGACGAGAACCCGACGACGCCGTCGCGTTACAACGTCCGTTCGATCCCCACCCTGCTGCTGTTCAAGAACGGCCAGGTTGCCGCCACCAAGATCGGCGCCGAGCCGAAGCAGAAGCTGGTGAGCTGGATCAACACCGTCGTCAGCTAAGCGCGGGCGCTCAGCCGTTGCGGGCCAACACCGTGCCTGCGAGGTAGAGCGAGCCGCAGATCAGGATGCGCATCGGCGCGGGCTGGGTGGCCAGAAGGTCTTCCAGCGCCGCGCCGACGTCGTTTGCGGGCAGGCAGTCGAGCCCGACGTCGGCAGCGCGTGCGCAGGCCTCCTGCGGCGTGTAGGCGGCATGGCCCTCGATCGGCACGGCGCGCGCCGTGCGGGCATGGCGGCCCAGCGGGCGCAGGAAGCCCGAGGCGTCCTTGGTCGTGAGCATGCCGAAGATCAAATAGAGCGGTAGAGCCGCCGGCTCCTTGGCCCATTCGGCAGCCTGGCGCGCCAGCACGATGCCGCAGTCCTCGTTATGCCCGCCGTCGAGCCACAGCTCGCCGGCCGGCGGCATGGCATCGACCAGCGGGCCGCGCGAGAGCTTCTGCAATCGCGCCGGCCATTCGACCGACGCCAGGCCCTTGCGGATCGCCGCGTCGTCGATGCGGAACTGCGCGGCGCGCAGCCGCTCGATGCAGGCGACAGCGGTGGCGGCATTGTCGATCTGATGGGCACCGACCAGCGCCGGCGCCGGCAGGTCTATGCCCAAAAGATCGCTGTCATAGCGAAAGCCGGGCGCGGTCGGCCTGACCTGCCATTCGCGGCCCATGCGAAACAGCGGAGCGGTCAGCTCGGCCGCCCGGTTGGCGATCACGCCTGCACTCGCCTCGCGTTGGCGGCCGATCACCGCCGGCACGGCGCGCTTCAGGATGCCCGCCTTCTCCGCAGCGATCTTCTCCAGCGTGTCGCCGAGGAAGCTCGTGTGGTCGTAGCCGATCGGCGTGATGGCCGAGAGCGCGGGCTCGACCACGTTGGTAGTGTCGTTGCGGCCGCCCATGCCGACCTCGAGGATGGCGAGGTCGGCCGGCACGCGGGCGAAGGCGAGGAATGCCGATACCGTCGTGATCTCGAAGAAGGTGATCGGCTGCTCGCGGTTGGCCTGCTCGGCCTCGGTCAGCACGTCTTCCAGCATGTCGTCGCTGATCAGCTCGCCGGCGACTCGGATGCGCTCGTTGAAGCGCACGAGATGCGGCGAGGTGTAGACATGGACGCGATAGCCCGCCGCCTCGGCCATGGCGCGCAGATAGGCGACCAGCGAGCCTTTGCCGTTGGTGCCGGCGACGTGCACCACCGGCGGCAGTTTGCGATGCGGCGAACCGACGTCGGCCAGCAGTCGCTCGATACGCCCAAGCTCGAGATCGATGAGCTTGGGATGCAGCCGCATGAGGCGGTCGAGAATCGCATCGGTCATTTGACGTGGCCTTGGGCGTCAGCGGCCCGCGACAGCCAGGCTGCGGCTCTCGGCAACCGGTTCCATCAGCAGCGACACCAGCCGGATCAGGGTTTCCCTGAGCTTGTGGCGGTGCACGACGGCGTCGACCATGCCGTGCTCCAGCAGGTATTCGGCGCGCTGGAAGCCCTGCGGCAGCTCCTGGCGGATCGTGTCCTGGATGACGCGCGGGCCGGCGAAGCCGATCAGGGCGTCGGGCTCGGCGATGTGCACGTCGCCCAGCATGGCGAACGAAGCCGACACGCCGCCGGTCGTCGGATCGGTCAGCACGACGATGTAGGGCAGGCCCGCTTGCTTGACCTTGCGCACGGCGATCGTGGTGCGCGTGAGCTGCATCAGCGACAGGATGCCCTCCTGCATGCGCGCGCCGCCCGAGGCGGAGAACACGATCAGCGGCGCCTTGCGGGCGATGGCGAGATCAGCCGCCATCACCAGACCTTCGCCGACGGCCGTGCCCATCGAGCCGCCCATGAAGTCGAAATCGAGCAGCGCCATCACGGTGGTGCGGCCGCCCATCGTGCCGCTCGCCACGACCAGGGCGTCGGTGCGGCCCTCGGCCTTGGCCTGCGCCTCCTTGAGCTTGGCGTCGTAGCGCTTGGTGTCGCGGAACTTCAACGGATCGACCGGCACGCGCGGCAGCGGGTGCGACTCGTACTTGCCCTCGTCGAACAGGTGCGGCAGGCGCTTCAGCGGCCGGATGCGCATGTGGTGGCCGCAGTGGGTGCAGACCTCCTGGTTGGCCTCCCAGTCGCGCATGAACAGCATCTGCTCGCACTTGGGACACTTCAGCCAGAGAGTCTCCGGCGTCTCCTTGCGCGAGATCAGGGCCTTGAGCTTGGGTCGGACGAAGTTCGTCAGCCAGTTCATTGCGGCGGTATCGCACGAACCGCCGCGCCGGCCAAGACGGCGCCCGTCACCGCCAGAACTGCCCGAACGGCGCCGTTATTTCCTGAGGTTTCTTCACCTGGCAGAACAGTTTCCGCGCCTGGTAATCGGCGCACAGCGCCTGCGCCGTCGCCGGCTCGAGATCGGCGATGATGGCAGCCTGCTTGGTCACCTTGTTGGAGCTGACCGGCAGGATCCATTCCTTGCCCAGCCGTGTGAAGCCCAGCCGGGCGATGTCCGACTGGCCGACATCGTAGGCATGCCGCGCCGAGCGCCAGTCGGGATAGGTGCCGAGCCAGACGGCGTCGCCCGGCATGTCGTAGCGGATGGTGCCGCACTCGCTCTGGTCGAGCACCGTGGCGGGGCCGCCCTGGCCATTGCGGATCTGCCAGATCTTGGGCCGGTTGCCCCCGGTCTTCAGGGCATAGGCCTCGTCGAGCAGCCGGACAATGAACTCATCACGCAGGTCGGCGCGACGGAAGCCGAAGGCGACGGCGATCAGCCGCCGCCCGTCGCGCACCGCGCTGCCCACGATGTTGAAGCCCGAAGCGCATACGAAGCCGGTCTTCAGCCCGTCGGCGTAGGGCGCATAGAGGTCGAGAAATTTTATGCCCGGTCCGACCTTGGTCTTGCCGAGGTAGAACTCCTGGGTGTGGAAGTAGCCGTAATACTCCGGGAACTGCTTCACGAGGGCCATCGCCAGCATTGCCATGTCGCGCGCGGTGGTGAGTTGGCCGGCGTCGGGCAGGCCGCTGGCGTTGCGGAACTGGGTGGCGTTCATGCCGATCCGCGCCGCCGTTTCGGTCATGCGCACACCGAATGCGGCCTCGGATCCGGAGATCAGCTCGGCGAAACCCGTCGCCACGTCATTGGCCGAGCGCGCCACCAGCGCCTGCAGGCCCTGCTCGACGGTGATGGCCTGGCCGGCGGCCAGGCCGAGCTTGGAGGGCGGCTTGGCGCGGGCCACTTCCGACAGGGTCATGGGTGAGGCGAGCGTCAGCCGGCCCGCCTTCAATTCCTCGAAGACGATGTAGATCGTCATCATCTTGGTGAGCGAGGCCGGGTGCCAGAAGGCGCCGGCATTGCGGTCCAGCAGGGTCTCGCCGGTCGCCACGTCGACCACCGCGTAGGGGCCGGCCTGGACCGGCCCAGACGGCGAGGTCACCGCGGTGATCTGGGCACGCGCAGGAAGGGTGAAGCTGACCAGGGCGAGGATGCAAAGCAGTAAGCGAAATTTCATTGCCGCCGACGCATGAAGCCTCCCCGGGACAGCATACGCCCTTCCGCGCGCCCGCGGGAGGCATTAGATCGGTGCAATGCTCAAAGTCATGATCGCCCCCGTCACCCCGTTCCAGCAGAACTGCTCCATCGTCTGGTGCGACGAGACCATGGAAGGCACCGCCGTCGATCCGGGCGGCGACTTCGACATGCTGAAGGACGCGATCGCCCAGCAGGACATCAAGGTCACCAAGGTGCTGCTGACCCACGGCCATGTCGACCATGCCTCGGCCGCCGGGACCATGGCCGAGCATTACGGCGTGAAGATCGAGGGGCCGCACGAGGACGACCTGTTCCTGATCGAGGGCCTGCCCGACTCCGGCCGCAAGTACAACTTCCCGGCCTACAAGCCGTTCGTGCCCGACCGCTGGCTCACCAACGGCGAGACGGTGACTCTCGGCAACCTCACCTTCGATGTCGTTCACTGCCCCGGCCACACGCCGGGCCATGTCGTGTTCGTGCACAAGCCCGCGAAGGTGGCGTTCGTCGGCGACGTGCTGTTCCGAGGCTCGATCGGCCGCACGGATTTTCCGCGCGGCAACCACGAGCAGCTGCTGAGCTCGATCCGCAAGCGGCTGTGGCCGTTCGGCGACGACATCACCTTCGTGCCCGGCCACGGCCAGACCTCGACCTTCGGCTGGGAGCGCAAGACCAATCCCTTCGTCGCCGACCTGCTGTTCGACGACGAAGATGACGCACCGGCCTGATCGACGCTGCGTGGTAGGTTGCCTGCCGTCCAGCTCGACGGGGACGGTCGCATGGAACAGCGCTTTGCGTTCAATCAGGTAGCGAGCGTCTATACGACGGCACGTCCCGGCTATCCCGATGCTCTCGTCGACGACGTCATCTCGTATGCCGACCTGAAGCCGGGCAATGCCATTCTCGAAGTCGGCTGCGGCACAGGCCAGGCGACGAAGAGCTTCGCCGCACGAGGCTTTCCGATTCTCGCCATCGACCCCGGACCGCAGATGGTTCGCGAGGCAAGAGCGGCCTTGGCGCAGTTCGACAATGTCACGCTCGTTGAATCCACGTTCGAAGCGTTGGCCGCGGAACAAGCATCGTTCCAACTGATCATTGCTGCTCAGTCGTGGCACTGGGTTGCGCCGGAAATGCGGTTTGCGAAAGCCGCCGAGACGCTGTCGCCGCGTGGAGCACTGGCGGTGTTCGGTCATGTTCCGGTGGGCTTGCCGGCCCCGTTGCTCGACCAGCTCAAGCAACTCTACCTGCACCACATAGATTACTCGGGGCCGCCGCCGGAAGCCTGGTACCTACCCAGCGGCCCGTTCAAGGGCTGGTTCGACGAATCGGGCGTGTTCGGGCCCGTCGAGCACCGATGCTATCCGTGGAAATGGCGCCACACGACGTCAAGCTATATGGACTTCCTGCGCTCGCGCTCGGATCATCGGCTGATCGAGCCGGCAAAGCTGGAAGCCTTGCTCGACGATATCGCTGACGCGATCGACGGTCATGGCGGGCAGTTCGAGATCGACTACGAAACCCATCTCTACATCGCTCACCGCGTCGATAGCGACTGAACGTCCGAGCCCGATCTCGTCACCCACCAGTTGCTCAGCGCATCGACCAGGGGAACGAGCGTGCGGCCCGTCGGCGTAAGCGCGTAGTCGACGTGGCGCGGATAGCCGGGATGGTCGGTCCGGCTCACGATGCCGACCTTCTCGAGCTTGCGCAGTTCCAGGGCCAACATCCGGTGCGAGACCGCGGGATTGTCGCGCCTCAGGTCGCTGAAGCGCTTGGTGCCGTCCTTGAGATAGTACAGCAGCAGCGTGGGCCAGCGTCCGCTCAGCACCTGCATGACCTGCTCGATCGGACAGCGGGAGACGACGTCCTTCATTGCTTGCGCTCGTTGTGGTTACAGAAATGTGCGTACTTCACTTGGGTGCACACATGCCTAGGTTCCAGGCCACTCACGTCACCAACCTCAGGATACGTCAATGGAACCGATCCTTCTCTATGGCTTTCCGATGGGAACATCGATGGGTCTCGTCGCCACGCTGGAATGGCTGGGCCGACCCTATCGGCTGAGCCGCGTCGACATGCTGGGCGAGATGCGCGAGCCCACCTATGCCGGCCTGAACGCGCGTCACGAGACGCCGGTGCTGATCACGCAGGACGGCCGCGCGCTCAGCGAGACCATGGCGATCGCCGCCCATCTCGAGGCGCGCGATACCGAGCGCCGCGTCAGCTTCGCGCCGGGCTCGCCGCAAGCGGACCGGATGCACCAGCTGATGGCCTTCCTGAACACCGGCTTCACCGCCGCCTTCGCTCCGCTGTGGGTGGCGATGGAGCTGGCGTCACCGGATCCGGCCTATCAGGCCGCACTGCGCCGCTTCGGCCGCGACGCCGTCATCAAGCGACATGACCAGCTCGAGGGCATGCTCGACGACAGCCCCTGGCTTGCCGGAGAACGACGGACGATGGCCGACGGTCTGCTGGCGGGCGTGGCGCGCTGGCTCGAGTTCCACGAGGTCGCCGACATCGCCCGCTGGCCCAAGCTGCAGGCACTTCGCCAGCGCGTGGCAGCCGATCCCGCCGTCGTCTATGCCACCGCAGTGGAGAACGGCGAGCCCGCGCAGAGCTCAGGCAGCTGCCTGGGTCAGCTGCCGCTTGCCGACGTCGTCAGTCGATTCGGTCGCCAGTAACCTTTGCACAGAGATCATGACTCTTTGACAAGGTCTGGATTCGGCTTGCGCTCGACACGCGCTCCACGGGGTGCACTCCATCACGCCATCAGTGGAATGTACCCGTTGGGTGAGACAGCGTGCGTAGGCGCCTCTCGGCTTTGCCGGAGGGGTGCATGCACTGCAGTCGCCTTGCTCGCGAATTTCTGCATTTTCTGCATATTTTTTGCAGGTCGGCCGATGTCCGCCAAACCATTGAATTCGCGCCGCTTTTGAATTTTCTGCATTTTATGCATTTTCTGCAGGCCCTCCGCCGACTGCACTCCTTAGGGAAGATCATCGCTCCCCGTCAGGCTGAACGCAGCCAGACGATGACCGGCTCTCGCGCAGGAGCCGTCTGACACACGATCGGATAAACGATGCATAGAGCGGGAACACCGGTAAGCGGTGCAACGAAGCATCTATATAACCAAAGTACAGCTTCAGTCAATAACTTTGGTTGCGATCCTCAATTTCGTTTTCGCGAGTTTTTTCGCACCGTAGAGGGGTCACGAATAAGCGACCGAACCCGCCGCGGCCCGCGATTCGTTGAGTCGCCGGCCCGAGCTGCCAGCAATGCTTTCAACGGAGGGGGCCCCATTTCATGAACGGTGGACGGAGAGGTCATAGGCATCAGTACTGCTGCCCATGACCCCTCCGCCCGCTACGCGGGCACCTCCCCACGCTTGTGCGTGGGGAGGAATGAACCAAGCAGCGCGGACGATGCTCTAAGGCAGCAGCCCCAGCGAAGACTGCAGGTCGTGCTGGCCGGCAGCCAGCGCAGGCGGCATGTCATCGACAGTGTACGCCTGATTGTAGTGCTGCCGGACATAGTCGAGGCCATGGCGCAGCATGTCCTTGTTGAAGCGCGCCGGCTTCAACGCCAGGGCCGCGAGCGCATCGGGTGAGCGCTCGTGGACCGGCCGCGAGAACGCAGCGAGCTCGACTTCGGCGACGAGGAACATGCCGCACGCCATCGCACCGAGCGCGTAGGAAAGGCATTCCTCTTCCCAACGGTCGGGCTCGCGGCGTTCAGCGTCGAGATGATCGAGGGCAGCAGCGAAGTTGTCGTAAAGCCGGTTCTTGCGCTCGACGTCCATCGGCTGCATGCGTTCCTCCTCGTTTTCACGGGGCGCATATGGGCGTGAGATCGTGACCCGACAATGACGATCGGATCACATTCCTTGATTGGTCACAGCGGCGGTTACGCCTTGCTTACGCTGCGCACGCCGCCTGCAAGTGCCTTGACGTCGGCGAGCACGCCGGCAGTGAGGCCGGGCTTGGGTTTGCCGTCGGCATCGAGGCCCGCCTTCACGCGATCGACGATGGCGGTGCCGACGACAGCGGCATCGGCATGACGCGCCACGGCCGCAGCCTGTTCCGGCGTCCTGATGCCGAAACCCACGCCGACCGGCAACTTGGTGTGGCGCTTGATGCGCGCGACATGCGTGGCAACCGCTTCTTCCGTCGCCGACTTGGTGCCGGTGATGCCGAGCACCGAGACGAAATAGACGAAGCCCGCGGAATACTTCAGCACCGCAGGCAAGCGCTTGTCGTCGGTCGTCGGCGCAGTCAGCAGCACGGTGTCGAGACCGTGCGCCTCGGCGTGCGGCTTCAGCTCGTCGGCCTCTTCCGGCGGCAGATCGACCAGGATGAATCCGTCGACGCCCGCCGCCGCAGCTTCCTTGCAGAAGCGCTCGACGCCGCGCTGATAGACCAGGTTGTAGTAACCCATCAGCAGGATCGGCGTGTCGTTGTCGCCAGTCTCCTTGCGGAAGCGGCGCACCATGTCGAAGGTGCCGTCGACCGTCATGCCGGCCTTGAGTGCGCGCTGGCCTGCGACCTGGATCGAGGGGCCGTCAGCCATCGGATCGGTGAACGGCATGCCGAGCTCGATCAGGTCGGCGCCGGCTGCCGGCAGGCCTTTCAGGATGTCGTAGCTCACTTCGGCATTGGGATCGCCGGCCGAAATGTAGATCACGAGCCCGGCGCGCTTGTCGGCCTTGAGCTTCTCGAAACGCTTGGTGATGCGGCTCATGATTGGTCCTGTGGTGGCACGAGAGCGAGCGGCGGCCGGATGCGAATTCGCTCGTCTTCGAAAATCACGATTCTATTCGTCATATCGATATCAGTGGCCAAGGCAACTGCTCTAAGGGCTAGCGCGCATTACGCCGCCGGCTTGTCGAGCACCGGCAAGTCATCCTTGGCGCTGTTCGCAGCGAAGGCGATAGCCGCCTTAATGTGATCAGGGCGGGGAGACGGGTATGCCGAAATGATATCCGTAGCCGTCGTCCCATTGGCAACGTCGGCGAGAACCTGCCGCAAGAGAACGCGCGTTCCTTTCATTGTTGGCAACCCGCCGCAAATCTCGGGATCGCGAACGATGTGGTCTTGCCATCTGAAGGTCATGCTGCCTCCCGATCCGGGCCAACTATACCTTCATACCAAGCCGCTCGGCGACGGCGAACACGTCCTTGTCGCCGCGGCCGCAGAGATTTATCACCAGCAGATTGTCCTTGGGCAGGGTCGGCGCGAGCTTGGTGACATGGGCCAGCGCATGCGCGGGTTCGAGCGCCGGGATGATGCCCTCGAGCTTGCACAGCAGCTGGAACGCCGTCAGCGCCTCGTTGTCGGTCGCCGACACGTATTCGACGCGGCCCTGCTCCTTCAGCCACGAATGCTCGGGTCCGATGCCGGGATAGTCGAGGCCGGCCGAGATCGAATGCGCCTCGGTGATCTGGCCTTCCTTGTCCTGCAGCAGATAGGTGCGATTGCCGTGCAGCACGCCGGGACGGCCGCCGGTCAGCGACGCGGCATGCTCGCCGGTCTCCACGCCTTTGCCGCCGGCTTCGACGCCGACGATGCGCACGCCCTTGTCGTCGAGGAAGGGATGGAACAGGCCCATGGCGTTGGAGCCACCGCCAATGCAAGCGACCAGCGTGTCGGGCAGCCGGCCTTCCATCTCCATGATCTGCGTGCGCACCTCGTTGCCGATCACGCACTGGAAATCCCGCACCATCGACGGATAGGGGTGCGGCCCTGCCACCGTGCCGATGCAGTAGAATGTCGTCTCGCAGGTCGCCACCCAGTCGCGCAGCGCCTCGTTCATGGCGTCCTTCAAGGTCGAGGAGCCTGACGTCACCGGACGCACCTCCGCGCCCAGCATCTTCATGCGGAAGACGTTGGGCGCCTGGCGCTCGACGTCGACCGAGCCCATGAAGACGACACAGGGAATGTCGAACAGCGCGCAGGCCGTCGCCGTGGCAACGCCGTGCTGGCCGGCGCCCGTCTCGGCAATCACGCGCGTCTTGCCCATCCGCTTGGCCAGGAGGACCTGGCCCAGCACGTTGTTGATCTTGTGGCTGCCCGTGTGGTTCAGCTCATCGCGCTTGAAATAGATCTTGGCGCCGCCGAGATGCTTGGTCAGGCGTTCCGCGTAGTAGAGCGGGCTCGGCCGCCCGGCATACTGGGCCAGGAGATAGTTCAGCTCGCCCTGGAACTGCGGGTCGGCCTTGGCCTCGTTGTAGGCTTTCTCCAGATCGAGGATCAGCGGCATCAACGTCTCGGCGACGTAGCGGCCGCCGAAAAGGCCGAAATGCCCGCGCTCGTCGGGGCCGGTGCGGAAACTGTTGGTTGAGGTTGGCATCGCTGTTCCTGTCGGGACGCCGGACTTAGCAGTCCCGACAGGGGTCGGTCAAAAGCCCTACCTGCGCTTGCTCTTGGCCGATTTCCGCTTGGCCTTGGGCGCTGCCTTGCGGCGTGCAGCGGGCTTGGCGGCCGGCTTTGCGGCGGCGCGACGGGCCGGCGCATCCTCGACCTCGACGATCACCTCGATCTCGACCGGGATGCCGCGCGGCAGCGAGCCCATGCCGACCGCCGAACGCGCGTGGCGGCCGCGATCGCCGAACACCGAGACGAAGAGGTCGGAGCAGCCGTTGATGACTTCCGGCTGCTCGCCGAATTCCGGCGTCGCGTTGACCATGCCCAAAAGCTTGACGATGCGTTTGACGCGATCGAGGTCGCCCAGCTCGGCCTTCATGACGGCGATCAGGCTCAAGCCGGTCTGGCGGGCATATTCGTAGCCCTGCTCCTTGGTGAAATCGCGACCGACCTTGCCGACGGGCAGCGGATGGCCCGGCAGGCCCGGGCCCTTGCCGGCGAGATAGAGCAGGTTGCCGGTGCGCACGGCGTTCACGTAGTTGGCCATCGGCGAGGTGGGCTTGGTGAGCTCGATACCGAGCTCCTGCAGCCGCTGTTCGGTCTTCATTCGGTTCCCCTTCAGAGCGCCTTCACACGGTCGAGGAAGGCGCGGATCAAGTCGATCGATTTCACACCCCGGCTCGATTCGACGCCAGAGGAAACGTCGACACCCCGCGCGCCAGTCACGCGCACCGCCTCGGCGACGTTGTCAGGCCGGAGCCCGCCGGCCAGCAACCACGGCAGCGGCACCGTGCGGCCGGACAGGAAGGTCCAGTCGAAGGCGATCGCGTTGCCGCCGGGCAAGGTGCCTTCGGCGCCCTCGAACATCAGCCGATCGGCGACCGTGGTGTAGGCCGCGATGCCGCGCTCGACGTCGCTCGCCTGCCCGACCTTGATCACCTTCATCACTGGCTTGGCCGTACGCGCCTTGATCGCCGCCACTCGCTCGGGCGTTTCCGCGCCATGGAGCTGCAGCAGATCGATGGCGCCAGTGGCCAGCCGCTCGTCCAGCAGCGCATCGTCGGGATCGACGAACAGGCCAGTCCGAATGACACCCTGCGGCACGCGTGCGCCCAGCGCCTTCAGCACGTCGTTGGAGGCGACGTGACGCGGCGAGCGCGGATAGGTGACGAAGCCCACGAAGCGCGCGCCGGCCGCGACCGCGGCATCGACCGTCTCCGGGGTCGACAGGCCGCAGATCTTGGCCTCGATAGTCATAGGTCGTTGACGCCGGCTTCGCGGGCGATCGCTTCGGCAGCGGCCCGCGGATCGGCGGCCTGGTAGATCGGCCGGCCGACCACCAGATTTGTGGCGCCGAGATCGACTGCCTGGCGCGGCGTCATCGCCCGCTTCTGGTCGTTGGCGGCGCTGCCGACGGGCCGGATACCTGGCACCATGAGCACGAAGTCGGGACCGCACTGCTTGCGCAGAGCCGCGATCTCGAGCGGCGAGCAGATCACGCCGTCGAGGCCGCTCTCGCGGGCCAGGCCTGCCAGGCGCAGCACCTGGTCGGACGGATCGGCGTCGACGCCGGTCGCCTCGAGGTCGGAACGATCGAGCGAGGTGAGGACAGTGACGCCCAAAAGCTTGGGCCTCGGCACATTGTGCTTGGCCGCCTGCCCGCCGGCCTCCGCTACCGCCGCCTTCAGCATCTCCTTGCCGCCACTGGCATGGATGGTGATGAAAGTGGGAGCCAGTTCGACCACGGCGCGGATTCCGCCGGCCACGGTGTTGGGAATGTCGTGCAGCTTGAGATCGAGGAAGAAACCGACGCCGGTCGCCCGCACCGGGCCCGGGAACGCATAGCGCACCCCCGGCGCGCCGTGCGCCAGGAAGAACTCCAGGCCGAGCTTGATGCCGCCGACGGCCGGTTTCGGTCCACCGGCGATGGATTGGATGAGCTTGGTGGCCTGGGCGAGATCGATGGTGTCGACGCCGCAATAGACCGGGTTCGAACGGGTCGGCATGGCGGGCGCAACCTAGTGGCGACGTCCCGCAAGGGCAAGGCGTCAGTGGATCGCGGCGTACATGATCTTTTCCTCGGTGGCATCGCGCGCCGAGAATTCCTCCACGACCTTGCCCTGGCGGCACACCAGGATGCGATCCGACCGCGCCATGATCTCGGGCAGGTAGGACGAAATCATCACCACGGCATTGCCTTCCTCGGCGAGGCGGTCGATGAGCTGATGGATCTCGGCGATCGCGCCCACGTCGACGCCACGCGTCGGCTCGTCGAACACGATCAGGGTGGGCTCCTGAACCAGGGATTTGGCGATGACGATCTTCTGCTGGTTGCCGCCCGAGAGCTCGACGACCTTCACGTCCTGGCCGATCGCCCGGACGTTGAGCGCGTCGATCCATTTCTTTCCGACCGCCTCGGCCTCGCGGGCAAGAACCAACGGTCGGCGGCGGCCGAGCTTGGCCAACAGGCCGATATAGACGTTGCGGGCGATCGACATGGTCTCGAAGAAACCCTCGACCTTTCGATCCTCGGTGACGTAGGCGATGCCGTCGCGCACGGCCGGCGCCGGGGTGAGGTAACGGATCGGCCGGCCGCGCAGGACGATCTCGCCGCCGTGGAAGAAGTCGCGCTTGAGGATGCCCGCGGCGATCTTGAAGGTTTCAGTACGGCCCGACCCGACCAGGCCGAACACCCCCGTCACCTGCCCCGCGAAGACCGAGAGCGAATTGTTCTTCACCATCGGCGCCATGCGCAGATTCTCGATGGTGAGTACGCGCTCTCCGGGTGGCCGCACATGGGCCTTGCGCTCGGCATAGAGAGTCTTCGACAGGTCGCGGCCCACCATGGCCTGGATGACCCGCGCGCGGTCGAAATTCGCAGTGGCATCGGTGACGACATGGCGGCCGTCGCGCAGCACGGTGATGCGGTCGGAGATCAGCAACGCTTCCTCGAGAGCGTGCGAGATGAAGATGACCGAAACGCCGCGACGCTTGAGCTCGCGCACCAGGTCGAAGAAGTATTTCTTCTCCTCGGGCGTCAGACTGGCGGTCGGCTCGTCGAAGATGATCACCTTGGCTTCGTGCAGCACGGCGCGGGCAATCTCGACCATCTGTTTCTTGGCGGCGCCGAGTTGCGCCACGGTGGCCGTCGGCGTCACGTCGAAATTGAGCGACTGCAGGAACTGCTGGGCGGCAATGTAGATGCCGCGCAGGCGATTGTAGAACTTCTCCTGCCCGAGGAAGAGGTTCTGCGCCACCGTCATCGACGGCACCAGGCTGTTCTCCTGGAAGACCATGGCGACGCCGAGCTGGCGCGCCTCCAGCGGCGTGCGCGGCGCGATCTCACGGCCGGCGATCAGCATGGTGCCGGAACTGAGCGACACCACGCCCGCCATCACCTTGGTGAGAGTCGACTTGCCGGCGCCGTTCTCGCCGACCAGAGCATGGATCTCGCCTTCAGCCAGGCTGAAATCCACGCCCTCGATCGCAGGAACGCCGCCGTACAGCTTTGTCGCCTGCCGCAGCTCGAGGATGGGCGTCGTCACGCTGCAAGCTCCTGCTCGATGCCGGCCAAGGCGAGCCTGAGGAGCCGGCCGGGGCCCTTGGCCAGAAGATAGAGGAAGCCCGCGAACTCGGCGGCCGCCACGATGCCGTGATTGACGCCATCGACCCGGCTGTGCAGCGAGTAGAGCGGCGTGCCCTGCGGCGACAGGCGGATCACCAGGCCGTACGAGCGGGGCGGTGCCCACGGCTTCAGCACCCCCATCGTGCGCAGATGGGCGCCCTGCATGGGTTCGAGAAAGCTTTCGCCCGAGCGCAGCCGCGGAGCGATCCAGTGCTCGGGGGCGATTTCTTTCATCATGCGGCGGCGAAAGGCGTTTTCGCGCAGGACGAATTCCACCAGCTGCGTGCGCGCGGCGAACGCCGTGAGCCAGAAGCCGCCGCCCGCTGCGGCAACGATGCGCGAGGGATAGACGGGCAGGCGATCCAGCACGACACGGCGCTGGTCGCCCGGCCCGATGGCAAGGAGACGATGGCGCCAGCTCTCGGAGACCAGGGTGTCGGCGCCCGAGGCGCACGCGCCGAAGGCATATTCCAACCCGGCGACGCCTACGCGGGCCGCGCCGGTGCGCGGATCGAGAAAGACCACACGGCCACTCCAGCCACGATCCATGAGATCGTGGGTCCAGTGCGCCCACTCGTAACGACGCGAGCCATCGGTCACGGCAAGCCCTCCGTCCGACGCACAGCAGATTGCGTTGGCGGCATGAAATGGCGCGCCGCCGGCATCGACCCAGCGGCGGCCGTCCTCGGGGCCGCCCACGATGCGAACTTCCTCGCCGGCGAGGGCGATCGCGATGCCGCCGCGCGGCAGCGCGCACAACGCGGTGACGCTACGGTCGAACCGCGCGATCTCGGTCGATCCACCGTCGCCCATGCTCAGGATCCGGCCGCCGTCGACAACGAGGAGCGTCTTGCCGTCAGTGGCGATATCGTTGGCGTCCTCGAACTGGCCGACGGTCTCGGCGCCCGCCAGGAGCTGATTGGGCTTCAACGCCCCGTCGAAGATCGGCACGGTGATCGCCGCGTCGCCACGACCGAGCACGCGGTCGCCGAAAGCCTTCAGGGTCGCGATCATGTGCCCTTTCCCCAGCGCCGATCGTATTGCACGAAGCCCGGATCGGCGCCGTCGAGTTTCAGCCGGCCGATCCGGTTGTTCTGGATCCCGCCGAGATAGAGATAACCTTTGTGCTCGCGCATCGAGGTGATCATGGGATGGTTGACGCCGGCCAGGTCCCAATAGGTCTCCAGGACCTCGCCCTTGCTGTTGAACCGCAGGACACAGCCCGTGTTGATGTTGGGAAAGAGCCACTCGTCGATCGGCACGCGCTTGGCCATGCGGCGCCGGAAGCCGGGCATGCGCCAAGCGAGGTCGAGCGCCGGCGAGCGCATGCCGACCATGGCGAGCCAGTAGTTTCCGTCGGAAGCAAGGTTGATGTTGTCGGGGAAGCCCGGGAGGTTCTCCATCACCATCTCGACCTGGCCCGTCTTCGGCCCGTCGAACCAATAGCGCTTGACGCAACAGCCCCAGGTCTCGGCGAACAGGATCGACTGGCTACCGCGCTCGACGCAGATGCCGTTGGGGAATTTCAGGCCGCGCAGCACGGTGCGGGTGGTACCGTTCCGCGGGTCGTAGCAGACGATACGGCCGTTGCCGCGCGCCTCCAGACCATCGACCGGCCATTCGTGCATTTCGTAGCGCACCGTCGCCTCGGAGAAGAAGATGCGGCCGTCGTCGGCGATATCGAGGTCGTCGGCCAGGCGCAATCGGCTGTCGTCGTTGACCGAGCGCAGGCTGCGGTTGGTCTCGTCGGTCGCCTTCTCGACCTTGCGGTCGGGAGTGATGCGGTAAAGGCCCATGCCGCCGATGCAGACATAGAGGTTGTCGGACCGGTCGAACGCCATGCCGAGCGGCTGGCCGCCGATATGGGCGTACACCTCCATCTTCTCGTAGTCCGGCGGGAAGAAGCGGATGATGTCGCCGTGCCGCGACCCGGCATAGAGATTGTCGTGCCGGTCGAGGATGACGTCTTCCGGCGCCTCGATGCGTCCGAGCCCGATCAAGCTGACGCCGGACAGACGGTCGTTCTGTACGAAAGGCACGTTGCTGCCGACGCCGACCGGCTGAAGCCGTGGCATCTCGTGGAACGTCGGGCTGACATAGACCTTGGCGATGATGCGGTTGCGGTTCTTCAGCCAGCGGATATCGATCGTCGCGGCGACGAGGAGGATGCCGGCAAGAACCATGCGGTTGACACCGCCGCGCACCGACAGTGTCGTGAGCCCATTGGTGATCAGAAGGACGATCAGTGTGCCGACCAGCGCCCGCGCGACCGAGCCCCGGCCGCCCCCCAGGCTGATACCGCCCAGCACCGCCGCCGTCAGCACCGTGACCTCGAGGCCGACACCGACGTCGCCGCCCACCGTGCCGAGGCGCGCGGCGAAGAACAGCGCACCGACCGCGGTCAACGCACCGCTGGCGGCATAACAACGGGCGATGGTGGCGCGGACGGGAATGCCGGAATTGTAGGCCGAGCGCCGCGAGCCGCCGATCGCCGTGATGTGCCAGCCCGGCCGCAGCCTGGTCATGAAGACATGCCCGAAGATCGCCACGATGCCGTAAAGCACGGCAACGCTCGGCACGCCGAGGATGTCGCCGCCGCCCATGAAGTTCCACAGCGGCGTATCGGGGAAGGCCGCCGCGATGGTGTTGGAATAGTCGAACAGCAGGAGATCGTAGGCCGAGCGATAGATGATCAGCGTGATCAGGGTCGTGATGAAGGCGCGCAGCCTGAGATAGCCGATCAGAAATCCGTTGACTGCGCCTAGCAGGGCGCCGAAGGCAATCGTGATCACGACGACCGCCGGCACCGGCAACTCGAGCACATCGAGGCAGAAGAGCGCGCAGAAGTCCGTCAGGGCGAAGATCGAACCGACCGACAGGTCGATGCCGCCGACGACGATGACCAGCGCCATGCCGAGCACGACGAAGCCGATCTCGGCTGCCTGGCGGGCCGTGTCGGCCAGGCTCGCTGGCGACAGAAAGCCCGGGATTGCGCGGGTGAAGGCCACCGCCACGATCAGCAGGACGATGACGGGGATGGCCGTCTCGGTCCATCGCTTGGACAGGATCTCGCCCAGCAGGTGATCCGGCCAGAAACGATAGCGCAGGCGCAGAACGGCTTCTCTCATCGAGGGACCTGTCGGGGCGTCGGTTAAGAAGAGGGGGTGCGGCAGGCGACGCCAGCCGCACCCCGGAGCCCGATGTCGGCGCTACTGCTTCTTCAGCTGTTCGAGCTTCCAGCAGGTACCGTCGATGCCGGCATTGTCCTTGGTCACCGGAATGAGCGTCGTATAGATCGACCCTTTCGACGTGCCGGGCTTCATCCCCGACGACAGCAGCCATTTGATGATCGCGACCATGTCGCTCGCCTGGGTCGGCACATCGTAGGAAAGGTCGAGGTCGAAGGCGCCCGACTTCACGAGGTCGCAGGCGCCCTTCTGCTCGCCGCCGCCCGAGGTCGCGAGGAAGACCTTGCCGGTAAGCCCGGCTTCCTTCACGGCAGCGGCGGTACCGATATCCATGCCGTCCCAAAATCCGACGATGCCGCAGAGATCGGGGTGCTGCTTGAGGACGGTCTGGGTGATGGCCTTGGCCTTCGCGGCATCCCAGTCGGCGGCCTGGCTGGAAACGACCTTGACCTCGGGATACTTGGCCAGGACGTTCTCGACGCCCTTCAGCGTATAGGCGCTGGCCGCAGCCGACAGGGCGCCCTGGACGATGGCGATCTTGTTCGACTTGCCCTGGCAGGCCTTGACGACGGCTTCCGTGTCGCGCTCGCCGATCTCGATCCAGTTGGCGCCGACGAAGGCCGAGGTGCGGTAGCTCGAGCCCATGTTGATCTGGATGATGTAGATACCTTCGGCCTCCGCCCGCTGCAGCAGCTTGGCGTAGGTCTGCACGTCGGGATTGTGAACGATGATGGCGGCGGGTTTCTCCGAGATCAGCGTCGTCACCGCCTGGGCCCCGGCGTTGGTGCTCCAGTTGGCGTCGCGGACGACGACCTTCATGCCATACGGCTCGAGGCCTCGCTTGACGCCGGCGAACCAGCCCTCGGTTAGGTCGAAGTTCATGGCCACCGGGACGTAGGCTACGGTCTTGCCCGCGAGTGCCTGCTTGAACGGACCCTGAAACGGCTCATCGAGTCCCTTCTGGGCAAAAGCCGGCGAGCCCGCGGCGCAGGCGAGCGCCGATGCGCCGGCCAGCCGACCGAGCCATTGCAACGTGCTGGATTTGATCATGATCTTGTTTCCTCCGTATGTGCTTTCTTCGCATGTGCTGTCTTCGCCGTGGCACGACCCGCGTTCAAATATCTCCTTGCTGCGCGGTTTCCTCATTGCGGGGATTGAGAAACGAATCGGCGATCACGGCGGCGAGGAGTACCACTCCCTTGACCAGATTCTGGCCGGAATAGGAGACGTCCATGATCGTCATGGCATTCAGCATGGTGCCGATCAGCAAGGTGCCGATCACCACGTTCAGGACGCCGCCGCGGCCGCCGGCCAGGCCGATGCCGCCGAGGACGACGACCAGGATGACGTCGTAGATGAGCGTCGAATTGTAGATGCGCGTCGGCATGCTGTTGACCGAGGCCGCGAGCACGAGGCCGGCGAGCATGCCGATCAGGGCGGCAAGGACGTACTGCAGGACGATCAGCGGGCGCGTCGGGATGCCCGAACTACGGGCGGCGAAGGGATTGTCGCCGATGGCATAGATGAAGGCGCCAAAGCGTGTTCGCCGCAGGAAGATCGCGACCACGATGCAAGCCCCCACGAACATCACGATCGGCATGGGGATGCCGAGCACCGCGCCCTGGCCCAGCCCCTCGAAGCCTTCGAGGCCCGGGCTCCACTGCACGACGTCGAGCTTGAACAGCGCCGCCTGGCCCAGACCGGCCAGGAAGAGGCCGGACGCCAGGGTGGCGAAAAGCGAGGGCACTTCGGCGTAGGCGATCAGCCAGCCATTCACCAGTCCGAAGGCGAGCGTGAGAAGCGCCGCCAGCAGCAAAGCGTAGGACAATGAATGGCCGTCCTGCACGAGTTGCAGCACCACGCCGGGGGGAACCGCGAGAGCCGCGATGAGCGACAGGTCGATGCCCCGGCCGATCACGACGATCGCCATCGCAAGACCAAGGATTCCGAGAACAGCGACGTTCTGCAGAAGCGTCAGCATATTCGATGTCGTCAGGAAGCCCGGAAGGAAGACAGCAAAGCCCGCGAACAGAACGACGAATATCGAGAAGACGATGCCCTGTTGGGTGATCCGGAGCGGCTTCATTCGGCAGAACACCTCTCGCCCGATCGCGGCACAACCTCAAGCAATCGCTGCGATGCAAATGCTCGCAGAACTGTCGATGTCGAGTCAATCCATCAGCGAGAGCGGCCCCGTCAGGAACTGCGCACGCGCTGCACTGCGTTCCGCCAGCCGACGTAGCGCCGATCGCGCGAGGCGGCGTCCTCCATCGGGCGGAAGGCGCGGTCGAGGGTCCAGGTCTTGGACAGGGCGTCGAGCGACGGCCAAAGGCCGGCGTGAAGACCAGCCAGGAAGGCAGCGCCCAACGCCGTAGTCTCTACCACCTGCGGGCGCTCGACCTGCATGCCGACCGTGTCAGCCAAGCGTTGCATCAATGGATCGTTCACCACCATGCCACCATCGACCCTGAGCTCGTCGATCTGCGCGCCGTCGCCGCGAATGGCATCGACGAGATCGCGCGTCTGGTAACACACCGAGTCGAGGGTGGCGGCGGCGATCTCGGCTGGGCCGGTGTCGCGCGTGAGCCCAAGCAACGCGCCGCGCGCGCCGGCATCCCAGTAGGGCGCGCCCAGGCCGACGAAGGCCGGCACCATGTAGACGCCGTGATCGGGCTTGGCGTGGGCCGCGACCTGTTCGACGTCGGACGACTTCGCGATCAGGTGCAGGCCATCACGCAGCCACTGCACGGCGGCGCCGGCAATGAAGATGCTGCCTTCCAGTGCATAGGTCCGCCGCCCGGCCAGCTGGTAGGCGATGGTGGTGAGCAGTCGATTGTGCGAGCGCACCGCGATGCTGCCGGTGTTCAGGATGGCAAAGCAGCCGGTGCCGTAGGTCGCCTTGACCATGCCCGGCTTCACGCAGGCCTGGCCCACCGTCGCCGCCTGCTGGTCGCCCGCCATGCCCAGCACCGGCACCGGCGCGCCGAGAATGTCGGCCATGGCGACACCGAGCTCGCCCGAGCAATCGACGACCTTGGGCAGCAACGGCGCCGGTACGCCGATCAGCTTCAGCAAACCGGCATCCCAATCGCCGGTGTGGATGTCGAGCAGCAGGCTGCGGCTGGCGTTGGTGGCGTCGCTCGCATGCACCTTGCCGCCCGTGAGCCGCCACAGCAGGAAGCACTCGATGGTACCGGCCGCCAGCGCGCCCTTTTCCGCCGCCGCCCGGCTGCCGGCGACATGGTCGAGGATCCAGGCGATCTTGGTGCCGGAGAAATACGGATCGAGGATCAGGCCGGTCTTCGCCGTGACCTCGGCTTCGTGGCCGCCGCGCCTCAGCGCTTCGCAGCGGTCCGCCGTGCGGCGGTCCTGCCAGACGATGGCATTGTGGATCGGCTTGCCGGTATTGCGGTCCCACACCACCGTTGTCTCGCGCTGGTTGGTGATGCCGATGCCGGCCAGGGCCTTGGCGTCGAGCCTGGCCTTGGCGAGCGCCCCGCGGCAGACCTCGACGGTGGCCGACCAGATCTCCTCGGCGTCGTGCTCGACCCAGCCGGGCTTGGGGAAGATCTGCGGCAGTTCCTTCTGCGCGCTGGCGACCGGCCGGCCGCCATCGTCGAACACGATGGCGCGGGTGCTGGTGGTGCCCTGGTCGATGGCCAGGATGTGCTTGGCGGCCATCCCCTGTTCTTAGCAGGTTTTGAGGCGCCCGCTCAGTGCGCCCGGGCGATGGCGAAGTCGACGGCCTCGAGCATGGCGGCCTTCAGCGGCTTGTCGGGGAACAGGCCCAGCGCATCGCGTGCCATGGCGCCATAGTGCCGGGCGCGCTCGAACGTGTCGGCGATGGCGCCGTGGCGGTCGAGCAACATCTTGGCCTGCTCGAGGTCGCCCTCGCGCTGGTCGAGCTTCTCGATGGTGCGCTTCCAGAACTCGCGCTCGACGGTGCGGCCGCGCAGGAAGGCCAGGATGATCGGCAGCGTGATCTTGCCTTCGCGGAAGTCGTCGCCCACCGTCTTGCCGAGCGTGGCCTCACGGCCGGCATAGTCGAGGGCGTCGTCGACCAGCTGGAAGGCGATGCCGAGATTCATGCCAAAGCTTTCCAGCGCCACCCGCTCCGGCCCGTCGCGGCCGGCCACCATGGCGCCGACCTCGGCCGCCGCCGCGAACAACTTGGCGGTCTTAGCCTTGATGATCTCGAGATAGGTCGCTTCCGGCGTGCTGGTATCGCGCTGGCTGACGAGCTGCAACACCTCGCCCTCGGCGATGGTCGAGGAAGCACGCGACAGCACGCCCAGGATGTCGAGCGAGCCAACATCGACCATCAATTCGAAGGAGCGCGTGAACAGGAAATCGCCGACCAGCACCGAGGCCTTGTCGCCCCACACCGCATTGGCCGAGGGCTTGCCGCGCCGCAACGCGCTGACATCGACCACGTCGTCGTGCAGCAGCGTGGCGGAGTGGATGAACTCCACGCAGGTCGCGAGCTTGATATGGCGGTCGTCGGCATTGGCGTAGCCGCACAGCCGCGCGGCGGCGACCGTCAGCAACGGTCGCATGCGCTTGCCGCCCGCGCCGACCAGATGGTTGGCGAGCTCGGGGATCAGCGCCACCGGCGAGCGCATGCGGGCCAGGATCTCGCGATCGACCTGCGCCATGTCGTCGGCGCACAGCGCCAGCAGCGGCTCCAGGCTCGGCGACTTGCGCTTGCCTTCCAGGGTGACGACAGTTGCCATGTGCTGAGAATAGTCGCCCAACCAAGTTTGGTTGTTGCGACACGATGTCGTGACATGATCCCGATATGGAAGGGACCCTGACCGAAGACGCCCTGCTGGGGGGCCGCGTACAACTGTTACAACCCGCTCGCGGCTATCGCGTCGCCGTCGATGCCGTGCTGCTGGCGGCAGCCGTCGATGCCGCGCCGGGGCAGCGCATCCTCGATCTCGGCGCCGGTGTCGGCGCGGTCGGCCTTTGCCTGGCGGTGCGAATCCCGGGCTGCAGCGTCGTCGGTATCGAGCTGCAGGGCGCGCTGGCTGAGCTGGCCGAACGAAATGCCAACCTCAACGGCATGGCCGACCGCGTGCGAACGGTCATTCACGACCTGGCAACGCCATTGCCGGCCGATCTCGGTCGCTTCGACCATGTGGTAACCAACCCACCCTACCTTGCCGCAGCGGTCGCCGACCCCTCGCCCCATCCCTCCAAGGCGCTGGCGACCGTCGAATCCAGTGCCGACCTGGCGCGCTGGCTGACGGTCGCGACGACGGCAGCGGAACCTGCAGGGACCCTGCTCATCATTCATCGCAGCGATCGGCTGGACGAGATTTTTGGCCATCTCGATCGCCTGGGCTGGGGCGACGTCACGGTGAAGCGCCTGCCGCCCGCGGCGCGCGTCCTGGTGCGCGCGCGCCGCGCCGACCGGCCGACGCGGCGCGACACGCCGCCCCTCACCCTGCACCGTCCCGACGGACGATACACCGACGAGGCGGAAGCGATCCTGCGCCACGCCGGCCCGCTTGCCTTCTGAGGTCGTGACGAGGACATTGCCGCCATGCTGACATGGATAAAAGACCGCTTCCGTCGCGGGCCTGTCGTTCCCGTTGTCCGCCTGTCAGGCGTCATCGCCTCGGGCGGCCTGTTAGGCAGTCGTGGCCTTTCCATCGAGAGCGTGGCGCCGCTGCTCAAGCGCGCCTTCGACATACGCGGCGCCAAGGCGGTCGCGCTTTCCATCAATTCACCCGGCGGCTCGCCGGTACAGTCGGCGCTGATCGGCCAGCGCATCCGCCTGCTGGCGGCGGAGAAGGACGTGAAGGTGATCGCCTTCGTCGAGGATGTCGCAGCCTCGGGCGGCTATTGGTTGGCCTGCACCGCCGACGAGATCATCGTCGACCCGAGCTCGATCGTGGGCTCGATCGGGGTCATCAGCGCAGGCTTCGGCTTCCAGGACCTGATCGCCCGTATCGGAGTCGAGCGCCGCATGCACACGTCGGGCGAGCGCAAGTCGATGCTCGACCCGTTCCGGCCCGAGAAGCCCGAGGACGTCGACCGCCTGCACCGGCTGCAGGCCGAGATCCATGACGGCTTCAAGGACTGGGTGCGCGACCGCCGCGCCGGCAAGCTCAAGGCGGACGAGGCGAGCTTGTTCAGTGGCGAGTTCTGGACCGGCAAGCGCGGGCTGGAGCTGGGTCTGGTCGACGGCATCGGTGATTTGCGCGGCACCCTGCAGGCGCGCTACGGGGCCAAGGTGCATCTGCCGGTGATCGGCCCGCGGCGGCGCCTGCTGTCGCGCTTCGGGCTCGGCACATCGGTGGGCGGAACGGGCTTCGACGGCATCGGGCCTGCGACGTTGGCAGCGATCGAAGAGCGCCTACACTGGCAGCGGTTTGGACTATAGGAACAGGCGATGAAACTGCTCAGCCCCGTGCATCCCGACGACATGTCGGCCGTTCGAACCTGGTTCGAGACACTCGCCAAGCATTGCCGCGACGTCGACTACGAGGGTGCACGACCGATCTTCGCCGAGGACATGATCGCCTTCGGCACCTTCACCGACTTCATGACCGGCCGTGATCTCGCCGAGGAGAAGCAGTGGCGCAACGTCTGGGGCACCATCCGCAACTTCCGCTACGACCTCAACAAGATCGAGGCCATCGTCTCAGCTGACCGGCTGACGGCGATCGGCATGGCGGTCTGGCAGTCCGACGGCTTCCATCCCAACGGCGACCGCTTCGACCGTCCCGGCCGCACCACGGTGACCCTCGGCCGCAAGCAGATCGGCGATCCCTTCATCGCCACCCACACCCACATGTCCCTGTTCCGCGGCACGCCGGAGCGGAGCTACGGGAACTTCGGCTGATC
>NZ_BKAJ01000148.1 GCF_007992495.1 Reyranella soli
GGGCACCGACGAAGGCGCGCCGGGCTTCCGCGCCCAGTACAGCAGCAATTTCTTCGTGGGTTATCTGCGCGATCCGCTGGGCAACAAGCTAGCCCTTTTCTGCACGGCTACGGATCAAGCACCTTAGGGCGGCGTCATTAGGTCTTCCCCGCCCTCGCCTGCTTCAGGAGCATGTTCAACAACGGGGGGCGGGCCATTATGACGTCTCAGCCGAATCTAACTTTGCTCTCGATCCTGGCGGGGCTGCGCGGCGCCGATGCCTCGATCATGCCGACGCTGATGACCTCGGGCAACACCAATGCGCCGTCAATCATGATCGGCGAGAAGGCCGCGCGGATGATGTTGGCATCGACCGTTCAAGCCGTCGCGGCATGAGCGAGTCCGGCGATCCGGACGCCGCTACCCGGACTGCTTTCCGCCTGATCGGACCGGATCCCGCGGACTAGGTGCCGGATCGCCCCAGCATCGACGCGCGAGGTGCGGAGGGATGGCGAACTAGACAAAGCTGCGCCCTCAATATGCCCCTGAGGATTGTTGCTGCTTGCGAGCCCCTCCGATGCATGGCAATTGGGGTGTACTGGGTTGATAGATGGACTGATCGCCCTTGCAACTAAGGCTCAATTGGGCAGATATTCTTGAGGAACATCGAAATCCGTGCGGGGGGGGGACGGATTAATGGATGCTCAGGTTGAAGGACTGTCTTCGCTATTCCAAGATGACCATCAACTTCGCGCGGAGGCGCGACGGCGACGAGACTCGTTTGAGTTCGTAACGGTCTATCCCAATGAAGAAGAAAAATACGCAGCAAAAGGCTGGGAACTTTTCTCGTCCGGTGCAAGCAAGCTGAAATTGAGAAAGGCCAAGACGCACGACACCATTCTTGAGGATCGCGTCTGGTCTCTCCTCCACAAGCTTGGCTATCCCGTTTTAAGCGACCAGAATTTCAGAGTTCGATACAAGCGGCCCGATGGACCGATCGCTGAGCGGGAGATTAGCGTTTTCGCCAAGGACAGCGAAACTTGTCTCGTAGTTGAGTGCAAGTCCCGAGAAAAGCGGGGCAAACGGAATCTGCAAAACGCGATTCTCGAGACTGCTACGTCCCAAAGAGGGGTAAACGCTTCTCTTACGAAGGCAATGGCTGCTCCATCAATCGAGGCGGGCGTTACTCAGCTTCGCATTGAAGTCAGATCAGCCTTCGCTGAGAGTGTAGATCCAGCGCGCCAAGAGATCGGCGGGGAATTTCTCGCGGACGTCGATGTCGATCGAAGTGCCGGTGAAGTAATCAACGCAATACGAGGTGCAGTCGACGTCCTGTCTGACACTCTTGCGAGCGTCGCTCGTCCCGAGGACGTAGAGAGGCAGATGACTGCTGGAAATGGACGTATGCGAATTCACCTTGATTTAGCGCAGCTGGAAATGATGTGGGCGCTACAGCGGCTTTCTGTCGATCAGCAGAACTATCAACTTCGGCAAGAATTTGCTCATGCTTTGGAAGCCCTAATTGACACGGCCAAAAGGAGTTATTTGCTAGACTGAGCCGCTATTCGAGGCATCGATACTACTGGGGTAGTGCGCGCGTATTGTGCAGCCGGACAACCTATCGACTGCGATGATCTCTACAAGATTCGTATTGTAAGTTGTTGCCCCACATCGCGCCGATCGATCCTCCGCCAATACGTTGGCGCATCCCGCGGCGTCGGTGCCGTCCTCTCGCGGCCCAAACCATGCCCCTTCTTTTATGGAGACCACGCCTTGCGCGATGCGCGGCGTCACCTTAGCCAACAGCCGTGTCGCGCCGCGATCATTGAAGATGCGCACCATCTGCCCATCCGTGATCCCGCGCGCCCCGGCATCCGCCGGGTTCATCCACACATCGTCCGGATCCACCCGCGCCAGCAGCGGCTGGTTGCCGTGGATCGAGTGCGTCCTCGCCCGTGACTTCGGGCTGCACAGCATCAGCGGGTACTTCGCGTCGGGCTCGACCGGGTCAAACCAGGTCGGGATCGGCGGCATGGCGCCGAGGCCGTAGCGATCGGGCTTGGCGGCCATCGCCATCGAATAGATCTCGATCTTGCCCGATGGCGTCGTGAACTTGTGGCTGTCGGGATCGCGGATCTGGTCGGCGAAGGCCACCGCGTCCTTCGGCGCGGCGAAGCGGGCGACGCCCGCTTCCCGGAAGGCCTCGAAGTCGTCGACGGCGTCCTTCGTGAGGTCGCGCAGCCACTGCTCCTCGGACTTGTCGTCGTAGTCGTTGATGCCCAGCCGCTGGGCCAGCTCGGCGAAGATCGCGCGGTCGTCGCGGCATTCGTACATCGGCCGGATGGCCTGCTTCATGTAGATCGCATAGTGGCCGGCGCCGGCCCACGGCGTGTGGACGTCATTGCGCTCCCAGAAGGTCGTGGCCGGCAGCACGATGTCGGCGTGGCGCGCGGTCGGCGTCAGGAAATTGTCCTGGGCCACGATCAGCTCCACGCCGTCGAGCGAGTTCGCCATCTTGTTGGCGTTGGGGCACTGGTTGAAGAGATTGCCGCCCGCCGAATAGAGCATCTTGATGTCGGCGGGATAGCCGCCCGCTTTGCCCTTCTCGAGCAGGTCGGCGAGCAGCGGCGTCGCCACCTTGGCGTCGATCGGGTTGCTGCCGGTCGGCAGTCCCTTGATGCCGGCGCGGCCGGTGGCTCCATTGCTGACGCCCGAATTGCCACCGACGATTCCGATGTTGCCGGTGATCGCCGCCAGCGCATAGGCGGCGCGGTGGAACTGCTCGCCGTAGGCGGTGCGGCCCGGGGCGTAGCCGCAGTGCAGCGCCGCGGGCTTGGTCGTGGCGAACTCGATCGCCAACCGGCGGATCGTCTCGGCCGGGATGCCGCAGCGCTCCTGGGCCCATTCGGGAGTCTTCGGGATGCCGTCGCTCTCGCCCAGCAGGTAGGCCTTGTACGACCCGCCGCGCGGGGCGCTGGCGGGCAAGCCCTCCTCATCGAAACCGAGTACGTGGCGGTCGCAGTAGGGCTGGTCGTGCAGACCCTCGCTGACGATGACGTAGGCCATGGCGATGAGGGCGGCGGCGTCGGTCGACGGCTTGATGAAGACGTGCTCGTCGGCCAGCGCCTGGCTGGTGCGGGTGCGCCGGGGATCGACGGCGACGATGCGTACGCCCTTCCTCTTGGCTTCCTTAAGGTACTGGAAGGTGCCGGTGCCGAAGGTGCCGTCGGCCGGGCTCCAGCCCCACATGACGATCAGCTTGGAGTTGACGTAGTCGGTGGGCTCGCGGCCGGCGCTCTTGTAGTCGGCCTTGGCGCCGAAGGTCATGCGCACGGCGAAGACCTCGGCCTCGGCCGACATGTTGGACCAGAGCTCGGTGCAGCCGCCGAACTTGTAGAAGAAGCGCTTGGCCAGGCCCGAGGTGGTGTGCAGCGCCGAGGTGCTGCCGGTGCGCGACAGGTCGACGAAGGCTGCGTTGCCGTAGGTGTCGCGGATGCGGCGCATCTCCTTGGCGATGTGGCCGAGCGCCTCGTCCCACGAGATGCGCTCGAACTGCCCGGAACCGCGCGGGCCGGTGCGGCGCATCGGGTATTGCAAACGCTCCTTGTGATAGACGCGCTCGATCTGGCCGACGCCGCGGGCGCAGGCGTGCAGCGGCGGCAGCTCGGGCTGCCAGCGCGCCGGATCGGTCGAGATCTTGACGATGCGGTCGTCGACGACGTGCGCGTTGACCGCGCAGCGGCCGCCGCAATTGTGGCCGCAGGTGCTGGTGACAACCACTTCGCCTTTGCGGCCGGCGGGGCGCGGGTTCTGGTAGATCGTGTCGGGCATGGGCCCGACTGTATCAGGAGCGGACGGCGCCGTCCCTTCGGCGGGCGACGAACGGTAGGGCGGCCGCCAGGCGGACCCGCACGAGGCAGAGACCGAGGACGCCCGTCGCCACGCCGGCGGCGCTGAACGCGAAGTCATGCAGCGAGGCGTGGCGGCCGGACGCCTGGAGCTGCCCCGCCTCGAGGACGGCGGCATAGACGATCAGCAGGACGGCCTGCGTCGCCGGCCGAGGCCTTCCCGGGCATGCCAGTCCCATGACGATCGCCGTGCCCAGCCAGGCGACGAAATGCTCGGCGTGGCCACCGAGCGCGGTGCGCGTCACCGCGCCGGCGGGAAGCCATGCCAGGGCGGCGAGTGCGGCGATGCAGGCAGTGAATGCGACGCTGAAGCCAATCGAACACGTCTTCCCGATCAAGAGTCGATGCACTGTCGTTTCCTCGATGTGTCCCGCCAGCAGGCATCAACCGGCGGCTGAAATCGAATGATCAAGTCGTGCCTGAAACGGAAGAGCCGCAGCCCGGTCACTGCCCTGCCACAAACCGGCGCTTGCCCAGGCGCTGCGACTCGTTGTCAGCGTGGGAATGTGCATGAATGCAGATTGCAACCAGAGCGCGCCGAGCCCACGGTCGCGGCGTCCGGTCGATCAGACATTGTCAGCCTGAATGCAGCCCGCCGCGCCATGATCGGGCGGTCGTCGGCAGCGGATGAGAACGCCTGCAACTGCAGAGCAACCCTCGAAACGAGGAGGCATCGACATGTCCGACGTCAAGGACGCCCCCGGCGCACAGGCCGGCACCCCCACCATCAGGTGCTTCAACGGCATCAACAGCGCACAGCAGAAGCAGGTCGGCGGCGTGTCGTTCACGCCGGACTGCAACGGCGCGGTCAACAACACCTGGTTCGTCGAATTCATCAACGACGCCTTCTCGGTCTACGACAAGCAGACAGGCAACGTGGTCGGCAACCGTGTCAGCGACACCGCCTTCTGGCAGGCCGCCGGAGTCGCCGATCCCTCGCTGATCGTCGATCCGCGCATCGTGTTCATCCCCGACGCCGGGCGGAACGGGCAGTGGCTCGCGGTCCAGATCAACATCGGCTATCGCGTGCTGGTCGCGACGACCAATCCCAACGATCCGACGGCCGATCCCCGGGTGGGCAACTGGAAGGGCGCGGCGTTCGATCTTCCCGGCAACGATTTCACCATGCTGGGCTGCGACCTGAACGGGGTCTACATCGGCGTGAACTATGGCGGGCCGCCGGTGCCGGGCGACGACCGATGGCCGCAGATCGCCTTCATCCCGCGCGCGCAGGCGCTCGCCTGGCCGCCCCAGCTCGGCGACGTCAAGGTCACCGGCCCGCTGCCGAAGAACGAGTACGGTGACAATCTCTTTCCCATGATCGATCGCAGCCGCGCGGGATGGCCCTATTGCACGGCCATCGGCGTCGATACGGCCACCAACCGCCGCCTCACCTTCTCGCTGATCTCGCCGCAGTTCGGGACGATCCTGAGCCACGGCACGATCGACGTGCCGCCGTTCGTGCCGGTCAGCCGCGGCTACCGGGTGAAGCAGCCGTTCCAGAACAGCAACGTGATGTTCGATCAGACCGGCATCGTCGCGGCGCCGACGGGCGGCACCGGCTTCGACATCTGGGCGGCGCATACCGTGCTCAACCAGCAGTACAATTCGCTCGCCGTCCGCTGGTACCACCTCTACATCGATCCGGTGAGCCGGATGCCGGGGCTGGTGGCCTCGGGCGACATCTTCCAGCAGAGCTACGACCACTTCAATCCGTCGATCCTGTCGCTGGGCAAGGGCGACTACACGATCGTGTGCCTGTCGCGCTCGGGCGACTATTCGACGCCGCAGGATCCCAACAACCCCGCGTGCGGCAATCTCGGCGCCTATGCCGCCCTGGTGCGCGAGAACGGGTCGGGCGGCGGCACCTACACAGTCGTGCCGCTGAAAGCCGGCCAGGTCGGCAACTATGTCACGCAGGGCACGGCGATACGCTGGGGCGACTATTCGACGATCTGCCCCGATCCCGATCCGCGGTTTCCGCGCCGGGTCTGGGCGATCAACCAGTTCGTGCTGCAAGGCGGCGATACGACCTCGCAATGGTGCAACGCGATCGCCTCGATCGATCTGACATAGGAGCGGCCGATGTTCTCGCTGATCAAGGATCTCGGTGTCCGGGTGGCGCTCAAGCAGGAAGCGGTCCCGTTCCTGCTCGCCTTCGTGATCGCGGAGCTGTTCTTCAAGTTCAAGAGCTTCGCGCTGGAGTGCCTCGCTTTCCTGGCCGTCTGGTTCGTCTTCAGCTTCGTCCAGTCGAAGCTCCTTCCTCATGGGAACCGGCAGCGCTCGGCGCCCTGAAGGACGCCGAGATCGACGCCGTGAGCCTTCGCCCATCGCGCAATCCGCGATGGGGAGGACCGTCCCCTTACAGATCGCGGTGCGGCGTGTCGCGGCTGCGCATCACCAGCGTCATGTTCCGCCCGATCAGGAAGCTCGCCAGGATCGCCAGCGCCAGCTCGACGGTCTTGCTGAACGACGCCCCGACATGGCCAAGCGGCTCGGCGACCAGATCGCCCGCTACGAGCAGCGCCGCGGCAACCGCGATCCAGAAGCCCTCAGGTGCCCGCGACAGCAGCAGCCGGCCTGCGCCCTGGTCGACCTGCAGGCCGATCAGGGTGCCGCGCGCGAGCCCGAGCACGGCCGCCACCAGGGCCATCATCCAGACCTGGGGCTCGCGGAGGTCGTTGGAGGGCGGCAGGTAGAGCAGCACGAGCGTCGCGGCGGCGATCAGCAATGACGGCACAGCCAAGCGCCAGCGCGGGATCGGCCGCCGACGCAGCTCGGGAAACGCAGCGACGCAGGCCGATGTCATCAGCACGATGACCAGGACAGAAAAGGCAGCCAGACCGGACATCGCCATCCTGTGAACGCCCGGCCCGCGGGACCGCATGAGGCGCATGACGGGCGCGCCGACGGTTCTCTGTAGCACCTTCCGGCCCCATGCCGACGAACGGCAACGGCAGGCCGAGGCGCCGGGTGGACTATTTCCTCTGACGCCCGTCCGTCACTTGGCCGTAAGAGCCGCACGCAGGCGACGGGTGCGGCTTGCCGGCCTGGCCGCCGAGAACTTCTCGGCTGCCAGCTGGGCGGCCGCGACCGCCGCGAGCTGGGCTTCGACACACCGCATGGCGTCGCCCACGGTGGCGAGGCTGGTTGCCTCGCGGTTGGGGATTTCGACGCTGAACCGTTCCTCGCAGGACATGACGATCTCGACCACGTCGAGGCTGTCGGCGCCCAGGTCCTGGAACCGGGTGTCGTCGCTGAGCTGCGAACCGTCGATGCCGAGATGAAAAGCGAGGATTTCCCTGACCTGCGAACCGATGTCACTCACCGCTACGCTCCCAAGCTGAGCCCCCCACAAGGCCCGTTTGTTCCGTATACGCCCGTCGTCGCGCGGGAGGTGTGATCGTCATCGATGTTTCGCACTTTGCGCTCGGCTGTGGCACTCGGGACACAGGTTCGGCAGCGCTTTCCCGATATGGCGGAACCGCCCGCGGTTCCGCCATTTCGGGAAACGCTTTAGCATGCCGCCATGGACACCCACCGCCTGAAACAGTTCGTCGATCCCTTCTGGGACGATTCCATCCTGCCCTCGATCACCGAGTACATCCGCATCCCCAACAAGTCGCCGCATTTCGATCCCGACTGGGTCGCGCACGGCTACATGGAGGACGCCGTCAAGCTGATGGTGGCATGGGCCGAGCCGCACCTGGCGGCGTTCCCCGGCGCCACCCTGGAAGTGGTGCGGCTGGAGGGGCGCACCCCGCTGATCTTCATAGAAGTGCCGGGCGACAGCGACGACACCGTGCTGCTCTACGGCCATCTCGACAAGCAGCCCGAGATGAAGGGCTGGGCCGAGGGCACGGGTCCGTGGATCCCGGTGCGCAAGGGCGACAAGCTGTACGGCCGCGGCGGCGCCGACGACGGCTATGCGATCTATGCCTGCCTGTGCGCCTTGCGGGCGCTCCAGGAGCAGAAGGTGCCGCGCGGCCGCTGCGTCATCATGATCGAGGCCTGCGAGGAGAGCGGCAGCTACGACCTGCCGTTCTACGTCGATCACCTGATGACGCGGATCGGCAAGCCGTCGCTGGTGGTCTGCCTCGATTCGGGCTGCGGCGACTGGGACCGGCTGTGGCTGACGACGTCGCTGCGCGGCATCGCCGGCGGCACGCTGACCGTGCGGGTGCTGACCGAGGGCGTCCATTCGGGCGACGCGTCGGGCATCGTGCCCTCCTCCTTCCGCATCGCGCGCGGATTGCTGTCGCGGCTGGAGGACGAGATGACGGGCGAGATCAAGCTGCCCGACCTCTACGTCCAGATCCCGCCGCAGCGCATCGAGCAGGCCAAGGCGGCGGCCGCGGTGCTGGGCGAGCAGGTGCACGCCAAGTTCCCGTTCGCCGGATCGACGCGGCCGATGGCCGACGACTTGGGCCAGATGGTGCTGAACCGCACCTGGCGGCCGCAGCTCGCGGTGATCGGCATGGACGGCTATCCCGCACCGGGCGATGCCGGCAACGTGCTGCTGCCCTACTCGACGGCGCAGCTCAGCCTGCGCACGCCGCCGACGCTCGATGCCAAGGCCGCGGTGCAGGCGATGAAGCGCACGTTGGAGGCCGATCCGCCGCACGGCGCGGAGGTCGTGTTCGACGGCTGGGAGGGACAGAGCGGCTGGCACGCGCCGCCGCTCGCACCCTGGCTCGAGAAGGCGGTGGCGCAGGCCTCGCAGGAAGCGTTCGGCAATCCGGCGGCCTACATGGGCGAAGGCGGCTCGATCCCGTTCATGGGCATGCTGGGCGAGAAGTTCCCGGGCACGCAGTTCGTCATCACCGGCGTTCTGGGCCCGCATTCGAACGCGCACGGGCCCAACGAATTCCTGCACATCCCGACGGGCAAGCGCGTGACGATGGCGACGGCGCGACTGATCGCGGCGCATTACGAGAGGGCGAAGAGCTAGAGACTCATACTCTTCCGGACCGCGAGCCTCCGGCTCGCTCATGAATCATGAGCGAGCCGGAGGCTCGCGGTCCGGAAGACCATGATCCTTAAAGCTTGCCGACGACGTAGCGCTGCATCGTCGGCCCGAGCAGCTTTACGAGCTGGGCGCGGTCCATGGCGACGACCGGCGGGACCTTCAGGATATAGCGCGTGACCGCCAGCCCCATGATCTGGGTCGCCACCAGGCCGGCGCGCATCGGCAGCTCCATCGGCGGGACCACGCGCGCCAGCATGGGCACGACCTGGCCGCCGAAGATCATGCGGATGGCGTTGGCCGCGTCGTCGCTCGATGCGGCGGCGCGCAGAAGGCTGATCAGGCTGCCGTTGCTGAGCGAGCCCTCCCAGACGTCGACGAAATGCGCCACCAGGGTCGCGCCGATGTCGTCGGTCGGGACGGCGGTCAGGTCCGGCAGCTTGAGGTCGAAGGCGGTGGCCCGGGCGAACAGCCCCTCCTTGCTGCCGAAGTAGCGGATCACCATCGCCGGATCGATGGCCGCCCGGGCGGCGATGTCGCGCAGCGTCGCCCGCTCATAGCCCTGCTCGGCAAACAGCTCCTGCGCCGCCTTGAGGATGGCCGCGCGGGTCCGTTGCGACTTGGCGGTTTTGGCCGGCCTATCAGGCATTTGTCCTAAATGCCAACGTCTGTTGACAAACGCAAGCCAAGCGCATATGTCAACGTTCGTTGACTTATGGGAGGTCATGATGCGTCTCATTCAGCCCGATCCCGCCGCCGCCCTGCTGGGCCTGCGCGCCATGAAAACGGTCGCGTCGACGGACGGCGCGATCCGCCCGGGGGCACGCGCGCTGATGGAAGCGGCGCAGAAGATGATCCTGCACACCCAGTACGACATCGACGCCCTGCCGCCGGTCGGCGCAACCGAGCTCGCCAAGGGCTTCCCCGGCGCCCAGCTGCGCGCGCAGTTCGTCAACGGCATGCTGGTCAGCTCGCTGGCCGACGGCGTGCCGTCGCGCGAGACCGTCGCCAAGGTCGAGGAATTCGCGGGCGCCCTCGGCATCGCCACGCCCGAGATCACCGACCTCCGCCTGATGGCCGACGGCCACATGCTGCTGGCCAAGCTCGACTTCCTGCGGCGCGGCCACATCAAGGACATCTTCAAGAACCAGCTCGAGCAGAAAGGCCCGCTCGGCTTCGCCAAGAGCGTGCTGACGATGCGCGGCATCATCGAGGACAAGGCGCTCGCCGCGCGCTATCGCGCCTGGGAGAAGCTGCCCGAGGGCACGCTGGGCCGCGGCCTGATCGACTTCTACAACCAGCACGGCTTTGCCGTGCCGGGCGAGCCCGCCGGCTTCCCGGAAGCGGGGCTGTACCACGATTTCTGCCACCTGCTGGGCGGCTACAGCACCGAGCCGGAGGGCGAGATCCAGGTCGCTTCCTTCTCGGCGGGCTTCAAGAAGGAACGGCCGATCTATATCGCGCTGTTCTCGGTGATGATCTTCAGCGCCGGCGTGCAGATGCGCCCGACCAACGACCCTTTCGTGACCGTGGGCGTGCTCGGCAAGCCCGGCGTGGCCGAGCTCATGCTGGCCGCGATCGAGCGCGGCTCGAAGGTCAACATCGACCTGACGGACAAGTGGGACTACTGGGCCTGGATCGAGATGCCGATCGACGAGGTGCGGCAGCGCATGAACATCCTGCCCAAGCCGGCGGTTTGACCACCCACAGCGCTGAGCGGCAATATTGGTCGGACCCGAAGGCGCCCTGACCCCGCGCAACCGCTCGCGGCTCATCGGCGTTGCAAAACGGATTCGCCGATGCCGAACAACGCCCTCCCCTTCTTTCGTGGCTGGTCGCGCGATCCGGTAGCGGTCGGATTGCCCTTCCCCAGCAGCCCGTGGACCGCGCGCCGGCTGGCGCAGGCCACGCTCGATGCCGCGATCGACGGCGGCGGACCGGTGCTCGAGCTGGGCGCCGGCGCCGGCGCGGTCACGCAGGCGCTGATCGACGCCGGATGCGCCGTCGACCGGCTCGTCGCCGTCGAACGCGATGCGGATCTCTGCCGCACCTTGGAGCGCCGGTTCCGCGGGCTCGCCGTGCTGCAGGGCGATGCGCTGGACATTGCAGGGTTGCTGACGGAGGCGGGCATCGCTTCGGTCTCTGTCGTGCTGAGCGGACTGCCGATGCGCGCCGTGGCGCCGGCGGCGGCCATCCGCTGCTACAGCGACGCCTTCCGGGCGATGCCGCATGGCGGCGCCATCATCCAGTACACCTACGGCTTCAAGTCGCCGGTCGATCCGGGCAGAAGCCCGCCGCAGCTCGACGCCACTTTCGTCGGGCGGGAATGGCGCAACGTGCCGCCGATGGCGATCTGGAGCTATCGCCTGCCGACGCCGCGGCAACCCAACCACGCCATCAACGGCCACCACGCTCAGCCCCCCGCTGCTGAACGACGTTTGTCGAATGGGCGCCTCGTGGGATAGTCCCGGCCGGTAGAACTAGCCAGCAGAACTGGGGGCGATCCATCATGAGCGGAAAAGTCAGGACCACGGCCGGGCGCGGGCGCCTGTTCGACAGCGTGCTCGACACGATCGGCGACACGCCGTGCATCCGGGTCAACAACCTCGCACCCAAGGGCGTGCGGCTCTACGTCAAGGCCGAGGCGTTCAATCCGGCCTCGTCGGTCAAGGACCGGCTCGCGGTCAACATCATCGAGGCCGGCGAGCGCAACGGCACGCTGAAGCCGGGCCAGACCGTGGTCGAGGCGACCAGCGGCAACACCGGCATCGGGCTCGCCATGGTGTGCGCGCAGAAGGGCTATCCCCTGGTCGTGACCATGGCCGACAGCTTCTCGATCGAGCGCCGCAAGCTGATGCGCATGCTGGGCGCCAAGGTCGTGCTGACGCCGCGCGCCGCGAAGGGTTTGGGCATGTACCAGAAGGCGGTCGAGCTGGCGACGGCCAACGGCTGGTTCCTGGCGCACCAGTTCGAGACGCCGGCCAATGCCGAGATCCACGAGGCGACGACGGCGCGCGAGATCCTGGCCGACTTCAAGGGCGAGCGGCTCGACTGGTTCGTCACCGGCTACGGCACCGGCGGCACTTTGGCCGGCGTGGCGCGGGTGCTGCGCGTCGAGCGGCCCGAGACCAAGATCGTGCTGTGCGAGCCAGCCAACGCCCAGCTGGTCGGCAGCGGCAAGGCGCAGGAGCGCGGCGCCGACGGCTCGCCCGCCGTCAGCCATCCCGCCTTCGAGCCGCATCTCATCCAGGGCTGGACGCCGGATTTCATTCCGTTGGTGCTGCAGGAAGCGCTCGACAAGAAGTACTTCAACGAGCGCGTGGCGATCGCCGGGCCCGAGGGCGTGAAGTGGGCGCGATTGCTGGCGCAGAAGGAAGGCATCTTCACCGGCATCTCCGGCGGCTCGACCTTCGCCGTGGCGATGCAGGTGGCGGAGAAGGCCGCCGCCGGATCGGTGATCCTGGCCATGCTGCCCGACACCGGCGAGCGCTACCTCTCGACGCCGATGTTCGAAGGCATCGCCGAGGGCATGGACGAGGAAGAGACGCGCATCTCCAAGTCGACGCCGGGGTATCAGATGCCGGCGGCGTAACGAAGGCTGTCACCCCGAGCGCAGCGAGGGGCCTTTGGGCAACAGTAAAGGTCCCTCGCTTACGCTCGGGATGACAGCGAGGCTTGTCGGCGCATCCCCAGCAACAGCACCAGGAACGAAATCGCCCCGGCCGCCATGATCATGAAGGCCGGGCTGTAATCGTTGTCGGTGCGCTGGACGAGCCACGTGGCGACGAGCGGGCTGAAACCGCCGATCAGCCCGACCGCCACGTTGTAGCCCATGGCGATGGCCGTGCAGCGCACGTCGCGCGCCACAACGCCGACCATGAAGGCGGGCAAGCAGCCGTAGTAGCCACCGATCAGGACGACGAAGCCGAGCTGGCCGGCCAGGACCATCCATTCCTGATGGCCGTGCATCAGCCAGAACATCGGCCAGGCGGCGACGACCGAGAGGCCCGTGACGGCGAGCAGAACGGCCCGTTGCCCGATGCGGTCGGACAGCGTGGCCAGGCCGATCTCGACCGGGATCAGCAGCACCATGCTGGCGGTGTTGATGGTGAGGGCTTGCGCCGGCGCGATGCCGTCGACGAACTGCAGCCAGCTCACGATGTAGACGAACATCAGGTAGAAGCCGACCGCGCCGAACACCGATACGCCGGCAAGATAGAGCAGCACGCGCCAGTGGCCGGTGAAGGTCGCCACCAGCGGCGGGCGCCGTGACGGACGGGGCGCTTCCTCGGCCTGGCCGAAGCCGCGGCGCAGCACCAGGCCCGCGCCGCCGACGAAGAGGCCGATCCAGAAAGGAATGCGCCAGCCCCAGTCGTCGACCGCCTGCGCCGGCATGACCCATTCGAGGACAGCGCCGGTCGCCGAGCCCAGCAGGATGCCGGAGACCGCCCCCAGGTCGGCCACAGCGCCGACGATGCCCCGCCGCTCGGGCCGCGCGCTTTCGACCAGGAAGACGATGGAGGTGGTGTATTCGCCGCCGACCGACAGGCCCTGCACCATGCGCAGCAAGGTGAGCAGAACAGGCGCCGCGAGACCGAGCGTGGCGTAGCCCGGCAGCACGCCGATCAGGAAGGTCGGCACGGCCATTGCCATCACCGACAGCGTGAGCGCGGTCGAGCGGCCGAGGCGATCGCCGACATGGCCGAACAGCGCGCCGCCGATCGGCCGCATCATGAATCCGACGGCAAACACGCCGAACGCCGACAGCACCTGGGCGACCTTGTCCTGCTCGGGGAAGAAGGCGCGGCCGATCGCGGCGGCGAAATAGCCGTAGACGGCGAAGTCGTACCACTCGAGCAGGTTGCCGATGGCGCCGGCGGCCATCAGGCGCGGCGTCTGCGTTGCCGACATACGAACGGATCTCCCTTCCCCGGGCCTCGGGCTCGCGCATCATGGTCGTGGGCGCCGGACCGACGCAACAGCCGGCCGAGCGCGGCCGGTTCACCGAGTTTTCTGCCGCATGCGCCGTTTAGCGCACCGATCGGTGTTGCCGCGGGATACGCCGATTTCTAGAGTCGGAAGGTGGAGTACAGCGTGAGGGCGTGATGTCGACGACAATGAACTTCACGCTCAGCTCGACCTTACTGGGCAATCTCACCAGCGGCGGCTCGGGCAACGGGGTCTACGCCTATGCCTTCGCCTTCGAGGGCAGCAGCCTGATCCCGGGCGGCGCCATCACGCTGGTCGACAACGGCGTCGCAACCGCCACCACCTCCATCGACCTGACCACGGCCTCCGACGCGACCTTCTCGTCAGGACGGATCTTCGTCGTCGTCCAGCAGACCGGCGCCGGCGGCACCTCCGACCTGCTCACGGAGATCACCCAGGTCGGCGACATCACCTCGGTCGATGCGCAGACCCGCAATTACCGATTCGACCTCATCGAGGCGACGCTGTCGGGCTCGGCGTCGGACGTCGCCGACATCTCCGACATCGGCGAGTTCGGTTCGACCATGACGATGGAGATCGTCTACGGCTCGGGCAGCGCCACGCGCGGCTACAATGCCAGCGGCAGCACGATCGAAAACAACGTCATCGGCTTCTCGCCGGCGGGCTCTCAGAACCAGTCGTTCGAGACGACGAGCCCGAGCACGGTCGGTCCCGCGCCGCCGTCGGGCATCGACTATCCGGCCAACACGCCGCTCAACGAGCTGCGCGACCTCGTGATGCCGGGCAACAACTTCCCGCTCAGCTCGCAGCCCGGCTATACGACCAACCCGATCCCGGCGAGCGACTGGACGGCCTACGCCAACGCGTTCGCCAGCTGGGTGACCAACAGCACCCTCGAGATCGTCACCACCTTCAACGGCTCCTCGCTGCAGCCGCAGGCGGCGCTGTGCGATTACACGGTGCAGTACGATGCCTCGACGACTTCGTTCTGGCTGGTCCCCACCACCAGCACGGCGATCCAGGCGGTGGCGTCGACCGACTACATCAACATCCCGCTGCAGTCGCTGATCGACAATATCTACCTGCAGGGCGGGACGCTCACAGTCTACTCGGGCTCGATGACCGGGCCGTCGACCGTCTACAACACCTTCACGCCCAACAATGCCGCGGGCGCGGTCGCCAAGTATTTCGTCGCCGGCTTCGATGCGGGCTTCTGGGGCGGCACCGGCAACTCGGTGAACCCGCTCGACAGCAGCACGCTCGACCTCAGCCAGACCTGGAACTGGAACGCAAACTACGCCTACAACGCCATCCTCAACCCGTCGATCGGCTATTCGAACGCGTTGGGCACCGGCATCGGCACGGCGACCGGGCAGAACCGCTACTACGACCCCTACGCCGCGGAGTTCTTCCAGAACAGCAACGCTTACGGCTATTCCTACACCGACCTGATCTCCAACGGCGGCGGCGTCAGCCCGGCAGTGAGCCTGTGGGACAGCACGATCACGACACCGGCCAACGTCTCGACCATCAACATCACGCTCTACGACCTCGGCGAGACGCCGCCGTCGTCGAGCTTCGCGACCGGCAATACCGGCTACGTGGCGCCAACCGGGAGCAGCTACCTGGCGGCGACGACAACCAGCACCAACCAGCTGCAATTCACCTTCAACTTCGCGATCGGCAGCACCGTCCTGGCGCCCGACAATTCGACGCCGATCTCCTTCCGCTTCTACGCGCCGGGCGATCCGCAGGCGGGGTCCGACAATTTCGTGTCGCTCCGGCTGGCGACCGGTGACTGGTACTATTACACGCTGAACTACGACGCGTCGGCGGCGCCGGACCAGCGCTGGCAGCTGGTGCCCGGCAACGCCGGCGGCCAGGCGGGCTTCTTCGATATCCAGAACGTGCCGATCACCGCCGACGGCAGCCCGGCCTGGTACCAGCTGGCCTACGGCGACGTCACGACGCTCTCGACCTACAACTTCTACGGCACGACGACCGGCGGAATCTTCTCCAGCGTCATCGCCGACCACGGCGTGGCGGTCACCAACTACGGGCCCGGCAATGTCGGCCTGAACATGGCCAACGGCGGGTCGATAACCTACGACCCGGCGACCTTCATGCCCTCGACCGGCGCGCTGCCGCCGAGCGAAGGCCCGCCCAATCCGTTCACCCCGACCCAATCGCCGCCCACCCTCCCGCCGCCGCCGGCGCCGGCGGCGCCGATGGTCGGCTCGTTCGCGGGCTCGAGCTTCGTGGCGGCGGGCGACCTCTCCGCCCTCAAGCACGGTGACTTCGCCTTCAGCTTCAACACGGCGGGCGGCAACTATCTGCTGCCCGGGCGCATCGCCAAGATCGAGCTCGCCGACACCAGCCACGACGACTGGATCTTCACGCCGCTGTTCACCCAGGCGAACCGGCACGGCGACTGGACGACCGGGCTCGGCGCCGAGCTCGGCAACGGCACCTACAGCGCCGTGATGAAGCAGTATTTCGCGAGCGACCTCGACCTCAACAACCCGGTCTACACGACCAGCCAGGCCGTCACCTTCACCGTCAATCTCGACACGCTCAGCCTCGGCTCGTCGGCCGACGGGCACGGGCTCACCCTGACCCAGGCCGGCTCGGCCACCCAGGGCAACTGGATCGAGCTTCTGAACACCGGCTCGACCATGCCCAACGCCACCGTGGTAGCCTACGCCACGGATCTCAACGGCAACATGCTGAAGCGCGACGGCTCAGGCATCGCGACGTCGATCGACGATGCGGCGCTGGCCAAGATCGGCGGGGTCGCGGCCGACAACGGCAACGCCTTCTTCAAGGGCAAGCAGGCGGTCTACCTGCCGGTTGGCGACAACCTGAAGTTCGCGGTGATCGCCGGCAACGGCCAGGTCGACCTCAATCCCGACGTCCATGTCCGCGGCAGCAACGGCCAGCTCGCGGTCTCGATCGACGACCGCTTCGGCCATATCGATCTCAGCGCCCAGGTCAACAACACCCTCGATTCCTCGGCGGTGCTGGCGGGCGCGCAGCGCGCCAGCGACCATCCCTGGGTCTACCTGGAAAAGGGCACGGCGGTGAATGTCAGCCTGGCGTGGAGCGGCGACTTCACCAACACGTTGCACTTCGTGCGCGTCGACATGAATCCCGCCAATCCCGGCCAGTGGTCGGTGGGCGGCGTGGCCTACGGCAACACCGATGCCTTCCGCAACGCCGTCCAGGCCAACTGGGAGTTCGACTCGACGCACGGCCATTCGACCGGCACGGCGCGCGAGACCTGGACGGTGCAGGGCGAGAGCGGCTACTACGCGCCGGTGCTGGTCGACCCGTTCGGCGAGATCTTCACCCTCGACCAGTCGGCCGGCAGCATTGCCAACGCCGACGGCCGCACGCACATCCGCAACTTCGGCGCCAATACCTTCGGCTTCGAGGACAACACCGCGCAGCGCGGCGCCGACTTCGACTACAACGACATGACCATGAAGCTCGCCCTGCACGACTGGTTCGTGTGAGCCCGTCGTCCGGGACGTTCAGTTCTCGAGGTCCGGCAGGCGGCTGGGCAGCGCCACGACGACGCGCGTCCCGCAGGACAGCGTCTCGAACGCCAGCGTGGCGCCCAGGAGCTCTGCCCGGCGGCGCATGTTGTCGAGCCCGCGGCCGCGGCTGTCGGCGGCGAACGGCCGGCCGTCATTGTCGATCGCGATCGCCGGACTGCCATCGGCCAGGGCGCCGCCGCGCACGCCGATGCGGCGGGCCGGCCCGTGCTTCAGCGCGTTGGTGATGGCCTCCTGCACGATGCGCAGCACGGCCAGCGCCTTGCCGGGCGTGACGCCCGCCACGTCCGGGAGATTGGCCATCGACCAGTCGAGCGCCACGCCAAGGCGCTGCAGCTGCGGCTCGAGGCGCTCGCGGAAGTTGGCCAGGGCCAGCGGCAACTCGTCCTCGCCGACGTCGAGGGAGTAGATCACCAGGCGCAGGTCGTTCAGCGCATCGCGCGCCGCCTGCTCGATGGGTCGCTCCTCGGCCCGCTCCGACAGGGCGATGATCGAGACGAGATGACCGCTGATGCCGTCGTGCAGGTCGCGCGTCAGCCGGCCCCTCTCCTGCTCGCGCACCAGGCGGGCCGCCTCGATCCTTTCCTGCTTGGCAAGCGCCGCCAGCTCGGCCTCGCGCGCGGCCAGCCGGGCGTTCAGCACTTCGTTCGAGCGGTCGAGCCGATCGAAGCTGTCGGCCATGCGGCGCACCAGCACGGCCGTGAGCCCGACGACATAGAGCAGTCCGGCGTGCGGCGAATACAGGCGGAAGGCATCCGCGGGCAAGGTCGTGGCGACATAGGCGTCGCGCACCAGGAACCACGACGTCAGCACGGCCGGCGCCAGCATGAGACGGGCATCGACATTGCCGCGCCACAGAGCGCCCCAGGCAATGATGCCGGTCGCGGCGAGGGCGCCGATGCAAAGGAAGACAGCAGCCGTCCCGGCGCCGATCATGCGTGCCACCGGCGTGCCGACGAGGGCGCACCCAAGCAGCACGACACTGATGGCGACGATGCCGAAAAGAAGCAGCCTCGACGGTGGCAGGCCGATCAGCAGGAGCGAGAGGATGGCGGCGAGCAGTCCCCAGGCCGGCACCAACGCAACGACGTAGGGCAGCGCCGCCCGGAACGACGCGTGGAAGCCCATGAACATGGCCAGATCGATGACGATGGTGAGGGCCATGAAGACGGCGAGCCAGGACAGCAGCGCGGTGCGCGGGCGCACGAACCAGGCCAGCAGGACGGCCATCCCCAGCAACACCTGGACGGCGAGACTCATGGCCTTGAGGTCGATATCGACGAACTCGCGCACCTTGAAGGCCGGCGCAAGCGCGCCCGCGCGACCGAGATAGAGCCGCGAAAGATAGGTGGGCGTGGCGAAGGGGCCGACCTCGATGACCAGGGTCAGGCGATACGACGGCCGGCCGGCGGGCAGCGGCAGGCGGACCAGCAAGGGCGTGCCGATCGCGAGGCCGGTCCATACGACGTGGTTGGCACTGTCGTACACGGTAGCGCCATCGACCTGGACGACGAGTCGTCGGTTGACCAGCGGAACGTAAAGCGCCGGGTCGACCTCGGGCAGCGCCGAGGATGCAATGTCGACGTGGTAGCGCGCGTGTGTCGAGCTGCCGACTCCCGGCCAGACGACATGCGGCAGCGAGACCTCGGCATCCGGCTGCCCATCGACCACGAGCGTCGCGCGATCGACGACGACCGCGTCGGTCGGTCGCGGCAGGGTTATCAGGTCGGGGGCGGCGGCGATCGCGAGGGTGGCGAGGACGAGCACGATCAAGCCGATCCTTCGAACCCCGCTCACGATCACATCCTCAAAGCTTGATCAGGCCTCGGCGCGATGCCTCGTAGACCGCCTCGGACCGGTTATTGGCCTGCAGCTTACGATAGATGTTGCGGATGTGCACCGGCACCGTCTGCTTGGAGATCTGCAGGCGCTCGGCCAGCTCGCCGTAGGTGAAGCCCTTGGCGATGCCCCACAGGATGTCCATCTCGCGCGGCGTCAGGAGCTGGGCATCGGCCGCGGCCGGCGGCGGTGCTGTCGCGCCGGAAGGAGGCTCGCGGCCGCCCAGGCGGCGCACGATGGTGCGGGCGATCTTGGAGGAGATCGGCGAATGGCCGGCCAGCAGGTCGCCGATGGCGGCGACGATGTCGATGGGGTCGCTGTCCTTCAGCAGGTAGCCGGTGGCGCCGGCCTCGATGGCGTCGATGACGGTGCGGTCATCGGCGAGCACCGAGATGACCATGGCCTGGGCCTCGGGTTGGCGCTCGCGCAGCAGCCGGATCGCCTGCACGCCATGGCCGTCCGGCAGGTTGAGGTCGGTGATCAGGAGATCGATCGTCTCGTCGGTGATCTGCCGGATGGCCTCGCCAAGCGTGGCGCAGGAGGCGACCAGCCGGCCGCCGGGCCAGCCGTCGATGATGCGCGCCAGCCGGTCGCGTACCGGGTCGTCATCCTCGAGCAGGAGGATACGCACGGCTGGCTTGTCTCTCTCCAGGCCCGTCATGCAACAAGGTATCCCATGCGGCGGCAGCACGCGCCATGCGTTAGCGGCGCCGAGCCCTACCCTGTTCATGGTATCGCGATTCCGCGCCAAACCGGCGAACCCTGCAACCGACGATTTGGGGCAGGGCAGTAGAGTATGGCGACCTTCATTGTCGGCAATCTGAACGACAGCGGCGTGGGGTCGCTGCGTGCGGCGATCGATGCCTCCAATGCCGGGCCAGCCGGCGAGGCCAACACCATCTCGTTCACGGTCTCGGGCACGATCGTGCTGTCGAGCAACCTGTCGGCGATCACCAACCCGACATCGATCATCTCCGGCAGCACCGACACCGGCACGCCGCCCAGCATCGGCCTCGACTGCAACGGACATGCCGGCCTGGTGTTCGACACGGGCTCGCAGGGCTCGCAGCTCATGGGCCTGGCGGTGGGCAACGCCACCGGCGCCGGCGTCACGCTGGTTGCCGGCAACGTCATCCTGAACAACAACTACATCGGCCTGGCGCTCGACGGCAGCGCGGCCGGCAACTCGGGCGACGGCGTGTTCGTCGCCGCGACCTCGTCGGGCAACCAGATCGGCTACAACCCCGAGGCCGCGACGCTAGCCGCCAACGGCAACCCCGCGACCGGCGTCGTCTCCAACGTCATCTCGGCCAACGGCGGCAACGGCATCAGCCTGCACGGCTCGGCCGACAACATCATCGTCTCGAACCACATCGGCACCAGCGTCGACGGCACCAGCGCCATGGCCAACGGCGCCAACGGCATCTGGGTGACCGACGGCTCCAACGGCAACACGATCGGCGGCACCGTCGTCGGCAACGATGCCGGCGGCAATCCCAACGACCCGACCGGCAACAAGGGCACGCAGCCCGAGGTCTTCGTGACGCCGCCGCTCGGCAACCAGATCTCGGGCAACAGCCAGAACGGCGTGCTGATCGACGCCAATTCGCAGAACAACGTCCTCTACGGCAACTTCATCGGCACGACCGCCGACGGCGATGCCGCCCTGGGCAACACGCTCGATGGCGTGCGCATCGACAACGCCGACTTCAACTCGCTGCACGGCTGCACGGTCGTCGACGAGCCGTTCGTCTACTACAACGTCGTCAGCGGCAACGGCGCCAACGGCATCCACGTCACCGATTCCGACCACGTGACGATCCGCGCCAACTTCGCCGGCATCGGCGCCGACAACCAGACCATCGTCGCCAACGGCAATGACGGCGTGCTGATCGACGGCTCGTCGGTCAACACCCAGGTCGGCGGCGTCATCCCGCTCGGCAACGTGATCTCGGGCAACGCCAACAACGGCATCGAGGTCGCCGACACCGCGAGCGGCTTCAGCACGCTCAACACCTTCGGCGGCACGCTCGCCTTCGCCGGCATTGCTCCGAACGGCAACAACGGCGTCCTCATCACCTCGACGGGCGGCAACCAGACCGTCCAGACCAATGTGCTGTCGGGCAACCTGAACAACGGCCTGGAAATCTCGGGCGATGCCTGGGGCGTCACCGTCGTGCCCAACATCCTGGGCCTCAACACGCGCGGCAACAGCGCCTTCGATTTCGGCGACGACTTCGCCAACGGCAACAACGGCATCCTGATCAGCGGCACCGCCCACGACAACGTGATCGGCGGCACCGGCGTGAATGCCAGCGATTCGGTGATCCGCCAGAACACGATCTCGAACAACGGCGCCTACGGCATCGCCATCACCGACCAGGCGTACAACAACGTGGTCGGCCAGAGCGCGATCGGCACGGACATCCAGGAAGCCGCCGCGATCGGCAACGGCGCGGGCGGCGTGCTGGTCAGCAGCACCGGCAGCGGCAACGTCGTCGGCACCGCCTACACCGGCTTCTCGCCATTGCCGGCGCCGGCCGCGCGCTACAACGTCATCAGCGGCAATGACGGGCCGGGCGTCGAGCTCGACTCCGGCACCCACTACAACGCCGTCATCAACAACTGGATCGGGCTCGACGTCCGCGGCGAGGTCTCGCTGCCCAACACCGGGCTGCCCGTCGACAATGCCGGTGTCGACAACCTGGTCTACGGCAACATCTATAGCGGGCCGGTGCCCGTGGAATCGCCGACCGCCCAGCTCGAGCTGCTGTATGTCGGCTGGTATGGACGGGCTGCCGATCCGACGGGCTTCGCAGACAAGATGGAAGATCTGCTGACGCTCATCCTGGGTGGCCAGCCGCTCGCCTCTGCAATCCTCTCGGTATCGGAAGACTTCGCCACCTCGCCCGAGGAAGCAGCCTACGCCGAGCTCGCCGCGCTCGTGACGCCGACCGTGCCGACAGCGGAGCAGCTGGCGCTGGCCGACAGCTTCATCGACCAGACCTTCCTGAACCTGTTCGACCGCGCGGCGACCACGGCCGAGAAGCTGTCCTGGTCGACCGCCTTCTTCGGCGGCCTCACCTCCTTCTCCGCCCTGGTCTACGAGATCGCCACGAACGCGACCGGCGACGACATCGCGGCGATGAACGCCAAGATCCAGGCGGCATCGTACTTCACACAGGCGTTCGAGTCGGAGGTCAGGGCGCCGACGGTGGCGGAGATGCAGGCCTCCGTCGACAACGTCAACGACGCCACGACGCTCTACGATTCGCAAGCGGTCACCAACGCGCTGGTCGGCGAGAGCCACAACCAGGTCGACTACCAGACGATCCTGTCGCCGCTCAACTTCATCACCGGCATCCGCGCTCACTACGACGGCGCCGTCATCCTGACCGGCAGCCAGGGCACCAGCGGCTCGACGGCGACGACACCCTTCCTCTACCAGGGTCCGCTCAACGACACGTCCGCCGGAACGCTGCACCTGCTGACGCCGACCTTCGCCGGCCAGACCTTCACGACCGGGCAGTTCTACGGACCCGACACGTCGATCTTCACGCCGTCGATCGGGCTCGGCAACGTCCGTGCGGTCGGCACCTACCAGTACAGCGAAAGCCCGCCGGGCGTCGTCAATCACGGCATGATCTACGAGGGACCGCTGGACGGCAGCGGCACCTGGACACAGATCGACGTCCCGGGGAACGGCGTCAACGTCACCGACGGCATCGTCCTCGGCACCGTCGGCGAGACCATCCCGCACAGCGTGCAAGGCGACCTGGTGGTCGGCAACTACGACATCTCCGGCCAGCCCGGCACCGGCAACGGCTTCATCTACAACATGGCCACCGGCCAATACACGCTGTTCGAGATCAACGGCAGCCTGACGGACCTGACGTCGGTCTACGGCATCTGGCAACACGGTGTCGGCAGCACCGTCTACACCATCGCGGGCGGCGCCAAGGACGGCGGCGGCGTCAACTCGGCCTTCCTGATCAACTACGATTCGTCGAACGGCGCGTTCTCCGACCTCGCCTTCTTCAACGCCTTCAACCAGCCGGGCGTCATCACGCATTTCGAGAACATCTCGGGCGTCCCCGGCGGCTTCAACCTGGTGGCGACGACCGACGACGGGCCGGCCTTCGTCTTCGTGCCGATAAATGCCGACGGCAGCTTCGGCGAGGCGGTCTGGACGGCCGGCGACCTGCCGGGCAGCAACCTGATGACGGGCAACATTGCCTATCAGAACGTGTTCGGCGGCATCTACAACACCGACGCGGGCAACGGCGTCGGCAGCTACCTCGGCGTCGTCGACCAGTCCTACGTCAACGCCGACGGCGGGCTGGTCATGCCCGTCGGCTCGTTCAACTTCGCCTATGCGCTGTCGGTGGCGGCCAGCACCGGTGACATCATCACGGGCTCGACGACCGCCGGCAATGTGCTGGGCGGCTCGATCGGCAACGACGAGATCACCGGCACGCAGAGCACGACGGCTGCCGACACGATCTTCACCGGCGGCGGCGCCGACCTCATCACCCTGGCGGCCGCCAATGCCGCGCACAGCCGCGTCGAGCTGTTCGCCGCCAACGGCCTGCTGAGCGCCCAAGCCGTGACGCCGGGCGAGACGGTCCACGCCATCGAAGGCAGCATCGTCAACGCCCAAGACATCCCGCAGCTCGGCTGGTGGGGCCAGGCGACGGGCCAGTTCGGCGGTCCGGTTTCCGACGCCTCGACCAATGGCGGGCTGGGCACCGGCACCAGCCAGGACATGTCGACGGTCGTGAACTTCACGACGGGCAGCTCGAGCAGCGCGATCGACATGATCGACATCTCGCTCGACGCCTTCAGCGACCTGCTGCGCTCGGCCGACGGCAACGACGCGCAGCTGGGCACCGCGATCTTCAGCAACATGGTCGGGCTCGGCGGCACGATCACCGGGGCCGACGCCAACGTGATCCTCATCACCAGCAATGTCGGCTTCGCCAACGCCGCCGACCTCGCCGCCCAGCTGCTGGCCAATCCCATCACCTTCGCCAGCGCGCAGACCGACCAATTCAACCACTATATCGTCGCCTACCAGGATTTCGGCGGCGACGTGCGCATCGCCGACATGAACATCCATGCCAACGGCTTGACGTCGTTCACGACGACGGCCGGCGGCTCGACGTTGGCGATCTCCGACATGGCCGAGCTCAGCGGCGTGTCGCTCACTTCCCTGCAGTCAGGGAACATCAATTTCGTGAGCAACGACGAGATCGCCCATTCGAGATATCTCGACTTCACCGGCTACGGCATCACCAACGCCTCGACGGTCGTCGAGGCCTACGGCCTCGACCAGGCCAACGTGCAGGTCGCGACCACCGCCGGCATCAACGTCGCCATCGTCCTCGACCGCGTAACCGACCCGACGTCGCTCCTGTCGCAGAGCTGGGGCGTACGGCAGCAGACGCTGGCCCAGCTCGAGAACGCCGGCACGCTGTGGGACACCTACGGCGCCGACCAGGCGCAGTACAATGCCGTCGTCGCCGAGCTGACGGGAGCCGGCCTCACCGTGCTGAACGGCAACACGGCCAACGGCAACTACGTGTCGTCGGCGGAATCGCGCACGATCTGGGTGTCGATCGACACGCCGGCGCAGTTCCAAGACCTGTTCGGCAAGACGCTGTACGTCAACAACGAGAGCGGCAACAACTTCCTGTTCTGGAACGGCAACCTGTCGCTGCCGTCGGAATGGAACGTCCAGGGGCTGTGGTTCGACACCGAAAACAGCCCGCCGCCGTCGAACATGGCGCCTGGCAGCTCGGTGACCCTGAACCAGGGGCCACAGGGCATCGGCAACACGACCGCGTCCGTGCCCAACATGGCGCCGCAGGACATCGCTGCGCTCTACAATTTCCCGTTGGTCGGGCAAGACGTGGCCACGGGCACGATCGCCCTGATCGAGCCGGGCATCGGCAATGCCGTGCGAGACATAGCAACCTACGGCACGTTCGATCAGCGGCTGGCGGCTTACCTCCAGTCGATCGGCCAGACAGGAACCGGCTCGGTCTATGTCCAGGGCCAGAACGGCCAGGACTACGCGTACGGCGATCCGAACGAGCGCTCGCAGGACGTCGGCACCGTGGCCGCCGTCAATCCCAACAGCAACATCGGGCTCTACGTCGGCTCGGGCTACAACGGCAACGCCGACGCCTCGACGTTCACGGCGCTGCAGAGCGCCATCTGGGACACCACCAACAACCCCGGCGTCATCTCCAATTCGTTCGGCGACGACCAGAGCATGTCGCCGGATTCGCCCTTCTACCAGGCTTACTGGCAGCTCTACATCGACGCCGCGTTGCGTAATCAGACGGTGTTCTCGGCGCTGGGCGACGGCGGCTCGGGCAACGAGACCGGCAACGGCCTGACCAACGTCGAGATCAACCTCACCAGCCCCTATGCGGTGCTGGTCGGCGGCACCTCGCTCTCGACCCTGTCGACGGCTCAAGCCGATCCGACGCTGTCTTCCATCGTCGCATCGGCGCTGGCAGACGATCCCGCCACGCTCTGGCAACTCATGGCCGGCGGCCTGACCAGCCTGCCGGACAACGTGAGCGCGCTGCAGGCTTTCGTCGAGACCGTGTGGAACACCTATCAGGTCAACGGCGCTACCATCGGCACCTCCAGTAGTTTCTGGGGCGGCTACCTGCAGAACACGACGACATCGGGTGGCGTCGATCCGACGCAGCCGGCGCCCTGGTACCAGACGGCCTATGGCCTGAACCCGATGACCAGCGATCCGCTGGCCGAGACCGGCCGCGGCGTGCCCGACGTCTCCGCCAATGCCGGCGGCAACCTGCAATACCTGGTTCCGAACGGCGACTTGACCGAGAACACCGGCCAGATCGGGACCAGTTCGGCCGCGCCGTTCTGGGCGGCGCTGACGGTCCAATTCAATGCGATCTTCGCCGACCAGGAGCTGCCACAGCTCGGCTACATGACCGACCTGCTCTACATCGCCTCGGCAATCGCGCCGGCGGCCTTCAACGACGTCACGATGGGCGGCAACATGTCGTCGTTCACCACGGGCGGCTCCTACAGCACGCTGAACTCGGACGGGACCAGCTACATCAACGTAACGCCGACGGGCTACGGTTACTATGCCGGGCCGGGATACGATCTCGTTTCCGGCCTCGGCAGCCCCAACGGCCTGTTGCTGGCGCGGACGCTCACCACGATCGCTCATTCGGAGATGTCGTACTCCAGCAGCCCGGAGATGCTCGACGCCGACGGCAACGGCTGGACCAGCGGCACCGACCAGAGCCTGCTGTTCCAGGTCATGTCTGGATCGGCAGCGAATGTCGGCCTCGACCTCGGCTCCGAGATCCTGTCGTTTACCAGCATCGCGTCCGGCACCTATTCCTGGACGAACCGGGTGGCGCAGCAGTCGATGCAGGACGATTTCGATCCCAACCTCGTGCGCATGTTCGACAAGTACGGCCATGGCGCGGTGGTCCAGTCGATGGTCTCACAAGGCGAGAACGTCGGGGTGACGATCAACGCCGCGACGGCCGACGCCATCCAGGGCGCGCTCAGCAGCCCCTTCGGTTTCGCCGACTTCGTGACCGACAGCGGCGTCGTGCGCGTCGCCCGGCCGGTGGCGGTGGCCGAGACGGTGGACGGACTCGACGACCAGACGGCGATCGTGCGGGTGCGCCAGAACGGCCAGGACAGCCTGTCGGTGAGCTTCTACCGCGTCGACGATCTGTCGGGCTCGATCAATGGCCTGCAGGCGGGACAGGCCGGCTACGAACAGGCGGCGCAGGTCCGCGCCTACCAGATCGCCGGCGTCGGCACGTCGCTGAACGGTCCGGGCTACGGCAACTACAGCCAGGCGGCGTTGCTCAATGTCGATTCCGGCGACCTGGTCGCCATGAAGCTGGTCGACCAGACCACCAACAGCACCTACTGGGCGTTCGCGCAGGGCAACGAGAAGGTGTCGGGCCAGTCGGTCGGGCATCTGTGGAACTACGGCCTGAACACCTGGGGCTGGGAAGACATGAAGAACGGCGGCGATCGCGACTTCAACGACCTGATCGTCCAGTTCGACTTCACCAGCGCCTATGGCAATCACTGGCTGATGTAGTTCGTCGATCGGCCGCCTGATGGGAAGGTGAGCCGAAGGGCCGGAGGGGTCATGGGCAATGGGGTGTGGGAGCCCATGCCCCCTCCGCCCGCTTCGCAGGCGTCGCTCTAACGCCTGCCGCCGCGCCAGGCCGATGGGCTGATGCAGTCATGCGCGTGGACGCCGAGGCCGTCGAACCACGCCTGCCACTCCGGCAGCAGGTAGCGCAGTGAATAGGTACTGTAGGCCCATGCCATGCCGGACCGGACCAAGGTCCCGCCGATGTCCTCGCCGGCTGCCCGGCAGACGGCGACGGTGCGCTGGTATCTGTCGGTCGTGACGCGCCGGCATTCGATCGGCCGCGCGGTGACGATCGCCGCCAAGGCGCGGCGCGCCTCCTCGCCGGCAGGCCAGCCACCGCAGTTCTGCCTGAGCTCCGGTGCATCGATGCCGTGCAGGCGGATCGACTGACCGGCTATCCTCAAGGTATCGCCGTCGACCACCGACTGGCCATCCAGCACCCGACCCGACACGATCAGCGGCCCAGGGAACAGCCACGGCTCCACCGCCTGCCAGAGGGCGAGAGCAACCGCCACGCCTGCCAGGGCAACGATGCGCAGCGCCGGTCGGCGCCACCACCGCGCCCTCACACGATGCAGCCGTAATGCGCCGACGACACCAGCCGCACGTACTTGTGATGGACCGAGCCCGGCCGCACGCGCGTCGCATCGGGCGCCGTCCAGCTGGCCATGCGCCGGGCGATCTCGGCGTCCGGCACGTCGAGATCGAGCGTGCGCTTCTTGGGGTCGATCACGATGGCGTCGCCGTCGCGCACCGCGGCGATCGGGCCGCCCTTCGACGCCTCGGGCGAGATGTGGCCGATCAGGATGCCGTGGCTGACGCCCGAAAAGCGGCCGTCGGTGATCAGCGCCACGTCCTCGCCCAGGCCGCGGCCCTGCAGCTGGATCGTCAGCATCACCATCTCTGGCATGCCCGGGCCGCCGACCGGCCCGACATTGCGCACCACGACGACGTTGCCCTTGACGATCTCGCCGGCGCGGATCGCCTTCATGGCGTTGGCCTCGGAGTCGAACACGCGCGCCGTGCCGCGGAACACGCCCTTCTCCAGGGTCTTGCCGGAGAGCTTCAGGAGACAGCTCTCGGGCGCGAGATTGCCCTTCAACACGCTGATATGGTTGTTGGCCGGCGCGATCGGATCCTTGACCGGGCGGACGATGTCCTGTTGGCCGAGCTTGTCGAGCGTCGGCACGTCGGCAAGGTTCTCGGCGAGCGTCTTGCCGGTGACGGTCATGACATCGCCATGCAGGAACCCGGCCTGCAGAAGCTCCTTCATCACGATCGGCACGCCGCCGATCGCATGCAGGCTGGTCATGGCATAGGGGCCATGGGGCTGCAGGTTGGCGAGCAGCGGAACCTTCTCGCCGATCGCCTGGATGCGCTCGATGCCGATCGGCACCTGGGCCTCGCGAGCGATCGCCAGCAGGTGCAGGTACATGTTGGTCGAGCCGCCCATGGCATAGACCGTCGTGATCGCGTTCTCGAAGGCGCGTTCGGTCATGATGTCGCGCGGACGGATGCCCTGCTCCATCAGCCGGTAGAGAGCGTCGACCGAGGCGCGGGCCTGTGCCGCCACGTCCTCGTGGATGCCGCCGGCGGCGCCGCGATCGGCCGGATGCGAGGCGCCGTGCGGCAGCATCATGCCAATCGCCTCGGCGATGGTGCTCATGGTGTTGGCGGTGAACATGGCGCCGCAGGTACCGCTGCCCGGCAACACGTTGCGCTCGAGCGCGTCGAACTCCTCGGCGGTGATGCGGCCGGCCTCGCGCGCGGCGCGGCCCTCGGCCCAGTCCATGATGGTGAGGTTGGTGCCCTTCCTGGCCCACGGACCGAAGTCGACCCTGCCCGGCGAGCTGGTGCCCGGATAGAGCACCAGGCCGAAGGCATTGGTGCGCGCCAGCGGCATCAGGGCGGCAGCGCCGGTCTTGTCGCAGCCCGAGATCACAATCATCGCGTCGCCGTGATGGGCGTAGTGGCCGATCTCGAAGCAGTCGGCGGCGACGTCGCGCGACACCAGGCTGTAGCCCGCCGTCGGCGTGCCTTGCGTGAGGGCGTCGGACACGGCCGGCGCGCCGACCACCAGGCCCTGCCCGCCGCGCGCGGCGATCAGGTCGACCAGCAGGTCGGTGATGGCGCGCACGCGGTTGTTGCAGCGGTGGGCATTGGTCCAGGCGCTGGCGATGGTGACGATGGCGGTGGCCTGGGCGGCGCGGTCGGGATCGAAGCCCGCCGCGCGGACTTCGACTCGTGATTTCTTCCAGTAGGTGCTGCTGTCCTGTGTCATGCCGGCAGGTTAGCCCGGCATGATCACCACGTCATGCGGACGCCGGCGGTGATGGCATGCGCGCTGTCCTGGGCCGAGATGTCGCCCTCGTAGCGGAGATAGATCGACGTCGCGTCGGCGATCGCCGTGTTGGCCGAAAGACCGATGACGACGCCATCGCGCTGCGGCGAGATGCCGAAAGTCGTAAAGGGCATCGCCGGCGCGCCGGCCAGGGTCGCCGCCACCGGACGGGCGACATCGGCGTATTCATGGCTCCAGCCCAGGCGAAGCTGCATCGCAAGCTTCTCGCGCCAGCCGAGGTCCATCGACCCGCCAAGCTGCGCGCCGATGACGGACCGCAGCGAGTTGGTCTGCTGCTGGGCGATCGACAGGTTCAACGACTGTGCCCCGGTCTCGGTGAAGGCGTTCTGGTTCCCCGTGTAGGCCTGCAGGCGCGCGAACGGCGTCACGAAGGCGTTGGCATTGGTGCCGAGGTCGAAGCGATAGCCGGTCTCGAGCTGGCCGTACCACTGATTGGCGCCGGTCTTGCCGTAAGCGGTACGCGGCTGCAGCCCGGGAATGGCGATGTTCCGCCACATCTGGTTCTGGGTGTAGGCGTAGCCGATCAGGCCGTCGGCATAGACCTTGTCCTGGGCGAAGCCGCCGTAGAGTCCGACCTGGAAGGTATTGGACCGGCCGAGGCCATCGAAGCCGCTGACCCATTGCGTGCCGGTGCTGTAACCGGCCGTCACGCCCATGCGGAAGTTGTCGGTGATCAGTCGGTCCAGACCCGCGGCGAAGCCACCGGCGTTGTAGGTGACGGTGCCGACGGACTGGCCGGCGCCGATGGTGCCGAGACCACCCAACGCACCGCCCCAGGCGCCCCACTTCGGTGGCGTGGTGCTGTCGCAAGCCACGTCGCACGCCTCGGCCAGGGCCACGCGATTGGACATGGGTGAACCACCACCGCCGGTCTGGTTGGCGAAGTTGTTCATGAAGAGCTGCATGCCCTGGACCATCGAGGTCGAGAAGCCCGCGTAGTTGTTGCCCGAGAGTGCAGTGAGGACAGGGGGAATTTGAGATGCGTTCAGTTGAGACAAGGTGACGAGCACATTTCCAAAATCTCCGGCGGCTGTCCCAGCCGCTCCATCGAGCGCTGCGCCCACAGCGCCCTGGGTTGCTGTCTGAGCCGCCGCAGCAAATCCACCGACCTGGAGGGTGAGATAGACATTGTTAGAATCGTAACTGAGGGTCGGAATGAGAAATTGTGAGCCACCCGTTACTGATGAATAGGCGCCGTTTACGCCGCCAGCGGCAGTAAGCAACGTATAAACAGTTCGCGGTCCGTACGTGCCGGGCTGCATCACCACCTGCACGGTTCCGCCATTGATTGTGGCGCTCGCCCCAACATTGATCCTATCGCCCTGCCCCGATGAACTAACCTCGGCCTGATAGGTCCCTCCGTTCTGGACGAATGTCCCGTTCACAGTCAGCGTACCTATCGAACTGCCCGGCATGATGGAGCCAGCGTTGGCTGTCAGGCCACCTACTGCACCATTGCCGCTCAGGCTTCCCGCGTTCATGACGACGGCGCCTGCCAAGCTACCACCTACGACAAGGCCGCCTGCATTCACGATCGTAGGCCCAGTGAAAGTACTATTACCCGTCAACGTGAGCGTCGTACCGCCGAGCTTGATCAGCCCGCCTGTTCCCGAGATCGTCGAGCCTAATGTGGCATCGACGGCACCGCTCGTCGTGAGCGTGCCACTGCCAAGGGAAATCGCGCCCCCGGCCCCGGAAATGGCAGCGAAAGTCTGGCTATTGCCGTTCAAGTCAAAGCTTCCCCCATTGACTGTGAGCGTACTGGAAGCTGAGAGGGATGCGCCGGGTGCGAGCTGCAATACGCCTCCATTGACAACGGTCCCACCGCTGAAATTGCTCGCGCTCCCCAGGATCAGCGTGCCGGCGCCGTTCTTTGTCAAAGCGCCGGTACCGCTCATTCCCCGCAGTATGCTGAGATTGAAATTGTTGGTGTCTATCGTACCGCCGCCGATCCCGAGGCTTACGGTCCGCAAATTCGAGAGACTAAAGCTGCCGCCCAATTGAAGCGTGCCGCCTTGGAATGCGAGACTTCCGGTTGCCGCGCCCAGATTGTTGTCAGCAGAAACAACCAACGAGCCGGCGTTCAACGAAGTGCCCCCGGCATAGCTGTTTGTGCCAGTCAATGTCAGGCTGCCCGTTCCGATCTTCGTCAGCGAGCCGTTTCCGCCAATATTGCCGGACATCGTGATGGCATTGCCGTTGGAGTCGAACGTGCCGCCGCCAGTGTTTAACGTGATCGACCGCGACGAATTCACATTTCCGTTGAATTGGAGTGTGCCACCGTCGAAGGCAAGTGGTCCGCCGGATCCACCCAGGTTCGCATCTCTTGAAATGGCGAGCGTGCCACCATCGATGGCGGTGCCATTGTCGTAGGTGTTGGTGCCGTTCAGGGTGAGCATCCCCGTACCAACCTTGACAAGTGAGCCGCCGCTACCGGAGATGACGCCGTTCACGACAGTCGACAGGTTGTTGCCGCCGACTGTGAGCATCTTGTTGCCGAGCACGAAGGATCCGGCCCCCTGGATTGAGCCGACATTTGTACCACTCGAGCTAAGGCCGGAAATGTCGAGCGTCGTGCCGCGCTCAAGGATGAAGCGCGCATCCCCTCCCGACGCTGCATTCTGCAGCACAATTCTGTCACCTATCGCAGCTGTCTGAAACGTCTGGATATTGGCCGAGTTGTTGACGACTCCGGCACCATTCAGGTTCAGCGTTGCGAATAGTGTAAAGAATTCGTAGGCCGGAGCGGCACTGCTGAAGGCGATCGTTCCGACGGTAGCACTGGTATCAACTGCCACAAGTGTCTTGACGCTGTTGCCGAAAGTCGCAACGCTGGTGGGAACCGTTGGGGGCGCCCAATTACCCGAATCGGTGAATCGATTGCCGACGGGATTGAAAAGCCAAGTTGCATCTTGTGCGGCGGCCCGTGTCGTCATCGACAGCAACGACAAAGCCAACCAGAAGAGCAACAGGCCTTGCTTTGGTGCGGAAGGCCGTGACCCGCGACTCACAATCATGATCGCCGATGCTATCTGAATGGAAGTGAATTCTCATCCAGAAATTCTACTCGCGAGGGCCGGTGAAAATCCTGGCCGCTGGTACCGGCATAGGGATCATGTTTTGCGGGACCACTCGCACAGCGACGCGGTGTCATGACGCCGTCATGATCACCACGTCATGCGGACACCGGCGGTGATGGCATGCGCACTGTCCTGGGCCGAGATGTCGCCCTCGTAGCGGAGATAGATCGACGTCGCGTCGGCGACCGCCGTGTTGGCCGACAGGCCAATGACGACGCCGTCGCGCTGCGGA
>NZ_BKAJ01000149.1 GCF_007992495.1 Reyranella soli
CTGGCAATCCCACTCACCGACCCTCGCCAACCGTCATGATCACTTTGCAGAGCTACTAGCTTGAATGATCTAGATACGCCGCGCGATGCCGGCGAACGTAGTCGAGATGAGGCCACTTACGACGGTCGTCAGGTAGACGGATGCGCTCACGCTGTTTCTCGAACAGCATCTGCAGTTCGACTGGAACCCTGTTGTGGGACACGAGCAGACCGTAATCGTCGGTCAACGAAATCAGGTGTCGATCAAACAGCCAGTGAGCCGTCGCCGACAAAGCGAGACCATTCTGCACGACGTCTGGCCCACCTTGGACAACTGGCCAGATATGAGCCGCCTGAGCCTCGGACTTACCGCCGCCGTTGATCATCCGTAAGCGGGTAACGGCGCATGTGTTCTCATAAGCCTCGCAGACGTGGCGGCGGAAGTTAGCATCGCGCACTTTCCGATTCATGAGGATCTGAACGATACGTCTTTCCTGCTCTTCCGCGGGGGCATTCACGAGAGCCAGCGTCTCGGACGAAGCGTGCGTGGGATCGAGTTCAAGTTTCACGGCATTGGCCGGATCCAGAGTCTCCTGGAGGCCGGCTCTAACGATGTCGGAAAATTCCATATTGTGGATCGTGCGGACGGACTTTCCCTGCAAAGTCCGTCCGAGGCTCCGCCTTTCGACGAGTTCCAACTGGCGTTCGTAGAAGCCGCCGGGGCGAGCTAACGGTACGACTTTGTCGAACTCCAGAAAGTCCGACATACGAGCATAGGAGTGTGTCCGATCGGCCGGATCAGGTTCGATATACACCACCCGCGCGCAAGCAAAGTACCCGACCGGTCCGCCACCGCGACGCGGAGCGCGATAGACGATCCAGTCTCCGACCGTCTGTCGCGCCTCCTCCAGATACTGATTGGGAAAATGGTATCTGGTCTGGATCTCGTCGTCGTAGACCGTGCCCGGTCTTGCGTCGAAGATCCCTTTCATCACTCAGCGGACGCCTAGCGCGCTTCTGTCCAGCTCTCCGAGAACGCCAGCGCGCAGGTGCTGAAAGGCCGGCCTTCACGGTCGCGCTTCCACGGCGTGCCGCGCGCCTGGTTGCCGTTGATGGTGAGGCGCGCACCAAGCGCCGGCACCAGCACGGTGCAGACGCCGTATTGCCGGTTCTGCGGCGGCTGGTTGGGCTCGGTGTGGATCAGCAGCGGCTCGCCGATGTCGTACCAGGTCATGGCGACGTCGGCGTCGTGCGCCTTGATGTGCTCGGTCCAGAAGTAGCGCGGATCGCCCGACTTCGAGAAAGTCGCGTCGGTCACCGGGATCGTCGTGTCCTTCAGCTCGGCATTGAGCATGCCCTGCACGGTCTGCTGCAGCCAGCGCGCCATGGCGATGTTGTCGGAATAGATCCGCCAATGGCCATGCGTCAGCTCGCTCTTGACGTAGAGCACGTGTCCCGGCCCGGCCGGACAGAACAGGATCCGCCAGTAGCTGGCGTCGGTCGAATTGGGATCACCGTCCTTTTCGCTGAGGCGAATGAACGGGTTCTCCCCGGTCAGGATCAAACGATGCGGATCTGCGACAGGCATTTCTACTCCCCTTCCGGAACCGGCCGACACGAGTCGACGTTTTCCACAGTTGCAGGCGCAGAGCCTAGCAGGAGGCCGCAAAAATGCGCGAATTGTTTCGTGGCGTCGCCGCAATCGCGGCAGGGCTACTCGGAGCGACCATCGCCTGGTCCAGCGCCATGGCCCAGGGTGAACCGCCTGGCCGGGTGGGGCGTCTCGCCTTCATCAACGGCACGGTTTCCTTCCATGACGACGTGCAGAGCGGCTGGACGCAGGCCGTCGTCAATACGCCGCTGACCACCGGCGACGCCCTGTGGACGGAACCCAACGCCCGCAGCGAGGTCTCGCTCGCCGGCACACGCATCCGCATGGAAGGCGCCACCGAGCTCGACGTGCTGGCGCTCGACGATAGCCAGACTCGCCTGCAGCTCGGACAGGGGCGCATCGACGTGAAGTCGTTCGCGATGGACGCCAACCAGCCCTACGAGATCGCCACGCCGCGCGGCACCATCAAGCTGCTGCAGCAGGGCGACTATTATGTCGAGGCAGGCTCGACCCAGGATCCGACACGGCTCGGCGTGCGTTCCGGTGCGGCGCAGATCCAGGGCCTGAACGGCCAGGTCCTCGCGGTGCGGCCCAACGAGGTCGCCGAAGTGACCGGCGACGGCAGCACCATGCAGCTTCGCACCATCCAGGCCGCGCCTCCTGCGCCGCCGCCCTATTGGGCGAGCCGTGATCGCCAGGTCGCCTACGACCCGCCGCAGTACCTGTCGGCAGGCATGACCGGCTACGAAGACCTCAACGCCTACGGTGACTGGATCAGCGACGGCAGCTACGGCCAAGTCTGGGCGCCGCGCGCGGTGCCGGCCGGCTGGGCGCCGTACCGAACCGGCCACTGGTCCTACGTACAGCCGTGGGGCTGGACCTGGATCGACGAACAGCCGTGGGGTTTCGCGCCCTACCATTACGGCCGGTGGGCCAATGCCGGCAATCGCTGGGTCTGGGTGCCGCCGCAGCGCGACGTGCGTCCGGTCTATGCGCCAGCGCTGGTCGCCTTCGTGGGCGGCGTCGAACTCGCCGTGACGCTCGGCAACCAGAGCGCCGCGCCGGTCGGCTGGTTCCCGCTGGGACCGCGCGAGGTCTACGTGCCGTCCTACACGACCGATCGCGACTATTACTTGCGCCTCAACCGGACGGCGCGCGTCGAGGATCGCATCCTCGAGGACCGCTGGCAGCGCGCACAACGCCACGAGGCCTTCGTCGCCGGCCAGAACTCGGTGCTGATGAACCAGCGGTTCGCCACGGTCGTGCCGACCTCGGCCTTCGTGGGGTCGCAACCGGTCATGCGCTCCGCCCTTCGGGTGCAGCCGCAGGCGCTCGCCCGCGCTCCGGTCGCGCCCGTCGCCGCACCGCCCGCGCCGACGGCGTCCGTGGTCGCCGCCTCCTCGCCGAATGCCGCACCAGCGACGGTGACGCCTGCCGCGCCACAGGCCGCGACGCCACCTGCAACCCCCCAGGCCAGAGCTGCAGCCGCCCCCACGCCGCGGCCGGTCGACCCCAAGGCCGAAGCCGCCGCCAAGGCGAATGCCGAAGCGGCGCTGAAGACGGGCAACGTCGCGGTCGCCAAGACCGCCGTCGCAGACATGCCGACCCTTGCCAGGCCCGGTTCCCTCCAGACGACCGCCGCGCCTGGTCCGAAGGTCGCGTCCGCGCAGCCCAAGGCTGCGACGGACGACAAGAACCGGCAGATTGCCCCTACGCTCGTGCCGCGGCAGGGCGCGGCACCGCCGACGCTCAAGGGCAACGTGACGGCGGCGCCTGCATCGGCGGAACCGGCCAAGCCCGGCGAGTTGCCCAAGCAGCAGCAGGCGACCCCTCAGCCTCAGGCCGCGCCACAAGCGAGGCCGGAGGCGCCACGGCAGCAACAGGCCACGCCGCCGCTGCCGGCACCGCAGCAGGCCAGGCCCGCTGAGCCCGCGAAGCCCCAGGCCGCGCCGCAACCGCAGGCGAAGCCGGTCGAGGCTCCACGGCAGCAGGCTGCGCCTCAGCAGCAGGCGCCGCAGACACCGCAGGCTCAGCAGCCGCGCCCCGAACCGCCGAAGCAGCCGCAGGCGGCCCCGCCACCGCAGCGTCCGGCGCCTCAGCAGCAGGAGGGCCATGCCGCGCCGCAGCGTCCGCAGCCTGCGCCGCAGCAAGTCCAGCCTCAGCAACAGGCGGCAACGCCGCCACGACCTCAGCCGGCTTCGCAGCAGCAAGCGGCACCGCAACAGCACCAAGCGCCGCAGCCGCAGCCGCAGCCCCAGCCCCAGCCGCAGCGCCAGGCGGCGCCCCAGCCCCAGCCTCAGCCTCAACAGCAGCATCAGGCCGCGCCTCAGCCGCAGCAGGCGCAGCCTCAGCAGGCGCAGACGCCGAAGCCTCAGGGCAACGACAAGAAGGACGACAAGAAGTAAGTGAAAACGCCGCTTCAGCGCGTCAAAGCCTGCGACGAGCAAAGTGGACGGATGAACGATACTAGAGTGGACGCTGCCCGAAGCGGGCAGCGTTCTTTTGTAGAGCCAACTACAGGACCTGATTGCGCAGGCTGGCTTTTTCGTCCCGCCACAGCCGGTCGAGGTTCTCGACCAGGATGTCGATCACGTTGTCTTCGTAGGCACGCGTCTCGCCCGCGGTGTGCGGCGTGACGAAGACGTTGGGCAGGGTCCAGAGCGGCGACGCGGCGGGCAGCGGCTCCTCGGCGGTGACGTCGATCGCCGCCGCCCAGATGCGGTTGTTCTTCATGGTGTCGATCAGGGCGGCCTCGTCGGCGACCTTGCCGCGCGCCACGTTGACGAACACCGACGCGGACTTCATCGCCTTGAAGGCCGCCGCGCTCATCAGGCCGGTGGTTTCGGGCGTGAGCGCGCAGGTCAGCGCTACGATGTCGGCCTGCGGCACCAGCTTCACCAGGTCGCCCATGCCATAGATCGAATCGGCACCGTTCTCGCCCTGCGAGGGATCGCGGCGGATGCCGATCACCTTCATGCCGAACGCCTTGGCCAGCAGGGCGAGGTGGCTGCCGATGCGGCCCATGCCGACGACCAGCAGCGTCTTGCCGCCGAGCTCGTCCTCGCGCTGGCCAAGATCGCCGATCATGCCGCGCCACATCTTCTTGTGCTGATTGTCGCGCGCTTCGGGCAGGCGGCGGAAGATCGCCAGGATGAGCGCGATCGCGTGCTCGGCCACGGCCTTGGCATTGACGCCCGCCGCACTGGCGAGTCGCACGCCCTTGGCGCCGAGCTGCTCCTTGGAATACTGGTCCATACCCGAACTGATCGACTGGATGAACTTCAGCTTCGACGCATGCGGGATGAGGTCGTTCTTCCACATGCCCGACGCCACCACGATGTCGGCCTCAGCTATACGCTTCACCAGGTCGTCATAGGCCCAGACCTGGAAGCTCTTGATGCCGGTCTTGCGCTGTTCGAAACGCGCCTGCATCTGGTAGGCCGCATGCGCAAAGCAGATCGTCAGATTGTCCTTCGACGGAAACATTTGCCCCAAACTCCCTAAGCCTTGCGCTCTCCGATGGTGCTGTGGAAGCGCGACAGGAACGACGCCGTACGCGGGTTCTGGGGCCGGAGCAAGACCTCTTCGGCGCGGCCCTGCTCGACCACCTGGCCGGCATCCATGACAAGGACCTGGTCGGCAACATCGCGCGCGAACGCCATCTCGTGCGTGACCACGATCATTGTCGTGCCGTCCGTCGCAAGCTGCTTCATGACGTCCAACACCTCGCCCACCAGCTCTGGATCGAGCGCCGACGTCACCTCGTCGAACAGCATGATTTCCGGCGCCATCGCCATGGCGCGCGCGATGGCGACACGCTGCTGCTGGCCGCCCGACAGATTGCGCGGGAAGCGCTCGGTGAAAGCGGCCAGGCCGACCTTGGCCAAAAGATCGCGGGCGACAGTCTCGGCTTCGGCCTTTGGCATCTTCTTGACGATGACCGGACCGGACATCACGTTCTGCAGCGCCGTCATGTGCGGGAAGAGGTCGAACTGCTGGAACACCATGCCGATACGGGCACGAAAGCGCGCCAGGTCGCGACCGCGCGGCATCGAATGCTTGGACCCGAACTCGATGAGCCGATCGCCGACCTGCAGCGTACCGGCGGACGGCTCCTCCAGGAGATTGATGCAGCGCAGGAAGGTCGACTTGCCGCAGCCCGATGGGCCGATCACCACGACGACCTGGCCGCGATCGACCTCGAGCGACACACCGCGTACCGCCTCGACCGTGCCGTAGCTCTTGCGCAGGCCCTCCGCCTTGACCATCACCTCGCCGCTACTGGTCAACGCGCGCCTCCAGGCGGGCCGCCCACAGGGTGAGCGGATAGAGGATGACGAAATAGGCGATGGCGACGCTGGTATAGACTTCCAGCGGCCGGAAGGTGTCGGAGACGATGATCGAGCCCGTGTACATGAGGTCGGGGATCGCCACGACATAGAGCAGCGAGGTGTTCTTGAGCTGGATGATCGACTGGTTGACGAACGGCGGGATCATGCGCTTGGTGGCCTGCGGCAGGATGATGTGGCGCATCAGCTCGCCGCCGGTCATGCCCAACGCGCGCGATGCCTGCCATTGGCCCTTGTCGATTGAGATGATGCCGCCGCGGAAGATCTCGGTGGCGAAAGCGCCCATGTAGAGCGTGAGGCCGAGACCGGCGGCGAACCAATCCGGCAGCTCGACCTGCAGCACGATCGGCAGCGCGTAGTAGAACCAGACGATCTGCACCAGCAGCGGCGTGCAGCGGAAGATTTCCACGTAGTAGTGCACCGGCAGCGTCACCCAACGGCTGCGCACCAGGAGCAGCAGGCCGCAGATCACGCCGATGATCATGCCGCCGACAACAGTGCCCACGGAGTAGGCCAGCGTGACGCCGAGTCCCTTCGCCCAGAGGTGCGTGTAGCTGAGGACGAGACCGAAGTCCCAGTTGTAGACGGCAGCGAGGGTCATGTCAGAACCGGTCGGGACGGAACGGTGCCAGGTCCACCGTGGTCGGCTTGCCGGTCGCAAGCTCGGCAACAAGCTTGCCGGTGATACCGGCCATGGTGAGGCCGAGATGGTCGTGGCCGAAGGCGAAGAACACGTTCTTGTGGCGCGGCGAGCGGCCGATCACCGGCTTGGAATCGGGATGCGAGGGACGTGGTCCCATCCATTTCGAGGCGGGCTCGCCCTTCAACCCCGGCACCAGCTCCTTGGCCTGCCGCGCGATCATGTCGGCGATGCGCATGTCGGCCGGCGCGTCGGGCGCTGCGAACTCGGCAACGCCGGTGGCGCGGATGCCTTCATGCATGTGCGCCAGCGAGACGTTGCGATCGGCCGACACCAGGGCGCGGCGCAGGCCGAAGTCCTGGCCGGCGAACATCACGTGATAGCCGCGCTCGGCCTCCAGCGGCACCGACGTGCCGAGCTGCTTGGCAAGCGGCCGCGACCAGACACCGGCCGCCAGCACGACGATCTCGACGTCAAGCAGGCCGCGATCGGTGACGATTTTGGTCGGCCCGTCACCGCCGATCTCGAAGCCCCGCACCTCGGCGTTGACGATCTCGCCACCACGGCGGACGAAGTCCTTCGCCAGCGAATCGCACAGCCGCCACGGATCGATGGTCCGGTTGACGTCGGGCAACGACACCGCCTTGATGATCCTGGTCGAAAGCGCGGGCTCCATCTGCCGCGCCTCATTGCCGTCTAGGATGTCCATGTGCACGCCGTTCCGGCGCCGCAGGTCGAGGGCGTAGGCGGCGTTCTGGAACGTCTCCTCGCTCTCGAAGAGCATCATCAGGCCGTCATCCTTCACCCACTGCTTGGCGTCGGCCCCTTCGATCAGCGGCGCGTAGCCCGCGTGCGTATGGACCAGCAGCGAGTTGCGCGCGGCGGCGATCTCCTCGACGCGCGATGGCCGCGCCGCCGCGATGAAGCGCAGGAACCAGGGCAGCGCGCTCGGCACGTGACTCCAACGCAGCTTCAGCGGCGAGCTGGAGTCGAACAGCATCTTCGGCACCTTCTTCAGCACGCCCGGCATGGCGAAGGGCACGCAGGACGCGGTGCCAAAGCTGCCGGAGTTGCCGAAGGAGGCTTTCATGCCGGGCTCGCCCTTCTCGACGAGCCGGACCTTGAAGCCTTCGCGCTGCAGGTGAAGCGCGCAACAGACGCCGACGATGCCGGCGCCTATCACGGTGACGGACTTGGCCATCAGATCGGGGCCATCAGTTCGGCTGGAACGAGACGGTCGACGGGATCTCCAGGCCTTCGCGCGCCAAGGCCGCCTTCATGCGCGCCTCGTTATGGCCGAGCAGGATGTTCCACTCCGCCCAGCGGTTCAGGAACTTCTGCCAGCGGGCATCGTCTTCCAGGCGCAGACCGATGTAGCCCGGCAGGGCCACGCGCGGCGTGGGATTGACGAAGTCGCCCAGGCCCGGGTTCTTGGCCTTGGCGACCATCGAGTTCAGCACCGTCGTTGTGAATGCGTCGGCCCGGCCCGACGACACGGCGAGCGCGATCTCGGCTGCCGTCTTGAATTCGACGCGAGTCGCCTTGGGCGCCATCTTGCGCAGCAGCAGTTCGTCGGACGTGCCGGTCATCACAGCGACCTTTACGCCCTCCTTGTTGTAGTCGGCCCAGACCTTGCCGTTGAACTTCGGGTTGTTCACCGTCACCCATTCGATCCAGTAGATCGGCCCGGCGAAGTCAATGGCGGTGGCGCGCAAGGGCGTCGCCTGTAGGGCGAAGTTCATGTCGACCTTGCCCGACTGGAGCGACAGTACCGACTCGGCGAAACCGCCGACCTCGACGGGCACGAACTTGACCTTGAGCTCGTTGGCGATGTCCTTGCCCATGTCGACCATGGCGCCGACCCATTCGCCGCTCGCCTTGTCGCGCATGAAATAGGGCGAATACTCGAAGATGCCCATGCGCACCTGGCCGGTGCGCTTGATCAGGTCCCAGGTCGATTCGTTCTTGGTCTGCGCTCGCGCCGGAACCGTCGCAGCGACGGTGACGGCAGCAGCAATGACAGTCGCGGAAGCGACATCACGACGGCGGATCCCCATTTCCCTTCTCCTCTCAGCCGTTGTTCATCTTGATTGGACCGATCTCCGCCGGTTCTGACACTCGAGGAGGCAACACGCGACCGACTCTAGGTGTCGCGCTTCGCACCCGTCAAGAACGCACGCAAATTGCGAGCCAAGTTTCATGGCGTCCTGAGCGCAGCGAAGGACCTCATCGCCGCTCGCAATCGGCATGAGATCCTTTCCTTCGGCTTCGCTCAGGACAGGCGCTACGCTCAGGATGACAATCAGCCGTTGCGTCGCCGTGAGTCACTTCAACGTCTCGACGGCATAGTGCTTCACGCGATCCTCGTCGATCTTGATGCCGAGGCCCGGCGTGCGCGGCACGATCACGCGTCCGTTCTGGATGGGGAACGGCTCGGCCAGCAGGTCACGCTCGAGGAAGTACTTGGCCTGATAGAACTCGCAGCCCAGCGAGATGTTGGGCGTGGCCGCGATCACGTGCGTGCCCGCGAGGTGGGCAATGCCGGTCTCGAACATGTCGCCGCCGTAACAGGCGATGCCGGCGGCCTCGCAGATCGCCGCCACCTTGCGGCCGGCCAGCATGCCGCCGTGCTTCATGATCTTGATGCTCACGAGGTCGGCCATGCTCTGCGATGCGACGAGCAGCGCGTCAGTCGCTGTGAACACGCTCTCGTCGGCCAGCACCGGCGTGTCGAGCGCGCGCGTGATCTCGGCCAGGGCGGCGCGATGATGGCCCGGCACCGGCTGCTCGATGAAGGTGGGCTTGAAGGCCTCGACGTCGCGCAGCTGGCGGATGGCGTCGTGGGTCACCATGCCCTGATTGTAGTCGATGCGCAGGTCGGCATCGGACGGCAGCTCCTTGCGGAAGCGCTCCATGCGCTTGAGGTCGGCGGCGTGACCCGCGAATCCCGTCTTCATCTTGAACAGCCGCAGGCCTTCGCCGTAGAGCCGCTTCACCATCTCCATGTCGCGGTCGAAGTCAGGATCGGCGACGGAGAAGGACAAGGGGATGTCGTCGCGGCAGCGGCCGCCCAGAAGCTCGGCGACCGGCAGGCTGGAAGCCTGGCCGACGATGTCGAACAGCGCCATCTCCATCGCCGCCTTCGCCTCGGGATGGCCGACGACGGCATGGTCGGCATCCTGCATCAGCTGCTCGATGCGGAACGGATCGGCGCCGATCAGCACGGGCCGCAGATAGACATTGAGCGCGGCGGCATTGGCCTCGATGGTGCCGGTGAACACCGCCCACGGCGCTGCGTCGCCCCAGCCGGTGATGCCGGCATCCGTTTCGAGCTTCAGAATGGCGTTCTTCACCGAACCTGCGACGTCGCCCGAGCCGTGGCGGCGCATCAGGCGCACCGGAATGTCGGTGATATAGACCGTCGCCGCCGTGATCTTGATCTGCTTCACGAATCCCCCGCTTCCAATTTCCCGTCGTGACGGGATGTGCGATAGCCCAACCCCGCTTCCCGAGGCCCAGTCTATCGCGCACTATGCGTGCCAACCACAACGGGGAACAAACATCATGCGCCGCAATCTGCTCCGTGAACGCCTGAATGCCGGCAAGCCGACCGTCGGCACACATATCCTGTCGGCCTGGCCGACGCTGGTGGAGCTGATCGGCCATTCCAAGTTGTACGACTATGTCGAGTTCACCGCCGAGTACGCGCCCTTCACCATGCACGACCTCGACAATCTCGGCCGTTCGTTCGAGCTCATGAACATGGCGGGCATGATCAAGATCGAGCAGACGCAGTACACCCACCAGGCGATGCGCGCGATCGGCGCGGGCTTCCAGAGCGTGTTGTTTGCCGACATCCGCTCGGTCGAGGACGCCAAGCTCGCCGTCGATGCGGTGCGCGCCGAGACGACGATGGTGCGCGGCGCGCGCGGCCGCGGGCGGCTCGGTGTCGGCATGCGCCGCGACGTCGGCACGGTGCGCCAGGGCGGCACACCCGCCTATGTCGACGCCCTGAACGAGGTCGTGATCGCCATCATGGTCGAGAAGAAGTCGTGCGTTGACGATCTCGACGCCATCCTCTCGGTGCCGGGCATCGACATGGTGCAGTTCGGCGCGTCGGACTTCTCCATGAGCATCGGCAAGACCGGCCAGTACGGCGATTCCGAGGTGCTGGCCGCCGAGACCAAGACCATCCAGACCGCGCTGAAGAAGGGCCTGCATCCGCGCGTCGAGCTGCGCGATCCCAGCCAGGCCGCGCGCTATCTCGAGATGGGCGTAAAGCATTTCTGCATCGGCTGGGACGTGCGCATCCTGGCCGACTGGTGGGATACCAAGGGGGCGGAGATGCGCAAGCTGCTGCGCACCAAGCCGAAGAAGGTGGCGGCGAAGCCGGCGCCGGCACCAGTACGCGCGAAGGGTAAGGCCAACGGCCGGACAGCGGCGCGCGGCAACTACGCCTGACGCACAACAGCAGTAGATAACGGCCGTCCTATCCGGCAATGCGGTCATCGTTGAACGCATGCCGGCCGGGCCCACATTCCTGCCACCGGTCACGCCGCGCCGTCCTGCGCTGCCCGCCGGCCTAGAAGTGTTGGACCAATGGATACGCAGACTGCCGCCAACGAACTGACCGGGCCATCGCCCCCTGTCGCGTCGCGAAGGCCCTCTCGGCGGACCCTGCATGGCATGACTGTGGTTGACGACTACGCCTGGCTGAAGGACGCCAAGTGGCAGGACGTGTTGCGCAACCCGGCCCTGCTCGATCCCGACATTCGGGCCTACCTCGAGGCCGAGAACCGCTACACCGAGACGTTCCTCGGGCCATTGAAGACACTGCAGACGACACTGGTCGCCGAGATGCGCGGCCGCATCAAGGAAGACGATTCGAGCGTGCCGCAGCCCGACGGGCCGTTCGCCTATTTGTGGAAGTTCCGCGAAGGCGGCCAGCACGAAGCGATCGGACGCATGCCGCGCGACGGCGGCGAGGTCCAGGTCCTGCTCGACGGCGACGCCATGGCCAAGGGCCTGCCCTACTTCGATTTCGGCGGCACGCGCCATTCGCTGGACCATCGACTCGAAGCGTGGAGCGCCGACGTCCGCGGCTCGGAGTTCTTCACCATCCGCGTACGCGACTGGCAGACCGGCGCCGACCTGCCCGACGTCATCGAGCAGACGAGCGGCAGCGTCGTGTGGGGTCTCGATTCGACGTTTTTCTACTACGTCCGGCAGGACGACAATCACCGGCCGTTGCACATCTATCGCCATCGCCTGGGCACGCCGCAGAGCGCGGACGTGCTGGTCTATGCCGAGCCCGACAACGGCTGGTTCGTGCGCGCCGAAGAAAGCGCCTCGGGCCGCTTCTGCATCGTCGCCACCGGCAACCAGGAGACCTCCGAGCGCTGGCTGATCGACCTCGCCGACGCCGATGCGACGCCGCGGCTGGTGGCCGCGCGCGAGACCGGCGTGCGCTACAGCGTCCACGACCGCGGCGACCAGCTCTTCATCCACACCAACCAGGGCGGCGCCATCGACTTTCGCATCGCCGTCGCGCCGCTGGCCACGCCCGACCGCGCCAACTGGCGCGAGCTGATCCCGCATCGGCCCGGCATCTACATCATCAGCGTGGCGCTCTATGCCGGTTACCTCGTTCGGGTGGAGCGCGAGAATGCACTGCCGTCGATCGTGATCCGCGACCTCGCCGACGGCAGCGAGCACGTCATCTCCTTCGAGGAGACGGCCTACTCGCTCGATGTCATCGAAGGCTTCGAGTACGACACCACGCGACTCCGCTTCTCCTACTCGTCGATGACGACGCCGACCGAGATCTACGACTACGACATGGCGACCCGCCAGCGGATCCTGCGCAAGCGCCAGGAGATCCCGTCGGGCCACGATCCGGCCAACTACGTCACGACACGCATCATGGCGCAGGCCGACGACGGCGCGCTGGTGCCGGTGTCGATCCTGCACCGCCGCGACCTTGTACGCGACGGCAGCGCGCCCTTGCTGCTCTACGGCTACGGCTCCTACGGCATGGCGATGCCGGCCTCGTTCTCGGCCAACCGCCTGTCGCTGGTCGATCGCGGCTTCGTCTATGCCATCGCCCACATCCGCGGCGGATCGGACAAGGGCTGGGGCTGGTATCTCAACGGCAAGCGCGAGAAGAAGACCAATACCTTCGACGACTTCGCCGCGGCGGCCCGCGCGCTCATCGCCGAGCGCTACACGTCGGCCAGGCGCATCGTCGGCCACGGCGGCAGCGCCGGCGGCATGCTGATGGGCGCGGTCGCCAACCGGGCAGGCGAGCTCTTCGCCGGCATCGTCTCGGAGGTTCCCTTCGTCGACGTGCTGAACACCATGCTCGACGACACCCTACCGCTGACGCCGCCGGAATGGCCCGAATGGGGCAACCCCATCACCGACGAGGCGGCCTTCCGCTACATCCTCTCCTACTCGCCCTACGACAACGTGGCGGCCAGGCACTATCCCGCGATCCTGGCGATGGCCGGACTGACCGATCCCCGCGTCACCTACTGGGAGCCGGCCAAATGGATCGCACGGCTGCGTGCCACCATGACAGGCGGCGGCCCCGTGCTGCTGCGCACCAACATGGGCGCCGGCCACGGCGGCGCCGCCGGCCGTTTCGATCGACTGGAAGAGGTGGCGATCGCCTATGCCTTCGCGCTGCAGGTCGTGGGACTGGCGCACGCTCACACCACGTAGCGTTTAGTGTCTGCAGGATTGGACATACGTCCGCTGTCGCGGTCCGAGCTGCCTGTGCCGGCCGCCGGCCTGGCGCGCTGGTTGATCGGCAAGACGCTGGTGCGCGAGCACAGGCGCGGGCGCATGAGCGGACGCATTGTCGAAACTGAGGCCTATGTCGTGGGCGATGCCAGCGGCCATGCCTACATCGGCAAGACCAACCGCAATGCCTCGCTGTTCCTCGAACGCGGCCACGCCTACGTCTATTTCGTCTACGGCTGCTGGTACTCCTTGAATGTCAGCGCCGGCCGCGCCGGCATCGGCACCGGCGTCCTGTTGCGGGCACTGGAGCCGCTCGAAGGCATCGCCCTCATGTCCCGCCACCGCCTCGGCGTACGCGAGCAGGATCTGGCACGCGGCCCCGGCAATCTTGCCACGGCCTTGAATATCACCCGCGCACTCGACGGCCATGATCTTTGCGCCGGCGGCCCGCTTTGGCTGGGCGATGCCGTCAGGCCACGCGGCCGCCTGGGCAGCAGCACACGCATCGGCATCAGCCGTGAAACACATCGCGTGCTGCGCTTCTTCGAAGAGGGGAATCGCTCCGTGAGCGGGCCCAGAAACCCGGCGCGCGTCACGCCCGCGTGACCCGGCCGCGATAGCTCTGGACAGGCATTCAACTGACGGTACATCCTCCCGTCGGCTAATGGGAGGGAACCAACAATGACTTATAAAGCCAAAGCTGGGCGTAATACGCGTCGTAAGTTCCTCAAGGGTGCCGCCGTCGCCGGTGCTGTCGTCGCCACTCCTGCCGTCGTGCACGCGCAGGGGCCGATCAGCATGCGCTGGCAGAGCACCTGGCCTTCGAAGGACATCTTCCACGAGTACGCGTTGGACTTCGCCAAGAAGATCAACGACATGACCGGCGGCGATCTCAAGATCGAAGTGCTGCCGGCGGGCGCCGTCGTTCCGGCGTTCGGCCTCCTCGAAGCGGTGTCCAAGGGCACGCTCGACGGCGGCCACGGCGTGCTGGTCTATCACTACGGCAAGCAGACGGCGCTGGCGCTGTGGGGGTCGGGCCCGGGCTACGCCATGGACGCCAACATGCTGCTGTCCTGGCACAAGTACGGCGGCGGCAAGGAGCTCTTGGAGAAGCTCTACGCCTCGATCGGCGCCAACGTCGTGTCGTTCCCCTACGGGCCGATGCCGACGCAGCCGCTCGGCTGGTACAAGAAACCGATCACCAAGGTGGAGGACTTCCAGGGATTGAAGTTCCGCACCGTCGGCATCTCGATCGATGTGTTCCAGGCGATGGGCGCGGCGGTCAACGCCCTGCCCGGCGGCGAGATCGTGGCGGCCATGGATCGCGGCCTGCTCGACGCGGCCGAGTTCAACAACGCCTCGTCCGACCGCATCCTGGGCTTCGCCGACGTCTCGAAGGTCTGCATGCTGCAGAGCTATCACCAGAACGCCGAGCAGTTCGAGATCATGTTCAACAAGGACAAGTACAACGCGCTGCCGGAGAAGATGCGGGCCATCATCGCCAACGGCGTGGAGGCCGCCAGCCAGGACATGTCGTGGAAGGCGATCGACCGCTATTCCAAGGACTATGTCGAGCTGCAGACCAAGGACAAGGTGCGCTTCTACAAGACGCCTGACGCCGTGCTGAAGCGTCAGCTCGAGGTCTATGACGACGTGGTCGCCAAGAAGTCGGCGGAGAACGCGCTGTTCAAGGAGATCGCCCAGTCGCAGATCGCCTTCGCCAAGCGCGCCACGCAGTGGGAGCAGGACACGGTGGTCAGCCGCAAGATGGCCTTCGACCACTACTTCGGCCCGCAGGCCAAGCCGATCAAGCTCTAGGTCTTTGTCATCTTGAGCGAAGCGAAGGATCTCATGCCCGTGGCAACGGCGATGAGGTCCTTCGCTTACGCTCAGGACGACAGAGTAATTTAAAGCCAGCCCATGACAATCCAACGCTTCCTTCACGCCATCGACGGCATCAGCACCTGGGTCGGCAAGGCCGCGGCCTGGCTGATCATCGCCCTGATGGCGGTCGTCTGCCTGGAAGTCCTGAAGCGATACGCGCTCAACGCGCCGACGGCCTGGATCTTCGACCTCAACAACATGCTCTACGGCTCGCTGTTCATGCTGTGCGGTGCGTACGCACTGGCGCAAAACGCGCATGTCCGCGGCGACTTCCTCTACAGCTCGATGCGGCCGCGCACCCAGGCGTTGCTCGACCTGGTGCTGTACTTCGTCTTCTTCTTCCCCGGCATCGGCGCCCTGCTCTATGCCGGCTGGGAATATGCCGGCGATTCCTGGCGCATCAACGAGCATTCCAACGTCACCGCCGACGGCCCGCCGGTCTATCATTTCAAGACCGTCATCCCGATCGCCGGCGCCCTCGTGCTGCTGCAGGGCGTAGCCGAGGTCGTGCGCTGCGTCGTCTGCCTCAAGACCGGCGTCTGGCCGTCGCGACTGAAGGACGTGAGCGAGATCGACGTCGTCGAGGAACAGCTCTCCCAGAGCGAGCATGTCGACGAGGAAGAGCGCCAGGCCGCCATCGCGCGGGCGGCGCAGATCGAGGAAGCGGCGCGGCAGCGCGGCCTAGGTGGCAGTGTGGGTGGATCGGGAGACAACAAGATATGAGCGATCCCGCCCTCGGGCTCCTGATGCTCGCGCTCATCGTGGTCGTGATCATGATGGGCTTTGCCACGGCCTTCACCCTCATGGGGCTCGGCATCGTCTTCGGCTTCATCGCCTTCTACACGCCGGGGCAGCCGTGGGCCGACAACAAGATCTTCACCCTGATGGTCCAGCGCACCTACGGCGCCATGACCAACGACGTGCTGATCTCCATCCCGCTGTTCGTGCTGATGGGCTACGTGATGGAGCGCGGCGCGCTCGTCGACAAGATGTTCTATTCCATCCAGCTCGCCTTCCGCCGCGTGCCGGCGGCGCTCGCGGTGGCGACTCTGGTGGTCTGCACCTTCTGGGGCATCGCCAGCGGCCTCGTTGGCGCGGTCGTGGTGCTGATGGGCGTCATCGCCTTCAATCCGATGCTGCGCGCCGGCTACGACGTGAAGCTCGCTTCGGGCGTGATCACCGCCGGCGGCACGCTCGGCATCCTGATCCCGCCGTCGGTGATGATCATCGTCTACGCCGCGGTGGCCGGCCAGTCGGTGGTCAAGCTCTACGCCGCGGCGATGATCCCGGGCTTCTTCCTCGCCTTTCTCTATCTCGTCTACATCATGGGCTGGGCGCTGCTGGACCCGAAGATCGCCCCGCAGCTGCCCGAGGAGCAGACGCGCGTCCCGGTGCCGGGTTGGGTCGAACGCCTGCAGGCGGCCTATTCGCGCAACGTGCTGGTCGGCCTGGTCAAGGCATTGTTCGCGCCGGCCAAGGCCCGCGACCTCATCGACGACGGCAAGCCGCTCGGCTATCGCGGCATCCTCTACAATTTCAGCATGGCCCTGGTGCCGATCGCGCTCTACGTCGCCACGTTCGGCGGCACCTGGTGGTACGTCGTGATCCACAAGAAATCGATCGAGGCGCCCGAGGCGGCCGGCCTGCAGCCGCTCGGCGGGGCGGCAGCCCAGGCGGCAGAGGCCGCGGAGGAGGTCGTGCCGCAGGCCTTCTACATCTGGTTCGCCGTCTTCGCCGCGCTCTTCCTGCTCGCCACGATCCGCTACTACTGGCGCATGGACGCCGCGCGCTTCACGGTCCTGAAGCTGCTCAGCATCTCGGTGATGCCGCTCGGCATCCTGACGGTCGTGGTGTTGGCGGTGATCCTGTTCGGCATCACCACGGCCACCGAATCGGCGGCGGTCGGCGCGGCCGGCGCCTTCCTGCTCGCCTTCCAGGCGCGCACCCTCGACTGGAAGCGCACCAAGGAAGCGGTGTTCCTGACCGCCAAGACCACCGCCATGGTGTGCTGGCTGTTCGTCGGCTCGGCGCTGTTCTCGGCAGTGTTCGCCATCCTCGGCGGCCAGGGCCTAGTCGAGCGCTGGGCGCTGTCGCTCAACCTGACGCCGGTCCAGTTCATGCTGCTGTCGCAGGCCATCATCTTCATCCTGGGATGGCCGCTGGAATGGACGGAGATCATCATCATCTTCGTGCCGATCTTCCTGCCGCTCCTGAAGCACTACAACATCGACCCCGTCCTGTGGGGCACCCTGGTGTTCGTGAACTTGCAAGCCGCGTTTCTCTCCCCGCCCGTCGCCATGTCGGCCTACTACCTGAAGGGCGTCTCGCCGCCGCACGTCACGCTGAACCAGATCTTCGGCGGCATGATGCCCTACATGCTGATCGTCATCCTCTGCATGGTGATCATGTACCTGTGGCCCGGCATGACGCTGTGGCTGCCGAATTATCTGTACGGCGGCGGCTGATCTTTACTTCTTGCCGTCCCTTGCGCCTTCGACGTCGAACACGAGCTTCTGTATTCCGGGCTGCCGCTCGGGCGAGAGAATGAGCGTGACCTTCAGGCGGCCACGCGCGCAGGCCAACGTGAAGGTGCCACCCAGTGCATGCGTCGGCTCGATCGCCGCGACCGTGCCCTCGCCCAATTTCCGCTTCAGGTCGGCGAGCTTGGCATTGCGCAGCGGCGGTGGCGTGTCGAGAAGCAGGTTCGGCGCACAGGCATCGGCGACATCCTCGATCCGGCCCGAGGTGTAGGCCTTGATCACGGCATCGACGGCGCGCTTGAGCGCCGCGGATGGCGCGACAGGCGGACGCTTCGGCGCGGCGTCGTGCAGGATCTGCGCCAGAAGCGGCGTCAGCTTCGACATCGGCGCGTAAGTGCGGTTGGCGAAGGCGAACACGCCCCAGCCGCGGTCGGGCAGCATCAGCACATGCGAGCCGTAGCCCGGCAGGCCGCCGGGGTGATGCAGGACGCGGCCGAGCCGCGGGTCTTCCGTGTCCATCAGGCCGTAGCCGTAGGCGGTGGGTCGCGGTTCGGGTGGCCCGTCCGGCTGAAAGGGTGGCGCGTGATAGAGCGCCATCTCGCGCACGCTCGCGCGCCGGACCGGGCCGGTCTCGGGATCGTCGCGCGCCGGCCAGGCCGAGAGCAGGAAGGCGACCCAGCGTGCATAGTCCGGCGCCGTCGTGACCAGGCCGCCCATGGCGCCGACCTCGCCGTCCGGCTCGATGCGCTCGCGCGACCATGTCTTGCCGTCGAGGCGGTAGCCGAAGGCATAGTCGCCGCGCGCCGCCGCGATCGCGTCGAAGGTCGTATGCGCCATGCCGAGCGGCGCGAGGAAGAGCCGCCGCATGTAGTCCTGGTAGGGCTCGCCGCTCACGTTGGTCAGGACCCGGCCGAGCAGCGCATAGCCCAGGTTGGAATATTCGTAGGCGAGGCCGGGCGCGCGGGCGAACAGCGTGCCGGTGGCGATCACCTCGTCGAGCCCGGCCGGCGTCATGCCGAGCACGCGGTCGCCCCACGGATCGTCGGTGACGAAGCCCGCGACGTGACACAGGAGATCGCGCACCGTGACCGGCTTGCTGTCGGCGGTGGCGGGTTTCACTGCTGCGAACTGCGGCACGTACTCGGCGAGCGGCGCATCGAGCACGACCTTGCCGGCATCGCGCAGCGAGACGATCGCGAGCGCCGTCATGTTCTTGGTCATCGAGGCGATGCGGAAGGCGGTGTCGGTCTCCACCGGCCTCCCGGCCTCGCGGTCGGCCAGCCCGAACGCCGTGACATGGACGAGGCGTCCCTGGTCGACGATGCCCGCGACAAGGCCGGGGAGCTTGGTCTTCTCGGCGAAAGCCGCCGAGGCGGCGTCGATTTCGGCAAACATCGGGTCACCATAGCGGGACCGAGCGGCGCGCGTCGCCTGTCATCGCGGTGATGTTGCGGGCGGCGACAGCGCCGGGCACGATGCGGCCCGACGCTTGGGGGACACCATGGATCTCAATGGAAAGGTCGCCTTCGTCACCGGCGGGTCGGGCGACATCGGCAAGGCGATCGCGCAGGCGCTGGCCAGCGCCGGCACCGACGTTGTCGTTTCCTATGTCGGCGATGCCGGGCGAGCCAACGCGGCGGTCGAGGCGATCCGGAAGACCGGCCGGCAGGGCCACGCCGTGCAGCTCGATCAACGCGATCCCAAATCGATCGATGCCTGCGTCGAGAAGGTGATCGGGCAGTTCGGACGGCTCGATATCCTCGTCAACAACGCCGCATGGAATATCGGCATCCCGTTCAGCGACCTCGAGACGCTGACATCGGACATCTGGGATCGCGTCCTCGAGACCAACGTTCGCGGCCCTTTCCTGCTGTGCCGGGCGCTCGCCCCGGAACTGCGCCGGCACAAGGCCGGCCGGATCATCAATATCGCCTCGCTCGCCGGGCTTGCCCCGGGCGGCAGCAGCATCGCCTATGCGGCCAGCAAATCGGCGCTGATCCATCTCACGCACTGCCTGGCCGTCGCGCTGGCGCCGGATGTGAGCGTGAACTGCATTGCGCCCGGGCTGGTTGAAGGAACCCGCATGGCCGGGCGGCTGCCGGAGGACATGAAGCAATCGATCCGCTCCCAAACCATCCTCGGACGGACGGGAAGCGCCGACGACATCGCGCAGATGGCCGTCACCTATTGCCGGGCGGACAGCATGACCGGGCAAACGGTTGTCGTCGACGGCGGATCCCCGATCGGGATGCGTTGAGCGCGGGCATCGGGAGAAGATGATGCCCTTCTTCTCCTCCCCCGCTTGCGGGGGAGGATACAGGAGGGGGCAGGCCACACGTCGGGGGTTGGCCAATTTCAGATCATGATCTCATCCTCGGAGAGGCCACCTATGAGGCTCTCCCCCTCCCTACCCTCCCCCGTATGACGGGGGGAGGAAAAGAGGTAGATGATGTCGACAACCACAATAAGGAGGAACGCCATGAAAGCAGCAGCCGACAAGGTTCTGAAGGATGCGGTGAGCAAGGGCGATGTGCCGGGCGTGGTCGCGACGGCGACCGATGCCAAGGGCACGACCTACGAAGGCGGCTTCGGCAAGCGGATGCTGGGCGAGACGGCCGAAATGACGCCCGATACCGTGGTGTGGATCGCCTCGATGACCAAAGCGGTCACCGGCGCCGCCGCCATGCAGCTCGTCGAGCGCGGCAAGCTCTCGCTCGATGGACCCGCCAAGGACGTGATCCCGGCACTGGGCGAGGTCGGTGTGCTCGACGGCTTCGACTCCGCCGGCAAGCCCAAGACACGCAAGGCCAAGAGCGACATCACGCTGCGCCATCTGCTGACCCATACCGCAGGCTTCGGCTACGACATCTGGAGTCCCGAGATCGCCAAGTACATGGAGGCGATGGAGGTGCCGGGCATCATCTCATGCCAGGACAAGGCGCTGACCACGCCGTTGCTGTTCGATCCCGGCGAGCGCTGGTTCTACGGCATCAACATCGACTTCGCCGGCAAGATGGTCGAGGCGGCGAGCGGCCAGAAGCTCGGCAAGTACATGCAGGACAACCTGTTCGGGCCGCTCGGCATGACGAGCACGGCGTTCCGCATCACTGACGACATGCGCAAGCGCATGGCCAGGATCCATCATCGCGGCGCCGACGGTGCCCTGATGCCCGACCCCACCATCGAGATTCCGCAGGAGCCGGAGTTCGAGATGGGCGGCGGCGGGCTCTACAGCACGGCCGGCGACTACCTGAAGTTCGTGCGCATGATGCTGAACCAGGGCAAGTCGGACAAAGGTGAGGCGGTGCTGAAGCCTGCCACGGTCGCGGAGATGTCGAACAACGCCATGGGCGATTGCAAGGTCTGCCTGCTCGAGACGGCCGCCCCGCCCTTCTCCAACGATGCCGAGTTCTTCCCCGGCATGGACAAGCAATGGGGCCTCTCCTTCATGATCAACAATGAAGAGGCGCCGACCGGACGGTCGCCCGGATCGCTGGCCTGGGCGGGCCTGGCCAACACCTACTACTGGATCGACCAGAACAAGGGCGTCGGCGGCGTCTACGCCACCCAGGTCCTGCCCTTCGCCGACGTGAAGTCGCTGCCGCTGTTCCATGCGTTCGAAAGTGCGGTGTACGGGCGCTCATGATCTTCCGGACCGCGCGCGTCCTCGCGCGCCTCATGATTATGAGCGCGCGAGGACGCGCGCGGTCCAGAAGAGCATGATCGTGAGCGGCCGGGACCTAGCGTTGCAACTGCAGGCGCTCCAGGAACTGGAAGCTCTTGGCGACGCTTGTGAGTGGATCCGACGAATCGTCCTGCTCGACGAAGAGATGCTGCACGCCGGCGAGAAGCGCGGTGCGGACGATCTGTTCCATGGGCAGGACGCCGCTGCCGACTTCCACCGTCGAGCCGTCCGCGCCCAGGTCCTTCAGGTGCACGAGCACGATCCGGTCCGCGCCGTTCTTCAGGTATTGGACGGGGCCCTGCCCTGCCTTGGCGACCCAGTAGACATCGAGCTCGAGCTTGACGTCGCGCGGGTCGGTTTCCGTCAGCAGCAGCCGGAACGGCGTCGTGCCGTCGGCGAACGGCGCGAATTCGAAGTCGTGATTGTGATAGGCGAGCACGAGGCCCCGGCTGCGAGCGGCGCCCCCGATCCCGTTCAGCATCCGGCAGACTTTTCTCCAATCGTCAGCCGTGCTGCGTTCCGCGGCCTCGACCGACGGGCACACCAGGTAGGTCGCTCCGAGAGCGCGCGCCTCCTCGACAACGCCAGCGAAGTCTCCGCGCAGCCTGTCGTAGCTTGCGTGCATTGACGGCGCGCTCAGTCCGTAGCGCTGCAGGCTCATGCGCATGGCGGGCGCCGTAACACGCGGCAACCCTGCAAGCTCGACCTCGCGATAGCCGATGTCGGCAACGCGCCTCAGCGCGCTCTCCAGGTCGGCATCGAGAGCGTCCCTTACGGTGTAGAGCTGCAGCCCGGGACGCCACGACGGGCGTGGCTGCGCAAGAATGCTGGGCGACAAGGCAGATCCCGCCAGCATGGCCAGGAGTGATCGTCTGGTGCGTCCAAAACTCATCGGCCGGGCGAGCGGGCGCGGACGCTCGCCAGATGAGCGAGCCCGACGAAGGCCGGCGTCGGATGCACGATGACCGCGGTCGGGATACGGGCGAGATAGCTCGACAGGCGTCCCTTGGCCTCGAACCGCTCGCGGAAGGCGGAGGCACGCAGGAAATCGGTGAAGCGCGGCGCGATGCCGCCGCCGATGAACAGGCCGCCGCGCGCGCCCAAGGTCAGTGCGATGTTGCCGGCGACGCTGCCGAGGAAGGCGCAGAACAGCTCCAGGGCCTCGCGGCTCACCTTGCAATCGTCGGCCAGCGCATGCGCCACGATCTCGCTGCTGTCGCGCTCCGGCACCGTCTGGCCGTCAACGCGGGCGATGGCATGGTAGAGCTGCATCAGGCCCGATCCGGAGAGCACGCGCTCGACCGAGACATGGTGGAACTGCTGGCGCAGGGCGAGGATGATGGCGTCCTCGCGCCGGTTCTCGCTCGACAGCGTGGCGTGGCCGCCCTCCGTCACGACAATGACCTCGGCGTCACCCGCCGAGACCATGGCCGCCAATCCGAAGCCGGTGCCGGGCCCCATCACGGCCATGGTGCCGCGCTCGCCGGGGCGCGCCATGCCCAGCGTCACGATATCCGCGGGCCGCAGGGCGGGCAGCGACCAGGCGAGCGCCTCGAAGTCGTTCAGCACGGCCACGTCGGTCATGCTGAGGCCCTTGGCGATGCGCTCCGAATCGACGATCCAGGCGGCGTTGGTGAGCGTGATCCGGCCACTGTCGACCGGGCCCGCCGCCGCGATCAGCGCCCGCTTGGGTGATTGGCCCTTGGCCGGTCCAGCCAGGAATTCGCGCGCCGCCTCGATCGGCGAGGCGTAGTCCGAAACTTCATAGGTCTCGGCTGCGGCGAGCTCGGTCCCTTCCAGCAGCGCGAAGCGGGCGTTGGTGGCGCCGATATCGGCGATCAAAGCGGGCGTCGTCATGCGTCGATACCTCTTTGCCTGCACAAGCAGTACATTACGACCCATCTGATGTCCGGCAAGCCGCTGGCGACACTGCGCCGGAATACCTTTATCAATATGACAGTGGCGGCTGCGAGCACTCGGAGGACGCATGGTGGACGTCGGGCACAAACTCACGCTGGGGATCGACATAGGCGGCACCGGCCTCAAGGCAGCGGTCGTCGGCGAAGACCTCCGCATGCTCACCGATCGGGTGCGTGTGGCAACCCCGGTCGGGGCGCCGCCGACGACGTTCGTCGAGGCGCTGGTCGGCCTGGTCACCCCGCTCGGCGCCTTCGACCGCATCGCCGTCGGCTTTCCCGGCGTCGTGCGCAACGGTCGGGTGCTGACCGCAGCGAACCTCGGCAACGACAAGTGGGTCGGCTTCGACCTCGCCCAGGCGCTCGAAGCGGCGCTGGCAAAGCCGGTGCGGGTCGCCAACGACGCCGACCTGCAGGGACTGGCCGTGATCGCCGGCAAGGGCGTCGAGATGGTCATCACGTTGGGCACGGGCTTCGGCACGGGGCTCTATTGCGATGGTCAGCTGGCGCCGCACCTGGAGATTGCCCACCATCCCTTCCGCCATGGCGAGTCGTACGACGAGCAGCTCGGCAACGCCACGCGCAAGGTGATCGGCGGCACGCGCTGGAACAAGCGCGTGGAAAAGGCGATCGGCAACATGAGGCGGCTGACCAGCTTCGATCATCTGTTCATCGGCGGCGGCAACGCCAAGAAGATCACCTTCGCCCTCGCACCCGACATCACCATCGTCTCGAACGAGGCCGGCATGGAGGGCGGCGTCAAACTCTGGCGCACCTGACGCCGCTACGGGGCGAGCCCGAACAGCTCCGTCTCCTCGCGCACGCCACGCAGGCGATGGCGGCCGAGCGACACAAGCTCGTGGCGGCTGGCGTCGGCGGCCCGCGCGAAGGACTGCGACATCACGAGATGGCGGCCGAGGGCGTCGCACAGGCGCTCGATGCGCGAGGCCTCGTTGACAGCGGGGCCGATCACCGTGAAGTCGAGGCGCGCGTCGGCGCCGACATTGCCGTAGTTCACGTGGCCGATGTGCAAGGCGATGTCGAGCTCGGGCGTCGACAGCGAGCGGGAGCGGCGCGTCTCGGTCAGGCCCGTCATCAGCGCCAGCGCCTCCTTGGCCGCTTCGAGCGCCATCGCACAGGTCTCGGCGCGCGGCCTGTCCTCGATCCGGAAGATGGCCAAAAGCCCGTCGCCCAGGAACTTCAGGACCTCGCCGCCGCGCGCGGTGACCGGGCGCACCATGCAGTCCAGGCAGTCGTCCAGCAGCATGATCAGGTCGCGGCCCGGCAGCGTATTGGCCAGGGCCGTGAAGCCGCGCAGGTCGGTGAAGAATAGCACCGCCTCGACGCCCTGGACCTCGCCGCGTTGCACCGTGCCGGCCACCACGCGCGCCGCCGGGTCGTGGCCGAGATAGGCCGACAACAGCCCCTGGTAGACGGTGCGCATGGTCGTGGCCTTGGCAGCAAGACCGAAGACCGGCAGCAAGGCCTGCATCGCCTCGATATGGGCATCCGAAAAGCCGCCTGGACGATCGGTGGTGAGAGAGCAGACGAGGAACAGTTCGCCGACGCGTTCCGGACCGGCCGACGCCAGCTCGCCGAACTGGAAGATACGGCCCAGCCATTCCGTCATGCCGGCCAACCGCAGCTCCTCGAACACCGGCACCTCCTGCTCGGGCGGCGGCGAGGTCAGGTCATAACGGCGCTCGGCGATGCCATGCCTGATCATGGGCAAGAAGGGACTTTGCAGGATGATGGGCGAATCGGCCTCGACGTGCTGGAACTCGTAGCGCGCGCTGAGCCCCGTGGCGCGCTCCCAGATGAGGCTGCGCATACGCACCATGGGGTGCAGCGTGTTCATGCCGACGAAGGACCGCGCCACCGGCACGTCGATCTCGTTCAGGCGGCGCACGAAGCCGTCGACGATGTCGTCGAGCGAGAGGTTGCGCAGGCCGGCGTCGGCCAGCCAGTCGGTGACGGCGGTGAGCTTCAATCGCCGCCTAGGCCTTGACGCGATTGCTCGCGCGGCAGCGGCAGGTGTCGAACTGGTGCAGCTCGACCATGTTGCCGCATGGATCGTTCATGAAGAGCTGCGTGGAATCGGGGCTGACGAGCCCCTCGATCACCCAGTACTTGACGCCCATACGGTCGAGCTCGGCCCGCGTTTCCTTGATGCTCCTGACGGCATAGGCGACGTGCGGCCGCGTCGGATCCTCGCCCGGGCCCTTGGCCACCGGCGAGGGCTGCTTGCCGCCGATCAGGTGGATCTGGCCGACCTCGCCGACATTGACCCAGGCGCCCGGGATGCCGGGAATGGTCGGGCGGCCGCTGTCGCACTGCAGGCCGAGCACGTCGGCGTAGAAGTCCTGCGTTGCCTTGAGCTTGGCGCCGTCGTCGTCGACGCGAACGCCGGTGTGATGGATCTCGAGAATTTCGACGGCCATTGTCTGTTTCCTCCTGGCTGGGCCGAGCATAGCGCGGGCGATGCGGCAGCCGGAAGCGGCACCTCAGGCTGCGACGCGACCGAGCCACGCACGCACGCCGTCCAACGTCCGGAAGTCATCGAGGCTGCGGGCGGGCAGATCCGAATGGCTGAGCAACGCCATTTCCGCCAAGGCGCGGCCAGGACCGAGTTCGAGGAAGGCCGTAGCGCCGGCTTCGACGCAAGCATCGAGGCAGGTCGCCCACTGGACGGTCTGCGAGACCTGCGCGGCGAGCTTGTCGATGCCGGCGCCGACATCGACCACGGTATCGCCGTCGATGCTGCTCAGCAGCCGTACCCCGGCGACGGGCGCGTTTGCGACCGGTGCCCGCTTCAAGAATTCGCGAAATGCGGCCGCAGCGGCCGACAGGCGCGGCGTGTGCGAGGCGACGCGCACGGCGATGGCGACGACCCGCGATGCGCCCCTCGCCTTCGCGTCGATCGCCAGGGCGTCCAGCGATGCGCCGTTGCCGCCCAGGACATAGGCGTCGCCCGGATTGACGATGGCGATCGCCGCATCGTGCAGGCGGCAGAGAGTCTCGACCGTCGCGCGCGTCAGGCCGCGTACGAAAAGCAGGCCATCGCCCGCAGAGCTGGCCGCATCCATGGCGTCAGCGCGACGCGCCACCAAATCGAGCGCCGTCTCGGGCGCGACGAGCCCAGCCACGCTCCAGGCCGCCACCTCGCCCACGCTGTATCCGGCGACGACCAGCGGCCGCGGCCAGGCATCGCCGAGGCAGGCCTGGGCCGCCACGGCTTGCAGCGTGCACAAGACCTGGCCGACGCGATTGCCATGCAGCGTGGCGTCGTCGGACTGACGCACCAGATCACGGGCATCGCCGCCGAGCAGCCTCGCCGCATGCTCGAAAAGGCCGGCGGCCGGCAGCGCATCGCCGGTCAAGGCGAACATCCGTTCACTCTGCAGCCCCTGCCCCGAGCAGAGCAGCGCCAACGTCACGACCATGCCTCGTGAGCCTGCACGAACAGGCTCATGGCGAGCAGATCGGCCGCACCACCGGGACTGAGGCGCCGGACAACGAAGGCGCGATGCACGGCGGCCGCACGCTCGCGCCAGCCATTCCTGCCGACGCCACCTTCCTCGAGAAAGGCGCGCGCCTCCGTCTGCGCGAACCGCAGACCCTCCCGGCCGCCCCGGTGCAACAGGTTCGTGTCCTCGACGCCGGCGATGAGCGCGAAGCAGGCCTGCACGCGGCCCGCCTCGCCGTCGACGCTGTTCAGCACCGGCAGGGCGATACGATAGATGCTGGGAAATCCCTGTGCCGCTTCCTGCCTTGCACCTCCCGCACCGTAGCGCCGCGGCCCGTCGGCGATGTCCTCACCCCAGGCGCGGACCACGGTCTCTCCGAGTGTCCGACCAGGCTCGTTCCGGCCGGCCGCGGCACAAAGAAGACCCAGGCCGAAGATGGCGCCGCGGTGGGCATTGACGCCGCCGGTCGCCGCCAGCATCGCTGCTTCGGCCTGCAGCCCTATGGCGCGCAGCCGCTTCATGCCACAGCCCGCTGCGCCGGCCTCGGCGAGGCTCGAAAAAAAAGGCCGAATAGCATCGGCGCTGCGCCGAAGGGTGTCGATATCCATATCGTCGTGGCTTCCGGAATCGACGGTGCTGACCAAACCCGGCTTCGGATAGGTCGTCGCCTCGAGCTCGAGGCACGACACGGCGAGATTGGCGATCACCGCCGTCATTGGCCCAGGAAGTCCGCCGTGTCCAGCAGAACAGCCTCTCCCGCCGTCTTCACCAGCACCTGCGCCGCCCCTTCGTGCAACTCGCGCCAATTCACGCCCGCGCCGTCGCTGCGCACCAGCTCGCCGTCGAGGTTAATGGGCGCGGCGCGTTCGAGGGCGGCGATCGTATCGGTGAGACATCGCACGTCGTGCCGCGCCGGCAACGGCAGCAGCATGTCGAGATCCGATCGCGCCGTCAGGTAGTCGAGCCCGGTCAACAACCGCCATGCCAGGCTGCCGTACAAGCGAGCCTCGCCGCCACAGGCCGCCGCAATCCCGACCAGCCGGTCCATGGTCGGCCGCCACGAGGCGGGCGCCGCCTCCATCGCGGCTTCCATGGTCGGCGGCGGCGACGTCGAGACGATGGCCTCCGCCGGGACGACGAAGGCCAGCCGACGCTTGCCCTGCGCCGGCGGCAACGGCAGGCCGAGCGGCACGCCCGCCGCATCGCCCATCTCATCGCCAGGGGCCATCCGGCGCGCGATCAGCGGCCAGCCGCGCTCGACCCACCCGGCAAGCATCGGTTCCGCTGCGACGTCACGGTGCCGCTCCAGCACCGCAGGCCAGGCCGCTGGCGAAAGGAAGGCGAGATCGTGCCGCCGCAGCCCGGGGTCACGCCGGGTGAAGGGCGAGTTCACGTACGCGCTCAGCGATGTCGGCCGCCTTGGGCCGGCCCTTGCGTTCCTTGCCGAGGCGATCGCGCCGGTCGCCGGCGGCAGCCTCACCCAGTACCGTCTGCAACTGGTCGGCCAGCGAACGCTTATCGTCCCAGATCGCCAGCACTGCACCGGTCTGCGCAAGATTGTCGAGGCCGGGCGCGAAGACCGGCGTCGACTTCGCCTTCTCCTGCAGCGTCTCGATCGTGAGCTTGGTCACCTTCGACATCGACGGCAGATCCATCACCACCGGCGTGGCGCCGGGCAGCGCGACCAGGGTGCGGGTCGACATTGCCGTGGCGATGAAGGCGCCCGCCGCGCTGTGGCCGTAAAGAAGACCGACCGTGTGATGGGCCTGCATGTCGGCGAGCAGCAAGCACTTGGCGAGATGGGCGAGGAACTCATTCAAGCCCAGCAGTTCGTCGCGCTTGCTCATGCGCTGGCTGTCGCTGTCGATCAGCACCAGGATCGGGTCGCGCCCACCGGCCTCGACCGCCTTCAGCACATGGCCCGACAGACGCACCAGGTCGTCGATGCCGAGCGGCGTGCGATCGGCAACGCCGATGACGGTGATGTGTCCGCCATCCTTCAGCGGACCCGAGCCCAGCAGGATGCCCCTGTCCTGCACGACGTCGTGGCCGGCGGGAAACAGCGAGGCGAGGATCTCAGCGAGCGTCATAGCGCGGCTCCCTGGCCTTGTCGGCGATCGCGGTGAATGCCTCGGTGGACAGGCCGGGAACCGATCTGGCGTCGGCGATGCCCTCGCGGGCCCAGATATCGACGGCGTCGGCGCAGTCGCCGAAGCGCTGGAGACGCTCGGTCAGGCGCGCCTGCTCGGCCTTCAGCATGTCGAGGTCGAACGCCGGAGCACGCTCGATCAGCAACAGCGCGGCGGCACGGAAGGCCTCGATCGTGTCGTCGACGAAGGCATCGGCACCGCCGATCAGCCGGCGGTTCCTGCCGCCCATGGTACGCCACACCAGGCTCTTGTCCTTGGAGTCGAACTCCTCGATGCCGCGATTGGTCTCGATGACCTCGGGTCCCGAGACGGCGATGCGGCCATGCTCGGACACCGCCAACGCCGAGCAGGTGCCGGCAATCAGGCCGCCGCCGCCGTAGCAGCCGGAGCGGCCGCCGATCAGGCCGACCACTTTGGCACCGGCGGTGCGCGCCTCGACCAGTGCCCGCATGATCTCGGAGATCGACAGTTCGCCGGCATTGGCCTCCTGCAGCCGCACGCCGCCGGTGTCGAACAGGATCAGCACCGGGATCGCCGGCCTGGTGTCGCGCGCCGCGCGCAGCAGGCCCGTCAGCTTGGCGCCATGGACCTCGCCGAAGGCGCCGCCCATGAAGCGGCCTTCCTGCGCCGCCACGAAGAGCGGCTTGCCGCCCAGCATGCCGCGGCCGACGACGATGCCGTCGTCGAACTGCTTTGGCAGGTCGAAGAGATCGAGATGCGGGCTCATCTCGCGCGCCTCGGGGCCGATGAATTCCCGGAAGGAGCCGGCATCGAGCAGCAGCCGGACACGATCGCGCGCCGATGACTCGTACCAGCTGGAGGTGTGACGCTGGAAGGGCGTGACCGTCTTCTGGTCCGTCATTTCATGTCCTCCTCGATCAAGCGCACCGCCTGGGCGAGCCGCAGGGCAACGGTGTCGGCGCGCGCGCCGCCGTCATTGATCGAAAGCTTGAGACCGCCGGGCGAACGGCGCTCGACGAAGTCGGCGACGACGGCCTCCCAGACCTTGCCGAAACCGCTGATCGGCGTGCTCACGTCGATCTGGCACTCGGTGTCGGGCAGCACCCGTTCGACCAGCACCTCGAGATTGCCCGAGGCGACCACGCCGACGATCGCCTGGGCCCGTGTTCCTGCCGACCGCCGGCCAGCCGTTTGACGGTAGGAGAAGGTTTCCATCGCAGCCTCACCAGTTGCGGAAGCGGGAGGGCGCCGCATAGAGCCCGCCGGACCAATGAACCAGATCCTCGACCGAGCGCGCCGCCAGCAGACTGCGGTCGGCGTCGAGCGGATCGATGCCGAGATCCTCCGGCCAGCGCACCGCGCCGCGCTCGCGCAGCTGCTGCACCATCTTCTTGTCGCGGCCGCGGCCGACGTCGGTGTAGCCCGCCACGGCGCGGATCGCCTGCTCGCGTTCGTCGCGCGTGCGGCAAAGCAGCAGGTTGGCGATGCCGGCCTCGCTGACGATGTGCGTGACGTCGTCGGCATAGACCATGATCGGTGCCAGCTCGAGGTTCAGCTTCTCCGCCAGATCCAGGGCGTCGAGCTTCTCGACGAAGGTCGGCACGTTCTTGTCGCCGAAGCTTTCGACGATCTGCACCACGAGCTTGCGGCCGCGGCGCAGTGGCGCCGGCATGTCGGGCGCGGCCTCCTTCCCGGCCAGCAGCCAGGCGTCGCTGGGATGGCGGCGGCCATGGGGATCGCAGCCCATGTTGGGCGCGCCGCCGAAGCCCGCGATACGCGAAGTCGTGACGGTGGAGGAATTGCCCAGCAGGTCGATCTGCAGGGTCGAGCCGATGAACATGTCGCAAGCATAGAGGCCCGCGGTCTGGCAGATGGCGCGGTTGGAGCGCAGAGAGCCGTCGATGCCGGTGAAGAAGATGTCTGGCCGCGCCCGGATGTAGTCCTCCATCCCGACCTCGCCGCCGAACGAATGGATTTGCTCCACCCAGCCCGATTCAATGGCCGGGATCAGCGTCGGATGCGGGTTGAGCGCGAAGCGGGTCGCGATCTTGCCCTTGAGCCCCAGCCTCTCGGCGTAGGTCGGCAGCAGCAGCTCGATGGCCGCGGTGTTGAAGCCGATGCCATGGTTCAACCGCTTGACACCATAGGGCGCGTAGATGCCCTTGATCGCCATCATCGCCGTCAGGATCTGCGCCTCGGTGATGGCGCCGGGATCGCGGGTGAACAGCGGCTCGACGTAGAACGGCTTGTCCGACTTCACGATGAAGTCGACGCGGTCACCGGGGATATCGACGCGCGGCACCTTGTCGACGATCTCGTTGACCTGGGCGATGACGATGCCGTCGTGGAAGGCCGTGGCCTCGACCACCGTGGGCGTATCCTCGGTGTTGGGCCCAGTGAAGAGATTGCCGTCGCGATCGGCGCTGACCGCGACGATCAGCGCGACGTGGGGCGTGAGGTCGACGAAGTAGCGGGCGAACAGCTCGAGGTAGGTGTGGACCGCGCCCAACTCGATCTTGCCGCCGAACAGCATCTTGGCGATGCGCGTCGACTGCGGGCCGGAAAAGGCATAGTCCAGCTTCCGGGCGATGCCCTTGTCGAACAGGTCAAGATGTTCGGGCAGTACCACGCCCGACTGCACCATGTGCAGGTCGTGCAGCTTACCAACATCCGCCGCCGCGAGGGCGCGCGCCAGCAGGTCGGCCTGCTTCTGGTTGTCGCCCTCCAGGCAGACGCGGTCGCCCGGTCGGATCACGGCTTCCAGCAGCCGCGTGGTGTCCCGCGCCTCGACGATCTTGCCCTTCGCCAGCGCGGCGCCGGCCGCACGGCGGACGTGGCGCGCTGCCTGCGCCTTGTTCCAGCCCATCATCCCTTGCGTCTCCAGTCGAACCCCCATGCGCCACCGGCAGCATCCCCATAGTCAAGGCGACAGGCGATCATAGAAGCCCGAAGCCGCCGTTGCTATCGAGGATATCCGGCGAGATGTGAGGCTGCGACGGGCCGCCTACGCCGGCGGCGGCACCATCGTGCCTTTGGGCAGGGCGGCGCAGTGATCGTAGATCGCCGAGGGCCGGGTGAGCCAGACCTTGTCCTTCTGGGAATGATTGACGATGTGCTGCAGGGCCTCGCGCAGCATGCGCAGGCGATAGGGCTGGCCCACGATCATCGTGTGCAGGGCGATGCCGCAGACCAGTGGCTGCTTGGCCGATTGCCGCAGCAGCTCCTCGAACTGGCCGATGATGAAGTCGCGGAACTGCTCGGGCGTGTGATGGCGCACCAGGATCTGCGGGCTGTCGTTGATCTCGATGGGATAGGGCACGCTCATCAGCGGACCCGAGCGGGTCTTCATCCAGAGCGGCTGGTCGTCGGCCGGCCAGTCCATCAGGAAGTCGAAACCCGTCTCCTTCAAAAGGTCGGGCGTGTGATGGCTGGAACTCATCCACGGCGCCATCCAGCCGCGCGGGCGCTTGCCTGAGGCCTTCTCGATGGCGTCCCGCACCTCCTCGAGGAAACGCTTCTCGTCGGCTTCCCACATCTGGCCGTGGCGCTCGGCGTTGGTGCGGCCGTGGCCGATGAATTCGTCGCCGCGCGCCTTGAGGGCGGCCACGATCTGCGGCGCGTAATCGAACACCGTGGTGTTGATCAGGTGTGCGGCCGGCAGGTTGAGCTCGTCGAACAGTTCCAGGCAACGCCACACGCCGACGCGGTTGCCGTAGTCGCGCCAGGCGAAGGTACGCGGATCGGGCGGCGTGCCGGCTACTGTCAGCAGGTGGCCGTCGCCGGCGCCGAAGGCGAAATGCTCGATGTTGAGGCCGAGATAGACGGCGAGCCGCTTGCCGTCGGGCCAGGAATAATCCTTGCGCTCGGTGATCGGCGAATAGGCGTAGCGGTTGTGGTAGGGCAGACGAAGCATTTTGAACGGATCCTCACTTCAAGCTCATCGGACCGCGGGCCTCCAGG
>NZ_BKAJ01000150.1 GCF_007992495.1 Reyranella soli
AAGACATGAGCGGGCCAGAGGCCCGCGCTCCCGTTAAAGCCCCTTCTTCCCCATCTCCAAAAACTTGTCCTGCCTTCGCTGGCGCAGCGTATCGGCGTCGAGGCCTGAAAGTTCGCCCAGCGCCTCGGTTATGACCTTGCCGACGAGGTCGATCGTCTCGTCTGGACTGCGATGGGCGCCGCCCATCGGCTCGGGGATCACGTCGTCGATGATGTCGAGCTTCTTGAGATCCGCCGCCGTCACCTTCATCGCCTCGGCGGCCTCCTGGGCGTTGGCGTTGGAGCGCCACAGGATCGAGGCGCAGCCTTCCGGCGTGATCACCGAGTAGATCGAGTTCTCCAGCATGTAGACGCGGTCGGCCGAGGCGATGGCCAGCGCACCGCCCGAACCGCCCTCGCCGATCACGACGCTGACCAGCGGCACGCCGAGCGACAGGCAGGTGTCGATCGAGGTCGCCACGGCTTCGGCCTGGCCGCGCGCCTCGGCATCCAGGCCGGGATAAGCGCCCGGCGTGTCGACCAGGGTGACCACCGGCAGGTGGAAGCGATCGGCAAGCTTCATCAGCCGCTGCGCCTTACGATAGCCCTCGGGCCGCGGCATGCCGAAATTGTGCTTGATGCGCGAATCGGTGTCATCGCCCTTCTGCTGGCCGATCACCACCACGCTGCGGGAGCCGAGCCGGCCGACACCGCCGACGATGGCGGCGTCCTCGCCGAACACGCGGTCGCCCGCCAGGGGTTGGTAGTCGGTGATCAGCCGGTCGATGTAACTCTGAGCGTGCGGCCGCTCGGCATGGCGCGCCACCTGCACGCGCTGCCACGGCGTCAGCTTGGCGTAGGTCGCGCGCAGCTGCTTCTGCACCTTGTCCTGCAGGCGCATGACTTCCTCGGCGATGTCGACATCGCCCGAGTTCGGCAGATGGCGCAGCTCGGCAATCTTGCTTTCGAGCTCGGCGATCGGCTTCTCGAAGTCGAGGTAGGTGGTCATTGATTTTCAGGTGTCGCCCGGCACCGGAATCCTGTCAACCGGCCGCCTTCAGCCCGGCGGACGGCGCTTGCGACGTGCCAGCGGGTGCTTGTCCTGCACCAGCGCCCGGAGCTTCTCGTCCAGCACATGGGTGTAGATCTGGGTCGTGGCGATATCTGCATGGCCCAGCATCAATTGCACGCTGCGCAGGTCGGCGCCGCCTTCGAGCAGATGGCTGGCGAACGCGTGGCGCAGCACGTGCGGCGACACGCGCGCCGGATCGATGCCGGCCGCCAATGCCGCCTCCTTCAGGAGCTGCGCAAAGCGCTGGCGCGTCAGATGCCCGGTGCGGCCGCGAGAGGGAAACAGGAAGCGTGACTTCTCGCCCTCCTCGAGCATGGCGGCACGGACGTGCAGCCACGCGACGATCGCCAGGCGCGCCGGGTCGCTGAGCGGGACCATGCGCTCCTTGTTGCCCTTGCCGCGCACCACCAGCGTGGCGGGATCGCGCTCGACGGCGGCGAGCGGCAGGGTCACCAGCTCCGACACGCGCAGGCCCGCGGCATAGAGGATCTCCAGCAGCGTCGCCATGCGTCCGTGGTCGTCGTCGCGCCGGCTCGCCTCGATCAGCCGGTCAACCTCATCGCGCGACAGCACCTTGGGCAACGGCCGCCCGAGCTTGGGCGAATCGAGCGTGCTCGCCGGATCGTCCTCGCGCAGCCGCTCGGCCAGCAGGAAGCGGAAGAACTGGCGGATCACCGACAGCCGGCGCGCCACGGTGCGCGGCGTCATCCCGACATAGTCGAGCGACTTCAGGTAGGCGCGCAGGGCCTCGGTGTCAGCGTTGATTGGCTTCTTCTTGCGTCGCGCCAGGAAGGTCTCGAGGTCCTTGAGATCGGCGCCGTAGGCCGCCGTCGTGTTCAGCGACGCGCCGCGCTCGGCCGACAGCATCTCGATGAAGGCCTCGGCCTCGCGCGACAACGGCGTGGACGGCTTCTTCTTCACGGTCCCTAGAGGCCGTAGGCGATCGCCGTCTCAACGGCGAACAGGCGGGCCGAATGGTCCTCGCCGACCGAGCGCAGTGCCCGCACGATCGTCGCGATGGCCGCGGGATGGAGCTCGTTGAGCGGCGTCTCGTTGGCGGCGATCGGCGCCAGCAAGGACGTCTCGGCGCGCCGGCCGCCGGCGGCAGCATTGACCAGGGCCTGGAGGCTGGCGGTGGGCGGCATCACCAGGCGCGCACTGCCGGGCGGCTTGTCGGGCAGGTCGGTCGACTTCGGCGGCAGGTCGAAGCCGGTCGAACGCAACAACTCCAGCAGCAGATAACCGCGCAGCGGCCCGCGGGTGGCATCGTCGTCGCGCGTCACCTCGTACCAGCGATTGATCTCGCCGACCGAGAGGCGCTTGGCGTCGTCGAGACCGGCAACCGCCGCCAGCGGCACCAGCCGGTCGAGCGCGATGATGGCGCGCGCATTGTTCGTCACGGCGCTCAGCGCCAGCTGGATCCAGGCCTGCGTCTGCAGCTTGGCACCCAGCAGCAGGAAGCCGCGCATCGCTTCCTGCGCGACATTGGCGAACTGCGGCTGGGCCGGCAGATTGATCAGGGCCGCGGCGCTCGCCCGGGCGATGGTCGGGAACAACGGGCTGTCGCGCGCCTCGCCATAGGCGGTGGCGATCGAGCTGAACATCTCGTTGGGGTTGGAGGTGCTGCGCGCCGCCGCCACCATCCGCGCCCGGCGCGCGGTCGCCGCCGGCAGCGCGGCGCCGTCACGCAATGCCTCGAGATAAAGGTCGCCGAGCTTGGTCGCCTCGATGATGGCCAGGGCCTCGCCGCGTTCGGCGATTTCGATGCGCGTGGCGATCGGCAGCGGCTTCAGGCCGACGAGAGCGCGAACGATCGCGGGCTGCGCGTTGCGCAGCACGTTGGCCGGCACCTGCGCGTGCATGAGGGCGATCGCCATCAGCGCCGGACCATCGACCTGCTGGGCCGACGAAAGGTTGGCAGCGCGCGCCGCGTTCTGGTCGCCGTCGAGCAGCCGGCAGGCGGCCTGGGCGCGACCGCTGAAGGGCTCGCTCAGTTGCCATTGCTTGACGATGGCGCAGGCGCCGTGCCGCTCTCCCGCCAGCATCAGGGCATTGGCCACCGTCGAGGCGACCGCCGGGTCGGCGTAGCCGCCGGCATTGCGCACCATCTCGTTCAGGCTCTCTGCCTCGCCCATGGCGGCGATCTTCTCGACCTTGCGCATGAACAGGCTGGGCGGCGGACTGCCGTCCGGCGCCGGCGGCGTGAGCTGGCTCACCAGGACCTTGAACTGCAGGTCGCGCAAGGCGCGGCTGCGCGGCGCATTGGGCAGAGCCGTGACCAGACGCTTGGCGGTGGCGAGCGAGGTCCCTGCCCAGGCGTTGGCCGGCATGCCCCCGGTGGTCGCCGTCAGGAAGCCGGTCGGCTGGCTATCGAAGTCCGGAGTCTGCGCGCCCACCGGCGGCGCGGCCGTCACCGCCAAGATCACCGCCGCGGCAATGGCCAAGCTAGCGCGCGAAGCGTTCATTGGGCACGGGAACCTCGAACTGCCGCACCGGCGGGCGAGGTTCGATCACGGCAAGCGCCACCAAGCCCGCAATAAGCAGGCTGACGACAATGACGGTGACCACCGGCCCAATCTTCAGGGTGGGCACGCTGAATCGATTTCTGGAGCGGAACAGGGGCACGACGCGGGCAACCTACCTCGGCTAGCGCCCAAGCGGCAATCGCGCACAATCCTTATTGTGGCCGGCGAGCCTCTCGCTTGAAACGGTGCACGGAATGGGCGACATCCATGTGTTCACGTCATGGACGCCCGGCCCCCCCTATCGCTGCCGCGCACCGTCGCCCTCGTGGGCCTGATGGGCGCGGGCAAGAGCGCCATCGGCAAGCGGCTGGCACTGCGGCTCGGCCTGCCGTTCGTCGACGCCGACGACGAGATCGAGCGCGCCGCCGGCTGCTCGATCGCCGAGATCTTCGAGAAGTACGGCGAGGCCGACTTTCGCGCCGGCGAGCGCCGCGTCATTTCGCGCCTGCTCGACGAGCCGCCGCACGTGCTGTCGACCGGCGGCGGCGCCTATATCGACCCCGACACGCGCGACTTGATGCGGACCAAGGCGGTGACCGTCTGGCTGCGCGCCGAGCTCGACGTTCTGTACGACCGCGTGCGCAAGCGCGCCCATCGGCCCTTGTTGCGCAACGGCGATCCCAAGGAGGTTCTCGCACGCCTGATGAGCCAGCGTTATCCGATCTATGCCGAGGCCGACGTCATCGTCGATTCGACGGCGCAGCCCGCCGACCGCACGACCGATCAGGTCATAGAGGCGTTGCGCGCCCATCTGCAGCCTGAGAAGACGCCGGCATGAACGCACGCACCATTCGCGTCGAGCTGGCGGGTCGCAGCTACGACATCGCGATCGGCCCTGGCCTGATCGACCAGGCCGGGGCGCTCTGCCGGCCCCTGCTGGCGGCGCCCAAGGTCACGATCGTGAGCGACGAGACCGTGGCGCCTCTTTATGGCGCCCGACTGGCCGCTTCGTTCGACAAGGCCGGCATCAAGGCAAGCACGGTCACCGTGCCCGCCGGCGAGACCAGCAAGGAGTTCGGCGCCTTCGGCAAGCTGATGAACGAGCTGCTCGACCAGCGGCCCGACCGCAAGACCACCCTGGTGGCGCTGGGCGGCGGCGTGGTCGGCGATCTCACGGGCTTTGCCGCCGCCGTGCTGCTGCGCGGCGTCGACTTCATACAGGTGCCGACCACGCTGCTGGCCCAGGTCGATTCGTCGGTCGGCGGCAAGACCGGCATCAACACGCGGCACGGCAAGAACCTGGTCGGCGCCTTCTATCAGCCGCGCCTGGTGCTGGCCGACACCGAGGTGCTCGACACCCTGCCGCGACGCGAGTTGCTGGCAGGCTACGCCGAGGTCGCCAAGTACGGCTTGATCGACGATCCCGACTTCTTCGCCTGGTGCGAGACCAATGGTGGCGCGGTGCTGTCGGGCGACGCCGCCAAACGGACCTACGCCATCGAGCAGAGCTGCCTCGCCAAGGCGCGCATCGTGGCGGCCGACGAGCGCGAGACCACCGACCTGCGCGCCCTGCTGAACCTCGGCCACACGTTTGGCCATGCGCTCGAGGCCGAGATCGGCTTCGGCGGCGAGCTGCTGCACGGCGAGGCCGTCGGCACCGGCATGGCCATGGCCTTCGACCTCTCCGCCCGGCTGGGACTGTGCCCGCAGGCCGATGCCGACCGTGTGCGTCGCCATCTCGGATCGGTTGGATTGCCGATGCGGCTCCGGGCGATCGGCGGCGACAACCGCCGCAAATGGGAGGCCGCGCGGCTGATCGAGCATATGCGCGGCGACAAGAAGGCCGATGGCGGCAAACTCACCTTCATCCTGGCGCGCGGCATCGGCAAAGCCTTCGTCACCCGAGAGGTCGACGAAGCGGCATTGCGCGGCCTGCTCGACGACGCCCTCGCTGCCTGAGGTCGAATGGAAGCTGAGCTCCACCTCGATCTGCCGATATCGGTCGCCCTGCCGCTGGTCGTGCTCTGCCTGGCACTCGGCGCCTACATGTCGGCCGCCGAGACGGCGATCACCGGCGCTTCGCGGCCGCGCATGCATCGACTGGCCCAGCAGGGCAACAAGCGCGCCGCCGTGGTGAACAGCCTGCTCGACCGCAAGGACGAGGCGGTGAGCGCAGTGTTGCTGGGCAATAGCGTGGTCAACATCCTGTCCGCGTCGCTGACGACGGCCGTGCTGACCGCGATCTTCGGCGCCGCCGGCATCGTCTACGCCACCGTGGCGGTCGGCGTCATGGTGGTGATCTTCGCCGAGGTCATGCCCAAGACGTGGGCGCTGCTGCGTGCCGACCGCGTGGCGCTGACGCTGGCGCCGTCGATCGTGGTCACGCTCGCCATCCTCGGGCCTATGGCGCGCGGCGTCGCCTCGATTTCGCGCTTCTTCCTCGGCCTGCTGGGAGTGCGCGTCGACCGAACGCCCGATGCCGAGGAGCATGCCGACGTGCTGCGCGGCGCCATCGAGCTGCACGGCCATGGCCAGACGGACGAGATCGCGCCCGCCGAGAAGGCGATGCTGCGCTCAGTGCTGGATCTCGGTGATCGCACGGTGGGCGACGTCATGACCCATCGCGGCAGCGTCGTGCTGATCGACGCCGACCAGCCGATGGACGCGATCGTCGGCCAGATGCTGGAGGCGCCCTACACGCGCATCCCGGTCTATCGCACCGAAGCGGACAACATCATCGGCGTCGTCCATGCCAAGGACCTGTTCCGCGCCGTCAGGGCCGCAGGCGGACCGGAGGCGGTCAAGATCGATGCCGTCATGACGCAGCCCTGGTTCATCCCCGAATCGACGACCTGCTTCGACCAGCTGCAGGCCTTCCGCGCCCGCCACGAGCATTTCGCCATCGTCGTCGACGAGTACGGCGCGCTGCGCGGCATCATCACCCTCGAGGACATCATCGAGGAGATCACCGGTGACATCGAGGATGAGCACGACGCCATCAAGCGTGGCGTGGTCAGGCGCGAAGACGGCAGCCTGATCAGCCAGGGCGACGTGCCGATCCGCGACCTCAACCGCGAGTTCGGCTGGGGGCTGCCGGAGAACGTCGCCATCACCATCGCCGGGCTGGTGCTGCATGAGGCGCGGCGCATCCCCGAGGTCGGCCAGACCTACGCATTTTACGGATTCCGCTTCGAAATTCTGAAGCGCGAGGGCACGCGGATCGCCGAGTTGCGCATCATGCCGCCCCTCGCCATAGAGGCTGCCGAGAACTGAGGCTCACCCAGAGAGGAATCTGCCAATGCCGCTTTCGCCGCCGGTCGGGCGACAGCACCTGCATACGCGCCGTGTCACCTGCCAGGGCTTCTTCCGCGAAGATGGCCTGTGGGACATCGAGGGCCACATCACCGACGAGAAGACCTACGAGCATTCCAATGAATGGCGTGGTCCGCTGAAGCCGGGCGATTTCGTCCATGACATGTCGATTAGGCTGACGGTCGACCATCGCTTCATCATCGTCGATGTCGAGGCGGTGACCGACAAGTCGCCCTACCAGATCTGCGGCAACGTCACGCCCGACTTCAAGAAGCTGATCGGCTTGCGCATCGGAGGCGGCTTCCACCGCAAGGTGAAGGAGCGGCTGGGCGGCGTGCACGGCTGCACCCACATCGTCGAGCTTCTGGGCCCGGTGGCGACCACGGCGTTCCAGACCGTGTCGTCGGGCAAGGCGCGCGAACTCACCCTCGCCCATCGCCACAAGATCGGCAAACCGCCCAAGCCCGTCGATCCCGACGCGCCCAAGCAGAAGCCCTATGTGATCGACAACTGCTACGCCTGGTCGGCCGATGGGCCGGTGGTCAAGCGCTGGGCGCCGCACTTCTATACGGGCCCCGACGCCGAAGCCGTGCGCGCTGCGGCGGTGGGCAAAGATATCGAGATGGACGGCTGATGGGAGCGCGGGCCTCCGGCCCGCTCATGAATGCGGGCCGGAGGCCCGCGCTCCCTTAAGACTTCTTGTCTTCTGCAGGCGTCAGCGTCGTCAGCGCCAGCGCATGCAGGCCGGCATCGAGCTCGGCCTTGAGCGCAGCATAGACAAGTCGCTGGCGCGTCACGCGGCTCTTGCCTTCGAACGCCGCCGACACGATCTCGACACGGAAATGGGTCTCGCCGCCTTCGCGCCAGCCAGCATGGCCGTGATGGCGCGACGACTCGTCCTCGATGGCGAGGCGCACCGGGTCGAACTCCGTCCGCAGCTTGTTGTCAATCGCGTTAGCGACCTTGCCCATCACTCGCCTCTCTTGCCGCGTCATTCCGTTGAACACATATTATCCGAATGTCTCGACGGCGAGCGAAACCCTTGATGGCCACCGACGGCGCAGCGCTGGATCAGCGGGTCTGCGAAGCGCCGGGCTGCAGGCTTGCCGGCGAGTATCGCGCGCCGCGCGCGCGTGACCGGCTGAACGAGTATCGCTGGTTCTGTCTCGAGCACGTGCGCGAGTACAACAAGAAGTGGGACTACTTCGCCGGCCTCGGTGCCGAGCAGATCGAGGCCCATATCCGCGCCGACACGACCTGGCGCCGCCCGGTCTGGCCGCTCGGCGCCCGCCGCAGCAACGGCCCATATGTCCATATCCATGACCCGTTCGACCTTGCTGACGATGCCGGACTGGGCGAGCGGCCGCAGCCCAAGTTCGATGGCAGCGAGCAACTGACCCCGGCCGAGCGCTCAGCCCTTGATGTCCTTGAACTTTCCTGGCCCTCAACCCAGGCAGACGTGAAATCTCGTTACAAGGAACTGGTGAAAATCCATCATCCCGATGCCAATGGCGGCGCGCGGGATGCCGAGGAAAAACTGAAGGAAATCAACGCCGCCTATTCCACTCTGCGATCATCGGAGCACCTTCCGGCCGAGTGATTAGCCCTATTCAAGGCAGCCACGGCAATTGGTCGCTTGCAGTGCACAAAATGGCCTGCGATCATTGATTTACCCCGCAATTTGGCGGGCTTTGTTTTGTAGGACAACGTGATGGCCTCTACGACGACCGCGGCCCGGCAGAACGTCTCGGGCATGCCGGATATCAAGGTTTCTGCCCGTCAGCTCTTCGGCATCGACACGGACATGGAAGTCCCGGCCTTCAGCCAGGCATCCGAGCACGTGCCGGAGGTCGACGACGCCTACCTCTTCGACTCCGACACCACGATGGCGATCCTTGCGGGCTTCGCCCACAACCGACGAGTCATGGTCCAGGGCTACCACGGCACGGGCAAGTCGACCCACATCGAGCAGGTCGCTGCGCGCCTCAACTGGCCCTGCCTGCGCGTCAACCTCGACAGCCACATCAGCCGTATCGACCTGATCGGCAAGGATGCGATCGTGCTGCGCGACGGCAAGCAGGTGACCGAGTTCCGCGAGGGCATCCTGCCGTGGGCGCTGCAGAACCCGACCGCCCTGGTGTTCGACGAGTATGACGCCGGCCGCGCCGACGTGATGTTCGTGATCCAGCGCGTGCTTGAGGTCGACGGCAAGTTGACGCTGCTCGACCAGAACAAGGTGATCCGCCCTCACCCGGCGTTCCGCCTGTTCTCGACCGCCAACACCGTGGGCCTCGGCGACACGACCGGCCTCTATCACGGCACGCAGCAGATCAACCAGGGCCAGATGGACCGCTGGTCGATCGTGACGACGCTGAACTACCTGCCGCACGACCAGGAAGTGAACATCGTCGCCGCCAAGACGCCGATGTACGACACCGATGACGGCCGCAAGATCCTGTCCGCCATGGTGGCTTTGGCCGACCTGACGCGCGCGGGCTTCATCGCCGGCGACATCTCGACCGTGATGTCTCCGCGTACGGTGATGACCTGGGCCGAGAACGCCCGCATCTTCGGCGGCGATATCGGCTTTGCCTTCCGTCTCACCTTCCTCAACAAGTGCGACGAGGTCGAGCGCAGCACGCTCGCCGAGTACTACCAGCGCTGCTTCGGCAAGGAATTGCCGGCTTCAAGCGGCAAGGGCGGCAAGCTGCACTGACGAGGTGGCCTAGATGGCCAAGGACACTACGCCGATCGAGGAATTCCGGCGCGTTACCGCCACCACCATGCGGGCGGTATCGCGCAAGGAAGTGAACGTCTCCTTCGTGCCCGACGGCGGCTCGCTGCTGGGCAGTGAGGCGCGCATTACCGTGCCGGCCCGCGACCTGCCGGTCGAGGACGTCAGCCGCGTGCGCGGCGAGGCCGATTCGATGGCGCTGAAGCTGCGCCATCACGACCGCAAGACCCATCTGCGCCGCGTGCCACGCGGCGAGACTGCCCGAGCGATCTTCGAGGCCGTCGAGCAGGTCCGCGTCGAGGCGCTCGGCGCCCGCCGCATGGCCGGCGTCGCCGACAACCTCTCCGCCTTGTGGCGCCAGCGCTCGGACCAGCGCGGCCATGCCCGCATCAAGTCCAAGGACGATGCGCCGATCGCCGACGTGATCGGCCTGATCGCCCGCGAGCAGCTTTTGGGCGCCGCTCCGCCCGAAGCCGCCAAGGCAATGGTCGACATGTGGCGCGCCGACGTCGAATCGGCCGCCGGCCGCGACTTCCAGAAGCTGCGCGAGACGCTGGGCAACCAAGAGTCCTTCGCGCGCGCCGCCCGCCAGCTCATCCGCGACCTCAAGCTCGGCGATGAATCGGCCGACCTGCAGGACGAGGACGACCAGGACTCGCAGGATCAGGAGAACGCCGACGGCCAGTCCAACGAGACCGGCGACGATCAGAGCGATTCGAGCGAGACCCACGGCTACGGCGCCCAGGGCGAAGAGACCGAGGACGCTTCCGAGCAGGAGGACGCCTCCGAGACCGTCGCTGACCAGGCCCAGACCGAGATGCAGATGGGCTCGGGCGACGAGGAGGAGCCGGGCCGCGCCGAGCGTCCGTGGCTGCCGCCGGGTGCGCTCTCCAACGAGCCGCTGGGCCAGCAGTATCACGCCTATACGGTGAAGTTCGACGAGATCGTCGATGCCGACCAGCTGTGCGACGCCGAGGAACTGGGCCGCCTGCGCAACCATCTCGACCAGCAGCTCTCACATCTGCAGGGCGTGATCGGCAAGCTCGCCAACCGCCTGCAGCGCCGCCTGATGGCGCAGCAGAACCGCTCGTGGGACTTCGACCTCGACGAGGGCACGCTCGATGCGGCGCGCCTCGCCCGCATCGTCGCCAATCCCATGCACGCCCTCTCCTTCAAGAAGGAGAAGGAGACCAACTTCCGCGACACCGTGGTGTCTCTGCTGATCGACAACTCGGGCTCGATGCGCGGGCGGCCGATCACGGTGGCGGCGATGAGCGCCGACATCCTGGCCCGCACGCTCGAGCGCTGCGGCGTCAAGGTCGAGATCCTGGGCTTCACCACGCGCGCCTGGAAGGGTGGCCAGAGCCGCGAGCAGTGGCTCGCCGCCGGCAAGCCCGCCAATCCGGGCCGCCTCAACGATCTCCGCCACATCATCTACAAGCCGGCCGACGCCCCGTGGCGCCGCGCCCGCAAGAACCTCGGCCTGATGCTTCGTGAGGGCATCCTCAAGGAGAATATCGACGGCGAGGCGCTGCTGTGGGCGCACAATCGCCTGCTGCCGCGCACCGAAGAGCGCAAGATCATGATGGTGATCTCCGACGGCGCGCCGGTCGACGATTCGACCTTGTCGGTCAATCCGGGCAACTACCTGGAGCGCCATCTGCGCGACGTCATCGACTGGATCGAGACGCGCTCGCCCGTCGAGCTGATCGCCATCGGCATCGGCCACGACGTCACGCGCTACTACCGCCGCGCCGTCACCATCGTCGACGCCGACCAGCTGGGCGGCACGATGATGGAGCAGCTCGCCTCGCTGTTCGACGAGGAAGAGCTCAAGGACATCCGTGCAGCGCGCGCGCCGCGCGGTGGCAAGGGTGGCAAGGCTCCCGCCGGCAAGTCGGGCCGTCGCGCCGCCTGATCTTGCGCGCCATCCTGCGCTCGCTGTTCGTCGTCTGCCTGCTGGCGACGGCCTGTGCCGGCGCCTCGCCGGGGCCGGCGGTGGCGCAGGAGCAGACGCTCGACGTCAGGAGCTCCTCGCAGCCCTTCAAGATCGACGACCCGGCGGCCAAGACAATCGGCCGGCTGGTCTGGCGCGGCGGCATCATGATGACCGCCAATTCACGGCACTTCGGCGGCTGGTCGGACCTGCACATCTCGCCCGACGGCAAGAGCCTGACCTCGATCTCCGACGAGGGCGCCTGGCTCACGGCCACCATCGACTATGACGGCGAGGCCAACCTCGCCGGTCTGAGCAGCGCCCGCATCGGCCAGCTCCACGGCCTCGACGGCAGGCTGATCGCGACCAAGGCCGAGGCCGACGCCGAGGCGATGGCCCGCCTGGCCGACGGCTCGTGGCTGGTCGCCTTCGAGCGCGACCACCGCCTGTGGCGCTACCCGACGCTGACCGCCGTGCCGGTCCCCGTCGAAGGCCCGGTCGAGATCGGCCGCCAGCCGCCCAATGGCGGTATCGAGGCAATGACGGCGCTGGCCGACGGCCGCGTCATCATGATCAGCGAGGAATACAGCGAGCGAGCCGGCACCGTGATGGGCTGGATCGGCACGCCGTCAGCCGGCGGCCGCTACCAGTGGCGCACCTTCAGCTACGCCACCATTCCCGACTTCCGGCCGACCGCAATCGCCCAAATGCCCGACGGGTCATTCGCCATGATCGAGCGCGCCTTCGACATGGCGCGCGGCGTGCGCTGCCGCGTCATGCGTTTCGATGCTGCCCAGCTCGTGGCCGGCGGCACGGTGCAGGCCGAGGAGCTGGCGCGGCTCGCCTCGCCCTATGCAGTCGACAATCTGGAAGGCATCGCCGCGACCCGCGGGCCGCGCGGCGAGACGCTCCTGTGGCTGATCTCGGACGACAACTTCAATCCGCTTCAGCGCAACATCCTGCTGCTCTTCGAGCTGGCAAAGTAAAGGCCGCTTACGCGGCCTTTTTTGCGTCCTTCTTGGCCTTGGCCGAGACGACGCGGCGCTTCAGCACCTTCATCTCGGGGCTGAGCTTGCTGTCGTTGGTCCCCAGCAGATAGGCGTCGATGCCGCCATTGTGCTCGATGGTCTTCATGCCGCGCGGGGTCAGGCGCAGGCGGACCGTGTGGCCGAGCGCATCCGACAGGACCGAACCGACCTGCAGGTTGGACATGAACCGGCGCCGGGTCTTGTTGTTGGCGTGGCTCACATTGTTGCCGTATTGCACGGACTTGCCCGACAGGGCGCAACGACGAGGCATGGCGATTTCCGCTAAAAAACGATCCCGCCGGAGGGCGGGAAGGCCGGCTTTTTAAGGGTCTGGCGGAGGGTCGTCAACCCGCCCTTAGGCGAACCAGTCCACCACCCGCTCGGTGATATCCTCGACCTGATCCTCCGGAATCACCCGTCCGCGGGCTGAGATTCCCGCTGCGTGCACGGTTTCCGGGTCGCCCGAGACCAGTGGGTGCCACCAGTAGAGGTCCTGCTTGAAATGGACCAGGCGGTAGCCGCAGGTCTTGGGCAGCCAGTCCATCTTGGCCACTACACTTGGGGTGAGCTGGATGCAGTCCGGCACGATCTTCTTGCGGTTCTTGTAGTCCCGGCAGCGCGCCGTCTTGGGGTCTAAAAGCTTGCAGCAGGTGTCGGTCTGGGCGAGCTCGCCGGTGCCCTCGTATTCGAGCTTATTGACGCAACACATGCCGCAGCCGTCGCAGAGCGATTCCCACTCCTGCTTGGACATCTGGGCGAGCGTCTTGCGCTTCCAGAACGGCAGCTCCTGCTGCGCGGCAGCGGCGCGACGGGCGCGGCGGACAAAGGACTTAGCGGCCATGGAAAGCCTCTAGCATACGACGGGCCGCAGCGGCGGGGGTTGCTCGGCCGGCCTCGACCTCGCGCTCCAGGCCCGTCACCAGTTTCCTGACCCCGGGGTGCTTGCGCAACTCCGCCAGAAGGGTTTCCCCCACCTCGTTCCACATCCAGGCGCGGGCCTGGTCGGCGCGGCGGCGGGCGACACCCTTCTCGCCCACGGCCGCCATGAAGCGCTCGACGACCTGCCAGACCTCGGCCACGCCGGCGCCGGTGAGGGCCGACGCGGTCGCGACCTCGGGCGTCCAGCCCGCGGTCGGCGAGCGCAGCATGCGCAGCGCATGCTGGTAGTCCGAGACCGAGCGCCTGGCAGTGGCCAGGAGGTCGCCGTCGGCCTTGTTGACCACGATCAGGTCGGCGAGCTCGATGACGCCGCGCTTGATGCCCTGCAGGTCATCGCCGCCGGCCGGCAGCAGCAGGACGATGAACATGTCGACCATGTCGGCGACCGCGGTCTCCGACTGGCCGACGCCGACGGTCTCGACGATCACCGTGTCGAAGCCCGCCGCCTCCACGAGCAGCATGGTCTCGCGCGTGCGCCGCGCCACGCCGCCCAAGGTCGCGCCCGCCGGCGAGGGCCGGATGAAGGCGCCGAGCCGGCGCGACAGCTCCTCCATGCGCGTCTTGTCGCCCAGGATCGAGCCGCCGCCGCGCTTGGACGACGGATCGATGGCAAGCACGGCCAGCGAGCGGCCCTGCTCCAGCAGCGAGAGGCCGAAGCGCTCGATGAAGGTCGACTTGCCGACGCCCGGCACGCCGGTGATGCCAAGCCGCACCGACTTGCCGGTGCGCGGCAGCAGCCCACCGAGCAGCGCATCGGCGCGCTCGCGATGATCGGAGCGCGTCGATTCGATCAGGGTGATGGCCTGGGCAAGTGCGCGGCGGTCGCCGGCCAGCAGCGGCTCGAGCAGCGGGTCGACTGTCATGCTGCGGCAGCCTTATCAGCGGCGTCGGTGGAACGCCAGCAAGGCCGCGACGCCTGCGATCGAATAGAAGACCGCGAGCGTCCAGCCGAGCCCGGGATCGCCGACCGTATCCATCGCTGCGCCGGCAAGCGGCCGGCCTAGAAGGCCGCCCAGGATGTAGAGCATGCTGAAGGCAGTGTTGGCGCGCGCGATGTCGCCACCGCCGATGCGCTGGCCGAGCAGCGCCAGCCCAACGGGATAAATCGCGAACGACAATCCGCCCCACAGCGCGATCACGGCGATGATCGCGATCGATTGCGCCGAGACCATCGATAGCAGGATGACCAGCAAGGTGCTGGCAAGCGCGCAGCCCGCCAGCACGACGCGACGGTCGAAATGATCAGCCATCCAGCCGATCGGCCATTGCAGCACCACGTTGCCGATGACGAAGGCCGAGAGCCATAGCGCGCCGGTCTCGGCCGGCACGCCGGCGCCGACGGCATAGACCGGCAGGAAGCTGAAGGCGACCTGCTCGCCCAGGCCACAGGCGAAGCCCGCCAGCATGGCGAGCGGCGCCATGAACACGACCTGCAGGTAGCCGCTGTCCTCGGCATGCTCGATCCTGGGCGCCGTCCGCCAGTAGGGCAGCAACGGCAGCGCGACCAGCAGCGCCAGGACGGCGCAGGTGATGAACGGCCTGGGCCCATAGACGCCGACGACCTGCAGCACGAACGGGCCGAGCGCGAGGCCGAATGCCACCAGCATGGAATAGACCGCCATGACGCGGCCGCGGCGCTTCTCCTCGACGACCACATTCATCCAGATCTCGCTCACCACCCAGGGTACGCCGCCCATGGCGCCGTGCAGCAGGGTCAGGATGAACCAGACGGCGACGCTGTCGGTCAGGGTGTAGGAGACGGTCAGTACCGAGCCCACGACCACGGAGCCGACAATGAATGGCACCGCGCCCCAGCGTGCGGCGAGCCGCGGAATGTGCGAGGCGGTGGCCAGCATGCCCACGCCCCAGGCGGCGGCGACGATGCCGATGGTGAGCTTGTCGTGGCCCATCCGCTCGAGCGCCAGCGGCACCAACGGCATGGCCGTGCCCGCCTGCAGGCCGATCGCCGCGCAGGCGGCGAAGACGGGCAGAAGGGAACGCCAGGGACCGGCGGCGACGGCTTGGCTAGTCGGCGACACGCAGATGCCCCTCGGCGCGGAACGAGGGCGGTTCCTCTTCCTCTGGGACGTGGCGCTCGGCCTCGCGGGCGGCCTCCTGCTGGCGGCGCCACATGTCGGCATAGAGGCCGTTGCGCGCCAGCAATTCGCCATGGCGTCCGCGCTCGGCGACGCGGCCGCGATCGAGCACGACGATCTCGTCGGCGTTGATGATGGTCGACAGCCGGTGCGCGATCACCACGGTGGTGCGGCCGCGGCTCACCTCTTCCAGCGAGCGCTGGATCTCCTGCTCGGTGCGCGTGTCGAGCGCGCTGGTCGCCTCGTCGAACAAGAGGATGCTGGGGTTCTTCAGGATGGTGCGGGCGATCGCCACGCGCTGCTTCTCGCCGCCCGACAGTTTCAGGCCGCGCTCGCCCACGGTTGAGTCGTAGCCCTGCGGCAGGGCCATGATGAAGTCGTGGATGCGCGCGAGCCGCGCGGCCTGCTCGACCTCCTCACGGGTGCAGTCCGGCCGGCCATAGCAGATGTTGTAGTAGATCGTGTCGTTGAACAGCACGGTGTCCTGCGGCACCACGCCGATCGCGGCCCGCAGGCTCGCCTGGCTGACGTCGCGGATGTCCTGGCCGTCGATCTTCACGCTGCCGGAGGCGACGTCGTAGAAGCGGAACAGGATACGCGAGACCGTCGACTTGCCGGCGCCGCTCGAGCCCACGATCGCCACCGTGTCGCCCGGGGCCACACGGAAGCTGACGTCATGCAGGATCGGCCGCGCCTTCTCGTAATGGAAGTCGACATGGTCGAACACGATCTCGCCGCCCGCCACCTTCAAGGCCGGCGCGCCGGGCTTGTCGGCGATCTCGGCCTTGACGTCCATGAGGCCAAACATGCTCTCCATGTTGACCAGCGCATTCCTGATCTCGCGATAGGCGAAGCCCAGCATGTTGAGCGGCATGTAGAGCTGGATCAGGAAGGCATTGACCGCCACGAAGTCGCCGATCGTCATGGTCCCGGCCTTGACGCCATAGCCCGCCATGACCATGACCGCGGCCAGGCCGCAGGAGATGATGGTCCCCTGCCCGACGTTCAGCAGCGAGAGCGTGCGGGAGGAGCGGATGGCGGCCTGCTCGTAACGGCGGCGGCCGACATCGAAGCGCCGCGCCTCGTGCTCCTCGTTGCCGAAGTACTTCACCGTCTCGTAGTTCAAGAGGCTGTCGATCGCCTTGGCATTGGCGTCGGTGTCGGCGTCGTTCATGCGGCGCACGAACTTGATGCGCCATTCCGACAGGATGACCGAGAAGGCGATGTAGCCGCCGACGGCCGCCAGGGTCACCGCGGAGAAGCGCCAGTCATAGAGGCTCCACAGCACCACGCCGACCAGGCAGATCTCGAACAGGGTCGGCAGGATGTTGAAGGTGGTGAAGCGGATCAGGAACTCCATGCCGTTGGTGCCGCGCTCGATGACGCGGCTCAACCCGCCGGTCTGGCGCTCGAGATGGAAGCGCAGCGACAGGGCATGAAGGTGATGGAACACCAGCAGCGCGATGTTGCGGATGGCGCGCTGCGAGACCGGCGCGAAGATGGCGTCGCGCAGCTCGCCGAATGCCTGGGACAGGATGCGGGCGACGCCATAGGCCAGGATCAGGGCCACCGGCACGGCCACGATCTGGGTCGCGGGCTCGCCCAGCGCGTCGACGGCGTGCTTGTAGAGCACCGGTACGTAGACGTTGGTGACCTTGGCCACGATCAGCAGTGCCAAGGCGATGACGACCCGGCAGCGCAGGCCGGTCTCGCCCTCAGGCCACAAATAGCGGCCGACTACGCGCAAAACGGCCCAGCTGCGCCTCAAACCGAGCTTGGGAACGCCATCTTTGGCCACTAGCGACATGAGTGCAAAATGCCTTTCGGGCGCGTGAGTTCAGTAGCGTAGGGGGCGACGGCCTTCTATCGTGGACATACGGCCGAAGTAAGCCCCCTGGCGGGAAGGGATTTCATGAGATTTCGTAGGGCCTTCATGGTTTTGGCCGCGTGTCTGGCACCGCCCGCTGTGGTCGCGGCCCAGGATGCGCGCCAGGTCGACATCGCCTACGAGATCACGTTCGGAGGCATTTCCGGGTTCCGCATCGACGTCACCGCGCGCTTCAATGGCTCGAAGTACGACGTCGAGACGACGACCTACAAGGAAGGCATGCTGAAGGCCGTCACCATGAACTATGTCGGCCGCAACCGCGCCTGGGGCGGTTTCACGACACAGGGCGCGCAACCGACCGCGGGATCGCTCTCGATCAGCGTCGACGGCAAGCCGCGCACCTGGCTGGCGCAGTATGGCGCCGCGGGCTTCCTGCAGGAGATCCACACCCCCGTGTGGAAGCCGACACCGCAGCAGACGATCAGCGACGCCGACCGCAAGGACTCGCTCGATCCCCTGACGGCCGCGCTCAGCGTCGGCTTCGCCGGCGACGCCGCCTGCGACAAGACCGTGCGCAGCAACGACGGCAAGCGCCGCATCGACGTGCTGTTCCGCAAGGTCGGCATGGAGCCCGCCTCGGCCACCGGCATCCCCGGCGCTCGCGGCGACGTGCTGGTCTGCGAGATCTACACCAAGCGCGTCTCGGGCGAATTCGACGAGGCTCCCAAGGAAGCCGAGACCGAGCGCGAGCGGCCGATCAGGATCTGGCTGGCGCGCTTCGACGACACGCAGATCCGCTATCCCGGCAAGCTCGAGGCGCAGACCCTGTTCGCCACCATCCGCGGCAAGGTCCTGTCGTTCCGCGAACGGCCGCTGACGCCTGAAGAAGCGGCGAACATCCGGCGCTGAAAAGGCGACGCGGTCCGGTTCAGGATCGTGTTCGCAGTGGCTTGCAAGACTATCGTCCAACCTCTTGCTCCATCGTTTAAATCGGCCGATGCCAGCAGTGCCTGCATGTCCCCTAAATTGCGACAGTCGCGACATCGCTTCTCGGTCCTCGGCAGCACCTCAATATTACTTGAGTTATTATCTGTCATAATGTGCGCCTTGTCAACGCGCGCCGAACGTCACCAAGCCGGCAAGGATCAACACGGCGCCGGCAAACACGGACCAGCTCAGCTCTTCGCCAAGCACGACTGCCGCAAGGAACAGCGCTGTCACCGGCACCAGCAGGGAAATCAGCGCCACATTGGTTGCGCCGGCGCGAACCAATAGTCGAAAGAAGATCAGGTAGCCGAGCGCGGTCGTAAGAAGGGCGAGCGCAAGGAGCGCCAACACCGTTTCGACACTGAGGCGCGAAAGCATCCGCGGTCCCTCGACGACCAACAGGATGGGGAGCGACAGGAGCGATGCTCCCGCGAGCTGACCTGTCGCGAGCTCGAGCGGCGAGCTTGCGTCGCAGCGGCGCGCCAGGACGGCGGCATAGGCCTGGCAGAAGGCCGCGGCGAGGACCGCAAGTTCGGCCAGGATGCTTTCGCCGGCCCCGTCCGCTACAGGCCGCGTCGCAATGGCAACGCCCACCAGGGCGACCGCCATGCCGCCCAGACGCAACGGCGTCATCTTCTCGCCCCTGGTGAGGAAATGGGCGATCACGACGGTGAAGAGAGGAGACGTCGCTCCCAGAAGCGACGTCAGCCCGGCACCGATCCGTACCTGGCTCCACAGCATGAGGATCGAGGGGACGAGAACGCCGAGGGCGCCAAGCGCCAGATAGAGAGCGCCGACCTTCCAGGACAATCGGAACGTTTGTCCAGCGAACAGGCCGACGGCGAGCAACGCCATCGTCGCGAGAGCGACCCTCGAGAAAGCGATCGCAAAGGGCGAGAGCTCGGCAAGCGCAATCTGGCCGAAGAGATATCCTGCGCCCCAGAGCACTGAAAGAAAGAGCAACAGTGCCCATTCGGTCGATGTCATATGGAGATTGGAAGTCGATCGGATCGTCATCGGCGCGCTCCTGTGGCGCGTCCGGGACGATCGAGACTCACGACCTCAAAGGTCGCGGCGATCCGAGGAACGCTTAGACGATCGAACTATAGCGGAAAAAGGCATCACCGTCAGTCGTTTCCGGCTTGCCGGGCACAAGGCGGAGCTGACACAACGCACTTGTCAGAGGATCAACAATGGCAAAAGGCGACCGCACCTGGATCAATGCGCGGCTGGCGACGCTCGATCCGCGCCTGCCGGGACTGGGCATCGTCGAGAATGCCGCTGTTGCAGTACGCGACGGCCGTATCCTCTTCGCCGGACCGACGGCCGATCTGTCGTCCGCCGAGCTGGCTGGCGCCGAAACGATCGACTGCGAAGGCCGCTGGGTGACGCCCGGCCTCATCGACTGTCACACCCACCTGGTTCATGCCGGAAACCGGGCGCGCGAATTCGAGATGCGGCTGGCCGGCGTCTCTTATGAGGAAATCGCGCGGGCCGGCGGCGGTATCGTCTCCTCCGTCGCCAATGTCCGTACGGCCAGCGAGGCGGACCTCGTGCGCGAGAGCCTGCCACGTCTCGACGCGCTGCTGGCCGAGGGTGTCACGACGGTCGAGATCAAGTCGGGCTACGGCCTGACGGTGGTGGACGAGATCAAGATGCTGCGTGCTGCCCGCAGGCTCGGCGAAGCGCGAGATATCGCTGTCGCCACCACCTATCTGGGCGCCCATGTGACACCCGCCGAATACAAGGGACGCAACGGCGATTTCCTGAGTGACGTCGTTCTGCCGGGCCTGGAGGCGGCCCATGCAGAAGGACTGGTCGACGCCGTCGATGGCTTCTGCGAAGGCATTGCCTTCTCGCCCGACGACATGCGCCGGGTGCTCGACGCCGCAGGCAAGCTCGGTCTGCCGGTGAAGCTGCATGTCGACCAGCTCTCCAATCTCCACGGCGCGGCATTGGCCGCCAGCTATGGTGCGCTATCGGCCGATCACCTCGAATACACCGACGAGGCAGGGGCGGTCGCGATGGCCAGGGCCGGCACGGTGGCCGTGCTTCTGCCCGGCGCCTTCTACTTCATCCGCGAGACCCAGAAGCCTCCGGTCGAATGGCTCCGCAAGCACGGCACGCACATCGCGCTTGCCACCGACTGCAACCCCGGCACCTCACCACTGACCTCGCCTCTGTTCGCCATGAATATGGGCGCCACCCTGTTCGCCCTTACCGTCGAGGAGTGCATCGCCGGCTTCACTCGCGAGGCGGCCCGCGCGCTCGGCCGGCTCGCCGACATCGGCACACTGGAGACGGGCAAGGCCGGTGACCTGGCCCTATGGGACATCGGCGAGCCGGCGGAGCTGGTCTATCGCATCGGCTTCAATCCGCTGAGCGCCCGCATTCGCGCCGGCCGCGACGCCACCCTGTGACGCTTTCCGCGGAAACCGTCGCGGTCGGCCGCGTGCCAACGTTTGTCCGACGAACAGGCCTACGGCGAGCAACGCAATCGTCGCGAGGGCGCCCCTCGAGGCTCGTCCTCTCACCGTTTCCTGGCTGCGTCCAAGTCCACATGACTCGGATCTCGCATCAGGCCTACGCCAGATCCAACGGCGCGACGCGCCTGTCAGGACGGGCGACCAGCCAGAATCCCGTAGTTGTCGCCGCCCCCAGAAAACCAAACCACGCCGACGCCAGAAGTCCCGTGAGCGCCTCCTCAAAAGAACGCGAATACATCCAGAGTGCCATCACGAGGACGGCGCCGACTCAAAAGCCAAGCAGCGCGTGGGCCGGCAGTCGAAGGCGTCCGGTCCGACGGAGAAACAGGTACCCGGGTATTCCTACGACCAGCTGCAGGACGTAAATGGCGATCGCGGCAATAACGAAGACGGCTAGGGGATGATATTCGCTCTCGCCCAGCGCGGCCTGGAGGGCGGCCGGCAACAGCGGCGCGGACAGAAGGGCGAGCAGGAACCGCTTCAAGGGCACGCCGACCGTCAGGCCGTTCCGGTCATCAGCGCCACCTGGTCCTCCGGCGCATAGAAGAAGTCGCCGGGCCGGAAATCATGGCCGAGGTCGCCCAGCAGGCGGCGCTGGCGCGCCGTGCAGCGCTCGAACAGCGTGGCGTAGGGCGTGCCGAAATCGTAGGGCCGCATGAACATCTGGCAGTAATTGTAGAGGATGGTCTTGCGCGCCTTGCCCGAGCGGTTGGGCGACGGGCCGTGCCAGATCGCGTGTGGGAAGACGTAGGCGTCGCCGGCCTTGCCGAGCAGTGGCACCGCGCCCGGCATGTGCGGGTTGGGGATGCGCTCGGCGCGCTCCGGGAACGGCCGCAGGTGGCTGCCGGGAAAGATCGTGAAGTTGCCGCTGTCGGGCTCGGTGACGTCGGTCAGCAGGTACATCACCTTGACCGCCAGCGGCCGGCTGGTCTCGGTGACGCGGATGGCGCGCTGGGCCTCGCCGCCGTCGGTGTGGGTGTAGCCCGGGAACGTCTCGGTCGAGGCGCGCACGATCGCCTGGCTCATCGAGAACTGGATGTAAGGGCCCATCAGGTCGAGGATCAGATCGAACACGCGCGGCCGGTCGATCAGGTCGATGAAGGCCTGGTGGTAGTTCAGCAGATCGCGGCGGTCCATGAAGGCTTCGGGGTTCGGATCGGCATGGTCGACCCAGGCATAATGGCCGCGCGGCAGCCTGCTCGGCGCCGGCTCGTAGCCAGGCTGCGTCCGCACGCGGTCGATCTGCTTGGAAAAGAAATCCACTTCCGCCGGGCTGAGTGCGCCCTCGAGCTGCAGGTAGCCGTCGACCGCCCACTGCTCGCGTTGCACTTCGGTCAAAGCCCGTGTGGTGTTGGCCAGCATGCTGTCCTCCCTGCTGGCCACATTTAGCCAACGTAGATCGCGAGGCGTCCAGAGGGCCGTATCGGGAAGCGGCACGGCCCTGCATTCGCGGAGCAACCGCCATGCGTGGCGGCCGGATTTGCCCTTCCGGCGGCAGCGCTAGCATCGACAGCTGCAAAAAACCGACAAGGGAAGGAAGCCCGATGAACACGACATCGCCGTCGACCCGTCGACGGGTCCTGCAGGTTGCCGCCGGCGTGGCGGCGGTAAAGGCCGTCGCCGGCGGCATCGCCGAGGCGGCGGAGCCAGACGTCGTCGGCGTGTGGCGGCTGGCCGGAGCGACGGCGACCGCAACCGACGGCAAGGCGCAAGCCGTTCCCTATGGACCGCGCGGCATGGGCATCGTCACCCTGACCCGCGACGGGCGCATGATGGCGGTGCTGTGCGACGGCCGGGCCACGCTGCCGGAGGGCGCCAAGCGCGAATACGCGTCCTACTGCGGCAACTACACCTTCGACGGCAGCACGCTCACGACGATCGTCGACGCCAACTCCGATCCGACGCGCTTCACGGCGCCACAGGTCCGCAAGGTGCGCTTCGACGGCGACCGGATGATCCTCGTTCCGCCGGTGGTCGAGGTGAACGGCGCCAAGGTGACCCGCGAACTAGCGTGGGAGCGGATCAGCGCAGTATCGCTCTAGGCAAGCGCCGCTCGCGACGAAGAGCTACAGCGCCCAGTGCTGGCGATCTGCCGACATCACCGATGCTGCTGGCGGTATTGTATGGGTGTGACGGCGGCCCATCGCCTGAACGCCCTTACCAGCGGGCCGGGCTCGGAATATCCCAACAGGTAGGCGATCTGGGGCAGGCGCATGTCGGTATCTGCCAGGTAGTGCTTGGCGAGATCGCAGCGCACAGCGTCGACGAGATCGCGATAGCTTGTCTCGCGCTCGCCGAGCCGCCGCTCGAGCGTCTTGTTGCTCATCCTGAAGTGGCGGGCCACGTCCCCCAAGGGCACGGCGCCCTTGGCCAGCCGATGCACGACGTATTCCCGGACGGCATGGACGATGTCGTCCTTGGGCGGCCGGGGGCCGATGATCTTGCGGCAGGCGGCCTCCAGCGTGGCCAGCAGCCGATTGTCGGCGCCCACCACCGGCAGCTCCAGGGTCTCCTCCGAATAAAGGATCGCATCCCATTCGGCCTGGAACCGGATGGGACAGCCCAGGATGCCTTCGTAGTCGATGCGCTCGTTGGGCCGGCTGTGGATGAACTCGACGCGCACCGGGGTCGCCTTGGCCCGCGTCAGCTCCCGCGCGCCCTTCACGAACTGCGCCGCCACCCGTTCAGAATTGTGTCGCAATCCGCGAAGCGCGGGATCGGCGTCACGGAAGCGCAGCGCACTGACAGGTCCGGCCGCTTCGATGACCGCATCGGATCCCTCGTTGGTGACACGCAGATAGCGCTGAACGTTCACCAGCGCGTCCCGGAGCGTCGGCGAGTTCAGCGCAATGAAGCCCAACAGGCCGTTGTCGCGAACGTCGTGCGAGGCACCCAGCTTCAGGCCATAGGCCGGCTCGGCCAGCAGCAGGGCGGCCCGCTCGATCAGCGCCATGAAGGCGGCATAGGGAATCCTGGTTTCCGGGCTGGCGAGGTCCGCCCGCGCCAATCCGGTCTCTCGCAGAGGACCGCCGAGCGCGTGCCCGAGGCGCCGCAGGTCGTCGGCGATGTAGGTGGCCCACCGGGCCTCGATCATTTGAACCCGCATCGGGCGGTTTCCGCGAGTGGCCGTGCCGCGTGACGGCAAGGGTCAAGAAACTGGCGGGTGAAGTCAATGCGGAGCCTGCGCGTGATGCGCAAGTTGGCCTGACCAAGGGGACGACGGAGCGGCCACCCGAAGCGCCGAGGCCGGGTGCTGGCCGTGGGGGAGGCCCAGTCGTGCAAATAAGGAGAGATCGATGAAGGACGATCTGCCCCAAGATTGGGACAGCGGACGCGCCCGGGCCCGGTCACAGAGAGAACACGCGCTCAACGCGGAAGACATGAGTGGGAAGAGCCCACGGAGGCTCAAACAACGCGTGATCATCGGCGTTATCCTTGGCTCGTTCTTCTTCCTCGTCGTCGGCTGCTGGTATTGGGTCGGTCTCGACAAGCCCAAGATCGATCGCACCAATCTCGACTTCGGACATCAGCCCAAGCGGCCTTGAGATCACGCGAGCCCGCTCGCGATTACGCGAGCGCAGGCAAGCCAAGCGCGATCGCTTCCTCGGCGAGGCTGTTGTCGACGGCGATCTCGAAGTCAGTGCCGGGCGACACAAAGCCGCCGGACACCAGCCCGTCGCGCAGCCGGTCGTAGCCGGCGCGCGGCAGGATCGGCGTCGTGCCCCAGATGCCGAGTGTCTTGTAGCGGGTGCAGGCGGCCGCGAGGATCGCGGGCGGCACATCGGCGAAGTAGCCCGCCATCGCGTCGGCGATCTCGGCGCCGGTTGCCTTCGCCACCCACTTCTCGGTGCGGTCGATCGCACGCACCAGACGCAGAAGCTCATCACGTCGCGATACGAGCGTGCCGCGCCGCGCGTAGAAGCAGGTGTAGGAGGTCGGGCCACGCCGCGCCGCCTCGTACCAGACATGCGCCGCGCCCTCGGCCAGCAACAGGCTGGGGAACGGCTCGAACACCTGGATGACGTCGACGGTGCCCGCCTTCAGCGCCGCCACGTTCTCCGCCATCGTCCGGCCGGTTACGCGCCTGATGCCGGCGGGATCGATGCCGGCCAGGCGCAGGTCGTGCTGCAGGCAGAGCCACGGCGTCGGCACTTCGCTCACCGTGGCCAGCTCGACCGACGTCAGGTCGGCCAGGGTGAAGTCGGGCTTGGGCGTGCGGCCCATCAGCAGGAAGGGATCGCGCGTCACCACCTCGCCGAAGCACACCAGGTCGCAGCCCGGGAGCTTGTGATAGGTCTCCATCACCCGCATCGGCCCGCCCCAGCTCACGTCGACCGTCCCGTTCATGACGCGCAGCGCCGTCTCGTTGGGATGCGGCGAGCTGGTGAAGCGGATCTCCACGCCCTCGGCCGCGAAGGCATCGCGCGCCAGCGCCACGTAGAACGGCGCGTAGAACAGGCCGCGCAGCGCTTCCTGGAGAATGATGGCCATAATGACGGTCCTCGTTCGGGCAGGACCGTCAGGATAACGCGTCATCCATTGGCCGTGCCACCGCACGGCACGGCCAACCGCTTCGCGCCTTCAGGCAGTCCTCACCAGTTGTTGCGCGCCCGCGCGATCAGCGACGACAGGGCGCTACCGCCGGCCGCCACGGCCAGACCGCCCAGCCACAAACCAACCGACCACTTCCGACGGGCACCGGCCATCCCGATTGCTTTTGCTCTGGATTGGGACACTCACGGGCATGATAGGTTGCCAGACGGTGTGGTCAACGAGCCATGCCTGAAAGCACCAGCTGAGATCCACTAGGGAGAAACGCTTGAAAGACCTGGCCGGAAAGATCGCGTTCGTCACCGGGGCTGCGTCGGGCATCGGGCTCGGCATCGCAACCGCGCTTGCACAAGCTGGGGTCAAGGTGATGCTCTGCGATATCGAGGAGGCCGCACTCGCCGCGGCTGTCGAAGGCTTGAAGCGAACGAACGCCGATGTCGCGTCGGTAAGAGCGGATGTGTCGCTCAAGGTCGAGCTCCAGGCAGCGGCGGAGGAAGCACGCGCCAGGTACGGCGGCGTTCATATTCTGATCAACAATGCGGGCGTCGGTGGCGGCGGGCCTTACGGCACGTGGAACGACGCCGGATGGAACTGGACACTTGACGTCAATCTCAGAGCCGTCGTCTGGGGCATCGAGATCTTTGCGCCAATGATCGAGAGCCACGGTGGCGGACACATCGTGTCCACAGCCTCCATCGCCGGCCTGATCTCGGCCGGCAGCAGTCCCTACAGTGTCACCAAATACGGGGTGGTCGCGCTGTCGGAAGGGCTGCGCCGTGAACTTGGCCCTCGCGGCATCGGGGTATCGGTTCTCTGTCCCGGAGTCATTCGCACCAACATCATGAACTCCCGGCGCAACTTGCCTGAGCGCTTCGCCAGCGTGACCGCGGCTCCGCCTCTCGATGATGCGCAGCGGGAACGGGTGAATCAGCTGGCCGAGCGCGTCAGTCACGGCATCGATCCACTCTACGTGGGCGAGCTCGTACGCGAAGGCATCGAGAACGACTGGCCCTACATTTTCACCGACTGCGAGTTCGAACCGATGATCGAAGCTCGCTTCGCCGAGATCAAGCGCGGCTTCGACAGGATCCGCGACCGCAAGGCGCGGCGATAGAGGTGCATCACCGACGGCGATGGTCGGTCCCACGAATTGCGAACCCGTCGCCTACTTTTCGCCCAGCCACTCCTTCCAGAGGCCTTGTCGCTGCTTTCGGGCCTCGGCTTCCGCCGTGGCGTACCGCTGGCTGGAGCGCGACTCCCAGGGCAGCGTCTCGTCCAGATTGAAGCCGTATGCCATGCCGGCGGCAATCATGGCCCCGCCGATGTCCCCGCCTCTGCCATCGTCGAGCGTGCACTGGGCGACGATGCGGCAAGAGGATCGAACTTCGTCGTCCTGCACTTCACCTTGTGGCCCGACTGCTCGAGCAAATCCTCGAGGACGGCCCGAGCCCGCATGCCGGCGACGCTCTCAGCCTTGGCCTCGCGCAGTTCGGGCGCTTGAATGCCCCAGATCCGAATGTGCGGCTTCAGGTTGACGCCAGCCAGAGTGTTGCCGTCGATCGCATAGGCCTGACCGTCCCAGGTCGCCGGCAGCGCACCCATCGCGGCACAGTCCGGTATGTCAGGCTGGGCAGTGACGGTCTTGCGCGGCGCCGGCTGGGCCATGGCGGGCACGGCGACCGCAGCGAGGGCAGCCGCGAGGAACAGGCTTCTCATGGGTGCATGGTGCCGGCGCTTTGTGGCCAGCCCGCGGCATGGGAAGAATGATGAAGTCCGGGGCACGGCAGCAGGGTCAACGTACGACCAGCGTGCGCGCCACACGGAAGCCCTTCCAGTTCCGATCTTTCGGATCGCCGACGCCGCGATGCGCGGAACGGACGAACACGGGAACGTCATTCCAGGCGCCGCCGCGATGAACGCGGCTGCTGCAATTCTCGGGACTGTGCGCTGAGCCGTCCATGGGCGCGCTGTCGTAACCGCTCTCGTAGCAATCCTGGACCCATTCCGGCACGCTGCCGTGCATGTCGTGGAGACCAAAGCCGTTCGGCGCGAAAGAACCGACCTTGGGGGGACGTTCGCCGTAGAAGTTTGCCTGCGCCGTGGAGATGATGTCGCCGAAGGCGTATTTCGTCGACGTTCCTGCGCGGGCGGCATATTCCCATTCGGCTTCCGTCAACAGGCGATAGGCGCTCGCGCCTGAAAGGCCGAGCTTGCGGTTGAGCCACGGCAGAAACTCATCACGCACCTCGATCCACGAAACGTGCATGACGGGCCGGGTGCCGCGTTCCCGGTTCCCCGGATCCTCAGGCCGGCGCGTGCAGCCGCGGTCTGCCAGACACGAGTCCCATTCGTCGAACGTGACCTCGAATTTGCCGACCGCCAGTTGGTATCCGATCGTGACCTCGTGCTGTGGCATCTCGGTCCTGAAACTGTCGGCCTGCGGGTCGTCTTTGCTCAATCGTGCCATGTCGGCGGCCGAGGAGCCGCGCATGCCGCGCCCCTTTGGCAGCGCGACCATGGCCGGGCCGCAGAAGCCGTTGTTGCAGTCGCGGAAGTCGCGTCGTGCCGGATCGCTCGGATCGAGGCACGTCTCGCCGGCGCCGACAATTTCGGCTCGAATGCCCTTGCAGGCCGCGGCGTCCTGCGATGGCGCAGGAGAAGGTTCGGCGTCCTTCCGGGCTGGTGCTCGAGCCTGCCCGCCCGGCTCCGCGCCCGCCGCAGGCTTGCAGCCGAAGCCGAGCTTGCACGACATTTCCTCTGCTCCTTGGAAGCTCGGCTGCTCGACCTCCAGCGGTTTGCGGGCGCCCGGATTGCTGGAGATCTGCGCGAAGGCGGTGCCCGCCTTGCCGTCCGTGGTCCTGACCGCATAGGCGCAATAGAATCTGACCGTCACATAGGTACAGCCGAAGCTTCTTCTGACGGTCCGGATCAGCTCTTCGGAACACTCCGATTCGCGGATGCAACGGGAGGCTCCGACATCCGCAATGTCGCTGCGGGCGAGGATGGCCATTCCGCCGCCATCGAGACGAGCGGCCACGGCACGCCGGGGACGATCCGCGAACGCTTCATTGAAATGCTCGATCCGCTGCTCCGCCGAGAGATCAGGATGGTCCCACCAGGCCTGCACCCATCCCCAGTAGGCGGCAACGGCAACCACGGCCAGGCCGCCCAGCCACAAACCAACCGACCATTTGCGACGAGTACCGGCCATTCCCGATCACCGATGCTCTGGATTGGGACACCCGCGCGCATGATAGGTTGCCGACCGGTGGGGTCGACGCGCCATGGTTGAGAGCATCAGCCAGGAGCCCGCCGTTGCCGCCCGACAATACCGATGACAAGATCGCCCGGCTCAATGGGGTGCAGCCTTGGGAGAGACGCCGTGCGCCTGCTGAAGCTGCTGTTGATCCTGTACGTGTGCGCCGCTGGCCCGGCAGCCGCGGGGCCGCTCGAGGATGGGGTCGCTGCTTCCCGCAATGGCGACTACGCGACAGCACTCCGCCTGTTGCGTCCGCTTGCGGACCAAGGCAACGCCATCGCCCAGTTCAACCTCGGCATCATGTACGGTCTCGGCCGTGGCGTGCCGCAGGACCTCGCGGCGGCGGTGTCGTGGTATCGCAAGGCCGCAGAGCAGGGCGAGGCCCGCGCCCAGAACAACCTCGGCAGCATGTACGACACTGGCCAAGGCGTGCCGCTGGACCATGCCGCAGCAGCGTCATGGTACCGCAAGGCAGCAGAGCAGGGTGTTGCCACGGCCCAGAGCAACCTCGGCTTCCTGTACAGTCACGGTCGCGGCGTGCCGCGGGACCCTGCGGCGGCTGCGTCGTGGTATCGCAAGGCAGCCGAACAGGGCCATGCCGAAGCCCAGAACAATCTCGGCGTCATGTACGAGCGGGGCGAAGGCCTGCCGCAGGACAACGCGGCGGCGGTGTCGTGGTATCGCAAGGCAGCCGAACAGGGCCATGCCAAGGGCCAGCACAATCTCGGCCTGATGTACAATCACGGCCGTGGTGTGCCGCAGGACTACGCGGCTGCGGTGGCGTGGTATCTCAAGGCGGCCAACCAAGGCGATACCGCCTCCCAGGTCAAGCTCGGCATCTTTTACGGCACCGGCCAAGGCGTGTCGCAGGATCAAGCGGCCGCGGCATCGTGGTTTCGCAAAGCTGCCGACCAAGGCGAAGCCGCCGGCCAGTTCAACCTCGGCATCCTGTATGTCCAGGGCCGAGGCGTGCCGGTGGACGCCGTCCAGGCGTACAAGTGGTTCAGCCTCGCGAGCTTGCGCTACGATGCATCTGACAAGGAGAGCCGCGAGGACGCTGCCAAGAACCGCGATATGGTCGCCACGAAGATGACGCCCGCGCAGATCGCCGACGCGCAGAAGCTGGCGCGAGAGTGGAAACCCAAGACGGGCGGCAGCAGGCAGTAAGACCTCGCGCTCAACGCGCCCGTCGCGTGGATCGTCTTCTGACCGTCGCGCAGGGATGGCGCGATCGTCTCAGTCTCCCGCGTTGAATCTGTGTCGCGAAGTGATGCGGACTTCCAACTGCCGCCACGCGGCGCTGGGCGAAACTGCAGACCTTGCGAACCGACAGCCGCGCGCGACGTCCTCGCGCGGCTCGGGGTAGACTTCCCTCAAGTCGGCAAAAGCCGACAATTCCTGGGAAGGAAACGCGAGATGCCTGTCGCATCGGACGCTGCCGTCGAGAAATCGGCCATGCGCAAGATCTATCTGCGCCTGCTGCCGTTCGCGATCCTCTGCTACATCCTGGCCTACATCGACCGCATCAACTCGAGCTTTGCCGCGCTCACCATGCGCGCCGACCTCAACATGTCGGCGGCCGATTTCGGCTTCGCCGTCGGCACCTTCTACTGGGCCTATTTCCTGTTCGAGGTGCCGAGCAACGTCATCATGGAGAAGGTGGGCGCCCGCATCTGGATCGCTCGCATCATGGTCACCTGGGGCATCTTCGCCACGGCCACGGCGTTCGTCACCGGCACGACCAGCTTCGCCATCATGCGCTTCCTGCTCGGCATGGGAGAGGCCGGCTTCTTTCCCGGCCTGATCCTCTATTTCACCTACTGGTTTCCGGCCCGCCATCACGCCCGCATCGTCTCGGGCTTCCTGGTTGGCCTGCCGATCGCGGTGGCGGTCGGCGCGCCCGTGTCGACCGGCCTGATGAGCCTCGATGGGCTGTTCGGGCTCCGGGGCTGGCAGATCATGTTCATCGCCGAAGGCCTGCCGACGATCGTGCTGGGCGTGCTCTTCTACTTCCTGATGACCGACCGGCCGGCGGACGCGACCTTCCTCGAGCAGCAGGAGAAGGACTGGCTGGCGGGCAAGATTGCCGCCGAGCGCCAGGCCAAGGAGGCAGTGCGCAAGTATTCGATGCTCGAATCGATGTGGAACCCCAAGGTGCTGCTGCTGGCGCTCAACTATTTCGGCATCGTGACGGCAAGCCTCGGAATGCTGTTCTTCATCCCGCAGATCATCAAATCGCTCGGCACCATGAGCAACATGACGGTGGGCTGGCTCACCATGATCCCTTACATCTGCGGCGGCATCGCCCTGGTGGTGTGGGGCCGCGTCTCCGACAGCATGCACGAGCGCCGTTGGAACCTGCTGTTGGCCTGCGTGCTGTCGACCGGTGGGCTGGTGCTGGCCGGCCTCACCATGGGCACCTGGTGGGCAATGGTCGGGATGTCGCTGGCGGCGATGGGGTTCTACGGCTCCAAGGGACCGTTCTTCGCCATGCCGCCGATGTTCCTGAGCGGCACGGCCCTGGCCGCGGGCTTCGCGTGGATCAATTCCATTGGCAACCTCGGCGGCTTCTTCGGCCCGTGGTGGATCGGCCTCATGAAGGACGCGACAGGCAGCTACTCCGGCGGCCTCTATGGCCTCGCGTTGCTGAGCCTCGTATCGGCGGTCGTCTGCGCGCTCTTCCTGAACATTCCTGACCCGAGCAAGACCGTCGCCGCCCAGCCGGCGGAATAGCTCTTCCGGACCGCGCGCATCCTGCGCGCTCATGATCATGAGCGCGCA
>NZ_BKAJ01000151.1 GCF_007992495.1 Reyranella soli
TGGCCAGCCGGGTGGGCAACCTGCTCATGGCCTTTGACCGCCTCGAGGCGGCCGAGCGCCAACGCCGATGTCGGCGAAGAGCAGGGCGTCGCGGTTTGAAAAGGTGGCCTTTGCGGCGGTTCATATCGCCGGTGGTTTTGCCGGAGCTCGTGCAACCAATGCATTGGCGGCGATGTTGAGTCTGAAAGGCCTACCTGTCCTTGTGGTCACGACCCAAGCGGAGCGCCCGCCATCATCGGAGGTCGATGGCGCACGGCTAAGACAGCCGTGAATGAAGCACGCAGACGTGAATTGAATGCTCGATGAGACGGCCCAGCTATTGGTATTGCACGCGCCTTGCTGGACCGACGGTCAACCCCGCGCGGCTGGCTCGGACCCTCCATCCTGTTTGCGCGTTTCTTCTTCCCATGATCGTCGGCCGCGCTATACGCGCGTCAGTCGTAAAGGAGATTCCCATGAGACATCTGACTTACATTGTCGCGATAGGCACGGTTGCCGTGGCAGTCGCCGGTTGTGGCGACCCATATGCGCCGCGCTCTGGTTACTCGCAAGGCTACAGCTATCCGTCCACCTACAGCTATCCGTCCGGCTACAGCTATCCGTCGGCCTATAGCTATCCGTCCGCCTACAGCTATCCCGCGAACAGCTCCTATCCAAGCGGATCCGGCTACTATCCGACTCGCTACGGCTACGGATCCAATGGCGATTACTACCGCAACTACGGCGGAACACGCTCCAGCCCGCAGGTTACCTTTGCCTTTCCCTAGTTGAGCGGCGACGCTGGCAGGAGACTCATGAAACTCAAAAGTCTGGCTCTCCTGGTCGCTTCCGCCATGGCCTGCATCGCGCAGGCACACACGGCGTCGGCAGAGGCCCCAGAAGGTATCTGGCTCGTCAACGGAGAGGCAGCAGTGCAGCTCTTCGACTGCAACACCCTGCTGTGTGGCCGAATTCTTTGGCTGCAGGCCCCGCGCGACTCCCAGGGACAGCTCAAGCGTGACACGAGGAACCCCGATCCGGCGCTGCGGCAGCGCCAACTGTGCGGGCTGACGGTCATTCGGGACCTGCGAGCGAGTGGCCCCAACCACTGGGAGGATGGTTGGTTCTACTATCCGGACAGCGGCAAGACATACAACGTCAAGATGGAAGTTACATCTTCCGACGCCCTTTTGGCGCGCTTCTATTCTGGGACCTCGTTCGTCGGTGAAACCAAAATTCTGAGTCGGGTTGCTCATGGCACATCGGACGGATGGTGCTGAGAGAGCCGAGACGCAGTGCCGAGAATGGCGATGAAATTCAGCCATTCTGTTTGTGCCCAAGACAATAATCGCTTGCCCGTTGGTCAAGCAGGCCTATCTCTCAACTGGGTGTTCAAGCCAACGCGTCAGGAGGCCGTCCATGTCCGAGATAGAATCGGGTTCCGCAACCTCTTTACGAGAGTGGCAGATGGCGCTTTCGAGATGGGACAACGAAGGGGGCGCGGGGCCGCAGCAGGGCGCAGTCTCCAGCGAGGCGCAGTCCAAGATCCTTCAGCTGACAAATGCCGAATTGGCGCAGCTCGGCACGCAGCACCACGGTCACGCGCTGCGCCGCGGGCTCGACAACCAAGCGGAGGCCGGGCCTTCAAGATGTGGTGCGGCTCGCGTTTAGAGATTCCGGCCCGCCATCAGAGTGTGAACCTCACGCTGAGCGGTAGGCCTTTCCAGTCCGTATTTGCTTACGATCTGGCTAACGAGCTCGTCGTTGGTCTTGAGCATGGAAAGTTCATGCTTGGAGAATTTGCTCCACTTGCTACCAATGGCGTTCAGCACTTCGTTGCGTTCAACATCCTGTGGGCTCGAGTCATGATTTGCGGGCGCATTGGACATTGAAGCCTCCTGAAATTGGTCGCCGCCCTCGATCGAGCGGCGCCTACAGCAGATGTGGACGCGATACTGTCGAATGTAGGAGCTGGAAGCTCATCTCGCCGTGCCGGGGGCAGGGTAGGGGGCTGAGGACGCCGGCACGACGGCTGCTTCACGATAGCGGCGAGCCTCGATCTCGCGGTTCACACACCGATCATATGTCTCGCTGCCGGATGCGAGGCCATAGGAGTAGCAGGCATTTTGGGCGTCGATGGTCAGGTTCATCGAATTGTAGGTGACTGGCACGCGATCAAGCGTCCGCGCCGCGGACTCCCCCGAAGCGCAGCGACTGTAGGAGTCGGTGCCTGCCCTGAAGCCATAGTCCGCGCAAGCTTGCTCGACGATCGGACGATGGGCCGAAAGCGGCACGGTCGAAGTTGTGCTGGAATAAGTGCATCCAGAAGCCGAACCAAGAACGACCGCTGCGATGAAAAACCTGGTCAGCGTCATTGTGCGCCCCCAACGGCAGAACCTGCCCGATGTGCTAACGCGCCACGGCCGCATAAGGCTGCAACCTGGCTACGTCTTTGGCTCGGCCTCCGCTTGTTGTGCGCGTTGCGCCGCTTTGACGTCTTCAGAGGTTCCGGCGTCGCTCTAAGTCGCCCGTGCGGCGGCTCTCGTTCGCCATCCCACGACGGCCAGCACGAACAAAAGTGCGGCCGCGATGGCGAGTGCTGTGAAATAGGCGGCGTCGAACGCCTGATGCACCGACAGGATGAACGGGCGCGCGACGTCGGCTGGCAAGGTTTGCGCGACCACCAGCGCCTGATCGATCCCGTTTCGCGCCGCCGGCGGAAAGTTTCCCTGTGCAGGCAGGACGAGAGCCAGCGCGTATACCCCTGCGAGAACGCTACCCAGCACCGTGACGCCGATCGCCCCGCCGAGCTCGATGGAGACTTCTTCGATCGAGGCGGCCATGCCGGCTCGCTCGGCGGAGGCATGGCTCATGATGGCGTGCGACGCCCCCGCGATCGAGGCGCCGACGCCCAGGCCGAACGCAGCCAGGCAAATGAGCTGTGGCGCTGCCCCGGCGTGGGCCGAGAAAAACAGGCCGGCCAATCCGCAGCCGCCGATGACAAGCGCGGCGGTGAGCACGCGGTCGGCGCCGTAGCGCGGGATCAGCCAGCCCGCGAGCGGGCCGCCGACGAAAGCCATCGCAGAGCTCGGCAGCATGAACAGCGCAGCCTGCAGCGGAGAGAGACCCAGCACGAGTTGCAGACGTTGGCTCAGGAGCAGCGCTATGCCGATGATGCAGAAGGCCGAGGCGAGCGCCGTCAGGACGGCGATCGTGAAGCCCCGATCCCGGAACAGGCTGAAATCGATCAGCGGCGTGACGCTCGCCCGCTGTCGCCACGCAAACCAGGCGAGGGCGCCGGTACCGAGCACCGCCGCCGCTGCCGCGGCTGGCAGGGAGGCCGCCTGGGCAATCCCCTCGATCGCATAGGCGAGGCCAATAAGGCCGATCAGGATCAGCAGCGACCCTGGCAGATCCCAGCTCGTCTCGCTTCTGCCCGCGTCGGAAGGAATGAGGGTAAGGGCGGCGACAAGCGCCGACACGACGACGGGAACGTTGATCAGGAAGACCGAACCCCACCAGAAATATTCGAGCAGGACGCCGCCGATCAGCGGCCCGACGGCCGAGCCGCCGGAGGCGATTGCGCTCCACACGCCGATTGCCAGGGAGCATTCCTTCTCGTCGCTGAAGGTCAGTCGAATGATCGACAGCGTAGCCGGCATCATCGAGGCTGCGCCGACCGCCAGGAGTGCGCGGGCACCGATGAGCGCGACGGGCGAGGGTGAAAAGGCTGCCGCCAGCGAGGCCAGGCCGAAGAGGCAGAGGCCGACAACGAGCATGCGCTTGTGCCCGACCTTGTCGCCCAACGTGCCGCAGCCGGGCAGAAGCCCCGCCACCACAAGCGAATAGGTGTTGATGATCCAGAGCTTCTGGGAGGTGCTGGCGCCGAGATCGCGGGTCAGGGTCGGAAGCGCGGTATGCAGCACCGTCATATCTACGACGATGAGAAAGACAGCGCTCGACACGATCGCCAGAACGGCCCACCGGCCTGCGCTCGAAGCCTTCATTGGAATGCTGTACGCCCCCACAATCAAGCCTATCGGATTTGTCGAAAGGCGCAAGTTACGCGCGTCGTGCTATATTCGGAATCAGGCAGGGGAGAGACTTCGATGAACGGATCTTCGGTCAAGCCCTCGTGCGGCGCGCCTCGCCGCCGCGCCTTCCTGGCAGGGGTCACCGCGGCGTACGCCGCAACGGCGACTCACGCATTCGCTCAGACGGCCACTGCTGTGACGCCGCCAGCCCCACCCCAACCCGACGGCGGCAAGTGGTACCGCACCGCTGGCGAGCAAGTGGCTGACCTCGCTGCCCGCCGAGTCTCGTCGGTTGAGCTGCTCGACCAGGCCATTGCGCGCATCGATAGGCTCGACAAACACATCAATGCCGTCGTGGTGCGCGATTACGATCGGGCGCGCCGGGCAGCGATCGCTGCCGACCAGGCGCTGGCGCGTGGCGAGCAGCGGCCGTTGCTCGGCCTGCCGATGACCGTGAAGGAAGCCTACAACGTTGCGGACCTGCCGACGACCTGGGGCATCCCCGTCTTCAAGGACTGGCGGCCATCAGAGGATGCCGTCGTGGTCGAACGGCTGAAAGCCGCCGGCGCTGTCATCATCGGCAAGACCAACGTGCCGGTGGCGCTCGATGACTGGCAGTCGACGAATCCGATCTATGGCACCACCAACAATCCCTACGACATCGAACGGACACCGGGTGGCTCATCGGGCGGCTCAGCGGCCGCGCTGGCGGCCGGCTACGTGGCACTCGAGGCCGGCTCGGACATCGGCGGCTCGCTGCGCACGCCGGCGCACTATTGCGGCGTGTTCGCTCACAAGCCGACCTACGGCATCGTAGCGATGCGCGGCCACACCTTCCCCAGACAGCCGGCGCTGCCGTCGGCCGGCGACGGCTTGGCGGTGGTTGGGCCGATGGCGCGCAGCGCGCAGGATCTGGCGCTCGCGCTCGACGTGATTGCCGGACCTGACGAGCAGCGCGACGGCGTCGGCTGGCGATTGGTGCTGCCGCGGCCGCGCCATCGCGCGCTGCGCGATTTCCGCGTGCTGGTGGTCGACACGCATCCGCTGTGCCCAACCGCCGCGGCGATCCGCACGGCGCTGGCGCAGCTGGCTGATCGCCTCGGCAAGGAAGGTGTCTCGGTGGCGCGGCAAAGCCCGTTGCTGCCCGATCTCACCGAGGCGACCCGCAACTACATGCGCCTGCTCGGCCCGGTGCTGACCCAAGGCCGTCAGCCCCAGTACTACGAGCAGATGCGCTCGCTTGCGGCGAACATGGGGCCCGACAACCAGGACCTCGATGCGATCTTCGTGTGCGGTGCCAATGTCGGCTGGCGCGACTGGCAGGCGGCGAACGGTGCTCGCACCAGGCTGCAGCGCCAATGGGCGACGCTGTTCAAGCAATGGGATGTCGTGCTCTGCCCGACGATGCCGACCGTGGCCTTCAAGCACGATCATTCCGACATCACCACTCGGCGCCTCGACGTCGACGGCCAGAGCCAACCCTATGTCAACAACATCGTCTGGGCCGCTCCCGCCACCGGCGCCGGACTGCCAGCGACCGTGGCGCCGATCGGACGCACGGAGACCGGGCTGCCGATTGGCGTGCAGATCATCGGGCCCTACCTCGAAGATCCTACTACGATCCAGTTCGCGCGGCTCTTGGAGCAGGCGTTCGGCGGCTTCGTGCCGCCAGTGCTTTAGAGCGGCGGCCCGCCATCCCTACTCTTGCGCAAGTTGGCTGGCGAGACCCGTGTAGGTCTCGGGGGTGAGCGCAAGGAGCTTGGCTTTGAGCTCGGGACGGATGTCGAGCCCGTCGATGAATGCGGCGAGGTCCGCCATGCTCACCGCTCTGCCGCGCGTAAGTGCCTTCAGCTTTTCGTACGGCATTTCCACGTTCTCAACGCGCAGGACCGTCTGTATCGCCTCGGCAAGCACCTCCGGATGCGCGGCGAGGGCCTCGCGGAGCGCCGTCTCGTTCACGCCTACTTTCCCGAATCCGCGAACGAGCGACTGATAGCCGATAAGGGAGTGGGCGAACGCGGTGCCGAACGTCCGTTCGACCGTCGAATCGGAGAGATCGCGCTGCAGTCGCGAGACCGGAAGCTTCCGGGAGAGATGTTCGAACAGCGCGTTGGCAACGCCGAAATTCCCCTCCGCGTTCTCGAAGTCGATCGGGTTCACCTTGTGCGGCATGGCGGAGGAGCCCACTTCGCCCTCTTTCGGCTTCTGCGTGACCCATCCGTCCGAGATGTAGCGCCACATATCCTGCGAGAGATCGAGCAGGATCGTATTGATGCGCCGGAGATTGTCGAACATCTCGGCGTACGTATCGTGAGGTTCTATCTGGGTGCTGACCTCGTTCAGCTCGAGCCGGACGAAGTGTCCCTTCCTTGCCATGCCTTGCGCGCTCAGCGATTTGACGAACGCGCGGGCGAGACCGAGCCATTCGGCCTGGGGCAAGGCGACCATCTGTGCGTTGTAGTTGGCCGAGGGACCACCCCATTTGACCAGGATGGCGCTGTGCTTGAGCGTATCCACTTGCCGCTCGAGGCGCTTGGCGAAGACGTTCATTTCCTTGCCGAAGGTCGTCGGCGTCGCCGGCTGCCCGTGCGTGCGTGCTAGCATCGGCGTTGCGGCATGTGCGCGTGCGAGCGCGATGATCTCCTTCTGCACCCCTTCGAGCGCCGGAAGCATCACTTCCTCGATCGCATCGCGCAGCGCGAGGCCATGCGCGACGCTGTTCACGTCTTCCGACGTTAGGGCGAAGTGCACCCATTCGAGCACATCCTCGAGGCTCGTTCCCTTGAGCTTGAGCTTGATGAAATACTCGACGGCCTTCACGTCGTGGTTGGTGGCGGGAATTCCCTGATAGCCCTCGCGCTCGATCGCCTTGATGATGTGCGCATCCTCTATCGAGATATCGGCAAGGGCGCGCAGGAGCTCGAGCTCCCGCTCGGTGAGGGCGCGCATCATGTCGATACCCCGGGCGCTCGAAAGAAGACGCAGATACGCGCATTCGACGATGACGCGTTTTTTCAACAGTGCATATTCACTGAAATACCCGGCGAGCGCCGCGGCGGTCGCACGATAGCGGCCGTCGACGGAGGAAACTGCAGTCAATGGTTCAAGCAACATGGTATCGAATCTAGCGGCTTACGGGGCCCAAGTCATAGGTTTGGGTTGATCGGTCTTCTCCTCTATCATTTTGAACGTGGAAGCGTCGCCTCCGGCGTCGCCCGGGAGGCTGCATGGCACTACTCATCGTCAACCTGGACAAGGTCATCGGCAGTGCCCAGGCCTTCCGTGACTCATTCAAGGAACAGGTGCCCGATCTGCCGATTCGCTTCTGGCCCGATGTGGGCGAGGTGAAGGACATCGAATACCTCGCCTTCATGCATCCGGATTTCGACCAGCTTCCGGCCTTCCCCAATCTGAAAGCCATGTTCAGCCGTTCGGCCGGCGTGGAGTCTTTCGCCCGGCATCCGAAGCTGCCGAAAGTCCCGCTCGGCAAGGTGGAACCGCCGGGCGGCGATCCGATGATGACGGAATACATCATCATGCACGTCCTGCGTTTCCATCGCGATATGCCCGGCTATCAGGCCGCCCAGGCGAAGAAGGAATGGCGCCGGGTACCGATCGTCCGGCCGGAGCAAAGGCGCGTCGGTTTTCTGGGCTTCGGCATGATGGCCACGGCACCGGCACTGGTTCTGAAGTCGCTGGGCTTCGAGGTCTCCGCGTGGGTCCGCTCGCCGCGTCAGGCCGCAGAGGTCCCCATCTTCCATGGCCGCGATCAGCTGGCAGCCTTTCTCGGCCAGACGGATATCGCCGTCTGCCTGTTGCCGCTGACGGCGGAAACCGAGGGCATATTCTGCGCGCGCACATTTGCCATGATGCCGAGAGGAGCCATGCTGGTGAATGTCGGGCGCGGCAAGCACGTGGTCGAAAAGGATCTGATTGCCGCGCTCGATTCGGGACAATTGTCATATGCCGCGTTGGACGCGCTCTGGCCCGAGCCGCTGCCGCCGGAAAGCCCGCTTTGGCTTCATCCCAAGGTGACGGTGATGCCGCACGTGGCGCGGCGGCCGACCGTCGACCAGCTGGTGACCGAGGTTGCCGCGAACCTGCGTAGCCTCAAGGCCGGAGGACGCCTCCTGCAGGAAGTCGACGTCACGCTGGGGTACTGAGGCGCGGCAGTTGCTTCAGGCGCGCCGCCGATCGCTGAGATCGAACATCCGCAGCAGGCCGCGCGCGGCCACGATGGAGCCCTCGATGCGAACCAGCTTTTCCGACACTGCCTGCTCGAGCGGCAGGTCGGTCGAGAGAATGCGCAACAGCGTGTCAAAGCGTGTCTCGATCGTCGCGCTGGCCGGGCCGTCGGGCCGGTCGCTTGCGCACTGCCCGCGTGCGTCGCCCAGGCATCAAAACCAGGCGCCAAGCCTGTCGTTTTCAGCGCAAGTCGGGTGGGCGGCCTCGTTTGGGTCGACGGGCAGGCCTAGGGCTTCGACGTGGCAGCCAGGACAGCAGTCGTAACGATGAAGCGAGATCCCCGTCGGAACTTCCCCGCTACATGTCGAACATGATCCCACGATGAACCGTTGGGCCTGACCTTGGCGACGGAAAACTCCCCGGCAGCCAGGTCCACGCTCAGTTGGACGTCATGAAAGTCGATGACCGTGCGCGTCACGGGATACTGGCACTTGTAGAAAGCCTCCTTGGCGCTGAAGAGCAGCTTGCCGAGCCAACCTCTCGCATCCTCGCCAAAGCGACCAATCCATTGCTGCTCCTCCGGGGTGCAGATTGCCGGCACGAGCTCGCGCTGCAACGGGGTATCCTCTTCGATGTCGATGCCAAGACCGGTCACGTCGGGCGAACGGGTCAGCGCCACGGCACAGCAGCCCTGCGTATGCGAGATGCTGCCTCTGACGCCGGGCGGCCAGCGGGGAGACCGGTCCTGATGAGGAACCAGCGAGCAGGGCGCCATTCCAATCCGAGCGAGCGCTCGCCGGGCGCAGACGCGAGCCGTGCCGAATTCCGCCTGCCGCTTGGCGACGGCACGCACGATGTGCTGCTGCTCGTCAGGAAAGAGTTGGTTCTCCACGACAGTCGGTGCCGCCACTTCGACGGCGATTCCGGGGCCCAACATGGAGGTCAGCATCTGCTCCGGACTGTTTTGCGACGAATGCACATCTCGATCCTCCATCGATTGAGCCAGGCCGTAAAGGGCCGTGCTACACTCCGTCTGCCCCTGTGAAGGAAGAGGAACAACCGTGACCAGCAGGAATTCCTTCAAGTTCGTCATGCTGCCGCCACAGACCGAGACGACTCGCGGTTGGGCAAAGCGCCTGGCGGAAGCGGTGCCGGAGGTTCGTGTGGTCGTTGCCGAGAACGCAGATGCCGCTGCGCACGAGATCGTCGACGCAGAAGCCGCGTTCGGCTGGCTCGGCAAGGACCTCCTGGCAAAGGCCAGGAACTTGCGCTGGCTGCAGGCGCCCCAGGCGGCGCCGGCGGCCGGCTACTATTATCCCGAGCTGGTCAGCCACACCGTGCGCGTGACCAACTTCCGTGAGATCTTCAACGATCATATCGGCGCCCACATCCTGGCCTTCGTGCTGGCTTTTGCCCGCGGGCTGCACGTGTTCATTCCCCAGCAGCTGCGCCGCGAGTGGAAGAAGAGCCCGCTGGAAACCGGCGATGTCGTGCATCTGCCCGAAGCGACGGCCCTGGTCGTCGGCGTCGGCGGCATCGGCGCCGAGGCGGCGCGACTGCTCGCGGCATTCGGTGTGACCGTGCTGGCAACCGATGCCCGCCGAACGGCGGTGCCTGACGGGGTGGCCGAGCTGCATCCGCCGGCTGCCCTGGACGACCTGCTGCCGCGCGCGGATTTCGTGATCCTGACGGTGCCGCACACGCCGGCAACCGAAGGTTTCTTCAACCGCGCCCGCTTCCAGCGCATGAAGCGGACGGCGTTCTTCATCAACATCGGCCGCGGCATGACGACCAGGCTGGACGACCTGGTCGCGGCGCTGCAGGCTGGCGAGATTGCCGGCGCTGCCCTCGACGTCTATGAGCAGGAGCCACTGCCGAGCGAGCATCCGCTGTGGGGATTGCCGAACGTGTTGCTGACACCGCACATGGCGGGACACGGGCCATATCTCGACGAGCGTCGGTTCGAAATCATGACAGACAACTGCCGCGCTTTCGCCGCCGGGCAGCCGCTGCGTAACGAGGTCGACAAGTCATCCTGGTTCTGAGGGAGGAGGCAAGATGCCCGCAATCGAGCGCAATCGTCTCGCCGCAGCCGTCGCGCTGGCTGCCACTGTTCTTCTGTCTGCGGCGGTCGCCGCACAGCAGGAAGCGGCCGGCGCCCGCGACTTCCCGCTGATCAAGCGTTACGAAGGGTCTCGCCTCATCGGCTACGACAGCCGGCCGTTCGACGCGGCCAAGATCGTCGTCGGCAAGCTCAGCCTGGGCGACAACGGACAGCCTACGGCGGACGCAGTGCGGACGTTGGAGGGGCGTCACACCCGGCTGCTCTACCTGGCGCCGCCGCAGCGCAGCTCGCTGGAAGTGTTCCGCAACTACGAGAACGAGCTCACCGCCAAGGGCTTCTCCATCCTCTACAAATGCTCCGGCGAGGAGCAGTGCGAGTCGTTCGGGGCGGAACTCTACCGGGTGCTCTATCCGCCGACCGGGGCATTGCAGAACAACGAGCTGAGCAAGGTCGCCTTCAACGTTCCGGCCGAGCCGCATTACCTCACCGCGACCTTGGCGCGCCCCGAAGGCCCGATCGTCGTCTCCCTGTACGTTGCCGTGGATCGCGGCACCGCCTTTCCGGAGACCAAGGATCGCGTGGCTGTGCTCCTCGACGTCGTCGAGGACAAGCCCATGGAAACGAAGATGGTGACAGTCGATGCCGCGAAGATGGCGAAGGACATCGCCACGACCGGTCGGGTCGCGCTCTACGGGCTCTACTTCGACACCGACAAGGCCGACCTCAAGCCGGAGTCCGCGCCGTCGCTCGCCGAGATCGTCAAGCTGCTGAAGGGCCAACCCGATCTGAAAGTCTATATCGTCGGACACACCGACAATGCCGGCGGCTTCGACTACAATATGGGGCTGTCACAGCGCCGCGCGAAGTCGGTGGTCGATCAGCTGGTCCAGAACGGCATCGCGGCGGACCGGCTGAAGCCAGCCGGCGCCGGCTTGATCGCTCCCGTAGCCCCGAACGACGACGAGGCCGGGCGCAGCAAGAACCGGCGGGTCGAAATCGTCAAGCAGTAGCGCGCCGCTTGCGTGGCGCTTCGGGCACGAGCATCACCAGCTTGAAGTCCGGGCGATTGGCCAGCGCGAAGGCAATCTGCTGATAGCGCAGGCGGCCCTCGCGCGGATGGTCGAAGATGCGCTCGCCGCCGGTGCGGTCGACCACGGCATGCTCGGTCCAGCACTGGGCGAAGAGCGCGCTTCGGCCACGCAGATCCTCGACCAGCGTCTGCAGCTCGGCGTCCTCGAGATGTCGGCTGGAGTCGGCGCGGAACTCAGCCAGCACGCGACGGGCCCGTGCCTGCCAGTCGGGGATGATCTTTCGGGCGACCGGGCTCAAGAAGACGTAGCGCAGCAGGTTGCGATCGCTGGCCTCGTCGAGCCAGCCGACGAACAAGGCTGCGGCGGGCCGGTTCCAGGCCCGGGCGTTCCACAGCGAATCAAGCAGATAGGCGGGACCGTCGATCGCCGCGATGGCGCGGGCGAGCGCGGGCGGAACGTCCATGCCTTCCTTGTCCGTCGAGCCCGACAGATTGGGATCGCGCCGGTCGGCCAGTTCGAAGAGATAGGCGCGCTCGGCCGGCGTGAGCTGCAGCGCGCGCGCCAAGGCCGACAGGGCGGGCGGGGAGGCGGCGATGTCGCGGCCCTGCTCCAGCCACGTGTACCAGGTGGGGCTCATGCCGCAGGCCTGCGCCACTTCCTCGCGCCGGAGCCCGGGCGTGCGGCGGCGGCCGATGGCGGGCAGGCCGAGGCTTGCCGGCGACAGGCGGGCGCGGTGGGCGCGCAGGAAATCGCCGAGTTCGCGCCGCTTCGTCGGGGGCAGGGCTGCCATGGCAGTATTTATACCAGGATAAATGCCCTCCTGTTACCAGTCTAAATGTCCGGCTACGTTTTGCTCCTAGGCACCATGCTGGAGAGCAAGCCATGAGCGGACCGCGCACGCTGTACGACAAGATCTGGGACAGCCACGTCGTCGAGGAGCAGGGCGACGGCACGGTGCTGCTCTACATCGACTGCCATCTCGTCCTCGAGGTGACGAGCCCGCAGGCGTTCGAAGGCCTGCGCGCAGCGGGGCGCAAGGTGCGCCGGCCGCTCGCCACCATCGCCGTCGCCGACCACAATGTGCCGACCACGGATCGCAGCGCCGGCATCGCCGATCCGTTGTCGCGCCACCAGGTCGAGACCTTGGAGCGCAACGTGCGCGAATTCGGCATCCCGTACTTCTCGATGACCGACATTCGCCAGGGCATCGTGCACGTCATCGGCCCGGAACAGGGCTACACTCAGCCCGGCATGACAGTGGTGTGCGGTGACAGCCACACCGCGACGCACGGTGCCTTTGGCGCGCTGGCCTTCGGCATCGGCACCTCGGAAGTCGAGCATGTGCTGGCGACGCAGACCCTGATCGCGCGGCGCTCGCAGAACATGCGAGTCACGGTCGATGGCGCGCTCTCGTTCGGCGTCACGGCCAAGGACCTGATCCTGGCGCTGATCGGCGTCATCGGCACGGCGGGCGGCACGGGCCATGTTATCGAGTATGCCGGCTCGGCGATCCGCAGCCTCGGCATGGAAGGCCGGATGACCGTGTCCAACATGTCGATCGAAGCGGGCGCGCGCGCCGGGCTGATCGCGCCGGACGACGTGACCTTCGACTATCTCAAGGGCCGGCCGCAGGCGCCGCCGGCCGACGCCTGGGACCAGGCCGTCGCCGGCTGGAGGACGCTGCCCTCGGACCCGGGGGCTGCCTATGACTGCGAGGTGGCGCTGGATGCGGCCGGCATCGCGCCGCAGGTCACCTGGGGCACCAGCCCGCAGGACGTCGTATCGATCGGCGCCTCGGTGCCCGACCCGGCGGACGAAGCCGACGACAGCAGGCGGACCGCCATGGAACGCAGCCTCGCCTACATGGGCCTCCAAGCCGGCATGAAGACGACGGACATCCGCATCGACAAGGCCTTCATCGGCTCGTGCACCAACAGTCGGATCGAGGACCTGCGGGCGGCAGCAGCCGTCGTGCGCGGCCGCCGCAAGGCCGATCACGTCGAGGCGCTGATCGTGCCGGGCTCCGGCCTTATCAAGCGACAGGCCGAGGAGGAGGGGCTCGATCGCATCTTCCGCGATGCCGGCTTCGAATGGCGCGAGGCGGGCTGCTCGATGTGCCTGGCCATGAACGATGATCGCCTGAAGCCGGGCGAACGCTGCGCCTCGACCTCGAACCGCAACTTCGAAGGCCGGCAGGGCTATGGCGGGCGGACCCACCTGATGAGCCCGGCGATGGCCGCGGCCGCCGCCGTCACCGGCCGCCTGGCCGACGTGCGCGAGCTGATGAGATAGGAGGGCACACCATGGAAAAGTTCACGCGCCTCAGCGGTGTCGCGGCGCCCCTGCCGATGGTCAATGTCGACACCGACATGGTCATTCCCAAGACCTATCTGAAGGGCACGGAGCGGACCGGGCTCGGCAAGCACCTGTTCGCCGAAATGCGTTTCAACGCGGACGGCAGCGAGCGGCCCGACTTTGTGCTCAATCGACCGGCCTGGCGGCAGGCCGAGATCCTGGTCGCCTTCGACAACTTCGGCTGCGGCTCGAGCCGCGAGCACGCGCCCTGGGCACTGCGCGATTTCGGCATCCGCTGCGTGATCGCGCCGTCCTTCGCCGACATCTTCTTCAACAACTGCTTCAAGAACGGCATCCTGCCTTTGGTGCTGCCCAAGGCGGTCTGCGCCCAGCTGATCGAGGATGCCGAGCGCGGCGCCAATGCGGTGCTCACCATCGACCTCGAGACGCAGGAGCTGACGCGGCCCGACGGCGAGCGCATCGCCTTCGAGGTCGAGCCTTCGCGTCGCAGCCGGCTGCTCGAGGGGCTCGATGAGATCGGGGCGACGGTCGCCAAGGCGGACAGGATCGACGCTTTCGAGGTGCGGCTCAGGCAGAGCCAGCCGTGGCGGGCGACGGCGCTCGACGGACTGTGACTTGCTAGGATGGGCCCTCCTAGGAGGGAGATGCCCAGGCCATGGTCAAGACGGTGCTGTACGCGGAGAAGCTGTACGACAACGACAAGGTCGAGCGCGAGGTGTTCGGGCCGGACGTGCGCGTGGTATGGCGCAACGTCACCAACCTGTCGCAACTCGAGGCGAGCGACTGCGCCGATGTCGACGGCCTGATGGTGCTCCGGCACGCGGTGACCGCCGAGCACTTCGCCAAGTTCCCCAAGCTCTCCTGCGTCGTGCGCATGGGCGTGGGCTACGACAAGATCGACCGCAAGGCGGCCGAGTCGCGCAAGGTGATGGTGTGCAACGTGCCGGACTACGGCACCACCGAGGTGGCCGACCATGCGCTGGCGCTCGCCCTGGCGCTGCGCCGCGGTATCACGATGCACCTCGAGGCGCAGCGCCGGCCGCAGCCTGCGCCATGGTCTTACGTCCGTGACCCGCTGCTCAAGCGCAACGGCGTGCAGACCTTCGGCATCGTCGGTCTGGGTCGTATCGGCACGGCGGCGGCGCTGCGCGCCAAGGCCTTCCAGTTCCGCGTCGTCGCCTACGATCCCTATATGCCGAACGGCACCGAGCTCGGTGTCGGCGTCGAGCGCGTGACCTCGCTCGAGGCGTTGATGGAGCAGACCGACACGCTGTCGATCCACGCGCCGCTGACCTTGGAGACGCGCGGCATGATCTCGCGCGCCATGCTGGAGCGCATGCCCAAGGGCGGCGTGGTGGTCAGTACCGCCCGCGGGCCGATCTGCGATGTCGACGCGCTGGCCGATCTCCTGAAGCGCGGCCATCTCGCCGGCGTCGGGCTCGACGTCCTTCCCGTCGAGCCGCCGGTCGAGCCCATCCCCGAGCTGCTGCGCGCCTACCGCGACCGTGAGCCATGGTGCGAAGGCCGCCTGATCATCACGCCGCACTCCGCCTTCTTCACGCCCGAGGCGTGGGAGGACATCCGGGTCAAGTCGGCGGAAACCATGCGCGCCGCGATGGTCGGCCCGCGGCCGCAGAATGTCATCACACCGGAGATGTTCTGAGGGCTCCCGTGCCCGCCTAGCTGCGCGTACGCCGGAACAACATGGTCACGTTGCGCCGGCGGTTCTCGAAACCGTCGGCGAAGCGGCAGGCCGCGGTCTGGTGGAAGATCGTGCCCTTGAACAGCAGTCCCCTGTTCTCGGCATAGGCATACGAGGTCTGTCGCGCCTTCTCCTGACGCAGGAAGGCGTGAATGTCCCGGGCGCCGCTGTTGTAGTCGTCGAACGTCCAGTCGTTGGGCGCCGCGACATCCCACATGTCCAACCCGCCGCTGCCGGGCTCGAGATTGGCCGAGTCCGGCGTGATCCAGAAATTGAGGCTGACATCCGAATGGTCGGCATGGATGTCGATGCCCGGACGCTGATGCTGACAGACGAATGACCACCAATAGTTCAGGTGATGCCCGTCCAGCAGCCCGGGGATGGCCTGCCGCAGCTCCGCTGCGATCTGCAGCAGCAAGGGGCTGAAGAAGCCGGACTCGGGATTCGCCCCGATGTAGCCCGGCGGGTACGCCCGGCGCCACACCGTCGATCGCAGGCAGAAGCGCTGCAACTGGGCGAGCGCTTCCGGCGTCAGCAAGTGGTCGACGCAGGCGACGCCTTTGCCCTCGCCGTGGAAGGTCTTCAGCACGTCGTCCCAATCGTCCCGCCGGTTGAGGCAGACCGCCGGCGGTGCTTCGTCGTGCATCACAAGCGGCGGGTCGGCCATCGTCCGACCGTACTGGCCGCCCATGGGAATCGTCGGGATCTCGCGGCTCGTGTCATCGACCATCTGGTAGAGCTTGCGCCGTGCCGCTTCCCTCAAATTCGGGTCGGCCGGCAGCAGCGTACCGGGCGGCCGTTTGTCGGCCCGTTCCAGATAGATGAGCTGTTCGAGGTTGTGCAGCGCCTGGTGCGCCGCAACGGCGATCGGCCCGCCGCCGGCCGGCGGTTTCCACGGTGGGGCAAGCTCGAGCGCGGCGCGGAAATCGGCCAGCGCCGCGTCGCGTTCATCCAGCGCTGTCCGCACGCGGCCCAGCAGAACACGCGCGGCATGGGCCCGGGGATCGGCCGCCACGGCCTTGAGCGCATTCTCCTTGGCCTCGGTGAGGTCGCCCAATTGGAAGTTCATGTCCGCCAGGGCCGTGAGAACGGCCACCGAAGGCGCCGACCCCGCCAGGTTGCGCAGGGCGTCGGCCGCTTCGCTGTAGCGGCCACCGGCGATGCTGCGCTGGATGCCCTCGGGCACCGCGGCTTGTGAACGGACCATGAGCGTAATCTATGAACAAGGCGGCTTGGGCAGGCAACCCTTCTCGCAGAGCGAAGCGACCTTGCGGCTTCCGGTGCCCGTCGATGTATGAAAAGCTCGTGCTTCCATCTTTGAAGGAAGCAGGACCGACAATGCACGATATCGTCATCCGGGGCGGCAGCATCGTTGACGGCACGGGAGCGCCCGCCGCTCAGGGAGACGTCGCCATCGATGGTGACCGGATCGTGCAGGTTGGCGGCAAGGCCGGCCCGGGCCGCCGCGAGGTGAAGGCCGACGGCCGCATCGTCACGCCGGGTTGGGTCGACGTGCACACGCACTATGACGGCCAGGCCACTTGGGATCCCGTGCTGGCGCCGTCCTCCTGGCACGGCGCCACGACCATCGCCTTCGGCAATTGCGGCGTGGGCTTTGCGCCCGTCCGTCGCCAACACCACAAGGCGCTGATCGATCTGATGGAAGGGGTCGAGGACATCCCCGGCATCACGCTGTCGGAAGGCCTCAAGTGGGACTGGGAGAGCTTCCCGGATTACCTCGATGCGCTGGCGCGGCTGCCGCGCACCATTGACATCGCCGCACAGCTCGCCCACCACCCGCTGCGGGTCTACGTCATGGGCGAGCGCGCGATCGCCCGCGAGCATGCGACGGCCGAGGATATCGAGGCGATGGCCCGGCTGACGGAGCAGGCGCTGACGGCGGGCGCCATCGGCTTCACCACCAGCCGCACCGACCAGCACAAGACCCTGGCCGGCGATCTCGTTCCCGGCCGCTATGCCGAGCACGAGGAGCTGCTGGCCATCGGCAAGGCCATGGGCCGTGCCGGCCGCGGCGCCTTCGGCATGCTCTCCGATTTCGAGGACGAGGCCGCCGAGTTCCGCTGGATGCGCCAGGTGGCCAAGGACAGTGGCCGTCCCGTCTGGTTCCTGCTCACCGACCGCAGCTACGATCCCGACCGGTGGCGCCGCCTGATGGACGGTGTCCGCGCCGCCCGCGCCGACAACCTGCCGCTCTCCGCCCAGGTCGCCGGACGACCGGTGGGGCTGACTCTGGGGCTCGGCACCTCGCTCAATCCCTTCGCCTTGCGCGAGGCCTTTGCCGAGGCGTCCAAGCTGCCGCCGGCCGAGATGCTGGCGAAGCTGCGCGATCCCGAGATGCGCCGGACGATTCTGGCGCAGGAGGCCTCACCGCGGCTGCTCGAGGTGCTACCGCCTCTGTCGCGCCAGATCGCGACACGCTGGGACCGCATGTACCTGCTGGGCGATCCGCCGGACTACGAACCGCCGCCGGAGCGCAGTATCGCCGCCATGGCGGCTCGCGACGGCGTGAGCCCGCAGGAATTCTGCTACGACTACCTGGTCGGCGGCGACGGCGGGCGGATGATCTACTTCCCCGTCACCAACTACGTGCACGGCGACCTCGAGGTGGTGCGGGAAATGATCGAGGATCCGCACACTCTGCTCGGCCTGTCGGACGGCGGCGCGCATTGCGGCGTGATCTGCGACGCTTCGCTCAACACTTCGATGTTGAGCCACTGGGTGCGCGACCGCACGCGCGGGCCGCGCCTGCCACTCGAGTTCGTGGTCAAGCGGCAGACCAGCGAGACGGCGGACTTCTTCGGCTTCCGCGACCGTGGCCGGCTGCAGCCGGGCCTCAAGGCGGACGTGAACGTCATCGACTTCGACGGGCTGCACCTGCATGCCCCGAAAATGATCTTCGATCTGCCGGCGGGCGGGCGCCGTCTCGTCCAGCATGTCGACGGCTACGACATGACGATCTGCTCGGGCGTGCCGATCTTCGAGCAGGGCGAGGAGACCGGCGCCAGGCCTGGAAAGCTGGTCCGGTCGACCGCCTGACCCCGGGATTCCGTCACGGTTTCCGTGTTAGACAGCAGCGGGGCTGCTGAACTGACAGGAGACCAAGCAGTGATGAAGAAACTGATATTGGCGATGACCGCGGGCCTGGCCGCGATCTCGCAGGCGGGCCCGGCCCTGGCCGGCAAGGATCTCGATAACGTGAAGGCGCGCGGCCAGCTGGTCTGCGGCGTGGCGGTGGGCGGCATCGCGGGCTTCATGACGGTCGACAGCCAGGGCAAATGGACCGGCATGAACGTCGACATCTGCCGCGGCATCTCGGCCGCGCTGTTCGGCGATTCCGAAAAGGTGAAGTACGTGCCGCTGTCCGGGCAGCAGCGCTTCACGGCGCTGCAGGCGGGTGAAGTCGACCTGCTGTCGAACAACTCGACCTGGACGCTGACGCGCGACACCGCGCTCGGCCTCGACTTCGTCGGCGTCACCTACTACGACGGCCAGGGCTTCATGGTGCCCAAGAAGCTCGGCGTGAAGAGCGCCAAGGAGCTGAACGGCGCCTCGATCTGCGTTCTTACCGGCAGCACGTCGGAGCTCAACATCGCCGACTATTTCCGCACCAACAAGATGACCTTCAAGCCGGTGCTGTTCGAGGATCCCGACCAGAGCCGCTCGGCCTTTTTCAGCGGCCGGTGTGACGCCTATTCCGGCGACCAGGCCCGCCTCTATGCCACGCGCGTCGCCAATGCGCCCAATCCCGACGACTATGTCGTCCTGCCGGAGATCATCTCCAAGGAGCCGCTGGGCCCGGTGGTGCGCCACGGCGACAACCAGTTCGCCGACATCGTGCGCTGGGTGCAGTACGCCATGCTCGAGGCCGAGGAGTACGGCATCACCTCGAAGAACGTCGACGAGATGCTGAAGAGCGACAATCCGGCGATCAAGCGCATCCTGGGCGTCACGCCCGGCATGGGCAAGGCGCTCGGCGTCGACGAGAAGTGGGTCTACGACATCATCAAGCAGGTCGGTAACTACGGTGAGAGCTTCGACCGCAATGTCGGCATGGGCAGCCCGCTGAAAGTCGCCCGCGGCCAGAACGCGCTGTGGACGCAGGGCGGCCTGCAATACGCGCCGCCGATTCGTTGAAGTTGCGAGCCTTCGCAACCAATCGAAAAGCCGTCCGGGCTCCGGGCGGCTTTTTGTTTGGAACGTCCCGGCGCAGTGGTCGTTCAGCTTCGACACGCAGTTCACGGGTGCAGGACGATGGTGCGCAAGCGAAGCAACAAACCAGCCGATCCGCGCTGGGATCGCAAGCAGGGTGTTCCCAAGTCGCCGCAGATGGCGCGCGTGGTGGAGCAGTCGTCGGGACGCTACAGCGCCTCCGAGCAGAGCGAGCAACGACGAAAGGGCGGCCGGCGCGGTCAGCGCGGCTGAACACGGAGCACGCGGGCGAGGGTGACGCAGGCGCGGTCGATCTCCAGCTCAGGCGTTCCGGCGTAGCTCAAGATCAGGCCGTGCCGGCGGCGCCGGCCGGCATAGCAGGCCGATAGCGGCGACGCGGCGATTCCCGCCTGGGCGGCCGCCACGGTGGTCGCGCGATCGTCGAAGCCGGACGCGATCGCGGCGAGCGGCCGCGCGACCAGGTGCATGCCGGCCGAGTCGGGCGCGCTCTCCAGCCAGCGCCCGAGATGACGCTCGATGCCGGCCAGAAGCGCTTCCTGGCGGGCGGCGTAGAGCAGGCGCGTGCGTCGCAGATGGGTCGCGAGATGGCCGTCGGCGATGAAGCGGGCAAGCGCGCCCTGGCCGATCAGCGAGGCGCGCGCCGGCACCATCGCCATCCGCTGTTCCGCCGCCGGCACCAGCGCGTCCGGCAGTACGACGTAGCTCAGGCGCAGCGACGGGAAGAGCAGCTTGGAGAAGCTGGCGAGATAGACCACGCGGCCGCTGCGATCGAGTGCCCGCAGCGGCGCCAGCGGCCGGCCGGTGTAGCGGTACTCGCCGTCGAAATCGTCCTCGGCGATCCAGCCCTCATGGCGCTCGGCCCAGCTCAGGAGCTCGAGCCGGCGTTGCAGGCCGAGCATCGTGCCCAGCGGAAACTGGTGCGCCGGCGCCACCACTGCGAGCTTCGCCCGCGGCTCGACGTCAATCGCGCGCTCGACGCTAAAACCCTGTTCGTCGACCGGGATCGGCGCCGCGCGCACGCCGGCCAGCGCCAGCGCCTCGCGCGTGCCGACATAGCCCGGCTCCTCGATCCAGGCGGCCTCGTCGGGATCGAGCACCAGCCAGGCCAGCAGCGACAGGCTCTGGCGCATGCCGTTGGTGATCACGATCGACTCGGGCGCACAGGTGAAGCCGCGGGCCGTCCCAAGATAGGCGGCAATGGCGGTGCGCAGTCCGGCATGGCCGAAGGGATGCGGTGCGCCGGCGACCGTCCAGGACGGCTGCCGCCATTCGCGCTCCAGCAGCCTGGCCCATAGCGCGAAGGGGAAGGCCTCGCGGTCGGGCTGGCCGGTGGGAAAGGCGATCGGCGCTTCCTCGAACCCGAAGCCCGGCGTTGCGTCACGCAGCACCGTCCGCGCGCGGCGCGACAGCGACGGGGCGGCGGTACGGTCGGCGGCCGTCGAACCGGCAGGCTGTCCGCGCGGCGCCATCAGCATGTCGTCCGGCAGGTCGGTCGCGACGGAGAGGCCGGACGCGGCCTGCGCCACAACGTAGCCCTCGGCGATGAGCTGGTCCATGGCCAGCAGCACGGTGCCGCGCGCGACGTCGAGCTCGCTCGCCATCAGGCGCGAGGAGGGCAGGCGCTGACCGGGCGCCAGCCGCCGTTCGAGGATGGCATGGCGCACCTGCTCGCCGATCTGGCGGTGCAGCGGCTCGGACGCCGCAGGATCGAGGACGAGGCCGAGTGGGGCGGCCTTGCGGGTGGGGCGTGGCATGACTGGTACAGTCCAGAATGTCCAAACTGGCTCTTTTGTCTGTACCTTATTGCCATCATGGTCCGGCCCGCAATCGCCCCGGAGTCCTTATTCATGAGCACCCAGACCATCGCGCGCGGCCAGAGCAACGAAAACACGGCCGACTCCTTCGGCGTCACGCCGGTGAACAAGGTGAAGCGCGTGCACGAGCGTGGCCGCTACGACCGCAAGACGGTCTACGAGATCCTCGATGCCGCCCTGGTCTGCCACATCGCCTATGTGATCGACGGCCGGCCCTACTGCACGCCGACCTCGTTCTGGCGCGAGGGCGATCATCTCTACTGGCACGGCTCCTCGGCCAGCCGGATGATCCGCACGCAGGGCCAGGGCGTGCCGGTCTGCCTCACCGTCACCCATCTCGACGCGCTGGTGATGGCGCGCTCGGGCTTCCACCACTCGGTCAACTACCGTGCGGTGATGGCCTTCGGCACGGCGCACATCATCGACGACGTGGAGAAGAAGCTGACGTTGATGGACCGCTTCATCGACCGCATCTATCCCGGCCGCTCCAAGCTGATCCGCCAGCCCAACAAGCAGGAGTTCAAGGCCACGACCATGATGGGCATGGAGATCGAGCACGCTTCAGGCAAGATCCGCGACAAGCACGTGGCGGACGAGGAGGAGGATTACGCGGGCGTTCCGGCCTGGTCGTCACTCTATCCCGTGACGCAGGTGATCGGTGCGCCGTCGGAGTGCGAGCGCCAGCTTCCCGGCCTCGAGCGGCCCGACGACATGACCGACTTCGAGCCTGGAGCGCGCCTCGACGAGCTGATGACCAAGAGCTACCGGCGCACGTTCGGATAGCTGCGCGATCGAGCTATTTCGACTTGAGCCGCGCATCAAGGAAAGCCTTCGCCATCGCGTAGGAGTCGGCCCTTGGCTCGGGGTGGGCGCCTTGCAAGTGGCCCTCCAGATCCAAATACGCTCGAAACGCCGCATCGAAGATGTGGGGCGCGTTTGGATACACCTTGATCGTCGGCGCATGAGGAAAGTCGGACTGCAATTCGACGTACTTCAGACAATCCGGATAAGGACCACTTGAACGGCAGGAACGACGAAGCCGCGACCGATTCCTACGCGGTGACGAAGGCTTACTTTGACGCCCGGCTCAAGTTGACACCCAGATGATCGACTTTAGGAGCGCGTCAGAGCCAGCGTGCAATCGCGGTCGGACGATCGTTCCTTGCCTGTCGCACTGATAGTGGCGCCGTCGTAACGGCCCGTCAGTGTGACGCGAGATCCCAAGCCGGTGCGGGCGATGTTGGCGATGTCGCGAATGACTGAAACGGCAACATCGAAGCTGTAGCCGTTGGTCTCGCTTGGCCCCGCCGTTCGCCATGTCGCCGAACCGTTCGTCAGGCGCAGGTTGAGGTCGATGACGAATGGTGCCCCGCGCTGCCGCACCGTCACCAGGCCTTGGTCGCACTTGTAGGTCCCACGCCACAGCCCATCGGGCGAGGGCAAGGAGGGATGGTTGTCGTAGGCCGTGGGGATCGGTTGGCTGACGACGGGAGGACGGACAGGCGCGACGTCCCGCTCCAGCACCATCGTGCACTTGTTGTTGCTCGCAAGGATGGCGTTGCTTTCGAGCCAGCCGAATAGCGTCGTCTCGGGGGGGGCGCCGCTGGCAATACTTCCGCCGCTGGACATGGTTCGACGCGTTACACGGACCTTGGTTCCGTCGATCGCGACGCTGATGCCGAGCGTGTTGTCATTCCCCGACGAAGCATAGGCCGTGTACCAAGTCCCGCTCCCCGCTTTCAGGCGTACTTCCGGCTTCAGAGTGAACGGCTTGAAGTTGCCGTTCCGGCCGCATTCATACGTCCCTCGCCAGAGCCCGTCTGTCGATTCCGGCGGATTGGCAGGCAGCGCTGCGGATGCCTCGGTCACCGGCGGAATGTCTTGCTTGGCTTTCCTCTGCTCGTCGTCCTTCGACAACGCTGCCGCGGCATCCTGCAGAAGCGCTTGCTGTTGGGCCTTGGTCACGAACCCGGTTGACGGCTGATTGCGCGCCTTCTGCCAGTTCGCGATCATCTCGCGCGAGCGCGGGCCGAGCACGCCGTCGTCGCCGCGCGTGTCGAAGCCGAGCGAGGTCAGCGCGACCTGCAGGCGCCGGCGGTCCGTAGCGTCCAGGCGCAGGCCCCTTTCCGCCGCCTCGGCTTGCTCCTTGAGGGTCGGCAAAGCGGGTGCGGTCTTGGCCGCCGCGGCGCGTGCATCTGCTTCGGCCTGCTCGCGCCGGTCGGTGGCCACCGCCAACGCCTGGTCGGCCTGCTGCTTGTTGGCGGCGTCCGCCTCGGCCTTCTTCGCGGCCGCTTCCTCGGCTTCGCGCAGGGAGGTGGCCTCGGCTTCGGCCTTGCGCTGGGCGGCTTCCTCGGCGGCGCGCTGCGCTATCACCGCCGACTGATCATCGCGGCCTCCTTCGGCGCGGCGTCGCGCTTCGATATCGGCCTTCAACTGGGCCAACTCCAATTCGGCTTTCTGGCGCGCCTGTCGCGCATTCTCGAGCTCGACATCGGCCCGCCGTTTGGCCTCGGCTTCCGCATCGGCGCGCTGTCGCGCTTGCGCTTCCAGCTGTCGCTTCTCCGCCGCCAAGGCGTCGGCCCTGCGCCGCTCAACCAGTGCCTGTTCGAGTTGCTCGGCTGACAGGGTGAGCGCCGCCGTGCTGACCGCCGCTGTCAGATTTGTCGTAAAGGCCAGATAGCCGCCACCGACAAGCAGTACCGCGACGGCAGTGATGGTTCCCCACAGCGCCGATCGGCGGAGCGTGACGCCCATTTTGCGGGCGAGGGCACCTGACACGCTTTCGCGCCTGTGGACATGATAGATTTGCAGAGGACGGCGGACATGCCGGGCCCGATGCCTGCCGCCATCGACGAAGGTGCAATCCGCCAGCAGATGCGTGGCGTCGCGAATTTCGCGCGATGCTGCAATCCCGCCCGGCTCGGCCATCAGCTGGATGCGGGAGGCGACATTGACGGCATCGCCGAAGATCGTCTCGGTCTCGTCGACGATGACCTCGCCGAGATGCAGCCCGATGCGGAACATCAGGCGCTGTTCCTCGTCGAGCGCTTGGTTGAAGCGCGCCATCCGTTCCTGGATGTCGATCGCTGCCGCGACCGCTGCCACCGCCGAGCTGAATTCGGCCAGCACGGAGTCGCCCACGATGTTCACGATCCGGCCGCCGCCGGCATCGACGGCAGGCAGCCAGATCTCGGCGCGTACCGACTTGAGGCGACTGACCGTGCGATCCTCGCCACCTTCCATCAGGCGCACGTAGCCGGAGAGGTCAGCCTGAACGATGGCTGACAGCCGGCGGCGACGGGCGGTGCGCCCGCCCTCAGCCGTTGGCGATGACATGTTGCAGCGCCTGCCGGTCGCGGACGACAAGGCGGCCGCGACCCTGGTCGAGGATACCCCTGTCGCTCCACGCGGCCAGCTGCATGCTCACGCGCTCTCGCGAAACACCGAGCATGGCCGCGAGCTCGGCGTGGGAGATGCGCAAAGCGGGCTCCTGGGGCGATTCATCGTCATGCGCCAGGCTGACCAGCTGCTTGGCCAACCTTGTCGGAAGATCCAGGAAGGCGGTATCGGCGATGTACTCGGTCGACCGCCGCAGCCGCGCGCATAGAAGCTCGATGATGCGGGACATTGCTTCGGGCCTTTGCCCGAAGAAAGACATGAACTCCTGGCGCGCAATGAACAGCAGCTCGCAGGCATCGCGCGCCACCGCCGTCGCGGTGCGTCCTTTGCCGTCCAGCAGGGCGATCTCGCCGAAGAATTCTCCGGGACCGAGGACGTTGAGGATCAGCCCCTTGCCCTGCACGGAGTCCACGGTGAAGGCGACGCGGCCCGCCAGGATGCCGTAGAGGCCATCGCCGGCGTCGCCCTCCTGGAAGAGGATGTGTCCGGCCGGAACGCGCCTGGTCCGTGTGCGCGTCAACACCGCCTCGCCGTCCTGCTCCGAAAGCTCGGCAAAGAAAGGATGGAGGCGGAGCAAGTCCTGGGGCGTCATTCCAGCGGCACCGTACCTTGGCCTGGCGGCAGTCTGGCCAGTTACGGCAGGCGGCACAAGAGCGGGGCGAGCCTTATCACCCGTTCGCAACCTTGACGGGGCCCGGTCGGTCCAGTCCAACGCCTTTCAGGCGTCCGAACGAGGCGTGAAGCCGATCGATGATCGGCGGCGCCAGCGGCGGCCGCAGTATCGAATCGACGTTGCTTTTGACGTGGTCCTTGTTGCCGGTCCCGAACAGGACGACATCGACGCCCTGTGTGTGGCGCGCGTAGCGGTACGCCGCGTCGGTGATGCTTTCGGCGCCGCCTTCACCAACGACGAACGCGAGCGGATCGCCGTCGGCCAGGATCGAGGCGTCGAGATCGCCTTGCTCGACCAGCTTGGCGAAGATGTCGTGGCGATAGGCGGCGTTGCTGAAGATGTTGCGGACGACGAACATCAGGAGCGTACCGATCCCTCGGCGCTCGGTCTCCGGGAAGATCTGGCGCCGTGCGCCCTGGTTCATGAGGCTGTAGGCCAGCATGGTGACTTCCCAGGGCGCTTCCTGGATCGCCCGGGCGAGCATCTTCTGTTCCGGATCGTTGGGGCTGGTCTCGGTGATGCCGACATGGCGCACCTTGCCCTGTTCCTTGAGCCTGACCAGAGCGGGCGCCAGGACGTCGTGATGGTGCCCATAGGCGGCAGGGCTGACGGCGTGGAAATGGAAGACATCCACGTAATCGAGGCTGAGACGTCGCAGCGCGGCCTCGACCTTGCGGGTCACGGTCTCGGCGGTATCGTTCGCGCTGAAGATGGCCTTGGTCGAGATCACCAGCTTGTCGCGGTCGTAGGACCGGGCGGCGGCGCCGACGATCTCCTCGGTGCCATAGGCCTCGGCGGTGTCGAGGAAATTGACGCCGAGATCGACCGCCGTGCGCACGATCGCGACGCAGTCGTCGAAGCTGGCGCCACGCCCGAGTCCCAGGCGGCTGTTGCCGCCGCAACCGAGGCCCGCGACGCTTACCCTGAGGCCGGTCTTTCCGAGTGACTTGTAGTCCATGGATCGGTCCCTCTCAGCTGCCCGTTGAGGCATAGCGCGCCATGCCGGTGCGCCAGACGACGAACGACAGGGCAAGGAACGCGAAACCGGCGATCGGTGCAAGCGGCAGCAACCAGTCCGGTGCGCCCAGCGGATCGGGCCGCCTCAGGATCGCCAGCACCGGATAGTAGGCCACGCAGGCGAGCGGCAGGCCGAAGGTCAGCACGCGCCGGAACCAAGCTGCGTAGATGTTGAGCGGATACTGCGCCGCCTGGACGCCGCCGTAGCTCAGCACGTTCATGATCTCCAGGCTGTCGACGGTCCAGAAAGCGAGGGTGGCCTGCAGGACCATGATGCCCATGAACAGCCCAATGCCGCCGGCCACGGCCCACAAAGCGATGGCGACCGCCCGCGCATCCCAGGTGATGGGGACGAGGTTGGTGGCGAAGACCAGCACGATAGAGGCCTGTATCAGCCGTCCCAGTCGCGACAGGCGAACCTCGTAGCCGGCGAGCTGCAGGGCGGCGGCGCGCGGTCGCAGCAGGACGCGATCGAACGCGCCAGTACGTACGAAGTCGGTGCCGAACACCTCGAAGCCGCGGCTCAGGAGGTCGGCGAGCGAGAACATGATGTTGACCAGCGCGTAGAACAACGCCGCCTCGCCGAACGACCAGCCGCCAACCGACCCGAAGCGGTGGAATAGGGCGAACACGCACAGGATCTCGATTGACGTCGCCGCGCAGTGGCCCGCGGTCAGCATCAGGGTCGCCGTCGGATACTGCGCCTGCGCGCGCAGCGAGGTGATGATGTAGCGGCCATAGAGGGCGAGGGCGTTCATGGATCAGCCCCCCTGCATTTCCAGCCGGCGCATCATGCGCTCCATGGCGAAACGTCCGAGGGCGATCAGCACCAGGGTCCAGCCGGCCTGCAGGGCGAGGCCCCGCAGGGCGGCGTTGCCCGTGAGGTCGGCGAAATAGATGCGGAACGGGATGTCGACCAGTCCGGCGAGCGGCTGCACATGCAGGAAGGGCCGCCAGGCGTCGGGATAGAAGTCGAGCGGCAGCAGGCTGCCCGAGAACACGATCACCAGCGGCGCCAGGACGGCATTCACCCCGCGCTCGTTGAGGCTGGCCGCGACGATGATGTTCGCCAGCATCAGGACGGCAGCGGCGAGCATCGTCATGAGGATGAAGGCGGGGATGAACAGCAGCGCCGCCGTCACGCCGGAGGGTGGCCGCCAGGCCCAGTCATCGAGGCCGACGAGCGGCAGCACGATGGCCGCCGCCAGCACCATCAGCACGGCGCGCGGCAGGGCGCGGGCCAGCATCCATCCCACGGTGCGCACGTACCAGTAGCCGTAGGCGTCGAGCGGCCGCAGGCGGTCATAGCCGACACCGCCGGAGCGCACGGCCTGGCCGACCTCCGGGTCGGCGAGCCAGGGCTGCAGCGCCAGCAGCGCCTGGCCGAGCCAGACATAGGTCACGACGTCGGTGAGGCCGATCGGCGCCGCCGCGGCGTTGACGCCGTAGAAGGCGGCAAACACCAGGATTCGGATGGCGCCCCACCAGAGCTGCGTGGCAAAGCCTGCCAACGCTGCTGCACGATATTGCAACACGAGCTGGAAGCGCGCGCGGAAGGCCGCAAGGTAGGGACGGGCGGCCCGGGTCGTCATGCCTCACCCGCATCGTGCAGGTCGTAGAAGCGTGCGATCACCTCTTCGATGGCGGGCTCGTCGACATGGATATCGTCGACGGCGTGCCGGGCGGTGATATCGGCGATCAGTTTTGGCGTCGGGATCTTCGTCGGGTCGAAAGCGAGCTCGAGCGAGCGTTCGCTGCGGGCCCGGACCGTGACGCCCGGTATCCCGAGCTCGGGCGCCGCACCGGCAAAGTCGATGTGGAGCCGCCGTTCGGCGAGCACGCTGGCGCGCAGGCTCTCGAACGGGCCGTCAGTCAGCAGGCGACCCTGGCCGATGACGATGACACGTTCGGCCAGCGCCTCGACGTCGTGCATGTCGTGGGTCGTCAGCAGCACGGTGACGCCCTGCTCGCGGTTGAGCCGCCGCACGAAGTCGCGCACCGCGAGCTTCGACGGCGCATCGAGCCCGATCGTCGGCTCGTCGAGGAACAGGATCGCGGGATCATGCAGCAGGGCCGCCGCGAACTCCGCCCGCATGCGCTGGCCGAGCGAGAGCTGGCGCACAGGCTGGTCGAGCAGCGGTTCGAGCCGCAGCATGGCCACGAGCTCGTCGCGCCGGCGGCGATAGCGCTCGGGTTCGACACGGTAGATGTCGGCCAGAAGGTCGAAGCCGTCGATCACCGGCAGGTCCCACCAGAGCTGGCTGCGCTGGCCGAACACCACGCCGATGCGTGCGACATGGCGCACGCGGTCCTCGTAGGGCACCAGGCCGTCCACCTCGACTCGGCCGCTGCTGGGTCGCAGGATGCCCGACAGGATCTTCACGGTCGTGGATTTGCCGGCACCGTTGGGTCCGATGAAGGCCAGCAGCTCACCGGCTTCGAGGCTGAACGACACGTCGGCCAGGGCGTGGACCTCGCGCCAGCGCCGGCGGACGAGGCCCAGCATGGCGCCGGTGAGGCCCGGCGCGCGTTCAGCGACGCGATAGGTCTTGGCCAGCGCCTCGACGAGGATCTGGGGCATGGGACCGTCCGCCCGGTGGTAGCAAAAGGGCGCGGAACCTATGCGGTGTCCGTGTTCAAGTCAAACAGCGAAGCGCGGACCGCGGGCGTCCCGCCCGCTCATGATTCATGAGGCGGGCCAGAGGCCCGCGGTCCGCGCTTCGCTGTGATGACGGAGAAAGTCATCCGTTGCGGCGTGACACTTTGCGACAAACATTCAGCCAATTGTCACGTTGCGCCGGATGCCTCGTCCAACATCTCGCCACAATGTCTGTCGAAACTTCACACCAACTAACCATCACAACAACATCGGGAAACGCTTGAGGATGGCCGCATCGGTGTGCACGCGCCGTGCGGCTTCGAGTTTGCGTGTGCGTAAGCGTTGGGGAGTAGGATGCGTTATCGATCGTCGAAGTCGGTCCCGATTTGGTTGGTCGGATTGGGCCTTGTGCTGGCGGCTTGCGATGAGTCCGCTTCCGCCGATGCGCCGCAGTCGGCGCCGCCCGATGTCGGTATCGTGACAGTCAAAGCGGAATCCTTTGCCCTGACCCGAGAGCTGCCCGGCCGCGTCGCGCCGACGCGCGTCGCCGATGTTCGGCCCCGCGTGTCCGGCATCGTGGTCCAGCGCCTGTTCGAGCAGGGCAGCGACGTGAAGGCGGGCGAGGCGCTCTATCAGATCGACCCCAAGCCGTTCGAGGTCGAACTGCAGGCGAGCGAAGCCGCCCTCGAGCGGGCGAAGGCCGCGCTCGAGCTCGCCCAGCAGCAGGTCAACCGCTCGTCCGCCATGGTGAAGGCGCAGGCCATCGCCACGGCCCAGCACGAGATCGCCGTCGCCACGGTGGCGCAGAACAAGGCCGAAGTCGCCGCCCGCGAGGCCGATGTCGCGCGCGCCCGGCTCAATCTCGACTACGCGACGATCCGGGCGCCGATCAGCGGCCGCATCGGTGCGGCGCGCGCCACGGAGGGCGCGCTGGTCGTGCAGAACGACACGGTCAACCTCGCCACCATCCAGCAGCTCGACACGATCTATGCCGACTTCACCCAGTCGGTCGCCGAGCTCAACCGCCTGCGCCGCGCCTTCGAGAGCGGCGACCTCGAGCGCCCGGCGCCCGACGCGGTGAAGGTGCGCCTGGTGCTGGATGACGGCACGACCTACGCGCACGCCGGCAAGCTCCTGTTCTCCGAAGCCCGCGTCGACGCGTCGTCCGGCCAGGTGACGTTGCGCGGGGAGTTCGCCAACCCGAACCGCGAGCTGCTGCCCGGCATGTATGTCCGCGTCCTGCTCGACCAGGGCGTCGACAGCGACGCCATCACCGTTCCCGAGCAGGCCGTGCAGCGCAACGGCGGCGGCGGCAGCGAGGTCTTCGTCGTCAAGGACGACAATCGCGCCGCGCTGCAGCCGGTGCGGCTGGGCGCGGCCCAGGATGGCCGCTGGCTGGTGGTCGAAGGCCTGAAGCCAGGCGATCGTGTGGTGATCGACGGCTTCCAGAAGTTCGCCGCCGGCGACAGCGTCAAGCCCAGGTCGGTGACCCAGTCGGCGGAAGTCGAGAGACCGCGGATCGTCGGTTCTCGCTAATAGTGTTCATGGTCTTCCGGACC
>NZ_BKAJ01000152.1 GCF_007992495.1 Reyranella soli
GGCCTCCGGCCCGCTCATGATGCGGGCCGGAGGCCCGCGCTCCCATCAAAACACTTTGTGGATCCAGCCGTACTTGTCGGCGGTGTGGCCGCGCTGGATGCCGACGAGCGCCGACTTCAGGTCCTCGGTTTGGGTGCCGGGGCCGCCGTTGCCGATCTTGAACTCGCCGTCCTTGCTGCGCACGGTGCCGATCGGCGTCACCACCGCAGCGGTGCCGCAGGCGAAAGCCTCGCGCAGGCGGCCGCTGCGTGCGTCGGTGCGCCACTGGTCGATCGAGTAGCGGTCCTCGCGCACCTTGATGCCCTTGTCCTTGGCGAGCGTCAGCAGCGAGGAGCGCGTGATGCCGGGCAGGATCGTGCCGCCGAGCGGCGGCGTCACCATCGAGCCGTCGTCGAACACGAAGAAGATGTTCATGCCGCCCAGCTCCTCGACCCACTTCTGCTCGACGGCATCGAGGAACACGACCTGATCGCAGCCATGGCGCGTCGCCTCGGCCTGGGCGAGCAGGCTCGATGCGTAGTTGCCGCCGCACTTGGCCGCGCCGGTTCCACCCGGCGCCGCGCGCGTGAATTCCTGCGACACCCAGAGCGACACCGCCGGCGCATCGGTCTTGAAGTACGAGCCGACCGACGAGGCGATGACGATGAACAGGTAGTCCGACGACGGCTTCACGCCGAGGAAGATCTCGTTGGCGAACATGAAGGGCCGGATGTACAGGCTGGCGCCGTCGCCATCCGGGATCCAGGCGCGGTCGGTCTTCACCAGGAGATCGCACGCCTCGACGAACAGCTCCTCCGGCAGGCTCGGCATGGCGAGCCGATCGGCCGACTTCTGGAAGCGCCGCGCGTTCTCGGTCGGGCGGAACATGGTCGCCCCGCCGTCTTTGGTTTTATAGGCCTTCAGCCCTTCGAAGATTTCCTGCGCGTAGTGCAGGACGGCCGCCGCCGGATCCATCGGGATCGGCGCCCGCGGCTCGATGCGCGCGTCGTACCAGCCCTTGGACTCGTGATAGCGGATGGTCACCATGTGGTCGGAGAACACCCGGCCGAATCCCGGATTCTTCAAGAGCTCGGCGCGCTTGTCGGCCGGCACCGGCGACGGATGAGGATGGTGAACGAACTGAAGCTTGGTCTTGGACATTTTTCTCTCGGGTATTTGCCCTGACTGTAGCACAGGAACTCAGGCCGCCCGGTCGACCGGCGGCGCGAGATGCGTCGATTCGCCGAAGCCTTCGCAGTCGGGCGATCGCACCAGCTTATGGAAATCCGCCATCAGGGTGCGTGCAACAGGGCCGGCCTGATAGTTGTGGCCGTCGACCGATCCCACCGGAACGATCTCGGCCGCCGTGCCGCAGAGGAAAACTTCGCTCGCGCGGCTGAGTTCCTGTGGCTTCACCGTGCGCTCCTCGACCGACCAGCCGCGCTTGCGCGCCAGGCTCATGACGGCGCGCCGCGTGATGCCATCCAGGAAGTTCTCCGGCGTCGGCGTCACCAACGTGCCATCGATCACCAGGAAGATGTTGGCGCCGGTCGATTCGGCCAGGTCGCCCTTCCAGTCCAGCATCAGCGCATCGTCGAAGCCCGCCTTGAGCGCCTTGTCCTTCTCGATGCCGCAGATCAGGTAGAGGCCCGCCACCTTGGCGTGGCCGGGCGCGAAGTCGGCCGACGGACGGCGGTACTTGGCCATGGTGACGTTGATGCCGGCATCGCGCGCCTGGACCGACAGCCGGCCCTCCTGCGCCCACGGCGCGATGGCGAGATGCACGGTAGTCCCGATGGCCGACACCCCCATCACCTCCGAGCCGCGCCAGGCGATCGGCCGGACATAGCCCGACTGCAGGCCGTTGGCCTTGACCACGGCGCGCGTTGCCTCTTCGATCTGCTGGCGCGTCCACGGGATCTCGTAGTCGAGCAGGCGGGCGGAGTTGATCAGGCGCTGGCTATGGGCGGCCAGGCGGAAGACGCGGCCGTCATAGATGCGCTCGCCTTCGAAGACGGCCGAGCCGTAATGCAGGGCGTGGGTCAGTACATGCATGCGGCTGTCGCGCCACGGCACGACCTTGCCGTCGAGCCAGATGAAGCCGTCGCGGTCATCCATGCTTAAGGACATTGCTGTTTCTCCTCGCAATTTTTGCCAAATCGGTCGTTTGGACTCACCCAAATGCAAGCTTATAACTAAATAGGTCAGCAATACTGACCTTGTCAATATGTCTGAAGGACTCCACACGGGCCGATGTAGAATCGACCCCATGGGTCATTCGCATGCCGGACACACGCACGCCGGACACACGCAGGGGGGCACCGCCGGGGGCCGGCACAAGGGCAAGCTGAAGGGCGCTCTGGCGCTCACCGCGGGCTTCATGGTGGTCGAGGCCGTGGGCGGTCTGCTGAGCGGTAGCCTGGCGCTGATTGCCGATGCCGCCCACATGATGACCGATGCTGGCGGGCTCGCGCTGGCGCTGATCGCCATCCGCTTCGCCGAACGGGCGGCGACGCCGCAGAAGACCTACGGCTACGTGCGCCTGGAGATCCTGTCGGCGTTGCTCAACGCCGTGGTCCTGCTGCTGGTCACGATCTTCATCCTCTACGAGGCGGTCGACCGCTTCATCAATCCGCCGCCGATCCTGGCCGGGCCGATGCTGGCGGTGGCCGTGGTCGGGCTTGCCGTCAATCTCGGCAGCATGAAGCTCCTGGCCGCCGGATCGAGCGAAAGCCTGAACGTGAAGGGCGCCTATTTCGAGGTCATGAGCGACATGCTGGGGTCGCTCGGCGTCATCATCGCCGCCCTGATCGTCATGTTCACCGGCTGGCGGCTGGCCGACCCGATCATCGGCGCCGGCATTGGCCTCTTCATCGTGCCGCGCACCTGGTCATTGATGAAGCAGGCGATCCATATCCTGATGGAGGGCACGCCGCCCGAGATCGACCTCGTGCTGCTGGAAGGCGCCATCAAGGAGATCCCCGGCGTGGTGGCGGTCCACGACCTGCACGTCTGGACGATCACCTCGGGGCTCGATGCGATGAGCTGCCATGTCGTCATCGCCGACATGGCGCGGGCGCGCGAAACGCTGCTGCAGGTCAACGAAGCGATGAAGGCGAAGTTCAACCTGACGCACACGACCATCCAGATCGAGGACCAGGCGCTGCGCGACGCCGAAGGGCATCGAGGACTCTAGAGAAGCGGCAAGATTATGTCGGAACGGGAAGCCCGTCCGGCGAAACATCGGCTTCCCGAGATGCTATAGTCAGGCAACACAAGAGAATCGGCACAGACCGACAATAAGTAGACAACATGGTGGAATCGAAAACTCCGGCTAATCCGCTGTTCCTGCGCGATGAGGAGCTGCGCCAGGGCATAGAGCTGATGTTCTATGCCTATCGCGACTTCACGTTCGAATCCGACCAGCAGCTCAAGCGCTACCAGCTCGGCCGGGCCCATCATCGCGCGCTCTATTTCATCGGCCGCCATCCCGGTCACACGGTCGGCCACCTCCTGTCGATCCTGAAGGTCACCAAGCAGTCGATCTCGCGCGTGCTGAAGGACCTTCTCGAGCAGGGCTACGTCGAGCAGAAAAGTGGCGCGCGCGATCGCCGCGAGCGCCTGCTGTGGCTCACCGAGAAGGGCATCAAGCTCGAGCGCGAGCTGACCGACCGCCAGAGCGCGCGCTTTGCCCGCGCCTACCGCGAGACCGGCGCCGACTCGGTCGAGGGTTTCCGCAAGGTCCTGCTGGGCCTGCTCGATCCCGCTGAACGTGCCATCGTCGACAAGCGGGTGCGCGTGCCCCGGTGAGCCTCATGGATGCCTCGGCCGACAAGCCGCACATCCTGGTTGTCGATGACGACACCCGCCTGCGCGAGCTTCTGCGCACCTTCCTGTCGAAGAACGGTTTTCGCGTCACCGTCGCCAGCCAGGCCGCCGAAGCGCGCGAGCGGCTGGGCGTGATCGACTTCGACCTGATCGTGCTCGACGTCATGATGCCGGGGCAGACCGGCCTCGACTTCGCCACCGAGATCCGGCGCAGCGACGACGTGCCGATCCTGATGCTGACGGCGATGGGCGACACCAAGGATCGCATCGCCGGCCTCGAGACCGGCGTCGACGACTATCTCGGCAAGCCGTTCGAGCCGCGCGAGCTGCTGTTGCGCATTCAGAACGTGTTGAAGCGTAACCGCACCGTGGCGGCGCCGTCCGACGAACCGCAGCGCCTTGTCGTATTCGGTCCCTTCCAGTTCGACCACGAGCTGGGCGAGCTCACCAGCAAGGGTAAGCGCATGCCGCTTACCGACGCGGAGACCGCGCTGTTGCGCGTGTTCACGGCGCGCCTGAGCGAGGTGCTGAGCCGAGAGACGCTCTGCAAAAGCGTCGGCCTGGCCGTCAACGAGCGGGCCATCGACGTGCAGGTCACGCGGCTACGTCGCAAGATCGAGCCCGACCCGTCCTTCCCGCGTTATCTGCGCACCGTCCGAGGCCAGGGCTACCGCCTGGTCGACGCATGATCGTAGCCGCCGCTCGCGACCTCTTCGAGAGCATCGCCCGCTTCGCCGATCGCCACTCGCCCCAGACGCTGTTCGCCCGGGCGCTGATCATCATCGTCGTGCCGATGCTGCTGCTGCAGGCGCTGTCGGCCTGGTGGTTCTACAGCCAGCGCGGCGACAACGTGACCAACCGGCTCGCCATCCTGCTGGTGCGCGACCTGCGCATGTTGATCGCACTGCGCGCCGAGTTCCCCGACGATGCACACCGCGCCTGGATCATCCGCCGCTCGGCCCAGGACCTGCTGCTCTATGTCAGCTTCCGCAAGGGCATCGTGCGGCCGTTCAGGGAGCCTGAGTACTTCGACATCGCTGCCCGCGAGGTCCAGGGCGCGCTTGAGGCCGACCTCAAAAGCCCTTACTACATCGACAACAACATCGGCGGCGGCCAGATGCTGATCGAGATCCAGCTCAATGACGGCGACGTCATGGACGTGCTGGTGCCGCATGTGCGCCTGACCTTCGGCTCGAGCTTTGCCTACGTCATCGCCCAGGTCGGCCTCGCCCTGGTGCTGTTCGGGTTGGCCATCTGGTTCATGCATCGCGAGCTGGTGCCGATCGCCCATCTCGGCGTCGCGGCCGACGCGCTGGGCAAGGGGCGTGACGTGCCCGACTTCGCCTTTTCCGGCGGCACGCGCGAGGTGCGCAACGCCGCCACCGCCTTCCACACCATGCGCATCCGCCTGCGCCGTTCGATCCAGCAGCGCACCGAGATGCTGGCCGGCGTCAGCCACGACCTGCGGACTCCTCTCACCCGCATGAAACTCTCGCTGGCGCTCCTGGCCGATTCGCCCGAGACCAAGGAGCTTTCGGACGACGTCTCCGACATGGAGCGCATGATCGAGGGCTACCTTGCCTTTGCCCGCGGCGAGGGCGACGAGGACCCGATCCCGACCGATCTCTCCGAGATCCTCGAGGACGTGGCTGCGGGCGCCCGGCGCGACAATGCCAATGTCGAGGTGACCTGGCAGGGTGACATGAACGTCCAGCTCAGGCCGCTCGCCATCAAGCGCTGCCTGACCAACCTAGTATCCAACGCGCTGCGTTACGGCACCATGGTGCAGCTGCAGGCCGTGCGCGGCCGCACCTCGGTCGAGATCACCATCGACGACAATGGCCCGGGCATCCCGCCCGACAAGTACGAGGACGTGTTCCGGCCATTCTTCCGTCTCGACGAATCGCGCAACGTCGACACCGGCGGCGTCGGCCTCGGCCTCACCATCGCCCGCGACGTGGCCCGCAGCCACGGCGGCGACGTGGCACTCGCCCCGTCGGAACTGGGCGGGCTGCGCGTCACCGTGAGAATTCCGATCTGAGGGCTTCGTCAAGGAATGGTTTCACCTGCCCTTGACAGAGGGGCCCTTCAGCACTTTCTTTTATTACGTCCGAGGGGTGTCCGGTTTCCGCAAGGGATCCGGGCTGAGACAGCCAGTGGGGCTGAACCCTTTGAACCTGATCCGGATCATGCCGGCGAAGGAACGGGAGTAGCCATTGGCCAAGCCAACCATCATCGTCATCGGCGCCGGTGTTGCCGGTCTGACCTGCGCCCTCGAGCTGGCTGAGCGCGGCCTGAGCGTCGAGGTGGTCGAGCGTGCCCGGACGCTGGGCGAGGGGAGCTGCTCCTGGATGGCGGGCGGCATGCTGGCGCCGTGGTGCGAACGCGCCACCACCGAGCCCGAGGTCGCCGAGTGGGGCGCGCCGTCGATCGACTGGTGGGCCGAGCGCTTTCCCGGGACGGCGCGCCAGGGCAGCCTGGTGGTCGCCCAGCCGCGCGACCTGCCCGACCTCACGCGCTTTGCCCAGCGGACCGAACACTTCGACTGGCTGGATGCCGATGGCATCGCCAAGTTCGAGCCCGATCTTGCCGGCCGCTTCCGGCGCGCGCTGTTCTTTCGGGATGAGGCGCATCTCGATCCGCGGCGGGCCTTGGCCGCCCTTGCGGAGCGTTTGCAGGACAGGGGCGTCGTGATCCGCTTCGGTGTCGAGCTGGCTCCGCAGGACGCTCGCGCCGACGTCGTCGTCGACTGCCGCGGCCTCGCCGCCCGCGACGCCCTGCCGGACCTGCGCGGTGTGCGCGGCGAGATGGTGATGGTGCGCTCGCCCGACGTATCGCTGCAGCGGCCGGTGCGCATGCTGCATCCGCGCCTCCCGCTCTACATCGTGCCGCGTGGCAATGGCCTGTTCATGATCGGCGCCACCATGATCGAAAGTGAGCGGCGCGGCCCCGTCAGCGTGCGTTCGGCCGTCGAGCTGTTGAATGCCGCCTACGCCCTGCATCCGGGGTTCGGCGAGGCCGAGATCGTCGAGCTGGGCGCCGATCTGCGCCCGGCCTTTCCCGACAACCTGCCGGACATCAGGCGAAGCGGCCATGTGCTGCACGCCAACGGCCTGTTCCGTCACGGCTTCCTGCTGGCGCCCACTCTCGCGCGGCGCACCGCGGACGCCGTCCTGTCGATGCTTCAACCGGAGACCAACCATGCGGATCTTCCTCAACGACGACGCGCATGACGTCGACGCGGCCACCCTGGCCACGGTACTCGACTCGCTGGGCTTTGGCGGCCGCAAGATCGCGACGGCGGTGAACGGCCGCTTCGTCGCCGCTGCGGCGCGTCCTGCGACACAACTCGCCGACGGCGACCGCATCGAGGTCGTGGCGCCGATGCAGGGAGGCTGACCATGTTCTACGGCGTAGACCTTTCCTCGCGCCTGCTGCTGGGCACGGCACGCTATCCGTCGCCGGCTGTCCTCGAGCGCGCCATCAAGGCTTCCAGGGCCGAAGTCGTCACCGTCTCCCTGCGCCGCGAAGGCGGTACGGGACGGGCCGGCCAGAGCTTCTGGCAGTTCATCCAGTCGCTGGGGCTCCGCGTGCTGCCCAACACCGCGGGCTGCCACTCGGTGAAGGAGGCGGTGACGACGGCCCACATGGCGCGCGAGCTGTTCGACACGCCGTGGATCAAGCTGGAGGTGATCGGGGATGCCGACACCCTGCAGCCCGATGTGTTCGGCCTGGTCGAAGCGGCGCGCATCCTCGCCCGGGACGGCTTCGAGGTGTTTCCCTACACGACCGAGGATCTCGTGGTCGCCGACCGCCTCGTCGAGGCCGGCTGCCGCGTGCTGATGCCGTGGGGCGCGCCGATCGGCTCGGCGCGCGGCCTGAACAACGTCTATGGACTGAAGTCGCTGCGCGCGCATTTCCCCGACATCCCGCTGGTGGTCGATGCCGGGCTGGGCGTGCCCTCGCACGCCGCGGCGGCGATGGAGCTGGGCTATGACGCCGTGCTGCTCAACACCGCGGTGGCCGAGGCGGGCGATCCCGTCGAGATGGCACGCGCCTTCGCGCTTGCCGTCGAGGCTGGCCGGGCCGCCTATCTCGCACAGCCGCTCGAGCCGCGCGACATGGCGCAGCCGTCGACGCCGGTGATCGGCAAGGCCGTGCTGGGAGGCGTCTGACGTGCTTGATCCCTTCTACCCCGTCGTCCCGGACGTGAGCTGGGTGAAGCGCCTCGTGCCGATCGGCACGCGGCTGATCCAGCTTCGCATCAAGAACCAGCCCGCCAACGAGATCGGCCGCCAGGTCAGGGAGGCGAGGGACATCTGCGTCCTCCATGGCGCCCAGCTGATCGTCAACGACTACTGGCAGGCGGCGATCGATGAACGCTGCGACTACGTCCATCTCGGCCAGGAAGATCTTTTGGACGCCGACATCAAGGCATTGCGCCGCGCCAACATCAGGATCGGCGTCAGCACCCACGACCATGCCGAGCTGGACAAGGGACTTGCCGTCGATCCCGACTATGTCGCGTTGGGTCCGATCTGGCCGACCCTGCTCAAGCAGATGCCGTGGGCGCCGCAGGGCACCGAGCGGCTGGCCGAATGGAAGCGCCTGATCGGCAACCGGCCGCTGGTGGCGATCGGCGGCCTTACCCTTGAGCGCGCACTGTTGTGTCTGAAGTCCGGTGCCGACATCGCCGCCGTGGTCGGCGACGTCGTCAACCATCGCGATCCCGAGGGCCAGGCGAAGGCCTGGATCGCCGCCACGAGGAGGAAGCCATGAGCGATCGCTATGCGCGGCAGGTGGTGCTTCCGGATGTCGGCGCGGAAGGACAGGCCCGACTCGCTGTCGCTTCCGTCCTGGTGGTCGGCGCCGGCGGTCTGGGCTGCCCGGTGCTGCAGTATCTCGCGGGCGCCGGCGTCGGTCGCCTCACCATCGTCGATCACGATACGGTCGAGGAGACCAATCTCCATCGCCAGCCGCTCTATGCGATGGCCGATATCGGCAAGCCGAAGGCCGAGACGGCGGCTGCGGTGCTGAAGCGCTTCAATCCGGCGATCGAGGCGACGCCCGTCGTCGCGCGCCTGACGCCGCAGAATGCCGCGACTCTGGTCGCCGGCGCGGATCTCGTGATCGATGCCGCCGACAGCTTTGCCGTCAGCTACATCCTGAGCGACGTTTGCCATGTAACGGCCAAGCCGTTGGTCAGCGCCTCGGTGATCGGCATGACCGGCTATGCCGGTGCGTTCTGCGGCGGCGGGCCGAGCTATCGCGCGGTCTTTCCCGACGTCTCGGTCGATGGCGGCACCTGTGCCAGCGTCGGCGTGCTGGGCACCGCCGTCGCCGTCTTGGGCAGCCTGCAGGCGCACCTCGCCCTGCATCTGCTGCTCGGCCTGGAGCCGAGCGTGCTGGGCCGGGTCGTCACCTTCGATGCCAGGCGCATGGCGTTCGGCGGCTTCGGTTTTGCTGGCACGCCGGAGCCCGACAGGTACGTGCCGTTCATCGCGCCTGAAGCGGTGATGGCCGGCGATCTGGTGGTCGATCTGCGTGGCGTCGACGAAGCACCCGAGCCATTCGCCGGCGGACGACGCCTCAGTGTCGAGACCGTCGAGGACCTGGTCATGGAGCCGCCGCCTTCGGCACGCATCGTCCTGTGTTGCCGCAGCGGCCAGCGCGCTCTTGCCGCGGCCGACAAACTGCGCGAGCGGGGCGCCGTCGACCTGGCGCTGGTGGCATTGGGCTGACGTCCTCTTTTTCTTCTTTTTTCCTCCCCCGTCTTACGGGGGAGGGTAGGGAGGGGGCAGGCGACAACAATGCTCTTCGACACTTGCAGATCTGAAATCTGCAAACATCTCTACTGAGGCTTTCCCCCTCCCGTACCCTCCCCCGTACGACGGGGGAGGGGCCTGATTTTTGGAGGTCGCATGACTCTGCACACGACAGACAAGAGCGTCCTTGGCCACATCGAGCATCTCGTGGCCGAGGAGAAGCACCTCTACGCCGAGAAGGACATGACCGACGACCAGCGCAAACGCCTGGCCGCGATCAATGTCGAGCTCGATCGCTGCTGGGACCTGCTGCGCCAGCGCCGCGCGCTGCGCGAGTTCGGCCGCGATCCCGACGAGGCCGATGTGCGGCCGGCGGGCGTGGTGGAGAATTACAAGGGCTGAGCCTTCGTCTTCCGGACCGCGCGCGTCCCCGCGCGCTCATGAGCGCGCGGGGACGCGTGCGGTCCGGAAGAGACTTCAGCCCGGTCCTGCGCCCTGCACGCCGACATAGAGCGCGTAGAGCGACTGGCTCGCCGCCATGAACAGGCGATTGCGCTTGGGGCCGCCGAAGCAGACGTTGCCGCAGATCTCGGGCAGGCGGATGCGGCCCAAAAGCTTGCCCTCGGGGCTCCAGACCGTGACGCCGCTGTAGCCGACATTGCGGCCGGCGTTGCTCGAGACCCAGACGTTGCCGAACACGTCGCAGCGCAGGCCGTCGGGGCCGCATTTGATGCCGTCGATCATGAAGTCGCTGAACAGCTTGCGGTTGGAGACCTTGTTGTCCGTGCCGACGGTGAAGGAATAGACCTCGCCCTTGCCGCCAGCGCCAGTGTCGCCGGGGCCTTTGCCGGTGCTGGCGACATAGAGCGTCTTGTAGTCGGGCGAGAAGCACAGGCCGTTGGGATCGGGTACCTGTTCCTCGGTGACGACCAGATCGATGCGTCCGCTGGGATCGATGCGATAGCAGTTGGTCGGCAGCTCACGCTTGGCCACGGTGCCGATGCCCGGCGGCTGGCCGAGCCGCGGATTGATCTTGCCGTCGGGATTGCTGGGGCCGCCCGCCACGTCAGGCGTGCCTTCGTAGAGCTGGCCGCCGTAAGGCGGATCGGTGAACCAGTAACTGCCGTCGGGATGGGCCACGACGTCGTTGGGCGAGTTGAGCTTCTTGCCCTGGAACGAGTCGGCCAACACCGTCGCCGAGCCATCGAGCTCATAGCGAACGACGCGCCGCGTGAGGTGCTCGCACGAAAGCTGGCGGCCCTGGAAGTCGAACGTGTTGCCGTTGCTGTTGTTCGACGGGCTGCGGAAGGTGCTGACGCGGCCGTTGTCCTCGATCCAGCGCAGCTGGCGATTGTTGGGGATGTCGCTCCACACGAGATAGCGCCCCTGCGCATTCCACGCCGGTCCCTCCGACCATAATGCGCCGGTCCACAGACGCTGGATGGGGGCATTGGGTTGGCGCAGCCCATCGAAGCTCGGGTCGACGGTGAGGACGTCGGGATCGGTGAAGTAGACATTGGGCGGCGCGTTCGGGCCGAACTCGCGCGGCGGCGTCGTGATGGTGGAAGGAGGTGTTGCCGGCCTGGGTGGCGCTGCGGGTGGCGCCGCCGGCGGCTGCTGGGCGAAGGCCCGTCCGGCCACCACGGTTGCTGCGGCCGCACCGGCCACACCAGCGAGCGCGCGACGAGACATCGTCGCATGGCTCTTGTCCTCGAATCGCTTCGATGAGCTCATGAGCGTCACTCCCAATTTTTTTCGTTGTGTGAACTTTATCAGGACGAAGAAGTACGCGGACGCATACCTAAGTGGCTGCGGGCTACTGGGCCTTCTTCTCCCAGCGCGCCGCAGCGGCGTCGTCCCCTTCATGGGCGCCGACCCATTTCTCGCCGGCCGGCGTCTCTTCGAGCTTCCAGAAGGGCGCCTTGGTCTTGAGCCAGTCTACCAGGAATTCGCAGGCCTCGAAGGCGGCCTCGCGATGAGGGGAGCCGACCGCGACCAGCACGATGCGGTCGCCGGCCTCCATCCGGCCGTAGCGATGCACAATGAGCGTCGCCTCGAGCGGCCAGCGCCGGTTGGCCTCGGCCTCGATGTCCTCGAGCGCCTTCTCGGTCATGCCGGGATAGTGCTCCAGGGTCAGCGCATCGATGCGGTCGCGATGCAGGCCCTCGCGCACATGCATCTCGCGCACCAGGCCGACGAACACCGCCAGCCCGCCGATGCGCCTGTTGCCCTTGGTCAGCCGGTCGAGCTCGGCGCCAACGTCGAAGTCGCCTTCCTGGACGCGCACCGCCATGTCAGCCCCCTGTGAAGGGCGGGAAGAACGCAACCTCGCGCGCGCCGGTGATGGGCACGTCGAAGGTCACCGTACGCTGATCGACCGCCGCGCCGAAGGCCGCGCCCTCGGCCAGCGCCTCGGCATGGCCGGCGCTGCGGTTGCGCAGCCACGTCACCAAGTCGCCCACCGTCCTGACGTCGGCAGGCGGCGAGATTTCCTCGTCGGCGACGCCAACGGTGCGCTTCATCCAGGCGAAATAGCGGACTTTCATGTCGGCCCGCCCTCTGCCATGTGGCGCAGGCCGGTGCGCAGGTAGTCGTAGCCCGTGATCAGCGTGAGCACGGCAGCCACCCAGATCAGTACCAGGCCGATCTGGCCGATGATCGTCGGCACGGCATCGCCCAACAGCAGGATGGTGATGGCCCCCATCTGGGCGCCGGTCTTCCACTTGGCGAGCTGGCTCACCGGCACGCCGACCCGCAGTTCGGCCAAAAATTCACGCAGGCCGGAGACCAGGATCTCGCGCGCCAGGATGATCAGGGCGGCCAGCACATGGATGCCGCTCAGCGTGCCGTTGTTGACCAGCATCACCAGGGCCGCCGCGACCAGAAGCTTGTCGGCGATCGGATCGAGGAAGCGGCCGAACCGCGAGATCTGGTGGTAGCGCCGGGCGAAATAGCCGTCGAACCAGTCGGTGATGCAGGCCACGGCGAACAGGCTGGCCGACACCCACTGCGCCCAGCCGTGATCGAGCCAGAAGCAGGCGACGACCAGCGGAATGGCGGCGATGCGCGACAGCGTCAGGAGGTTGGGGAGGTTGAGCATCAGCCCGTCCTTCTTAGCGGCCGCCCCGGAAGTGGTCATGGATTTTCTGGGCAAGTGCGTCGGAGATGCCCGCCACCGCCTTGATGTCCTCCAGGGTGGCGACCGCCACCGCACGGGCGCTGCCGAAATGATGCAGCAGGGCGCGCTTGCGGCCGGCGCCGATGCCCGGCACCTCGTCGAGCGCCGACTTGGTGATGTCGGCGGCGCGCCGCGTGCGATGCGTGCCGATGGCGAAGCGATGCGCCTCGTCCCGCAGCCGCTGCAGGAAATAGAGGACCGGATCGCGCGGCTCGAGGGAGAAGGGCGGCTTGCCGGGCATGAAGAAGCGTTCGCGACCGGCGTCGCGGTCGGGGCCCTTGGCGATGCCGACGATGGCGATGTCCTCCAGGCCGAGCTCGCTCAGCACCTGGCGCGCCACCTCGAGCTGGCCCTGGCCGCCGTCGATCAGCACCAGGTCGGGCCAGCTTTCGTCACCGCGCTCGGGGTCTTCGCGCAACGCGCGGCCGAAGCGGCGCGTCAGCACCTCGCGCATCATGGCAAAGTCGTCGCCCGCCGCACCCTCGGTCTTGATGTTGAACTTGCGATAGGAATTCTTGGTGAAGCCGTCCGGCCCGGCCACGACCATGGCGCCGATCGGCGCCGTGCCCTGGATATGGCTGTTGTCGTAGATTTCGATGCGCTCGGGCGGACCGTCGAGGTTGAACACCCGCGCCACGCCCTCCAGCAGCTGGCGCTGCGTGCCGCGCTCGGCCATGCGCCGCGCCAGTGCCTCGCGGGCATTGACGACGGCCTGATCGAGCGCGTCCTTCTGGTCGCCGCGCTTGGGATGGCGGATCTCGACCTTGTGTCCCGCCGTCATGGCCAGCGCGCTTTCCAGCAACTCGGCCTCGACGACGTCGTGGCTGGCCAGGATCAGCTTGGGCGCAGGCCGCGATTCGTAGAACTGGCCGATGAAGGCCGACAGCACCGCAGGCTCGTCGAGATCCTTGGTGTGGCTCGGGAAATAGGCACGGTTGCCGAGGTTCTGGCCGGCGCGCAGAAAGAACACCTGCACGCACATCTGGCCGCCCTCGGCGTGCACGGCGAAGATGTCGGCCTCGTCGATCGACGGCAGGCTGATCGACTGGTGCGACTGGATGTGGGCCAGCGCGCGGATGCGGTCGCGCAGGACCGCGGCGCGTTCGAATTCGAGACCGACCGACGCCTGGTCCATGCGCTGCGACAATGCCTGCTGGACCTCGCGGTTGCGTCCGCCCAGGAAGCCACGCACCTCGTCGACGATGGCGCCGTACTCGGTGTGGTCGATCCGGCCGACGCAAGGCGCCGTGCAGCGCTTGATCTGGTACTGCAGGCAGGGTCGGGTGCGGGTCGAGAACACGCCGTCGGAGCACGATCGCAAGGGGAAGGCGCGCTGCAGCGCGTAGAGCGTGCGGTTGACGGCGGTGGCCGATGCGAAGGGGCCGAAATACTCGTTCTTCGGGTCACGCACGCCGCGATGCTTGGCGAGCTGCGGCCATTCGGTATCGCGGCGGATGACGATGTAGGGGAACGACTTGTCGTCGCGCAGCAGCACGTTGAAGCGCGGCTTGAAGCGCTTGATGTAGTTGTTCTCGAGCAGCAGGGCCTCGGCCTCGCTGTCGGTGACCGCGAACTCCATGGTCTTGGTGCCCGAGACCATGCGCAGCAGGCGGTTGTCGAGCCGCGTCGGCTGGGTGTAGGCGGCGACGCGGCTCCTGAGCGAGCGCGCCTTGCCGACATAGAGGACCTCGCCGTCGGCCGCGATCATGCGATAGACGCCCGGCTTGCGCGGCAGGGTGTGCACGAACTCGCCGATGATGCGCATGCCGTCGGCCAGCGAACCTTCGCTGGGCGCTGCCTCATCGGCGGGTTTCAGATCGATGTCGGTTTCGTCGCTCACGAGGTCCTGCAACGCATCCCTACGCCGGCGCCGGGCTGCAAGACAGTGGACCACGACGGGCGCCTTTGGGAGCCCATGTGGGGAAGTCTGTGAACAAGCCCGGTGTCAGCCTACCGTTGCGCCATCGTCACTGTATTGACTCAATGTAGGGGCGGTGGCAGCAGCCCAATATTTGGGGGTTAATTATCTGATTTCAATATGGAATCTAACCTGGGGACGGTCCGAATATATCACTGGTGGCGGCAGACGTTCTCTTTTTGATCCGATCGTCTGCCGCGTTCCAATGTGTGGGTAAGTTCGGTCGCTTTACAGCACCGACAACATCCGTCCGACCAGCGGATGGCGCACCACGTCCTTGTCCGTCAGCCGCACCACGGCGACGTCTTCGAGCCCTTCGAGGCGCTGGGCGATGGCGGCCAGGCCCGACAGCTCGGGCAGCAGGTCGGTCTGGTCGGGATCACCCGTCATCACCATGGTCGAATGCCAGCCCAGACGGGTCAGCAGCATCTTCAGCTGGCCGTAGGTGCAGTTCTGCGCCTCGTCGATCAGCACGAAGGCGTTGTTCAGCGTACGGCCGCGCATGAAAGCGACCGGCGCGATCTCGATCGTCCCGTCGTCGAGGTTCTGGCGCAGGCGCTTGGCACCCAGCCGGTCGTTCAGGGCGTCCCACAGCGGACGCAGGTAGGGATCGAGCTTTTCACGCATGTCGCCGGGCAGGAATCCCAGGTTCTCGCCGGCTTCCACGGCCGGCCGCGACAGCATGATGCGCGAGACGGTACCGGCCTCAAGGGCCTCCACGGCGGCCGAGATGGCGAGGTAGGTCTTGCCGGTTCCGGCGGGGCCCAGGGCGACGGTGAGTGGTTTGGTGTCTATCGCCTCCATCAATATCCGTTGGTTGTCGCTCCTCGGTCGGATTTTTCGGACGTAGCTCTGATCGCGGTCGTTGGCCGGAGTGTGGTCGAAGACAAGGTTGTGAATACGGGCGCTATCGATGGCGTGCAGCTTGGCGCGGCGTGCGGCGCGTTTGGCCATATTCGTACTCCGGAAGCTTGGTCAGAGGAGCGGGAACCGAGCGCCGAAAAGCAAAACGCCCCCGCAAGCGGAGGCGTCGGCGATCGATGGTCAGGCGGAAGGTGAGGCTGACAGGGCACGCGGTGGAGGGTCCACCGGTGATCCGATTTCCGTCGGGGTTCGAACACCTCGGACGGATAAGCACCTCCTTCAGCTACCTGAGGAAGCGTACCCCGATTATGGCGACCCGGCCACAATATTGTGGGTCGGAACGCAATATTCACACTATGGAAAGGGGGTTGTAACCCTGGCGGCCGGCCCGTCGCCCCGCTCGTGGGCCAGGCGGCCGACAACGTAGGTGGCCTGCACGGCGCGGTCGTCGCCCAGCGTCATCTGGATGAAGAGCTGCTCGGCAAAATCGCGGGCGAAGTCCATGCGGAAGTCGATCAGCGGCGTCGAGCGCATGTCGAGGACGACCAGGTCGGCTTCCATGCCCGGCGCGATGCTGCCGATGCGATCGTCGAGATACATCGCCCGCGCCGAGCCCCGGGTGGCGAGATAGTAGGCGTGGCCGGCCGACAGGGATTGTTGGTTGAGCTGGGCGGCCTTGTAGGCCTCGCCCAAAGTCGCGAGGATCGAGAACGACGTACCGGCGCCAATGTCGGTGCCAAGGCCGACGCGCACCGGCCGCTCGGCCTTCAGTGCGCGCGCGAGGTTGAAGGCGCCGCTGCCCAGGAAGAAGTTCGAGGTCGGGCAGTGCGAGATGGCGGCACCGCAATCGTGCAGGCGCTGCAGCTCCGGCTCGCCGAGCCAGATGCCGTGGCCGAACACGGCGCGCTGGCCGCACAGGCCATGGTGGTCGTAGACGTCGAGATAGTCCCGGCGGTCGGGGAACAGCTCCTTGATCCAGGCCACTTCCTGCCGGGTCTCGGCGATGTGGGTCTGCATCAGGCAGTCGGCGTGCTCGCGCCACAGCGCACCCGCCATCGCGAGTTGCTCAGGCGAACTCGATCCGGCGTAGCGCGGCGTGATGGCGTAGAGCAGCCGGCCACGGCCATGCCATTTGGCGATCAACGCCTTCGACTGGTCGTAGCTCGACTGCGGCGTGTCGCTGAGCGCTTCGGGTGCGTTGCGGTCCATCATCGCCTTGCCGGCGGCGAGCCTCAAACCGAGCTTCTCGGCCTCCTCGAACAGCACGTCGACCGAATGCGGGTGGACGGTGCAGTAGACGCAAGCCGTCGTGATGCCGTTGCGCAGGTTCTCGCGCAGGAAGGCGCGGGCGACCATGCGCGCGTATTCCTTGTCGGCGAACTTCAGCTCGGCAGGGAAGGTGTACTGGTTCAGCCAGTCCAGCAGTTGCGCGCCATAGGCTGCCATCATCGGCGTCTGCGGGAAGTGGACGTGGGTGTCGATGAACCCCGCCGAGATCAGCGCATCCTTGCCGAAGTCACGGATCTCGGTGCCGGCCGGCAGCTGCGGCAGCACGCGATCGGCGGGACCGAAGTGGGTGATGCGTCCATGGTCCATGGCGACGATGGCATCGGGCTCGTGGACCATCGTCTTGTCGAGGCCGTCGCGAAACGGGTCGCCGGTAAACGTAAGGGCAGGGCCACGGATGGCGGTCGGACAGGAAGGGGTCGTCGCGGACATATCGGGCGACGTTGAAGAGCCTGCGATCAAAGTGCAATAGGTGTCCGACCGTCCGCGCCGCCGCCCTTTCGTTCGTTAGAAATGCCGTGGCGCTTGCCCTCGTGCGGCAGGCTCGGCTGCACCGGTCAAATGTGATCCATCACCCATAGCAGGGCTGTCACGGCGCCGAAGTAGACACAGACGAGCAATACGGCATAGCGCTCGGCCCATGGGATTGTCGGCTGCCGCACCGGCCCATTCCGTCGAGAAATCATCGGGCTCAACGCACCTTGCCCTTGGCCTCGAGCTCCAGCTCGAGCAACCGCCGCCTGAACTGCAACAGCGCCTCGGCTGGAGCCGCGTTCGGCGTCCGACGCAGGTCGGCAAGCAGCTTTCTTTCAACGTCTCTGTCCGTCATCGTGCCATGACCCGCATTTGATGGTCTCCCCTGGCACACCACGACGGCACACGCAGGCTCATTGAGGCTTCGCACGTGCTCCAGAGGAAGTCGACGCAGGAAACGTGCTCTGGTCGGGTGGACCGTATCACCTGCCTCGCGGGCTTGTCCCCGCGCTGCATCGTGATGTGCGTTTTGCCTCGGCGAGATATGCGCGATACAACTTTAGATAGCAGAAGCTGGAGGCGCCCAACCTTGCCAGGATAGGCGGACCAGACCTTTGGGGAGGTGAAGATGGTCCGATGCCTGAAATTCAGCGCCTGGGCCGTAGGCCTTTTGGCGGCATCGGCGATCATGACAGGCGAGGCGGCCGCCCAAGTCAGCGTCTCCATCCAGAACCAGCAGAGCCGGACGATCTACGTCGCCTTCACCCTCGGCAACGGCCAGGCCCCGGGTGCGATCAACTGGGGCAACTGCAGCGGATTCGTCAGCAATAATCAGGTGGCCATCCCGTCCGGCATGGCTTGCAACACGAGCGTTCCGACCTCGTCCGGCTCGTCACGCTTCTGCGCATCGTCGGCTCCGATGTCGCCGCCGAACTGCTATCAGGCGCAGACCAGGCATCAGACCATGATCGAGACGACCTTCGGCGCCGGCGCGGCGGGTTGCTATCCCACGAGCCAGGCGAGTTGCGTCTGGTACGACATCAGCCTCATCCCCTCGAACTGCACGGACCCGCTCTGGCAGACGCAGAACTATTGCTCGAACACCGGCGGCGCCGCCTACAACCTGCCGGTCCAGCTGTCGTGCCAGAACCAGCCGACCTATACCTGCAAGGGGCCGCCGGGAACCGTCTACGGCAATTCGGGCTTTCCGACGAACTGCGGCAATCCGAACGCGACCTGCACGGGCAACACGCCGAACTGCGTGAATGCCTATTTCCATCCGATGTTCGTGCCGCCGTGGAGCCAGTACCAGCCCAATGCCCAGTGTCTGGCAGGGTCGACGCTACGGGTCACGTTCCTCGCGGGACCATAGCGCCGGTGGAACCAGCCCGCCGGCCCCGAGGGAGCGCACGGTCATCCCGTGCCCCTGGCGCCGCCTTGGGACTTGCCTGACCTCCGCGGGTTCCGATTCTCCAGGCGCGAATGGCGCAGGCATTGGCCATAGACTAGTCCCGGACAATCACGTCAGCAGCGGGGAATGCACTTTGGGATCGCTGTCGCGTTCGATCGGGCCAAACCTGCGCAATTTGCTCAAGGAACGCGTGGCGTGCCCGACGTAGTCCTGGTGGATGACGACGACCTATATCGGGAAGTCCTGACCGCAGACCTGGCCGACCGGGGATTTTCGGTGTTGTGCTTTGCCGATGGACCTTCTTTTCTCGAGGCCTTGAGCAACGGCGTCGACGTTCAGGTAGCGCTGCTCGACTGGACGCTGCCGGAGATGTCAGGGTTCGAGTTGCTGGGCGCGATGAGAGAGCGGGGAATCGGACTGCCTGTCGTCTTCCTGACCGGGCACGCCCTGCCTGAACGGGAGTTGCAGGCTCTGGATCGCGGCGCCATCGACTTTGTCGACAAGTCCCGGGGCACGGATGTGCTGGTCCACCGCTTGCGCGTGGTCATCGAGGGGCTGCGCCAGCCTCCTGCCGCGCCGATGCCCGAAATCGAGAGTCATGGTGACCTCACCTTGGATCGGCAGGCGGCGCGCGCCCTGTGGCGGGGACAGGACGTCGCCTTGACCATGACGGAATACAAGATCGTGGCGCTGCTGGTGTTGCACAAAGGCAGGCTTCAGACCTACCGCGCCATCTACGACGTGGCGCACTATGAAGGCTTCGTCGCCGGCAGCGGCGAGCACGGCTACACCACAAACGTCCGCTCGATGGTGAAGCGGATCCGGAAGAAATTCATGGCGGTCGACCCCGGCTTTTCAGAGATCAAGAACATGCAGCGTATCGGCTACAGTTGGCTCGATCCCCAGCGCTGACATGTTCGGACGGGGCGGCGGCCTTCACGGCGCAAATCGGAGCGCCGCGCGACGGCTGAGACACACACGACACGATGCACGGCGGTTCGCGACACGTCGAAGAAACACGAGGGCGATAAGCCTCGCGGCAGTGATCAGCGAGGGAGTCATGTCGAGACGCACACGCACCTTGATCGGCATCGTCGCCATAGAGCTGTTGCTGGCCGGAGGCTGGATATGGCTGCATGGCATGGCGCTGGCCTCGCCGCATGCCACGAGAGACAGCACGCGGGTCATCGGTGAGGTCTTCGGCGGTGCCATGGGGCTGTTGTTGGCCCTGTCTCCGCTGCTCTACCTCTTGGCGAGAAGCAACGACCGGAAAGCCGCGGCCGGGCAGGCGCGTATCCATTGAGGATCGATACATGAGAGAGCCGAGGACCTGGGCTCAAGGCTTTTTGTAGAAAGCTTGCGCCGGAAGCGTGATCGAGCCCTGCCCAACGTCCTTGAGAGTCACCTGCTGGTCCTTCCAGCGCGCCTGCCAATGCCAGTAGCCATAGTTCGAGCAGGGGCGCCCATCCCATTCGAGCCATTGGCGGAAATTGTTGTAGGTTTCCGCTGTTTGCGCTCCCGCCGGAAGATCAGGCGCGTCGGTATCGTAAATCTCGTCGCTGGCGGCGGACGTGAGGACCTGCATGCCCTGGAGCGTGTCGTCCACCCAGCCGCCCGTCGACTTCTTGAAAGCCTGCCGCGTACCATCTGTAAAATCATGTGCCGCCACCTCGCGCCGGAGATTGAACAGCGTGTGCTTGCCGGTGGCGGAAAGGACTTGGCCGATGCCAGGAGGCGACAGCTTGGCAACGGCGACGATCTGTCCGCGGGCATTCGTTCCCATGAGGGGCGACTGCACATCATGGGCGCCGCATTGATCGGGCCCTGGGAAGGGCGTACCCGCGCTCCAAGGTTTTGCATTGGGCGGTCTGGGCCCTTTGGTAAGTACGGAGACTTCGGCCCACAGGGTCCACAGCACGAGCCTGTCCGTATTGGTCCCAATCGATGCGGTGATGGTTGTCGATCCGGCCGCTTGACGTTTGACCAGCCGTTGATTGGGGTTTCCGTAAACCGCTTCGCCGCCGCGCCAGGCGATCTGCGACCATTCAGCCTCGTCGTTCCGCGGCCCGGTGGTGGCCTGCACGACACAATCGCCGCGTGGTGACGGATCGGGAATCTGTTGTGGGCCGAATACGTCTCTCACTGTCACCCAGTTCGTGACATTGATCCGCTTAGCGTTGGTTACGGTGAGGTTGGTAACCACGACCATGTATTTGCCTTGGCTCGGGTTACTGTTGCAGCGCAGGCGCTGCGGGGCGGCAGTCGCTACTGTGGCGAGCTTTCCCGGACGCAAATGTGACTTACCGCACATCGGCGAACGAAGGCCGGGCCGCCCAAGCCGAGAGGCACGCAGCGTGCCCCTGAAAAACCAAAGGGCTTAGCAGCAATCTGCTAAGCCCCTGGTAGTGTTGGTGGAGCCAGACGGGATCGAACCGTCGACCTCTACAATGCCATTGTAGCGCTCTCCCAGCTGAGCTATGGCCCCGAAAATTCGGCCCCTGGGTCGTTGATGGGCGGCGCGAGGTATAATTCGTGCCCCGCGCACTGGCAACAGCGGCTAGCGGTCGCCCTCGCCCTTGTCGTCCTCGACTTCGACCTCGACCTCGAGGTCCTCGGTGTCGTCGGCGAGATCGTCGGCCTCTTCCAAGGCCTCGTCGCCCTCGACATCGGGCAATTCGTCTCCCGCCAGCGCCGCCTCATCGCTCTTCTTCTTCGCCGCCAGCTTGGCGGCTGCCGCTGCCGCAGCTGCCGTGGCAGCCGCCGCCGCGGCGGTCGCGCCACGACCGCGACGGACCTTCACGAAGTCCTCGCGATCATGTTCGCGCCCGCACTTGGGGCATTTGATCGGCCCCTTGTTCAGGTCGTAGAAGCGCGCAGCACAGCTCTGGCAGGTGCGCTTAGTACCCCAGCTCGCCTTCACCACGCAGAAACTCCCGGAAATTCCGCAGAAATCGGCCAAATCGGCCGCGAGGGAGGGCGTATGTCACGCGTCTTTCACCCTGTCAAAACCAAATTCCTCCATGGTACGAGATCGCGGCGTCGCATTTCTGCCGCCTTTCCGGGAGGCTGTCCTGTCACTGCGAGCCCATTCGGCCAAGCTTGTCGCCCGTCCGGCCGGCCGCCTGCAGGGCCGGGTGTGCGCCCCGGGCGACAAATCCATCTCCCATCGTGCCCTGATGTTCGGTGCCCTGGCGCTCGGCGAGACCACGGTGCGGGGGCTGCTCGACGGCGAGGACGTGCTGGCGACCGCCGCGGCGCTCCGGGCGCTGGGGGCGGAAATCACTCATGTGCGGGATGGCGGCCCCCTGTCAGGTGATCTCTGGCGTATCCGCGGCTTCGGCGTGGGCGGCGGCCGCGAGCCCGCCGACGTGCTGGAACTCGGCAACTCCGGCACCTCGGCACGCCTGCTCGCCGGCATCCTGGCCAGCCATCCTTTCACCAGCATCATGACCGGCGATGCCTCGCTGCGGCGGCGGCCGATGCATCGGGTGATCGAGCCTCTCACCCGCATGGGCGGCCGCTTCGAGGGCCGCGAGGGCGGCCGCCTGCCGCTCGCCATCGTCGGCACCGACGAGATGGTGCCGATCGAGTACCGCCTGCCGGTCGCCTCGGCCCAGGTGAAGAGCGCCATCCTGCTGGCCGGCCTCAACACCGCGGGCGAGACCACCGTGGTCGAGCCTGAGCCGACGCGCGATCACACCGAACGCATGTTGCGCCATTTCGGTGCCGAGGTGCGCGTGGTGCTGGCCCCAGGGGAGTTGGGCGATGGCGGCAAGCGCATCACCGTGGTCGGCTGGCCCGAGCTTCTGGGCCGCGACATCGTTGTGCCGGGCGATCCCTCGTCGGCGGCCTTCGCCGTCGTCGCCGCCGCGATCCGGCCGGGCAGCGACGTCACAATCGAGAATGTCGGCGTCAATCCGCTGCGCGCCGGCCTCTATCAGACGCTGCGCGACATGGGCGCCGACATCGCCTTCGAGAACGAACGCGAGGTCGGCGGCGAACCGGTCGCCGACCTGCATGTCAAAGGCGGCGTGCTGAAAGGTGTCGAGGTGCCGCCCGAGCGCGCGCCGTCGATGATCGACGAGTATCCCATCCTCGCCATCGCCGCTGCCTGCGCGAAGGGCACGACGCGCATGCAGGGCCTGGCGGAGCTGCGCGCCAAGGAGAGCGATCGGCTGGCCAGCGTCTCCGCCGGCCTTTTCGCCAACGGCGTGAAGCACGAGATGGGGTTGGCCGACCTGGTCGTGCATGGCACCGGCGCGCCGCCCGCCGGCGGCGGCTTGGTCGCGACCCACCTCGACCATCGCATCGCCATGTCCTTCCTGGTGTTGGGGCTTGCTGCGCGCGAGCCGGTGGCGATCGACGACGGCTCGCCGATCGAGACCAGCTTTCCGGGCTTCGCCCAGTTGATGAACGGCCTGGGCGCCCGTATCGAGGCGGCGTGAAACCCCTGCTGATCGCGATCGATGGGCCGGCAGCCTCCGGCAAGGGCACGCTCGCCAAGCGCCTGGCCGCCCATTTCAAGCTGCCGCACCTCGATTCCGGCCTGCTCTATCGCGCCGTTGCCTGGGCCGCCGCGCATACCAGCCGGACCCCGGAAGAGGCCGCCGCGGCCCTGGAGGCCGCCGACCTCGACAACCCCGCGCTCCGCACCGACGAGGCGGGCCAGGCCGCCTCCAAGGTAGCGGCAATCCCGCAGGTGCGGGCCAACCTCTTGAAATTCCAAAAAGAATTCGCACATCAGGCGTCGGGCGCCGTGCTCGACGGGCGCGATATCGGGACCGTGATCTGCCCCGACGCACCGGTGAAGATTTTCGTCACGGCGAGCCTCGAAGCGCGGGTCGAGCGCCGGTACCAGGAGTTGCGCGAGCGGGGTGCCGACACTATAAAGCCGCGCGTTCTTGCCGAGATGGCGGAGCGGGACCGTCGCGACAGCGAACGGGCGGCATCACCTTTGAAAGCCGCACCCGATGCTTACCACCTCGATACCAGCGACATGGATGCCGACGCGGCCTTCGCCGCCGCTTTGGCATTCATTTCGAGCAAGGGCTTTCGATCCTCCGGGCCATAAGTCGCCGCCGGCGGATCGCAGACTACTTAGCGGCGACTGCGATCGGGGGCACCCGGACGCGGTTCTATAGGCAGTGGATCCGCCGGACTTAACCGGTTGGCCGACGGGCGGCAGCGTTTCGCCCGGGATCGATGAAGGAAGAGGTTTTGAATGGCCAAGGGCAGCGCCCTGCGTAAAACGTCGAACGACGCCGCCAGCGCGGAGTTCGCAGCACTCCTCGAGGAATCGCTCGGCGGTTCCGCCAGCTTCGAAGGCACGGTCGTCAAGGGCCGCGTCATTCGTATCGCCAATGATTTCGTCGTGGTCGATGTCGGACTGAAGTCCGAAGGCCGCGTCGCCATCCGTGAATTCGCCAACGGCGGCACCGGCGCTCCCGAAGTGCGCGAAGGCGACACGGTCGACATCTTCGTCGACCGCATGGAGAACAAGGACGGCGAAGCCGTCCTGTCGCGCGACAAGGCGCGTCGCGAGGAAGCCTGGACGGTCCTCGAGAAGGCGTTCACCGACCAGGAACGTGTCATGGGCACGATCTTCGGCCGCGTGAAGGGCGGCTTCACGGTCGACCTGTCGGGCGCCGTGGCCTTCCTGCCGGGCAGCCAGGTCGATGTCCGCCCGGTGCGCGACGTCGGCCCGCTGATGGGCCAGGCGCAGCAGTTCGCCATCCTCAAGATGGACCGCCGCCGCGGCAACATCGTCGTGTCGCGCCGCGCCGTCATGGAAGAGACCCGCGCCGAGGACCGCACCCGCCTGATGGGCGCGCTGTCCGAGGGCCAGGTGCTCGACGGCGTGGTCAAGAACATCACCGACTACGGCGCGTTCGTGGATCTGGGTGGCGTCGATGGCCTCCTGCATGTCACAGACATCGCCTGGAAGCGCATCAATCATCCGTCGGAAGCCCTCACCATCGGCCAGCAGGTCAAGGTGCAGGTCATCCGCTTCAACCCCGAGACGCAGCGTATCTCGCTCGGCATGAAGCAGCTGATGAGCGATCCGTGGGACGGCGCGGGGGCCAAGTACCCGGTCGGCCTCAAGCTCAAGGGCCGCGTCACCAACATCACCGACTACGGCGCCTTCGTGGAGCTGGAGCCGGGTGTCGAGGGTCTGGTGCACGTCTCTGAGATGAGCTGGACCAAGAAGAACGTCCATCCGGGCAAGATCGTGTCGACCTCGCAGGAGGTCGAAGTGATGGTGCTGGACGTCGACATGTCCAAGCGCCGCATCTCGCTCGGCCTCAAGCAGTGCATGGCCAATCCGTGGGAGAGCTTCGCCGAGAAGTACCCGGCCGGCACCGAGCTCGAGGGCGAGGTCCGCAACATCACCGAGTTCGGCCTGTTCGTCGGCCTGCCCGGCGACATCGACGGCATGGTCCATCTGTCGGATCTGTCGTGGGACAAGGCCGGCGACGAGGCGATCCGCGACTACAAGAAGGGTGACAACGTCAAGGTCAAGGTCCTCGACGTCGACATCGACAAGGAGCGCATCTCGCTCGGCATCAAGCAGCTCGAGAACGATCCGTTCGAGAAGGTGGGCTCGGTCGCCAAGAAGGGCGACGTGGTCACCGTCATCGTGGCCGGCATCCAGGAGAACGGCATCGACGTCACGGTGCAGGACGGCATCCCGGGCTTCATCCGCAAGTCCGAGCTCTCCCGCGACCGTTCCGAGCAGCGGCCCGACCGCTACGCCATCGGCGACAAGCTCGACGCCAAGATCACCAACATCGACCGGGCCTCGCGCCGGGTGGTGCTGTCGGTCAAGGCGCGTGAGCTCGACGAGGAGAAGAAGGCGATGGCCGACTTCGGCTCGTCCGACTCGGGCGCCAGCCTGGGCGACATTCTCGGCGCGGCGCTGAGCCGGGCCCAGAAGAAGGATGAGAAGGAAGAAGAGTAAGGTCGCTTCAGCGACTTTCGGGAAGGGCCGGCTCTAGCCAAGAGCCGGCCTTTTTCTTGGGTAAAATGGCCCTCGGAGATGCCTGGAGCCTGCATTCGGGGTTCTTTCCCTTGTGATTCAAGGGCTTAGGCTTGAAGGGGCGCTTTTTTTCCTTTATTGTCATGGCAATGACCAAGTCGGAGCTGATTGCTCGCCTGGCGGCCCGGAATCCTCATCTCTATCAAAGGGATGTCGAGCGGATCGTGGCCACGGTCTTCGACGAAATCTCCAAGGCCTTGGCCGGAGGGCACCGCGTCGAATTGCGCGGCTTTGGCGCGTTCTCCGTGAAGAAACGCGAGCCGCGCACCGGGCGCAACCCGCGCACCGGCGAGCAGGTGGCGGTGGCGTCCAAGCGGGTGCCCTACTTCAAGACCGGCAAGGATTTGCGCGACCGCTTGAACAAGGAAGCGGTCAAGGCGGCAGGCTTGGCCCCGCCGGAGCCGGAAGAAGGCAAGAAGTAGTCTTCATTGGACCGCGGGCCTCCAGGCCCGCTCATGAATCATGAGATGAGCGGGCCTGGAGGCCCGCGGTCCCATGACTCTCGCGTCTCCCATCGTCGCTGTGCCATGCTCGCCGTCGCATGAAGCTTCTCGTCCGCGTCCTGTTCATTCTGTTCATCCTGGTCGGCGTGCTGATCGCGGTCAGCAATCGCCAGCCGGTGCAGCTCGCCCTATGGCCGTTGCCGCATCTCGTCGTCATGCCGGTCTATCTGCTGGTGATCGGCGTGCTGCTGCTGGGCGTGCTGGCGGGGCTGGGCATGGGCTGGTGGGCCGGCCGCCATCATCGCCGGCGCGCCCGCGAGGCGAGTGGCGAGGCGGCCCGGCTGGAGCGCGAGGTCCAGCGCCTGCGCCAGACCGAAACGCCGTCGTCGACCGAGGCCAACCGCTTGCCGCCGCGTGACCAGAAGGCGCTGGAGCGCCAGAGCGCCCTGGTCTCGTCCGAGCTCTCGATGCCTACCGGCACGCGCGGCCCCCTCCAGTGAAGATCCTCTCGGCCGCCGAGGTCGACGCTGCCCTCGACGACCTGGCGCTGATCGACCGCCTCGATGCGCTGTTCCGCGCCGGCTGTGAGATGCCAGTGCGCCATCATCACTCCATCGCCCAGCCGACCGGCCCCGGCTCGGCCGACGCCATGTTGCTGCTGATGCCGGCCTGGACGCAGGGCCCTTCCAGCCATCTCGGCATCAAGGTGGTCACGGTCTTCCCCGACAACGGCAAGCGCTCGCTGCCGTCGATCTACGGCCAGTACCTGCTGCTCGACGGCACGACCGGCCAGACGGTGGCGATGCTCGACGGCACCATGCTGACCAAGCGGCGCACCGCCTGTGCCTCGGGGCTGGCCTCGCGCTACCTGTCGCGCCCCGATGCCCGCGGTCTCCTGATGATCGGCACGGGTGCGCTGGCGCCGCAGCTGATCCGCGTGCACGCCAAGGTGCGGCCGATCGAGGAAGTGGCGATCTGGGGCCGCCGGCCGGACCAGGCGGCCCGTCTCGCCCAGGAACTTTCGGCGTCGCTGCCACAAGCCCTGGCGCGACCCATTGCGGTGCGCGCGGTGACCGATCGCCGGCAGGCTGTCGGCGAGGCCGATATCGTCTCCTGTGCCACGCTTTCCAGCGCGCCGCTGGTCGAGGGCGGCTGGCTGCGCGAGGGCCAGCATGTCGACCTGGTGGGCGCCTACACGCCGAAGATGCGCGAGAGTGACGATGAGGCCATGCGGCGCGCCCGGATCTATGTCGACACCCGCGCTGGCGCGCTGAAGGAAGGCGGCGACGTCGTTCAGCCATTGGCCAACGGCACGATCGGCGAAAGCGATGTGATCGCCGACCTTTACGAGCTTACACGCGGGCAACGAGCCGGCCGCGCGCCGGGCGATGCGACCTCGATCACCTTGTTCAAGTCCGTCGGCGCCGCCCTGGAGGACTTGGCGGCGGCCGAACTCGCCGTCACGGCTCGATAAGCGCGCCGTCCTTCTTCAGGGCGTCGATCTCGGCCTCGCTCAAGCCGACCTCGGCGAGAACGCTTCGCGAATCCTCGCCCTTCAATGGCGCCATGCGGCGGATGGCGGGCGGCGTGCGGCTCATGCGCATGGGCGGCTCGACCATCATGATCTCGCCCTCGCTGGGATGCGGGTACTTCTTGAAGAGCTGCCGCCAGATCAGGTGCGGGTCTTCGAACAGGTCGCTCGGCTTGGACACCGGTGCGTTGGGGATCTGCGCGTCGTCCAGGAGCTTCACCCACTCCGCCGTGGTCTTGGTCGGCGCCAGGGCTTCGACCATGGAATACATGTCGTTGATGTGCAGGGATCGGGCGTTCAGCGTCGAGTAGCGCGGATCCTTCAGCACCTCCTGCCGTCCGACGATCTCGAAGAAGTTGCGCCAGTGCTTGTCATTGTAGGGCAGGATCGCCATCCAGCCGTCGAGGGTGCGGAACGGCTTGCGGGTGCGGGCGAGCAGGCGCGTGTAGCCGACCTCGCCCTCGTCGGAGAACGTCCGTTCCCACAGATGCTCGACCATCAGCCAGGCGGTCATGGTCTCGAACATCGGCACCTCGACGAACTGTCCCTCGCCGGTGCGCTGCTTATGCATCAAGGCTGAAAGTGTCGCGAAGGCGAAGGTGAGCCCGACCGTCTTGTCGGCAATGATGGTTGGCGGATAGCGCGGGACGTCGTCGCCCGCCGCGCGGCCCATCAGGTCGGCGATGCCGAAGCGGGCCTGGATGGCGTCGTCGTAGGCCGGCAGCTTGCCGTAGGGACCGTCGGCCGAGTAGCCGTAGGCGCCGACATAGACGATGTCGGGCTTGATCTTGCGGATCGCCTCGTAGCCCAGCCCCAATCCTTCGATGGCCTGTGGCCTGAGCGCGTGGACGAAGGCGTCGGCCGTGGCCACCAGCTTGAGCAGCGCCGCCTTTGCCGCCGGGTTCTTGAGATCGAGACAAAGCGAGCGCTTGTTGCGGTTTACGTAGAGGTAGGTCGGTCCCATGCCCGGCGTCTTGGCCGGCTTGCCGATGTGGCGCACCATGTCGCCCTCCGGCGCCTCGACCTTGATCACGTCGGCGCCCTGGTCGGCCAGCAGCATGGTGCCGTAGGGGCCGAGGATGATGTTGGTCAGGTCGACGATCCTGATGCCTTCGAGCGCACCCGGCATTTTTTCTCTCTCTGTTGGGAACCACACGAGACTGCCATCGCCTCGACGTGGCGTCACCGGCTCTGGCACTGCGACGCAGAACGCGGGAGGAAACGATGGATCTTCGGGAACGCCATGTATCAGGGCTACGGGCAGACCGAGGTACTACCTATTGCGATGATGAGACGCGAGTGTGGTTCGCCACGGATGCGGCCGGGCTTGCAGCCGCTGCCTTTGCCGAGTTGCAGATCTGGGACGAGGACAACAACGCCGTGCGGCGCGGCGAAGCGGATGAGATCGTCGCCAAGTGCGAAGAACAGATGCGTGGCTTCTGGAACAACCCGCGCCTCGATGCCGACCGCTACCTCTACGTGGTTGACCGTGCCGACGACAGGGTGATCTCGGGTTCACCGTTTACCGCGACCTACTCGCCCCCATGGGTGCGTCAAGGTTCAAGCGTCAGTCAGCGAGAAAGATTTGGTCGAGCTCTGCGTCCTTCACCTCGGCGACTACAAGCGGCCCCCAAGACGTCGGTCGGCGAGATCAAGCGCAAGGAACTGCGCGAGCGGTTCCGGGTTGGTCGGCAACGCAACTGACGGCGTGCGCGGCACGCTTGCGCGAACGAGTCAAGAGCCCCGCTCATTTCACCGCGTGCGTTGGGTGTTATGAGACCGTTGTGCTCTGCGCGTTGTCGGTGTAGCCAAGGATCAAGCAAAGGCGGGGGCGATGCGGAGCAACGTCGCAAGAAGACAAACAGAGAGCAAGCCGGCATCAAGTCCGGCATCACGGCCCTACCGCATCGAAGAGCAAGTTGGTTATCTGCTGCGACGGGCGCATCAACGAGCCTCCTCCATCTTCCAGGTGACGATCGGCGATCCCAACATCACGCCGACGCAGTACTCGAGCATGGTGAAGCTGCACGAGTACACCGAGCTCTCGCAGAATCATCTCGGCCGTCTCGTCGGCATGGACAAGGCGACGATGCAGGGCGTGGTGCGCCGGCTGAAGGAACGTCGTCTGGTCGATTCGCGTCCGCATCCCGGTGACGCGCGGCGCACGCTGCTCAGCCTCACCACCGACGGCAATCGCCTGATCACCAAGCTGCTGGTCAACGGGCCGGCAGTGTCGCGCGAGACGCTGAAGCCGCTCAACAACCAGGAGCAGCGCCAGCTCCTCGAGCTGCTGTCGAAGATCGTCTGAGGGAGCGCGGGCC
>NZ_BKAJ01000153.1 GCF_007992495.1 Reyranella soli
CCGGAAGATCATGACGCGCTCCAGGACTACAGCACCTTGTCCATCACCTGGATATGTTCGCCGCGATACTCGCGCCGCTCAAGGGCGCGCCAGCCGAGGCCGGCATAGAGTCGGGCCGCTGACGTCGTGTAGAGATAGAGCGTCGCATAGCCGAGCCGGCGCGCCTCCTCCTCGATGGCCGAGACCAGCGCCGATACGACGCCCTTGCCGCGGCACCCGACCGGCACGAATACGCTGGCGAGCCACGGGTTGCGCGGATCGCCTTCGAGGTCGTCGAACAAAAGGGAAGCGGTGCCGAGCATTGCGCCGGCATCATCGAGAGCGACGAGTACGATCGGCACGCGATCGACGGTCATCCCCTCGCGAATATCGGCCGTCCGCGATTGCAGCGTCTGGCCGGGATTGAGATGCCCCCACTCGGCGAAGCCCCAGGCTGCGACTTGGTCGACGAGCTCGGGACGTTCGACGAGGGGGGACGATCTTCAAATGATCAGTCGGCCGCCTTGAGGTTCACGGCCGCCGAACGGCCACGCTCGGTGGCGATCTCGTAGTTGATCTTCTGGCCCTCGTTGAGGCCGTTCATACCCGAACGCTCGACTGCACTGATATGCACGAACACGTCCTTGCCGCCGTCGCTCGGCTGGATGAACCCGAAACCCTTGGTGGCGTTGAACCACTTGACCGTACCAGTAGCCATCACTCTCTCTCCTCGGCAGTTTTCTCAAGCCTAGACAAATACACGCGCAGCCGTGCTGCTCGTTGCAACGGTCCGCGACAACTCGAAGAATTTGGGAATTAGCGCGTGGGGTGAGTCCGTAGCCACAGTGGGCTGGGCCGCCAAGGCAAGGCCAAGTTCGTAAGTCGTAGGGCCGCATATCGGCAAATAACGCCTCCAAGTCAAGTTGGTTGCCTAAACGCTGTTCACATTGTGGCGCCGATTTTCCAGGGCTCGAATTCATCATCGCCGATGCCCAGAGCCTCGGACTTGGTCTTCTGTCCCGAGGCCGTTTGCAGAATCAGGTCGAAAATACGCTTTCCGTTGTCCTGAATCGTCTCCTCGCCGTCGACGATGGTGCCGCAGTTGATATCCATGTCGTCAGTCATGCGTCGATAGAGGGAGCTATTCGTCGCAAGCTTGAGTGACGGGGTAGGTTTACAACCGAACACGCTGCCCCGGCCGGTAGTGAAGCAGAGCACATTGGCGCCGCCGGCCACCTGGCCGGTGGCCGAGACCGGGTCGTAGCCGGGCGAATCCATGTAGACGAAGCCCTTGGCGGTGATCGGCTGTGCATATTCGTACACATCGACCAGGTTGGTCGTGCCGCCCTTCGCAACTGCACCCAAGGATTTTTCCAGGATGGTGGTCAGCCCGCCCGCCTTGTTGCCGGGCGAAGGATTGTTGTTCATCTCGCCGCCCGTGCGCGCACAATGGTCTTCCCACCATTTGATGCGGCGCACGATCTTCTCGCCGACCTCGCGACTGACGGCGCGCCGCGTCAGCAGATGCTCGGCGCCGTAGATCTCCGGCGTCTCCGACAGCACCGCCGTGCCGCCATGGCGCACCAGCAGGTCGACCGCCGCGCCCAGCGCGGGATTGGCCGAGATGCCGGAATAGCCGTCCGATCCGCCGCACTGCAGCGCAAGGATCAATTCGCTGGCCGGGATCGGCTCGCGCCGGACGTTGTTTGCCTCGGGCAGCAGGTCCTTCAGAAAGCCGACAGCACGCATCACGGTCTTGGAGACACCGCCCTCGTCCTGGATGGCCATCGGGATCAGCTTCGGCCCTTCCTTCAAGCCTTCGGCATTCATCAGGCCGGCGATCTGGTTGGTCTCGCAGCCCAGGCCCAGGACTACGACCGCCGCCATGTTGGGATGGCGCGTGTAGCCCGCGAGCGTGCGGCGCAGCACGTCCATCTCGAGGCCGGACGCCGCCATGCCGCAGCCACCGCCATGCGTCAGCGGCACGACGCCGTCGATATTGGGATACTGGGCGAGCAACGGCTCGAGCCTGGCCGCGATCATGCGGCTGGTCGCGGCCGAGCAGTTCACCGTCGTGACGATGCCGATGTAGTTGCGCGTCGCCGCGCGGCCGTCGGCGCGGCGATAGCCCATGAAGGTGGCGGCAGGCGTGATGTGGTCGGTTGGCCGTGCCTCGGCGCAGAAGGCGTAGTCGCGCTCGAAATCGCCCATGACGCAGTTGTGCGTGTGGATGTGCGTGCCCGGCGTCATGTCCTCGGTGGCGAAGCCGATGATCTGATTGTACTTGCGCAGCGGCTCGCCCTGCTTGACGGCACGGGTCAGGATCTTGTGACCCGGCGGCACGCTCGTCGCCGCCGCCACCTCGCCCTCGACCTTGGTGCCGGGCAGGATGTCCATGCGCGCCACGACGACGTTGTCGGCCGGATGCAGCCGGATGGTGAGCGGTGCCGCCATTGTCATTTCCTCCGATGACGCGAGCGTACTCGCTGGGGGCGCGCCACTCCAGTGGCGCGTCTTTGGGAGTGCGGGCCTCCGGCCCGCTCATGAACCATCGCGCCTATGAAGGCGCCTGAGCGGGCCAGAGGCCCGCCCTCCCAGCTAAGCTGCGCGCTTGCCGCGGATTTCATCGATGGCGGCGCCGAGCTTGCGGACCTCAGCTTCGCTGAGGGACGCGAGGGGCGCGCGCATGCGACTCCAGGCGACGGGATCGTTGCGGCGCAGGCCGACCAGGGCTTTCACCGCCGCCGTCACCGGATAGCCCAGCACGACGTCGACCATGGCATTGACCCGCGGCTCCTCGACGCCGTCGAACAGGGACTGCATCAGGTCGGGGATCACGTTCAGCATGCCGCTGATCGCGCCGGAAGCGCCGAGCGTCATGGCGCGCGCCAGAAGCCGCTCGTCGCCGATCAGGATGTGCAGGTCGCCATGGTGCTCCAGCAGGGCTTGCGCATTGGCCCAGTCGCCAGACGAATCCTTCACCCCCTTTACCTGCTGCGGGAAGCCTTTCTTCAGGCGGTCGATAAGCTCGATCGACAGGCCGACCGAGGTGACCTGCGGGATGTGATAGAGAATGACGTTGCTGGCGCCTGGTCCCAGCACGCGCAGCACGGCAGCGAACCAGTCGAACAGGCCTTCGTCACCGGCGCCCTTGAAATAGAACGGCGGCGCCAGCAGGAAGCTCGGGCAGCCCAGCATCAAGCCGGCGCGGGCCTGCGTGACCGCATCCTCGACCGACGCGGCGGCGATGCCGACCACGAGCTGCGTCCTGGGATCGATGCCGGCGCCGACCAGAGCGCCCAGCGCGCGCTGACGCTCGTTCAGGCCGATCGAGGCGCCCTCGCCCGTCGTGCCGAACGCGGTGACACCGGTGCAGCCATCGGCCAGCGACTGGCGCGCGTGCGCCACCAGGCGCGGCAGGTCGATGGCGCGGTCTTCGGTGAAGGGAGTGGTGAGAGCGACGGACAGGCCAAAACGATTCTTGCGCATGCCTTATGATAAGCCGCCGCCGCGCAAAGAAAAGCGGGCCCGTTTGGGCCCGCCCTTCCTACGCTACGCTACGCAACGTCATGCTTGGTTAGCGGCGACGGTTGTCCCAGTTATCGAACGCATTCGGGATACCGTCATGATCGCGATCGCCATACGGACCGTAGCGGTTGTCGTAAGGGCGCTGCGCCTGATAGCGGTCCGGCACGCCGTCACCGTTACGGTCCCAGCGACTGGGCACGTAGCGCCACTGGTTGCCGACCTGCGACCAAGTGGGGGCGACGTAGCGATAGCCAGGGCGCTCCGTCAGCCACTGGCCTGGACGCCACACGTACTGATCGTGGATCAGCTCATAGTGGCCCGGCGCCCAGACGTAACCGGAGCGCGGCACCGGCACGACCTCGTAGCGAGGCGGTGGCGGCGGCGAGCCGAAGGTGATGCTCACCTGCGCGTCAGCCGGTGTGAACGGCGCCGTGACGACCGTCGCCGTCGAAAGGAACGCGGCGGCGGCAAGGGACGTGATCGCCATACGCTTCAACATGACTTGCCTCCTTTTGCGCGGCCCCACCTGACGAGCACCGCGCTGGTGTGCTTGGTATTACGCAAGCCATCCCTCGGGCGTTTCGGGCTTATCGGAGGAATTCACGCGCGCATTCCGCCGCTTTTCGGCCACCATCAGGTTCCCACCAGCAGCAAAATGACGCCGGCGACGCTCGTGACGATTCCCAGCAAGCCGATCGCGTGCAGTCGCTCGTCGCGCAGCAGGAAGTAACTCAGCACCACAGCGATCAGCGGAAAGACGGCGACCAGCGGGGCGACCACGGTGATCGAGCCCAGGCCCAGCGCTGCATAAAGAAGAAACGTCGCCGTGCCGTTCGACATGCCGACAGCGACGAACCACAGGAGGCCAGCGCGATCGGGCGGACCGGCGGCGAGCGCGCGGCGGCCGACCAGCGACAGGATCACCACCGTCGACAGCGAATAGCCGATCGCGGCCGCCGCCAGCGGCTCGTGCCAGATCGCCAGCGCCGTCTTGATCGCGGGCTGGATGGCGCCGCGTATCAGGGCGGCGGCGAGCGGCAGCGCCAGCACCCAGATCGGCCACTGCCGGCCACCGGCACCGCCACGCAACGCCATCAGGGCGACGCCCGCCACGACCAGCACCAGGCCCGCGACCTGCCCCAGGCCGATGCGCTCGCCGAGAAGAAGGACGGCGAACAGCACGGCGAAGAGCGGCGTGACGTTGCCCGCGGCGCCGGCGACGGCCGGACCCAGCAGCTCATTCGAGCGCACGGACAGGATCGACACCACGACCGGGAAGATGCAGCCGACGCCCGCGAAGGTCAGCGCCGCCCCCCAGTCGAACCCCTGCCAGTCGACGAACAGCAGCGCGCCCACCCAGGCGGCGACCATGGAGCTGCCGATGGTGTAGATCGGCGAACGCCAGGACGGGACGGTACGCAGGCCGTACTGGGTCAGGATCAGTGCCAGGGCGAAACAGAATGCCGCACCCAGTGCCAATAGACTGGGGGCCAGGATGGCCGCGCCCGTCATGGTCTGCTAGAAGCGCCGGCTTCCGACCGGAGAATTGGAGAAAATGGACACGCTCACCTACTGGAACGGCACCTGGCACGAAGGCAACCCGGCGATCCTGGGCCCGCGCGACCACGCCTTCTGGCTGGGCTCGATGGTATTCGACGGCGGCCGCGCCTTCGAGGGCTGCGGGCCGGATCTCGACCTCCATGCGGAACGCGTCGTGCGCTCGGCGCGCGCGCTCGGCCTCAAGCCGACCAAGACGGCCAAGGAGATCCTCGAGCTGATGCACGAGGCGGTCCGCCGTTTCGGGCCCAAGGCCGAGCTCTATGTGCGGCCGATGTTCTGGGCGATGAAGGGCGGCCAGGGGCCGATCTCGGTCGACGGCGATTCGACCCAGTTCCTGCTCTGCGTCTATCACGCGCCGATGCGGGCGGGCACGCCGCTGACGCTCGGCCTCTGCCGCTCGATCCGCCGGCCGACGCCGGAGAGCGCGCCGACCGACGCCAAGGCAAGTTGCCTCTATCCCAACTCCAGCCGCGGCGTCGCCGAGATGCTCGAACGCGGCTTCCAGAACGGCATCGTGCTCGATGCGCTGGGCAACGTGGCCGAGACCTGCAGCTCCAACATCTTCCTCGCCAAGGGCGGCATCGTCAGCACGCCGGTGCCCAACGGCAGCTTCCTCGCCGGCATCACGCGCAATCGCACGGTCAAGCTGCTGCGCAACGCCGGCATCACGGTCGACGAGCGCACGGTGACGACGGCCGACCTCGACGATTGCGACGAGATGTTCACCACCGGCAATGCCGGCAAGGTGCAGCCGGTCAGCCGCTACGAAAGCCGCGACCTGCAGCCCGGGCCGATCGGCCGGCAGGCGCATGAGCTCTACATGGCGTTCGCGCGGACGCAGCGAGTGATCTGATCCTCATGTCGTCCTGAGCGTCGCGAAGGCTGCCCTGGATTTCTGGCCTCTCACGAACGGCAAGGCCAGCAAAGCCAATGCAGTAATCACTGCCAGCATTGCCCAGGCTTCGTTGATGGCGCTGACCAGGCCGGCACGCTCGACCAGCGGACGCACCGTCTCGATCATGGCGGCGTCGATCGTGCGTGTCGTGGCGGTGGCGATAGTCTCGGCCGGAATGCCGACCAGCGGCGCGACCGAGACGTCGCCGCTCTTCAGGCGCTGGCCGATCTCCTCGGCCAGGATCGGCGCGCGGCCGTAGATCACAGTGTCGATCAAGGCGAGGCCGATCGCGCCGCCGAGGTTGCGCATCAGGTTGAAGAGGCCGCTGGCATCGGCGACGCGCTCGGGCGGGAACTGGCAGAGCGCCAGCCGCGTCGGCGGCAGCAGGCAGAACATGATGGCCGAGCCACGCAGGATCTGCGGCACCAGCATCTCGTCGAAATCGGTCTCCGAGGTCTGGAAGGCGCTGAGGCCGAGCCCGACGGCGAACAGGGCGAAGCCGGCCAGCATCAGCAGGCGGCCGTCGACGCGGCGTTCCAGCTCGACGGCGATCGGCGCGGTGACGAGCTGGGCCACGCCGGTCACCAGCATGATGTGGCCGATATCCAGTGGGCCGTGCTCGCGCACGAAGCCCAGGAACACCGGCATCAGATAGACGGAGCCGTAGAGGCCGATGCCCAGTGTGAAGGAGAGAAAGCAGCCGATCGCAAAGTTGCGGTCGGCGAGCGCGCTCAAGTCGACGATCGGCTGGGAGCGGCCAAGGCTGCGACGGACGAAGGCGAAACCCGCGATCAGCGACAGGGCCAGCAGCCCCAGCACGCGCAGCGAGACCCAGCCGTGCTTGGGGGCGTCCTTCAGCCCGATTTCCAGCGCCGCCAGTGCGATCGCCATCAGGATGAGGCTGGCCACGTCGAGCGTGCGGACATGCGTATATTCGCCCGCCTCGCGCGGCAGGAACCGGGCGGCAATCGCGGCGGCGACAATACCGGGCGCGACGTTGACCAGAAACAGCCAGTGCCAGGAGTAGGTCTGGGTGATCCACCCGCCGACCAGCGGTCCGACGGTCGGCGCCAGCACGGCCATCACGCCGGCCAGCGTCGTAGCGATGCCCTGCTGACGGAAGGGAAAGAGCAGGAACACGGCGGAGAACACAGAGGGGATCAGAACGCCGCCGGCAAAGCCCTGCACCACCCGCGCGACGATCAACGTCTCGAAGCCGTGGCTGGCCGCGCAGGCCGCCGAAGCGACCGTAAACAACGTGAGCGCGCCGACGAACAGCCAGCGCAGGCTGAAGACGCGCGTCAAAAGGCCGGTCAACGGGATCGCGATCACCTCGGCAATGAGGTACGCCGTCTGCACCCAGCTCATCCGGTCGGGCTCGATGGACAGCGCCTCGCTGATGTCCGGCAGCGACGTGACGACGATCTGGATATCGAGCACCGCCATGAACATGCCGAGCGTCATGGCCGAGAAGCCGACCCAGGTGCCGGCGGTCGCGCCTCCCTCGTCGGTCATTGCCGGAGCGCCGCCTCTTCCGCGCGGATGCGGATCCACAACACCAGCGCGTTCAGAGCTGAGAACACGATGCCGTACCACACCAGGCCGAACACCAGCGGCAGCACCACGATTTCGGCGGCGACGATGCAGTAGTTGGGATGCGATACGAAGCGGAAGGGCCCCTCTTTCACCAGCGGCGCGCCCGGCAGGACGATGATGCGCGTCGTCCAGCGCGGCCCAAGGGTGGCGATCACCCACACGCGCAATGCCTGTAGGACGACGAACACAGCCAGCCAGCCCACACTCACGTCGACATCCGCGCGCCAGGCGACGAGATACCAAAGACCTGCGAGCCACGCGGCATGCAAGGCGACGATCAACGGATAGTGACCGGGCGCAACTTCGTGCGCCCCCTGGGCCAGCAGGCGGCCGGTGTTGCGCCGCGACAATAAAAGCTCGCCAAGACGCTGCAGGGTCACCAGGCCGAGGATGGCCCCCGCCAGCAACATCACGCCGCCTGTGCCAGCGACAGGCAGCTGCAGGTGAAACCCGGTCCCAGCGCCGTCAGCACGGTGCGCTGCGGCAGACGCTGCTTCGCCAAGCGATCGAGCACGAACAGCACGGTCGGCGCCGACATGTTGCCGTACTCCTCCAGCACGGCGCGCTCATGATCGAGCGTGCCCTGGTCGAGGCGCAGCGTGCTCTCGAGCGCGGTGATGACCTTGGCGCCGCCGGGATGGCAGGTGAAACGGTCGACCGATGCACGCTCGATGCCGATGCGCGCCAGGATGCCGTCGACGGCGGCGCCGACATGCTCCTCGGCAAACGGCGGGATGGCGCGGTCGAAGATGACGCCGAGACCGGTCGGATCGACCTTCCATCCCATGATGTCGAGGCTGTCGGGCCACAGATGCTCGCCCGCGCCCTCGATGCGCGCCACGCCCGTCTCGCCGGTGCGCACGACGCAGGCCGCGGCGCCGTCGCCGAACAGCGCCGTCGCCACCATATTGGCGCTGGTGAGCTGGTCCATGCGGAAGGCGGCGGTGCAGATCTCGATCGCCACCAGGAGCACGGTAGAGCCCGGCCGCGCCCGCGCCAGGCGACCCGCGATCGCCAATCCCGAGACGCCGCCGGCACAGCCCAGACCGAACACGGGCACGCGCTCGACGTCGGCGCGGAAGCCCATGCGGCCGGCGACGCGCGCCTCGAGGCTGGGCGTGGCGATGCCGGTCGAGGAGATGGTGACGATGGTGTCGACGTCGCGGGCCTCACAGCCGGCGGCGGCCAGCGCACGGCTGGCGGCTGCGACGAACAGGTCCTGCGCGCCGGCCAGATAGGCGGCGTTGCGCTCGGGCCAGCCGAGATCGGAGAAATACCAGTCGAGCGGCTTCACGGTGTATCGGGTGCGGATGCCCGCCGTCTCGAACACCGGCGCCATGCGCTCGAAGGCCGCATAGCGATGGGCGAAGATGCGGCGCGCCGCCGCCGCCGCATCGGACTGCTTCAGCTGGTGTGGCGGCACGGCCTGGCCGATGGAGAGCAGCGCCGTGGACTGGCTTGCATCGTTCGACATCGGCTTCCTCTTGGTCGGCATGGACAACGCGTGGTTGCCTCTAGCAGATCATCAACGTGCCTGGTCACTGCAAGTCACGATAGCGCGAAGGCCTGTCCCTGTGCTGCCATGATCTCCGCACATTTGGAGGAACAATGCTGCTCATCGGAGTGAACCGCTCGCCCTATACACGGCGCGTTGCCATCACGCTCAAGGCCTACGGCCTGCCCTTCGAGCAGCGCGACCTTTCGGGGTTCGGCAACCGCGCCGACGTCCGCGCCGCGAACCCGCTGGGGCGCATTCCCGCCCTGGTGCTCGACAACGGCGAAACCCTCATAGACAGCGCCGCCATCATCGACCACCTCGACGAGCTCGTCGGCCGCGAACGCGCGCTGACGCCGCCAGACGGCGCCGACCGGCGCGCCGTGCTGCGCCTGGCGGCGCTGATGATAGGCGCCTGCGACAAGGGCCTGCACGCCGCCTACGAGCGCAATCACCACCCACCGGAGAAGGTGCACCAGCCATGGATCGACGACTGCATGGCGCAGATGAAGCATGCGCTGGCCGCCATGGAGGAGTTGACTCGGCCGGGACAGGACTACTTGCTGCTGGGCCGTCTCACCCAGGCCGACGTCACGGCCTTCATCGCCGAACGGCTGGCGCGCGGCCTCAAGGTCGACACCGCGAGCGAGATGCCGCGCCTGCACGCGCATTGCCGCCGGCTTCTGGAGCAAGACGCCTTCCGCTCGACCGAGCCGTGATTCCTAGGGCCGGTGCTTGCCGCTGTTGCGGTAGAGATTGGCCAGCCGGGCGATCAGGAAGGCGACATACATCACGCCCAGGACCTGCTCGATTATGATCAAGCTTCGCGCCATCTTGGTCACCGGCGTGATCTCGCCGAAACCGGTCGACGTCAGTACCGTGAAAGAGAAGTACATCATGGTCGGCCAGTCCAGGTGCTCGTCCGGCGCATGCACTGGAGCGGCATGGAAGGCGTCCGGCTGGAGCTGCTGCAGCCATCCGAACAGGCTTGCGAAGGTGAAGGCGATCAGGACATAGGCCGCGACGGCACCGAACACCTTGTCGGCGGTGATCGGGCGCCAATCGAGCACGTAGTAGAGCAGTCCGGTCGTCACGGCGCCGAGGAACATCGCGGTGATGAGCAGTGTCACCGGCCGCAGCCAGTGTTCGCCGAGCCTGTCCGCCGCGACGGCGTTGACGGTGAACAACGCCAACAGGCCGAGGGCCAGCAGCGTCGCCCGCCGCGCCCGCAAGGCCCACATGGCGAGCATCAGGATGACGACCAGTCCGAGCGCCAGGAAGACCGCTGCAAACGAGCCGGCCACCAAGGGATTGATCAGGATGAACAGGCAGAGGGCCACCAGCAGCACGCCGCATCGGTTGCGGCGCATGTAGGCAAGGCGGCGCTTCATCCGTAAGGCGATCGTCATGATGGTTACTTCCACTCCGCCAGTTCGACCGTGATGCCCTCCGGCCCCTCGAGGAACACCAGCTTGCGGTCGTGGAAGGTCATCGGCTGGTTGCGCAGGCGCACGCCCGCCGCCGTCACCGTGGCGATCAGGCCATCGATGTCCGAGACGGCGAAGCACATGTGGTTGAAGCCAACCCGGTCGAGCCGGGCGATGTCGCCTTCGCGCTTCACCGGCGGATTGAGGAAGTGCAGGAGCTGCACTTCGAGGCGAGGATTGGAGTCCTCCAGCGCCAAGGTGATGTGGCGGGCCTCGAGGTTCGCGATGCCCATGTACCGGTCCATCACCGGACCCTTGATCACCACGTCCTTGTCGAGTTCGAAGCCCAGTAGGGCGAAGAAGCCAATGGCGGCGGCAGGATCGGTCACGGCCACGGTGACGTGGTCGAAGTGTTTCAGCATCCCCTCATTCTAGCGCCCATCAGGGCCAATGCACGAATTCCAGCTTTAGCCCGTCGGGATCGGCAAAGAAGACGGCATTGTAGCCTGCGCCATACGCCGGATAGTCGGCCGGTGCGTCGAGGATAGGGGCGCCCTTGCCCACAAGCAGCGCATAAAGGCGATCGACATCGTCACGGCTCGCGGCGTGCCAGGCGAGATGATGAAGGCCGGCGCTGTAGCGATCGTGCACGCGATCCGAGCGCGCGGGTTTCAGGCCGATCGAGCAGACGAGCTGTCCGGCATCGCGCATGATCCCTCCGGAACGGAAGCGGCCACTGTGACGTTGCTGGCGAATGCAAATCCAGGTCGTATGCTGCCATCCCCTCACCGAGAGCTATGACCACTCGCTCTTTCGCGCCGTCATCGGCACGCTCGAGCAGAACGGTCATGGCGTCGTGGCGACGGATCTCTATCGCGAAGGCTTCGCGCCGGCGATGACGGTCGAGGAACGGCGCACCTACATGAGCAACGACTACGACGCGAGCGCCGTCGCCCGCTATGTCGAGATCCTGAAGCAGGTCGACGGCCTGATCCTGTGCTTCCCGCACTGGTGGTTCTCCATGCCGGCCATGCTGAAGGGCTGGGTCGATCGCGTGTGGGGTCCGGGTACCGCATTCATCTACGATTCCAAGGACGGGCATCTCAGGCCCAACCTGCACAACATCAAGCTGTTCGGCGTGGTCACCAGCTACGGCTCGTCGTGGTGGATCGTGCGCGTGTTCGCGGGCGACGCCGGCCGCAAGGTGCTGATGCGCGGCATGAAGCCGTTATGCGCCAAGGACGTCCGGTCGTTCTATCTCGCCCACTACGGCATGGACGCCTCGACCTCCGCGTCACGCGATGCCTTCTTGAAGAAAGTCCGGCGGCGCATCGCGCAGATCTGACCGCAACCAACCAGCCGCGCTGGCGTTCCTCTGCCGATGGAGGCCCGTCATGTGGCGTAAGTGCCTGATTTCCTTGGGACTTTCAGCAATTCTCCTGACCGCCTGCGATCCCGAGCTGCTGATCTCCCGGTCCGACCCCAGCGACTATGAAGTGGTGGCGCTGGTCGCCGGCAGTTAACGGCCGAGCAGCAGCCCGACGGCCGCGCCGACCCCTATCCCCAGCAACGTCAACGCAAAGAAGGCGCCCAACCAAAGGAAGCCCCGCTTGAGATGGCGGCGCCCCTGGTCGGTCAGCTCGTGCCATCGCAAACCACTGGAAAAGGCCGCAGGCTTGCGCACGTGGCCCGCCGCCTGGGCGCGATGGGTCACCAACCATGCATACACCATGTGCCAGAGACCGCCGATCAGGGCGGCCATACCCAGGATCCAGAACGGCGCGAACAGCAGCCAAACTTCGATGTCGGTACTCACGATCACAGTTAGGCCACAGCACGGAGCCGCCGTCGATACGTAAAGCTAGATGACAATATCCAAACGGGGTCCCTTCACATGACAAAATACCTGGTCCTGGCCGCCCTCCTCCTCGGCACCACGGCCTGCGGCGATACCTGGGGCCAACGCGCCGTCACCGGCGGCGGCATCGGCGCCGGCTCGGGCGCGATCATCGGCGCTCTGACGCCGATCGGTATCCTGCCGGGCGCCTTGGTCGGCACCGCCGTCGGCGCCGGCGTCGGCGCGGCAACGACACCCCGCTACTGATCTCTTCCCGAGGTCACCACGTCTCTTTCCACGGCCTGAGATCCATCTCGAAGGTCCAGGCCGAACGCTTCTGCTGGTGGATCTGCCAGTAGACGTCGGCAATGTCGTCCGGATTGAGGACGGCGTCAGGGCCGGCGTTGTAACGCTCGGGAAAATTGCTCTTGATCCATTCAGTGTCGATGGCGCCGTCGATCACGACATGGGCGACGTGGATGTTCTGCGGCCCGAGCTCGCGCGCCATCGATTGCGCCAGCGCGCGCACGGCATGCCTGCCGCCGGCGAAGGCCGAGAAGCCGCGACCGCCACGCAGACTCGCCGTGGCGCCGGTGAACAGCATGGTGCCGCGGCCGCGCGGCACCATGGCCTTGGCCGCTTCGCGCGCCGTCAGGAAGCCGGCGAAGGCGGTCATCTCCCAGACCTTGCGGTAGACGCGGGCCGTCGTGTCGCGGATGTCGAAGCGCACGTTGCCGCCGATGTTGAAGGCGAAGACCTCTATGTCGCCGATCTCGGTCTCGATCTCGCGGAACAGTTTCACCACCTGCTCCTCGTCGCGCGCGTCCGAGCCGAAGGGATGGACCTTGCCGCCTTCCCGGGTGATCTCGGCCACCAGGTGCTTCAGCTTGTCGGCGCTGCGCCGCGTCGCCACCGCCGTGTAGCCCTCGCGCGCAAAGCGACGGGCGATTGCCCCGCCCGTCGCATCGCCCGCACCGATCACGACACAGACCTTGTCTCTCGCCATGGGCGGTCTCCTTTACCGTCAATCTGTCGACGGCTCGGGGACCGCTCAAGGGAGATTACGTCATGGCCGGCTGAGACGACTGATTGCTCTTGCTGCTGACCAGGCCGGCGCGGCGGCGGATATCCGCCGTGGTCAGGCCTTCGCCATCCGGCCGCCAGCCCGGCGGGGCGAAGGTGTACATCCAGGCCTCGTGCAGCGAGCGCGCTGAGCGCAGGTCCTTGATGAGGTCGATCCACGGCGAGAAGTTGATGACGAACGGATTGCGCGAAGAAACCGTGGGCGTGATGGTGCCGTAGTCGCACGGCACGTCGTCGCGCTCGGGGATGTAGCTGCCGAACAGGCGGTCGAAGACCACCAGCACGCCGCCGAAGTTGGCGTCGAGATACTCCGGATTGCGCGCGTGATGGACGCGATGGTTGGACGGCGTGTTGATGATGCCCTCCAGCCAGCCCAGCCGCGGGAACCAGTCGGCATGCAGCCAGAACTGGTACGTCAGGTTCAGCACCAGCGCCGTCAGCACGACCGTCGGCGTGAAGCCGAGCAGCACCAATGGCGTAAAGAACAGGGTCGAGCCGGTCAGGCGACCGAACCAACCCAGCCGATAGGCGGCCGAGAGGTTGAGCTGATTGGGCGAGTGATGCGGCGAATGCCCGGCCCAGAACCAGCGCGAGGTGTGACTGAAGCGGTGGTACCAGTAGTAGAAGAACTCGAGGCCGAAGAAGAGCAGCAGGATCGAGCCGATACTGTCGAGCGACTGGGTGAAGAAGCGATATTCCCACGCCAGGCCCATCCACGGCGCGATGATGGCGAGAGGCACGAAGCGCAGGAGCTGACGGCCCGCAAGGTCGGCGAGCGAGCAGGCCGACGCCTTCCAGTCGTAGCCTTCGGGGCGGCTGCGGGCGAGCCAGATCCCCTCGGCCACGGCGGCCATGAGAACGAGCGGCAGGACCACCATGTAGATCCCGGAGAGGTCGGCCACAGCGCGCTCCTTGTGATTTGCCTTGCGAGCAATATATGAGCGATCCTCATGTTCTCGTACTCGCCTTTGCCGAGCCCGGACCGCCATGACCACACGCCGCCAAGCCCCTGAAATAAAAAGGCGAATTCCCCGCCAGGCACGCGCGGCCGAGACTGCGGCGGCGATCCTGGAGGCCGCCGCTCAGATTCTCGAAGCCGGCGGCCTCGCCGGCTTCACCACCAACGCCGTGGCCGAGCGGGCCGGCGTCAGCATCGGCACGCTCTATCAATACTTCGACGACAAGAACGCGATCCTGCTGGCGCTCGCCAGGCAGCAGGTCGGCCTCGGCCTGGCGGAGATCGCGCGGGCGCTGAGCGGTGAGATCGATCCCACGCCTGAGGGCCGGGTGCGCGCCATGGTGCGGGCGGCGGTGCACGCCTTCCGCGGCCGCCAGCGCGCGCGCAAGGCGGTGATGGAGGCGGTCCTGTCGCAGGGTCACCATGCCGAGCTGATGCTGCCCGTCGTCGCCTTCATCGCCGAGCAAGGCGCGCGCGTCGGAACGATACCGCAGCCGGTCTTCGCCAGGCTCACGCCGCTGCAGATGTTCGTGATGTCGCGCGCCATGATCGGCGTGCTGCGCGCCGCCGTCCTGGAGGAGCAGCCGTTCTTCAAGAGCCGCCCCTTCGAGGACGAACTGGTGCGGCTGGTGCTGGCCTATCTCGGGAGCATCACAAGGGAGGCGGCGTCGACATCGGCAGCGGCACGTTGAGCAGCACGCCGAGCTCGCCCGCGAGGTCGCAGCTCACCCGCGCATGCACCCGGCCCTGCTTGTCGAAGAAGCGGCCGGTCGGCGTCACGGGAAACACGCCCTCGTGCCAGATGCCGGGATGGATGTAGATGCCGAAGCTGCCGTCGGACCACAGTGCGACGAAATCCTCGGGCTTGAGATTGTCGCCCGGCTTGGCCACCGGCACGACGAACGGCTGGCCGTCGATTGGGAAGAAGAGCTGGCCGCCGTCGGGATGATAGTTGCAATGCCACAGGAGCACGCGATCGCCGGCGAGCGCCACGCCGGCCGCCGCCTGCTCGGGCCGCTCGCGGAAGCCGATGACGTAATGGCCACCGACGGCTTCGTTGCGTCCCAAGAGCTCGTTGGCTCGCCATTCGCAGGCGAAGATGCCCTCGGTCGTGCCGCCCTCGATGCCGGTGCCGGCATCGAGCTTGCGCCAGCCGGCAAGCGGCCACGGCACGATCTCGATGCGATGGTCGCGGCTCGTGGCGATCTCGCCGTAGCCTTTGATCGACTCCTCTGTGGCATGCACCAGCGGCACGTCGATCAACCGAAGTCCCGCCGGGACCTTGGGGTTGAGATAATCGAAGACGACCTGATCCATCGATCCCTCGCGAATCGTCAAATGAGGGGCACCCTCTCCACCGTCTCAGGCCCGAGCACCAAGTCGTCGCTGGCCCCCAGCAGCCATAGTGCCTCGGCCTGAAATCTCACGATAGGTCTATCCCACCAGCGATCGAGGAGTTCGGCCAGGGCCGCGCACTCCAGCGCGTCGAGGTCGTCGTTGAGATTGTAGATCCCCACGACATAGAGGTCGGTCGGGCGGCGACCCATCGCTTGCTGAATGCGGTGAAAAACGTTCGTCCCGCCGCGCTTCTCGGGATAGACGCGCAGATAGAGCCGCCCCCGGTTGACGTTGCCTGAGAACAAGCCGCGCAGCTCGACGGCGACAGGGCCGAGGCGCCTCAAGGCATCGCGCTGCGCGGCGTCGAGGACCGGCGGTACCTGCCCCATCGCCAGCGAGCCGCAAAGGGTGGCGTGCAGTTTGTGGCGACGACGTTCGACGATGTCCCAGGCGATCTTGGGTGCGAGCGGCGATGCCTTGAGCTCGGCCTCGAGGGACAGATAGGCCTGCGATCGCCGCAGCAGCGCGTCGGCAATCGGCAGCGACAACGAGAAAACGGGCTCGTGCCGACCCATCTCGTAGTGCCGGCCCTCACGACGCGCGATCACGCGTGGATGATCGGGCGCGACCAACGGCAGATGGGCGAGACGATATGATTCATCGAGCAGGAATCCTTGTCCCTGCTCGAACCGCGTCCGGCTGGCGAGGTAGTCCAGCTCGTCGTCGCCGCAGAGCGTGACCACCTCAGGCCGCGCGGCTGAGATCCTCACCGGCCAGCGCCCGCTCGATCAGCTTCACGACGTTGTCGCGGCCGTAGAGCTTGATGAAGGCGCCCATGCGCGGCCCCTGCTCGCTGCCCAGGAGCACCTCGTAGAGCGTCTTGAACCACTGACGCAGCTCGGCCTGCGCGAAGTGGCGCTTGCCCGCCTCGTAGACCTCGTTCTGGATGAACTCGGCGGTCGATTCCTCCGGCAGCTTGGCGAGCGTCTCGGCGAGATCCTGCAGCGCCTCGCGCTCCGCGGCCGTAGGCAGGCGGAACTTCTTCGATGCCTTCACGAAGTCCTGGTAGTAGGCCACCGCGCCCGTCAGCAGGCGGTCGAGATAGGGCGCGTTCTCCGGCGTGGCGCCTGGCACGTAGCGGCGCAGGTACTGCCACAGCACGTCCTTGCTGTCAGTGTGAGCCACGCTCGCGAGATTGAGCAGCATGTTGAAATTGACGCCGGCTGCGCTGTTGGCCGGCGCCTTGCCGTCATGGATGTGCCACGCCGCGTTCTCCAGCGCCTTGGCCGGCTCCTCGGCCGGCAGCTTCTCGACTGCCGCGAGGTAATCGTCGACAGCGCGCGGGATGACGTCGAAGTACAGACGCTTGGCGCGGCGCGGCTGCTGCTGCATGTAGAGCGCCAGCGACTCGGGCGGCGCATAGCGCAGCCATTCCTCGACCGAGAGCCCGTTGCCCTTGGACTTGGAGATCTTCTTGCCTTCCTCGTCGAGGAAGAGCTCGAAGTTGAAGCCCTCCGGCGGCTCGCCGCCCAGGATCTTCACGATCTTCGCGCTGAGCTCCGCCGACGGGATGAGATCCTTGCCGTACATCTCGTAGTCGACGCCGAGCGCGAACCAGCGGCCGGCCCAGTCAGCCTTCCACTGCAGCTTGACGTTGCCGCCGGTCACCGGCGTCTCGACCAGCGTGCCATCCTCGTCGCGATAGACGATGGTGCCCGCCTGGGCGTCGGTCTTGATCACCGGCACCTGCAGCACGCGGCCCGTCTTGGGCGAGATCGGCAAGAAAATCGAGTAGGTCGCGCGCCGCTCCTCGCCGAGCGTCGGCAGCATGATGGCCTGCACTTCGTCGTAGTGCTGCAGCATGGCCAGCAGCATCTTGTCGAAGCGGCCCGACTTGTACCAATCGGTCGCCGACTGGAACTCGTACTCGAAACCGAAGGAATCGAGGAAGGCGCGCAGCCGTGCGTTGTTGGCCGCGCCGAAGCTCGGATGCTCGTTGCTGAACGGATCGGGCACCGAGGTCAGCGGCTTGCCGAGATTGGCGGCCAGCATCTCCTTGTTGGGCACGTTGTCGGGCACCTTGCGCAGCCCGTCCATGTCGTCGGAGAAGCAGAACAGCCGGGTCGGCACGTCGCTCAGGCGCTGGAAGGCCTGGCGCACCATGGTCGTGCGCACGACCTCGCCGAACGTGCCGATATGCGGCAGACCCGAAGGGCCGTAGCCGGTCTCGAACAGCACGTACCCTTTGGCCGGCGCTTTGCCGCCGATCCGGGCGACCAGCTTGCGGGCTTCTTCGAATGGCCACGCGCGCGCGGCCTCGGCGAGGGTACGATCGATCTGGGACATGGATCGGTCAAACTAGGTGCGAGGGGCATTTGCGTCAATGCGGCCGGAAGGCCAAAGTGCCCCGCATACAATGAACAAAAGCCCTTTCATGCTGGCATTAGGTGGCCTTTTGGCGATGGCCGCCGGCATCGGCATCGGCCGCTTCGTCTACACCCCCATCCTGCCGCCCATGGTCGAGGCGCTGTCGCTCAGCAAGGCCGAGGCCGGGCTGATCGCCTCGGCCAACTTCGTCGGCTACCTCGCAGGCGCCCTGCTGGCGGCAGTGCGCCTGCCGGGCTCGCGCCGCAGCTGGCTGCTCGCAGGCCTCGTGCTCAACGTCGTCTGCCTGGCGGCGATGGGCACCACGACGTCGCTCGTCCTTTTCCTGCTGCTGCGGCTCGCCGCCGGCGTCGCCAGCGCCTTCTGCCTGATCTTCAGCTCCGCCCTGGTGCTGGACCGGCTGGCCGCCACGGGCCGCAGCGGCCTGTCGGCACTGCATTTCTCGGGCGTCGGCATCGGCATCGCCTTGTCGGCGGCCGTGGTCGCCATGCTCGGCGACTGGCGCAACATGTGGCTCGCGAGCGCAGGCCTGGCGGCAGTCGCTGCCATCGCCGTCGCGCTGACCGTGACGGCGGAAGCCGCCCCCTCCGCCGCCACAGCCCGGGTGCCGCGGACAAAACTTTCATCCGCCTTCATCATGCTCGCCGTCGCCTACTTCCTGTTCGGCATCGGCTACATCATCACCGCGACCTTCCTGATCGACATCGTGCGCGGCTCGCCCGCCATCCGTCATCTCGAGCCCTATGCCTGGATTCTGGTCGGCATCGGCGCCGCGCCGTCGGTCGTGCTGTGGGGCGCGCTCGGCCGCCGCATCGGCATCCTGCCGGCCTTCGCCGTGGCGAGCCTGGTCGAGGCGGCCGGCGTGGTCGCGAGCGTGCTGTGGCTGCAGACAATGGGCGTGGTGATCGCGGCCCTCTTCCTCGGCGGCACCTTCATGGGTCTGACGGCGCTCGGCCTGATCGGCGCGCGCGAGGCGGGCGTCGGCGATCCGCGCGGCCGCATCGCGCTGATGACGGCCTCCTTCAGCCTCGGCCAGATCATCGGCCCGGTCTTCGCCGGCGTGGTCTACGATGCCACCGGCAGCCTGGTCTGGCCCTCGCTGCTGGCGGCCGCGGGCCTGGTGCTGGCGGCACTACTGTCGCTCGCCAGTCAGCGTTTCGCGCCCGCTGCTCCCAGGACGGCCAGCGCCTCGCGCGCCGCACGCACGCCCGAGGCATAGGCGCCGCCGACGCGCGTCGCCCACACCGGATCGGTCGCTTCGCCGGCAAAGAACACGCGATCGTGGTGCGGCTGGGCCAGCACCAGCCGCTTGTCGGCGTTGCCCGGCGTCGCCATCGACCACGAGCCGCGGGCGAACGGATCCTTGCCCCAGCGCGTGACCGAGGAGCGCGCCAGCAGGCCGCGCAAGTCGTTGCCGTAGATCTCGGCCAGGGCCGACACCGCGAAGCCCAGGGCCGCGCCGGTGCCCTCCTCCTCGAGCTGCCGCGCCTGCGCGCCGCCCACGAACACGATGGCGGCCTCGCGGTTGTAGGGCCGCACGATGGCGTCGAACGCCTCCTGCTTGCGGTTGAGGCCGATGACGCTGCGGTCGGCCGGCGCATCGATCACCTTGCGGCCGAACGACAGCGCCACCTTGTTGTAGAGCGCCATCGGCAGCTGGGCGATCGCCTCGCGCCTGGCGACGCTGAGCTGCGGAGCAAAGCCGAACGGGCCACTGGCCAGCACGCCGGTCGGCACCGTCACGATGATGGCCTTGGCGTTCAGCTGGCCGTTGGTCGTGACGACCAGCACCTGCCCGCCTGTCGAATCGATGCGCACCACCCGCGTGCCGAGCTTCACCGGCACCTTGGCGCCCCAGCGGGCGACCAGCGCGCCCAGGCCCTCGGGCACCGAATATTGCGGCTCGGTCTCGGGCTGGCGCATGAAGTCACGCGCCGAGAGCTCACCGAGCTCGACACCCGATTCCAGCGGCCCGACCATGGCATAGGCCAGCCGCTCCAGCGGATCCTGCGCCACCAGCACACGGCCGACCGGCACGTCGGCTGCCGTCCTCAGGGCCTCGACCAGCTTGCGCGAGGCATCGATGGCGATCTTCTCGAAGCGTGCGTATTCTTCCTTGGGGGCTTCGGTTCCGCCGACATAGATCGCCTGCTCCTGGCGGTCGGGCACGGGCCGCACATTCATCTCTTTCAGGATCGCCATGGCCGGATTGGTGCGACCGGCCTCGATCCATTGCGCGCCGAGGTCGAAGGGGAAGCCGAAAGTGGTGCTGTCAGTGACAGCACGGCCGCCGATGCGTTCGCGCGCCTCGACCACCAGCACGCTCTTGTTGGCCGCCATCAGGGTCTTAGCGGCCGCGAGGCCTGCGACACCGGCGCCGACGATGATCACGTCGGGCTCGGCCGCCCCCCACGTCGGTGGTGCCGGAAGTGCGGTTCCTGCCATCACCATGGACAGGAAGAGACGACGACTGAGCGTCATTTGGCTGACAGTGTATGCTATCCGGCTGTTGATGGTGTCGTTATCCAACCGCTCTTCTCTGATCGCGACCGCCCGCGGCGCGCTGTGGCGCGGACCAGGCGGGACGATCGAGAGGCTGCGCGCCGCCGACGCCACCATGCGTGCGGCGGCCAGCTCGCCGCTTGTCTGCCACGCACCGGCGGTGGCGGCGCGGCTCGGCCTGGACGACCTGCCGGCGCTCGATGTCCTGGAACTCTTCGCCTTCGTGCGGCCGGCCAAGTTCTGCCTGCCGACAACGCGCGGCCTCTGCGAAGCGGTCGACCTCGCAGTGCCGACAACACCGGAAGAAGAGGTCGCCGCGCTGCCTCAGGTCGCGACTGCGCTGCTCGACGAGCTCGAGGACATGGCGGCACTGGCCTCGCGCGAACTCGCGGAGACAGCGCTGGCCATGGCGCGTGGACAATGGCCGTGGGGCGATGACGTGCTGGCCGCATTGGGCATCGACCCCACGGCCAAGAAGCCGCGGCCGGGCGCCGGGCTCGACGTCTGGAAGAGCCTGCCGCAATGGGAGGAGCCGCCGCCCGCACCGCCGCCTTCGAGCCAGCCGGTCGAGCCGCGCGAGGCGCGCCTGCGGCTCGCCCAGATGGTCGCAGCCGGCGCCAACATCGCCGAGGCGCGGCCGACGCAGAGCGACTACGCCTCGGCCGCTTCCCAGGCCTTCGCGCCGCGCGAACGCGAGGACCAGCCCAACGTCGTGCTGGTCGAGGCCGGCACGGGCGTCGGCAAGACCCTGGGCTATGTCGCGCCGGCCAGTCTGTGGGCCGAGAAGAACGGCGCGCCGGTCTGGATCGCCACCTACACCCGCAACCTGCAGCGCCAGATCGACAACGAGCTCGATCGGCTGCATCGCGATTCGGCCGAGAAGCGCCGCAGGGTCGTGATCCGCAAGGGCCGCGAGAACTATCTCTGCCTGCTGAACTTCCAGGAAGCCGTGCTGCGCACGGGGTTGCAGCCCGAGAACGCCGTCGGCCTTGGCCTGCTGGCGCGCTGGGCGCTCAACAGCCGCGACGGCGACATGGTGGGCGGCGACCTGCCCGCCTGGCTGCTCGACCTTTTAGGCCGCGGCCGCATCTCGCGGCTGGCCGACCGGCGCGGCGAATGCATCTACTCGGCGTGCGAGCACTATCGGAAGTGCTTCGTCGAACGCACCATCCGCCGCGCGCGCCAGGCCGACATCGTGATCGCCAACCATGCGCTGGTGATGGTGCAGGCGGCGATGGGTGGCCTCGACGACGCCACGCGGCCGCTGCGCTACGTGTTCGACGAGGGCCATCACCTGTTCGACGCTGCCGACGGCGCCTTCGGTGCGCATTTGAGCGGAGTCGAAGCTTCCGACCTCCGGCGCTGGCTGTTGGGCGCCGAAGGCCGCCGCGGCAGCCGCGCCCGCGGTCTCGAACGACGCCTTGCCGATCTTCTGGGCGACGACCTCGAAGCGCATAGGGCGCTGCGCCGCCTGCTCGACCTCGCCCAGCAACTGCCCTCGCCCAACTGGCAGACGCGGCTCGCTGACGGCACGGTGCTGGGCCCGGCCGAGGAGTTCTTGGCCCTGGTGCGCCAACAGGTGCGCGCGCGGGCGTCGGGCGACGACCAAGGCTTCGGCCAGGAATGCGATGTGCGCCCGCTGAATCCCGGCCTGGTCGAGGCGGCCGACCGGCTGGGCGAGGCGCTCGAGCAGATGCTGGCACCGGTGCGCCGGCTGCGCCAGGCGCTGCGCACCAAGTTGGAGACCGAGGCCGACAAGCTCGACTCGGGTCAGCGCGGGCGCATAGAAGGCGTCGCCCGCTCGCTCGCCAACCGCTGCGAGCTCACGCTCGAAGCCTGGCGCGCCATGCTGCGCGGCCTGCACAACGAGCCCGATCCCGCCTTTGTCGACTGGTTCGCCATCGAGCGCATTCAGAACCGCGAGATCGATGTCGGCATGTACCGGCACTACCTCGATCCGACCGAGCCGTTCGTGAACTCCGTGATCGTGCCGTCGCACGGCGCGGTCATCACCTCGGCGACCCTGCGCGATTCGCTGGGCGTGCCGGCCGCCGCCAACGACGAGCAGTCCGAGACCTTGGCCGACTGGATGGTGGCCGAGGCGCGCACCGGCACGCGCCATCTCCAGGCGCCGGCGATCCGCGCCGCCATGGCCTCGCCGTTCGATTATGCCAAGGCCACGCGCGTGCTGATCGTGCGCGACGTCAAGCGCGACGACGCCGACCAGGTGGCCGCGGCGTATCGCGAGCTGTTCCTGGCGGCGGGCGGCGGCGCGCTCGGCCTGTTCACCGCCATCGGCCGCCTGCGCGCCGTGCACCAGCGCATCGCGCCGGCGCTCGAGGAGGCGGGCCTGCCGCTCTACGCCCAGCATGTCGGCGGCATGGATGCCGCGACCCTGGTCGACATCTTCCGCGCCGAGGAGCATTCCTGCCTTCTGGGCACCGACGCGGTGCGCGACGGCGTCGACGTGCCGGGCCGCTCGCTGCGCCTGATCGTGTTCGACCGCGTGCCCTGGCCGCGGCCCGACATCCTGCACCGCGCCCGCAAGGCCTCGTGGAAGGAAGCGGGCGCCGGCGCCAACGCCTATGACGACATGCTGGCGCGGTTGCGCCTCAAGCAGGCCTACGGGCGCCTGATCCGCCGCGGCGACGATCGCGGCGTGTTCGTCATGCTGGACTCCCGGCTGCCCAGCCGCCTGCTGGGCGCCTTTCCGCCCGGCGTCGCCGTCGATCGTGTCGGACTGGCCGACGCGGTTGCAGCCGTGAAGGTGTTCCTCGAAGCGACGTGAGCGGTGCATGCACTGCCGTCAGGAATTTCCGCAGTTCCCGCATTTTGCGCTACCCCTTCCGGGGTGGAGTGCACCCCCAAAGTGAGACAGGAAAATGCGGACAACAGCAGGCAGCCGGCAGCCGGCAGGTTTGGCCTGCCGTGCTGTGAGATCAGATAAACGATGCATAGAGCGACCGTCACCGTACCAGGGGCGGTAAGGGCGGTCAATAACTATGGTTATTTCGTTCACCTTGCGAAGCGTTGCAGGGCCCAAAACAAGGCCGCGCCGAACATGGCGCCGTAGATGCCGAACTCGGCCGTCGTCATCAGCCGCTCGCGGCGACGGCGCGCCAGCACCGACGAGCGGATCCTCTCCTTGGGGACGAGGTCGGTCGACCATTTCGAGCCCGGCCGCCGGTAGAGCACCCGCGTGTCCTTCCGCCAGCCCAGGCACGCGCCGATCAGGCCGAAGATTGAAGCAGTGATGATCAGCACGCGCCTATTCTAGCCGGCGATTGTAAGATAATCGACGCACAGCGGGATCAAGGTGACCGGTCGGGTGCAAGAACCTTTCGGAGCGGAAGTGACGAGTGCACCCTGGCGTCCGGGATTGCGGCGGCGGCAGCGACGATGGCCACGCCGATCATGTTCCGTGGTTCATGTCTTGCTCGCTGGCTTGGCGACTTGATGCGCCGACACGGCTGAGCACATATGTCTGTCTTCAGGCACAGATGTGCTCACCATAAGGTAGCTGCACAAATGTGACAAGCGCGGCCCATTTGTCCCCAATGCGAGAATAAGCACAGGAAATATGTCCAGAAACAAGCTGACTGCTGCCGTCCCCTCCCCCGTCGCCGAGGATGCGGACGATTTCGATGCGAAGACCGCAGCGCGCGTTTGCTGGCATTATTTCAAGGAGGGGCAGACGCAGGAGGAAGTCGCTCGACGTCTCGGATTCACCAGAAAGCGCATCAATCGCATCATCGCCCAAGCGCTCAGCTCGGGGTTGGTGCAGATCACGATCGACAGCCAAATCGGCGCCTGCGCCGAGTTGGAATCGCGGCTGATCGCGCAATACCGCCTGCGTCGCGCGATCGTCGTGCCCTCGCCTGCGCCTGACCTCGATGTTCGCACCGTCGTCGGCGCAGCCGCAGGTCAATACATCTCCGATCAGCTCGGGCCGTCCGAAACGCTCGGCATCTCCTGGGGTGGCACGATCCATGCCGCGGCTCAGAACCTTCGCCGCCGGCACGGAGGCAATACGGTGGTCTCGCTGGTGGGTGGCCTTGCCATGAGCGGACCCATCAATCCTTATGACAACGCCGCCATGATGGCGCGCGCACTGGGCGCGACGTGCCGATATGTCACCACACCGATGATCGCCGACTCGCGGGAGCTGCGCGATGCGCTCGTGCGCAGCACGCACGTTGCCGCGGCGCTCGCTGCCGTACGCTCAGTCAATCGTGCGCTGCTGAGTGCCGTGGATCTGACCAACCGCTCCAGGGCGCTGGAGTATGGTGTGATCACACGCGATACATTGCGTTCGCTCAGGACGGCGGGCGCCGTCGGCGACATCGCGGGACACTACCTGAATGCCAGCGGTAGCCTTGTTTCGCATCCCTTGGTCGACCGTGTCATTTCGGTCGATCTCACGTCGCTCCGGGCGGTCGGCGAACTGGTCCTCGCGGCCGGCGGCGCGCACAAAGCAGCCATCATACGGGCCGGCATTCTTGCCCGGCTGTGCCATGTCCTCATCACCGACGAAGCCGCCGCCGAAGCGCTGCTCGCTTTCTAGACCTCCCGAGAGGAGGTTCGCTGCACTCCTAGCGATAGCCCGTGACGTCCGCGGGCTTACCGGCGTCCTGGACCTCGACGACGTAGCGCCAGGCGTCGGGTTGGCTGCCGTCGAGGTCGGTGAAGCCGTAGACCTTGGCCAATCCGCCGCTGCTGAGCGACTGGCCATGCCAGCGTGCCCGCTGCGGATCCTGGGCGAGGGCGGCCACCGCGCGGCCGACGAAGTGCGGCGTCTCGGTGATGGCGAAATGCGGCTGGCGCTCGATCGCGTTGCGCCAGTTGGCCTCGCTCACCTGATAGGCGTCGAGCATGGCTTCTGAGCGCAGCCAGCCCGGCGTCAGCGACACCACCGTCGCGCCACGTCCCTCGAGCTCGTGCGCCAGCGCGAAGGCCACGCGGTCGATCGCACCTTTGCACAGGTCGTAGAAGAACGAGACGCGATAGTGCTCGGCGTTGTAATCGCGCGTGCCGTCGTTGATCTCGACCAGAAGGCCGCCCGGTTGGCGCAGCATCAGCGGCGGGCGAAGTGGCTGGTGATGACGTGTGTGTCGACGGCGCGATGGAACAGCCGCAGCCCCTCTTCCAGGTCGGACTCCCACACCGTCTTGCTCCATTCCATGCGGGTGAGGCCGAAGATGTCGTTGACCAGCACATCGAGCCGGCCGTGCTCACGCTCGATGCGCTCGACCAGCGCACGCACCTCGGCGGGCACGAGATGATCGACCCGGACGGCAATGCCGCGGCCGCCGGCCTTGTCGACCAGCGCCGCCGTTTCCTCGATGGTCTCCGCCCGGTTCATCTCCGAGCGCCGGCCCTCGCCGGAGCGGCCGGTGCAGTAGACGGTGGCGCCGGCCGCGCCCAGCTCGACGGCGATGCCGCGCCCCGCGCCGCGGGTGGCGCCGGCGACAAGGGTGACCTTGTCTTCGAGAGATTGAGCCATGCTCTTTTCCTTCAAACACCGTCATGACGGGATTGGGCTATATCTCACTCATGACCAAGCCATCATCTGTCCTGTATGCACATGAACCTCGCCTCGACGTCGACGCGTTCTGTCGCGTGCTGCTCGACTCGGGTCTCGGCGCCACACGGCCGACCGGCGACCGGCCGCGCATGCAGCAGATGCTCGACCAGGCCGACCTCGTCGTCACCGCACGGCTCGATCGGCCCGACCGGATGCTGGTCGGCGTGGCGCGTTCGATCACCGACTTCTCCTGGTGCTGCTACCTCTCCGAGCTCGCGGTCTCTTCTTCGGCCCAGGGGCTCGGCGTCGGCAAGGGCCTGATAGACGAGACGCGCCGCCTGCTCGGGCCGCGCGTCAGCCTGGTGCTGGCGTCGATGCCGGAGTCCGTCGGCTTCTACGAGCGCATCGGCATGCCACGCCAGCCCGACGCCTTCTGGTTCAAGCGCAGCGAATAGTCAGTAGCCGGCCGAACGGTCGACGACTTCCTTGAGCGGCGCGCCGTCGAGGAAGCGGCCGAGATTGTCGACGAACAGCCGCGCGACGAAGCGGTCGCGCTGGGGATGAGGCCCGCCGATATGCGGCAGCACGATGATGCCCTCGGCGGCCCAGAACGGATGCTCCGACGGCAACGGCTCCTGGCGGAAGACGTCGAGCAGCGCACCCGCGATCTTCTTCGCCTTCACGGCAGCGATGAGATCGTCGTCCTTGATGATGTGGCCGCGGCCGAAGTTCAGCAGCCAGGCCGAGGGCTTCATCTTGGCGAGCCGTGCTGCGTTGATGAAGTTGTCGGTCTCGGGCGTCGCCGGCAGCAGCAACAGCACGAAATCGGATTGTGCCAGCACCTCGTCGGTACGCGAGGCCGGCAGCACCTCGGCGACGTTGGGCATCGGCGCCACGCGCCGCTTGGTGCCGATCACGCGCATGCCGAGCGCGGCAGCGATACGCGCCACCTCCTGGCCGATGGCGCCGAGACCCAGGATGCCGAGCGTCTTGCCGGTGAGCGGCTGCGCCACGGTGTTCACCCACTTGGACTGCTTCTGATGGTCCGCCACCGTCCGGTAGGGTTTGGCGACATGGAACAGCGCGCCGATGATGTTCTCCGGCATCGATTCGGTGTGCGTGCCGCGCGCGCAGGTGAGCGTGAGACCGGCCGGCAGGTCGGGCAGCGCCAGCCAGCCTTCGACGCCGGCGCTCATCGCCTGCGCCCAGCGCAGCTTGGGCATGCTGGGCAGCAGGCCCGGCGGCACGCCGCCCGCCATCAGCGCCTCGGTGCGCGAAAGCTGCTCGGCCGAAGGCTTGTCCTTACGCGGCAGCGTCTCGACCGCCACGCGATCGGCAAGGCCCGCCGCCTTGATGGCGTCGAGATAGGCGGCGGTCTGGTCGGTCCACAGCAGGACATGCGCGCGATTGGTCACGATAGCGGCTCCGGGTGTCGGGATGAGGCCGCTACCGTAAACATCCTGATCGCGGCTTTAAAGGTCCCTCGCTGCGCTCGGGACGACAGCGGGTGCGTAGTCGACACGTCCTGTCATCCCGAGCGCAGCGAGGGACCTTTATTCCTGCCTCAAATCGATCAGCGCCAACCCCAGCTCCGGCCGCTTGCGGCGGCGCAGGCGGGCCGGGGTCTCGACGATGGTGACTTCGAGGGTCGGGCGCACGATGCCGCTCAGGAAATGGCCGCCGCGGGTCGAGCCGTCGCTCATGCCGAGCACGGCGTGCATGTGCAGGCTGGGCCTGCCATCGTCGCCGAGCGCGATGTCGCCCAGCAGGCTCAACGCCTCGCACTGGCTGCCGATCTCGATCGGCTTGTAGTTTTTCTTGGCGAGGTCGAACCAGCCGACGGTCGCGCGTTCGAAGGCGCCGATCGCCGTCAGCGAGGCGGCGTCGAGCCTGGTGGCGACGGCGAAGGCGGTGATGGCGGCAAAGGCCTCCTCCCCGGCGTCGAGGACGAGCACATAAGTGCGTTCACCGGCGTTCTGCCATACGAGCTTCGATTCCATTTTCGTCAACTCGGCTGGGATGAAAACGTTGCATCACGCCCCATTTTTGCCCGCATTGCGCTGCTGCAAGCGGACACCGCTTCTATAAACTCCGCGCCCAAGAAAAGGTTCAGTGGAGGTTTCAACCAATGAAAAATGTGATTCTGCCGCGCCGTCGCGCACTCATCCTGACCGGTGGCGCGCTGGCCGCGCCGATGCTTGCCCCGATGATAGCCACTGGCGTCGCCCGCGCGGCCGACGAGTGGCCCAACAAGCCGGTGAAATACATCGTGGTGTTCCCGGCCGGCGGCCCGACCGACACGTTGTCGCGAATCGTCTGCCACGAGCTCGAGAAGCTCACCAATCAGCAGTTCATCATCGACAACAAGAGCGGCTCGGGCGGCGTGGTCGGCGCCGAGGCGATCGCCCGCTCGGCGCCCGACGGCTACACGATCGGTCTCTACACCATCGCCGCCCACGCCATCGCGCCGACGCTCTACACCAAGCTGCCGTTCGACGCGGGCAAGGACTTCACCGGCATCGCCATCCTGTGGGAGGTGCCGAACATGCTGATGACGCGGCTCGATTTCCCGGCCAATACGGTGCCGGAGATGATCGCGCTCCTGAAGGCCAATCCGGGCAAGTACTCGTTCGCCTCGTCGGGCGCGGGCACCAGCCCGCAGATCACCGGCGAGATGTTCAAGAGCATGGCCGGCGTCAACATCCTTCACGTGCCCTATCGCGGCAGCGCACCGGCCCATCAGGACATCCTGGCGGGCCAGGTCGACATGATGTTCGACAATATCCCGGGCCCGCTCGGGCTGATGAAGGGCGGCAAGGTGAAGGCGTTCGCCGTGACCTCCAAGGAGCGCCATCCGGCGGCGCCCGACGTCCCGGCCATGGCCGAGTTCCTGCCGGGCTTCGAGATCACCTCGTGGGGCGGCGTCTGCGGCCCGGCCGGCCTGCCGCCGGCGATGGTCACGCGGCTGTCGGAACTGCTGAAGCAGGCGCTGGAAAGCGCCGCCCTGAAGGAAGCCTTCGACAAGCAGGGCGCCACGCGGCGCTGGCTCAATCCCGCCGACACGGCGGCCTATCGCGCCGACAACGAGAAGCGGCTGGCGCCGATCATCAAGGCGTCGGGCGCGAAGGTGGAGTGACTCATTGCCGGAAGCGCGCCACTCTGTGGCGCGTCTTCGGAG
>NZ_BKAJ01000154.1 GCF_007992495.1 Reyranella soli
ACGCTTTATCACAAGGCTGTGCGGCTAGAGATGCCGAGCCGCTGCGCCCAGAGGCCGCCGAGCCGTTAACCAGCGACGCTGGTGCTAATGCCTCTTTCCAGGGAATGGTGACGGCACCATCTGAGCCTGCGGATTAGCTGAGGGGTTTTGCATGGCAAGCTCTATTAACTCGATCGCCGCTTTTAGCTGCCGTAGGCCTTCGAGCGAAGTGCGGACATGGGCGACAGTGACGCGCCCTGCTGAAACTTTTCCAGGGCATTCCGCAGTGAATCGCACAGCTTCTAGTGTCAGGCTGGCGACGCCGTTATTAATGCCAGAGCTGGGTACGATATCGAAGTATATGAATGGCGCGAGCGCGCTGGCTTCTGGCACAGGCGCTATTACTTCGGGCTTATCCGACAATGAGGTCTCCTTGGCTATTTCTACAGCCGGTGAATTAACAAGGCGTTCGCCTCCAAGGTTGCCTGTTGAAGAGAACAAATCTGTTACGCATCAGCGGTACTCCCCAATTGGGCCTCGCGGCAGTTCGCGCTCCTTAGCGAAAGGCACTGGCAGGCTGTCGCACTAGCTCCGGGGCCTACCTAATTACCGGCTGTATTCTTCGGCTGCGATTGCGAAGTTGCCCTTCGCAACATCCTGAGTGCTCTCGCGGAATACCTCATTAATTGGGTCAAGTAGCTTTCTCTGTTCTTCGGGGATTCTTTTCGCCATCGCCTCGAACTAAACATTCAACTCTTGGGCGAGTTGATCCTTAGTAATAGCATTAGTGCCCAAGGCGAATGCGACTACAGCTACGACCCATGACGCTCGTTCGACCCATCTCCATACTCTGCGATTCACATGACGGCCTCTCAGGAGACGAGACCAGGGTAGATCAATGGGTGCGCCTTACTAAATGGCAGGGCTGCCCGTTCGCGCCGCACCACGCAGTCCATTGCCGGCCCTGAACGTCGGCTAAAGCAGCCCGACTCGATCCATCAGTTCCGTCGATTGTTCCTTACGTTTGCCTGTATTGGCGGCACCGCCGCTGTTTGCAATGCTAATTTGGCTTAAAGCTAGTGGGGCACCAGTCCCCAGGCCACCATGACAAGCTCGCGGCCGCTCCGGCGGACCGGTAGTATGACAGTAGTCGGTGGCACGTTGTAGTTTGCCTTGAGGTGTTTCGGCGCCTCGCGCGCCAGCGTCAGGCAGGTATGGGGCTGGCGGAACCCTGAGTGCAGTCACTTTGCATGCACTGCGACGCGCTCGCGTGCCGCACAGTGCTTGCACGTGCATACACGAGGCGATGGTGGCGCGCACCCCGCCACCTGTAACATAGGCGACCGAGCAAGATTGAGACGCACAGACAACGCTTTTGAGACATACAGACAAGGGCGCGCGGGTGGGAATAGCGCGAACGTTTTAGTCGCTTCAGATGTCGATCAGTAGGAAGAGGCCCGGTCGCCTATGGCGGACTGTCCGGAGCCGATCTCGGCTCCCAGCAACTGAACCAAGACAGTTTCACATCGAGTGAACCAGATGCAAAGGAGGTAGTTAAACTGAGCGCGACCTACCGTGGGCAAAAGATGAGAGGATGCCGTGGCTGTCATTACATGCACGGTTGCAACTTGCCGCAGCGCGACCTTCGTCTAGCCCTTGAACCATGATCGAATTCGGCCTCCACATGTCAAAGACTCCTGTGCACGGTCCCGCAACTGTGGTGGCGCCGGGCAGTCGAAGTGGAGATGCATGATTCTCTATGCTCGTCTGGCTCCGGGACCGGGCTGGCGGCCTCTGCGCGCCATTCTCTACTACGCGCATCGCGTCGGAGTAGCGACCGCCTTGGGCCGCGTCCTTGCGGATGGGATAGCGTCAGCCCTAAGCGCCAGACATCCCGCTTCCAGTGAGGTGAAGGACGATCCCATCCTCGAGCAATTGCGGCGCGACGGTTGCGCTGTCCTCCCTCCCTTGCTCATGGACGAGCATATCGAGGAGATGCTGGCCTTTCTCGCCGAGCGCGACCCGGTCGGCGAAGCGGCCTTGGCCGATTACAGACTGACGGATGTGGTGAACTGCCCGCAAGTCATGGAACTGGCCAACCACCCTCGTCTGCTCGCGCTCGCCGGCTCCTATCTCGGTTGCGCCCCGACGATCTCCACCATCGGCATCCGTTGGTCCCGTCCCTCTGGCCAAACCGCGACTGTCCAGAGTTTCCATCGCGACCCCGACGATTGGAAGATGGTGAAGTTCTTCGCCTATCTAACGGATGTCGCGGAGGGAACGGGCCCGCACGTCTTCATCGCCGGGTCGCATCGCGAGAGGCCACCACTCTTTGCCCGACGCTATTCAGATCAGGACATCGCTGACAAATATGGTGAAGAGGCCTTCATCACCATTGAAGGACGACGCGGCACCATGTTCATGGCCGACACTTCCGGCGTCCACAAGGGGGCGGCGGCGCGCAAGGGCCCGCGCCTCATGCTGGAGGTCGGCTACACGCTGTTGCCGATTTATGCCTTCGACTACCATCCGGTGACGTTGACGCGGCAGGTTCTCGACCTTGATCCCTATGTCAACCGCCTGATCGTACGGCCCTGCGACGCGGCGCACGAACACCGGAGCAGCCGTCTCTCGCCCAGCGACAACCATCGCCGCGTGATCAACGGATCATCCGGCGAGGAATCAGGCGGCCAAATGGGTGAGTGAAGGGCTGGCCTGGGCGCTCGTGCGCCTTAGCGGCGACTATGTCGGGCAGCAGGGAAAGGCTAAGGCTAAGGCTAAGGCTAAGGCTAAGGCTAAGGCTAAGGCTAAGGCTAAGGCTAAGGCTAAGGCTAAGGCTAAGGCTAAGGCTA
>NZ_BKAJ01000155.1 GCF_007992495.1 Reyranella soli
AGGCTAAGGCTAAGGCTAAGGCTAAGGCTAAGGCTAAGGCTAAGGCTAAGGCTAAGGCTAAGGCTAAGGCTAAGGCGAAGGCGAAGGCGAAGGCCGATCGGCTGGGCGTGCATGCACATGGCTGTCAGCCTGCTTGGGAGTGGCGGGCGCAGAACGCCAGGGGCGGCGGACTCTAGCATCGATAGCGCTATGCGGCCTCAAACACTGCTAGCAGCGATTTTGTGACGGTGATGTACTCAAATACAGGTTGCGGATGGCTACAGCACATTGATTGGATGATTGTGGACTGTCGCCACGCGAGCAGCCGGCCGAGCATGCCGAGAGTGTCAGATAACCTGTGTGCGAGCGATCCATAGAGGGTTGATCGTCAGCGGATAGTAGTTGGCAATCGCTCCGGGAAGAAGATGGTGAACTGCGCGTAAGCAGCTCGCCATTCGATGGCAGGCTTCCAGTGCACGCCGAGGTTCCTCAGCGCCAGGTAGAGCAACTTCATGGCCGCCTCGTCCGAGGGGAAGGCGCCTCTGGTCTTGATGATCTTGCGCAAGCCTCGATGCAGCCTCTCGATGGCGTTGGTGGTATAGATCATCTTCCGGATCTGCGGCGGATAGGCGAAGAACGGGGTAACCTCGTTCCAGGCGCGCCGCCAGGCCGGGCCGATCGCGGGGTACTTCTTGCCCCACACGGCTTCGAAATCGCCCAGCCGCAGCTCGGCCACGTCGGCGGTCTCGGCGCGATAGATGGCTCGCAGCGCCGGCATCAACTGCTTGCGATCCTGCCACGACACGAAGCTCAGGCTGTGGCGATCAGGTGGACGATGGGGTCGTTGAAGAAGCCCGCCGCGATGTCGACTATGCCCTGTTTAAGTGGAGTTGCTACGTTGCGAATATCTTCGAACCCGAATGTGCTCTGTTAGTCGGCGCAGAGGGGCCGAGTGCGATGCGGGTTAAGATAAAAGCGTAAAGGGCCGCCGCCAGCCGCTTGAGGTTGACGACTGCTGCGGTCAGATAGGCCTGGATCTTCATATTCGCGAGGCCGCGCCTGATGGCGCGGGCCAAGCCCTGCCACGACTCGGCTTCGCCGTCGAAGCCCTCGAGCGCCAGCGGTGGCGCTGATCAAGACGCCGATCCTCCGCACTCCAGCGTTCTCGGCGGCGCCGGGCGCGAAGCAAAGCTGGATAGTCGTCACCGACGACGACAGCCTTGTTGGCGCGCCCTTTAGAGAGGCAATCCGCCTTGAGCGGACAGCGAGCGCACTCCTTGGCCCTGGAGTGGAAGAACCGGCCGTACTTCAGAGGCCGTTTGGGACGCAGAATGCGCCCCTTCGGGCATTTCAGAATGACGTTCTTGGGGTCGTAGCGGAAGCGCCGCAAGAGAACGCGCGAGCGGACCGGTTTTGCCTTGGCGGGGATGACGGCATCGATGCCGCGCTTCTCGAATGCGGCGTAGACTTTGGCGTAGGCATAGCCGGCATCGGCAGTCACCGCTTTGGGACGAATGCCTGTGGTCCGGCCTACCTCGTCGACCTGCGGCTCGATGATGTCTCCCTCATTGGTCTGCCCAGTCGTGACCTCGACGTCGAGGATGACACCCACCTTGTCGTCGACAGCTGTGTGTTGCTTGTATGCCGGCTCGAGCCGCCGATTGCGGGAGTTCGTCGCCATAGTGGCGTCTGGATCGGTGAAGCAGATCTTCTTGTATTTGCCGCTTTGGGGCCCGTTCTTCTTGTTGTCGATCTCCGATTCTGCAGCATTCTCGTCGAGTACCTCTTCCACGTGTCGTTCGACGAGACTGTCCCAGCTCACGTTGGCGCGGATGAGCGAAGCGTCGATGTGGACGACCTCGGCGATGGCGATCTTCGCCTTGAGACAGGCCTCGACCGTCTGCCTGAAGATCTTGCAGAAGCGCTCGGCGCCCCATCGCTGCCGGATTCGTGTCAGGCTGGAGTGGTCGGGAAGCGCCTCACGCAGGGCGTAGCCGATGAACCAGCGGATGGCGATGTTGACGTGAGCCTCGCGCAAGAGCTTGCGGTCGTGCACGATCCCGAGCAGCAGCCCAGCGAGCATCAATCGTACGGCAACTTGGGGATCGATTCCCGGCCGGCCATCACTAAGGCAATAGCAATCGGCGGCTACCGCACGAGCAGCGAACAGAGCGACAAATGGCGTTGTCCAGCCATGATCAAAGGGAGCCGCAGCGTGCCGAAGTTCGGTAAGGTGCAATGGACTGGGGACGACACGGCCTGGGAGGCGATCTGCGACCTACACGCCGATAGTGAGCTCGTCGCTTTCCGGGAGAGTAACGACACAGTCTCAATCGAGACGCCGGACGGGTGGCGGGTGGCCGCGAAGGTCGGTGATTGGATCGTCAGGACCACCGACGGCTTCCACATCGACGCTGCTTGATAGTCTGAAAGGCCGCGGACGATTCCGGCTCCGGCAGGGCCATCGCCCCAGGTCGAGCAATGGAGGGCAACGTTAGGGATCAAAGATGAAGAAATTGCCCGCCAGAGCGAGGCTAAGGAGGACCCTAAGGAGTGCGGGGTAGGGAACCCGTCCAGGTGAGACGCTCTGGTTCCTTTGCGCGAGCGGTTTCAGAAAACCGACCTGCGCTTGAGGGGCATTCGCCGGCCGCGCCTGTCGAAGGCAACCTTGTCTGTCGGCACGGTGTCGAGATTGGCCTGTGACGCCTTCCGGTTGGCCAGGCGTCGCCCGTGATCCGTTATCGCAATCCCTTGGGCTCCCTCTCGAATGACACCCGCCATCTCAAGACCAAGCCGCAGTCGCGGCGGCACTAATACCGGCTCGCCGTGCGCCAGCTTGCGAAGTATTTCGAGTTCGAAAGCGCTCAGAAGACGTGCCATGGCGGCAAACGCTCAAGCATCAACCGCGTTCCATTCGGCCGGTTATATGACTGAAAAAGTTGGTATGGCGATATGCGCGGCCCTCGATGCGGCTCGGGCGGGCCCGCTATCTTATTAAGCCTTGGCTCTGCTTCTCATCAAGTATCGCCCATCAAACAGCTTGCGGTAAGACAGCGCCTTTGCGCCCGCCAGCGCCTCTAACAGAGACATAGCGTTGGCCAAGGAGACTTCACCTCACCAACCCCGATGAAAGGCGCTCCTTGGAATCAATCCTCCAATACAAAGGCATTCTCCAAGGCTCGAGCAGTGGCGAGCGGCAGGCCCTTGCTCTGCCAAGCCTTGGACGCCAGCCAGTACTCTTCGAATGAAGAAGGTTTGCGTCTACCCGAGAGTATCGGCGCGCGCGTCAATCACGGCCTGGGCCTAGGAGAGGTACTGACAATGAGGCGTCCGACTGCGCACGTTTGACCGGGCCACCAGGGCGAGCCCTATTTCCGGTAGCCCCGCTGCTCATACCGCCATTACCGGCGAACAACGCGCCCTTACCGGTCAACCGGGGCGAGACGGTCCGGCTGAGCGACAGGCACGTGGGTGAAGGCGGTGCCGTATTCACCGAATAGTGAGCAAGGTTTGCCTTGCCAGTACCCTCAGTCTTAATGCAAGTTGTCGCGGTGGGGAAGGCAGGACGTTAGTGGTTCGCGTGAACCACCTAAGCAAATGCCTTTGTGTGGGAGATCTCATGAGCTTGATTGAATTGATTCAGGGTTCTGCATCGCCGATTGCTTCAGTCCGGGGCCAGTATTTGTTGCAGGGACATCACCCTGTGGCCGGCAATTCCGTGGCCGAAAGCTTTATGAGCTTCAAAAGCGCAGTCATCCGAGCAAGCGAGTTGATTAAAACCGGCTACGCCATTGAGATCTGGTCTCCGACATCGCTCGAGAGCTAATTGAAGGGCTCGCTTCCCGCTTAAAGAGTGTCACAGTTTGGCTAACGTGGGCGTCCCTTTGAGACCGACAATGCAGGAGCGTGAGCCACGAGACGGCTTCTGACTTGGCGTCACAGGCGTTTGATCGAAACGAACTCCCAAGGTTCAAAAAGTGGTGCCACTGGCGAAGAACGTCGATCCGCCGCCCGCGGCGCGCCGGGGCCGCATCCGACTGCAGGAGCGGTCCGGCAAGCCCAACAAACTGCCACAGAGGTGAAGAATCCTCACTGTGCGCCGCGTCTAAAATGGCGGCGATGGATCTTGACCGCCTCACGCTGGCGACGAAGTTCGTCACGGCACTTTATGATGCCAGCCGGCGCAATCCGGCGTCGTGGCGGCGCGTCAGTGCGATCGGTGCGCGCACTGGTATCAAGGGCGGCCAGCTCGAGCAAGTTGTCTCAGACGTCGTCACCGCCGGACTGGTGGAGCAGCACGTCGACGACGCCAGGCTCGTTATCCTGACGAATGAGGGCTGGGCGTTCGCTAGCAGCTAGATAAGAGCCTGACTGCGGGTCGCGCGACGGATGCGGCCGTCGACTGCGGCAGCGCCTCGGGCGCCGCCGCAGGCCCTCGTACTCTCTTCGGAACCGTTTGAGGAAAAGGCGGCGTAGTTGGTTCGATAGCCGGCCGAAGCGCCACCAAGAACGGTAGTGTCCAGAATCTTTCGCACTTTGGTCGGTAGCCTCACTCCGATTAAGCGGTCAAAGCGTTGCGCTGCTTGAGCAGCTTCATGTTCAGATACCGTTTGGTTGACCAGCGCGTGCCGGCGATGTGCCGCAACCTGGCGGCGGCGAGATTGAGAGCCGAGTTGCCGTCGGGGAAAGCGCCGACCACGCGGGTCCGCCTTCGAATCTCGCGCATGATGCGCGCGAGCGGATTGTTGGTGCGGATGCGGCGCCAGTGCTCTTCGGGGAAGGCGTAGTACGCCAGGGTCTCGGGCACGGCCGTCTCGACCAGCTCGGCTGCCTTGCCAAGCCTCATGCTGTGGAGCCGAGACACGACCTCAGCCACCTTGCGCTGGGCAGCTCGAAGGTCTTCCTGGGCGTGGATGGCTTTGAGCATCAGCGCGACCTCGCGCAGCTTGCCGGCCGGCACATGGCTGAAGACGTTGCGGTCCAAATGCAGCAGCGCGCTTGGGGAAAGAACTCGGCGGCGCCCGCAACCAACCCCATGCAGGCATCGGAGATGATCAGCTCGACACCCTGCAGGCCGCGTTGCTTGAGGTGGCTTGGAAAGCCGCTCCAGCCCGCCTTGTCCTCCTTGGCGCCCTCGACGATGCCGAGGATCTCGCGATTGCCCTCGCCATTGACCGATCGGCTGCTGCCGCCACGCCTCGATCTGGCCGTAGATCTTCTGGTTGAGGTTCGACAAGTGCCGGCGCTGACCCGGGTGCCTCACAGCGCCTCGGTGATGTCTTCGACGCGCCGCACCGACACCCTGGCCAGGTACATCTCGATCAGCGCTTCCCCTACCGAGCTCTCCCGTCGCCGATAGCGCTCGATGATCGCCGTCTCGAAGGTCTGCCCGCGCAGCTTCGGTACCTTCAGCTTCACCTCGCCGGCCTTGGTCTGCAGCTTGTGATCGTAGCTGCCCGAGCGCTGATCGCGGCACGCTTCGGTCCGCTCGTTGTCTTTACCGGTCGTGCTGTCACGAAGCGACTTGCAGCCATGGGTATACGACGATCACCCGATCGCCCCGAGGTCACCGTGGCAGAACGGTCATGCAGAGAGGTTGATCGGCTCGATCCGCCGGGAATGTCTCGATCACATCGTCGTCTTCGCCGAGCCATCTGCGCCGGATCCTTGCGGCCTACGCCGGCTATTACAACGAACTGCGAACGCATCTGTCTCTGAGCAAGGATTCGCCGGGCCGTCGGCCAACCGTTTGGTCAGCTCTTGCTCGGCCGATCCTCGGCGGGCTGCACCATCAATACCGCCGGACGTCGTATTCAGTAGGGACAGCTACACACCCTCATCCAATTCGCGGAAATGCTCCCGCAGCCGGGTTCGGCCCGTGGTTTGAAATCTAACCCGCACTCGCGCCTAGCTGCACGTCCCGCACGACGGCGCGGGCGACTCTCACTGGCCGCTCTGGCATAGGTAGACCTATTCGGCTGATCTGGATCCAGCCGCGAGGCGGGAACTACCGAACAGCGAGGGCATGGTTCAATGCCAAACAACTTTTCGCGCGAAGCTCAACAGCGGTTAACAGCAACACCTTCAAAATAGCGCGCGCTGCTCCACCGAGAGCTTTTGAAAATTTGGCTGGCATCGTCGGCGGTGTGGGTCGGCATCGTCCTAGCTATCTTGGGTCAATGCATATTCGCGAGCTACCGCGATATCGACGCTGAGGCCGTTTTAGACTCGTACAGCGTTTTGGCCTCTGGCTGGACTCGGGGGGCTAGCTAGCCCGGCGAAACGCTCCAGTGAGTCAGTTTTTGACTCTGGTGAGCCCTTTAGTATCGGCCATTGAGCAACCTCGCCTCGCGGCGCAGCGTTTCCCGTGCAGCTGATCGCGGGAGCCGGATGCGATGACCAACAGTCGGGCGCACGCGGCGATTACGCTGGCAGTGTTCTGATCTTGGGCGCCTTCGTGGCCTTCCGGCCTCCAGTCCCGCCGGTCTCCGCACAGAGCCACGCGCAGCGCATCTGTCGCGAGCACGGCGTCATCCCACGCAGCGAAGTCTATGAAGACTGTCTTGTGCATGCGACCCGTGCCGTTGAATGGGGCGAGCCGATGCTTGCACGTGACGTCGCCCGCCTCACCGTCGACGCGCAGGAGGTTTGCGCGCGGAATGGGCTTGCGCCTCAGACGCCAGACTTTTGCGCCTGTATTGACCGCGAAACCCAGTTGCGTGGTTTCTTGCGCTGAAGTCGACGTTTCGACTCGTACAGCGGTTGCTGGCGGGCGGGTCAGGCGACCCCTCGAGGAGCGGCTGCGCCAGCCTCCTGCCGCGCCGATGCCCGAAATCGAGCGTCATGGTGACCTCGCCCTGGATCGGCAGGCGGCGCGTGCCCTGTGGCAGGGACAGGACGTCGCCATGACGGAATACAAGATCGTGGCGGTGCTGGTGTCGCACAAAGGCAGTCTCCAAACCTACCGAGCCATCTACGACCTGGCGCACTATGAAGGCTTCGTCGCCGGCAGCGGCGAGCACGGTCACACCACAAACGTCCGCTCGATGGTGAAGCGGATCCGCAAGAAATTCCTGGCGGTCGACCCAGCTTCTTGGCGATCAGGAACGTGCGCAACGTGGGCTACCGGTGGCTCGATCCTGAGCACTGAGCCACCAGGGCGTCAATTCGCCGACGGGTGCCCCGGGAGGCTTGGTCTCGGGCGCTGGCCGGGTTTTGTCGAGAGCGACCCTCGCTAAGGCAGCCCCGGCGCGCAGATGTGGAAAGCGCACCGAGGCTCCGCTAGCGGCTCGCGGCAGTGTGGGCGCCGCGAGGCCCGCCTATAATATGAGAACGCAGCACCGCCTCTCCATCTATACGAAAGGTTGCCGCTGATGGGGTCAGATGGGCTCAACGGCCACCGCCTTTGCGCGGCCCCATCTCGTAAGAGAAATGTAATCCTCTCGCCTGATTTCGGCCGGCACTAAAAATCATAACGCCGTGGCGGGCCAGAGTGTGTGAGTTAGGGATCGTGGTCTGCTCTGCCGTGTGGGTGTGGGACCTACATGCGCAGGAGCGGCGGGCTGGTCGCGAGACTGCCCGTCGCTCCAAAAGAGCTGTTCATCGTCAGGCGTCGCAGCCGCTCGACCGGTAGTGCCGTCGTCTCTTACAGCCCGTCGGCTACGTCGCCTGCACCGACCTTGAGGCGAGAACCTGCCACAGGCGCACGGCAAGCCACGCCAGGAACACAGCAGCGGCTCGATCTCGATTGCGATGACGTAGCCCTGGACGAAGTTCGTTGAGGCATCTGGCGCTCGACAAGGACGCGGCCAAGGTCGGTAAGCAGCACCAGCTGTGTCGTCCCCTCCAACGTCGGACGAGGTCGATTGCAGCCATCCTTCAGAACCAGCCCTGCGGAATCACGATGGTATCGCCCGGGCGAAGTGGCACGTCCTGGCTAATGTCGCCGCCGCGCATCAGGTCGTCCAGGCGGACGCGCAGCTTGCGCGGTGGCGCGTCGGCGGCGTCACGGCGAATGATCTCGGTACGGTTGCCGGCGGCATAGCGGGTCAGGCCGCGTGCCTCGATCACGGCGTCGACCAAGGTCATGCCCTCGCGATAGGGCATGGTGCGCGGCTGGGTGGCCTCGCCGATGATGCGCACCTGGTGCGCCGCGGAGCCGACGAATGTGCGCACCATGACCGTGACATTTGGGTCGAGCACATAGGGCCGCAGCCGCGCCGTGATGTCGGTGGCCAGCTGGGTGGGCGAGCGGCCGGCGGCGACAATGTCGGGTACCAAAGGCAGCGAGATGCGCCCGTCTGGCCGCACCGGTAGATTTTGTGTGCTGAGCTCGGGGGAGAGATAGACAAAGACGTCGAGGCCATCGCCGGGGCCGATCACATACTCGGGCGCGGCCGCCCCGGTCGGCACGGCGGCGCTGTCAGGCGGCGAAGTGGGGCTTGTGCAGCCCATCGCCGCGAGGGCAAGAACCGCCACGGCATAGTGCAAGACGTTCGATGACCTCATCGATCCCCCGAAGCGTTGGCGAAACCCTTACAGTGTCCAGAACACCGCTCGACAATCAGGATTTTGAAAGACTGGGCTTTAAGTGCCTGTAAATGGAGACGAATTAGAATTATCGACAGCCTGTGGAAGGCGGGACTTGTCGTTGCCAAGTTAGCCCAATGCACAAGCAGAAGACATGGAAATGCTCGGCCTGCGGTGCCGGGAGGGGCCCGACCTTCCGGTGACCGTGCTCCGGCACCAGCTCAGTCACGTCGAGCGCTGGGGCCACGCGGTCGATCGGATCGAGCCCGACGGGGCGCCCGCCGAGGATCCGCACCAGCGTCATTGAACTGGTGCCCGCTCAGGACGGCGTTGGCGGCGCTGTGCCCAGTGGTTGGCAGAACGTTAGTGGGCCTGGTTGTCTCGCCTCGGTGATGCTTCCAACTCATCAGCGATATTCTTCAAATCCTCGCTGAAAGACCGCAACACGTCCGGGTCGACGTTGCTGCGCAGAACGACCTCGCCGTCGGGCGTCGCTGCGATGACCAAATGCGGCAGGTCCAGACCGACCTCCTTCAGGCGGAAGCGAATGAGGACATCAGCCTCGGTGAGTACTTTCTCGACGGTTCGAACGCCATTTGTCATGGGTCAAACGTGCCACGGTTAAAGCCTCGGCTGCCATCGTGACTACGGTCCTACCGGTCGCTATGCGGCAGCAATCACCGCGGCGAGCTGTTCGACCAAGCGCCGGTAGTCGATCGCATCTTGCCGGCGCTTAAGGTAAAGATAGTCGATCCATGCGCTCGCTTCCGCTTTTGTTTTCGGCGGGCGTTGTAAATCCGCAAGGTCGGTGTCTGTAGCGACGTTATCATATCGTCCTGGACTTCGCCTACTTCCGCCTCATCCGCCGAACCAACGTCGGCTCCAAGAGCGGTTTGCAACTTGGCGGCCGCAACTAGCTGTAGCATGTCTCTGGGCAATGCGATCCCGGCAACTGCTGCGAGCCGGTACTGTCGCTCGGTAGCCGCCGCAGTTGTCTGTTCAATGTCGGCGGCAGCGTCCTGCCAGTTGTCGTGCGTCAAAGAAGACCTGCCGGGCCGGAGAATTAGGCGGGTGCGCGCGACTGGGCGGTTCATCCATGCACGCGTGCTTGGCCCTTTAATGCTAGTTCAAGAATAATCCGCTAGCTAGACGTCAACGCTTGTCGAACAACTCATGAAAGGTCAGCCCAGTCTGGTTTTGGCCATCGCGGCTGGCATCTCGCCAGCAATGCTGCAAGTCCGCACGACGCCTGAGCTAACAAGGTGTCATGTCTACCCCCATCGTCACCGCACGGCGCAACCTAGTCCAGAGGATCAACAAACTGCTGCTCAAGGGAGGCGAGACCAGCCTGACGTCCTGGCAGCTGCGACAGGTGCAGGGCGCAATTGAGCAACTCGAAGAAGAGCGCTTTGCCGAGGGCGAACGCACGATGTCGGAGGCCGAGCGACCTGACCTCTATGAGCCAGGCGAGCCTCGGGCCGCCCGCCCAGACTGAGGGAGCCAAACGATGTCGACGCTCGGTAGGGTGCGATGGACTGGTGACGACAAGGCATGGGAGGCGATCTGCGCTTTGCACGCCGACAGCGAGCTTGTCGCTTTTCGGGAGAGTAACGGCACAGTCTCAGTTGAGAGGGCGGCGGGTGGCCGCTAAGGTCGGGGATTGGGATCGTCAAGAGCGTCGATGGCTTCCACGTCGAGGCCGCCTGATCGGCTGAAAGGCAGTCGGCGGGTTTTCGCTTTAGTCAGTGCTCGCGCAACCCCAGCGGAGGCAACGCCGTATATAGGGTAAACTCAGGAACTGGCTGGATCCGCGACTGGCAGCGGCATCGACTGAGCCACTGCCACATTTTGTTCGGTGCTGCCGACCAACTTCAAGATGCGCAGCGCTTCCTGCTCGACCTCAGGGGCAGCGTCAGTGCAGAACGCGGCGACGTAGCTGGCAGCATCTCGGATGATCGTCTCGGCGCCCGCCTTATCGATCACGCCCCGCTTCATCAGCGCTTCCATCAACGAGGATGACAGTGCAAGGCCGGCGACAGCCTGGGCTGCGGGTGTTTCTTCGGTCATCGTACCTCCAGTGGGGCCTTGCGCCTTTCGGGTCACGAGCACACCGCCTGCGTTGGCATCAACGAAGCGACACTTGGCGAGTTGCAGTGGTGCCTTGGTAGCCGCGCCGTCAGGCCGAAATGAAACGGGCACCAGCTCACACCGCGCGCCGGCGTGGGCAAGCTGCAGCGATGGGCGAACAGGCCCGTACACAGTCAATTGCTAGGGGTGCGGAGCTACACTCAGTTCAAAAAGATCAGATGCCACAGCTCAGTTTGAGGTCCACGCTTTCGGATCGTTGTCGTTCGCCGTCGCCTGTTCGGCGAAGCGTCGCCAGTGGGCTGCTGCTTCTAAGAATGCCCGCCTAGTCCCTGATGCCTCCGCGTCATGGGCCTTGCGCTACAGCGGGCGGCGTTCCAAAGACATTCCAGCACGGAATTCGTATCGCTCAATGTGTCGTGCCGCCTTCCGTCGGCTGGCGCGTGATCTCGTCGGCGATTTCAATAGTGTCTTCGCCGATTGACCGAAGCGTGTTGGGGTCGACGTTGCTGCGCAGGACGGCTTGGCCGTCCTTCGTCGCGGCGATGATCAAGTGGGGCACTGCTAATTGGGTTCCTTCAAGGCGGCGGCGTAGCAAGCCGTCAATTTCGCTCAGCACGGCTTCAAGGATGGCTGCGTCATCGTCTGGCATCGTCTGCTTCTCCAGCGGCGCGAAGGATCAATCCTGCCGCCCGCCTAACTTCGCCACCCTTCATACGGTGTCGTGCGAGGCCGTCGATGCGGCTCCGGAGGCCCTGCAATCTTTGAAAGCTTTCGCTCTGCCTTCTCATCGAGAACGAAGGAATACCGTGCGCGAGCTGACACGGGGGCTTTGGTCGCCTTCGCAGCCTTTGCAACAATGTCGGCGTCGTCGCTTTCTTCAAAAGCGCACAAGACTTCACGCTTGCCACTCTGCCTTGAGACCGTAACGGCAAACGCGCCCGCCGTCGGCAGCTTCCTGACTAGCCGCACGAGCAGTCGCTGTGCCGACTGCGCATTGGAAACACTTTCTTCGCCCGTCAAATCAGGGAGCGCCGCGACCACAATATGAGGCTCTAAAAAGCGAGCCAGCAAATCGCACCAACCGGCCTTCGCCATCATCGTCACCCTTTCGTTGGGCCGACCTTGCGTTTTGTCGTAGGGGTACCCGACGCCATCCGATGGAGATGTGCTTTCAGAGCGGCTGCGCGTCTCGTCTTCGCGAGTGCCCTTAGCGCTCCCAGTTCTCGGCGAACCTTCAGCGTCATCGGCGATCCCCTCGGTCCCCTTGGCCACGCTTCGCCACCGTCTTGGCCTTGCGACGACGGTCTTGGGCCAGCGACCGGCCGACGTCTTCGACCTCCTTAAAGGAGGTCCCAAGCTTGTTGCGGCGGACGTATAGTTTGTTCGTGCCAGTGTCGATTAGTTCGCGCTTGGCGGCTTTCCGACGAGCAGTCTTTTTCTTCGCGACCTTTTTGCGTGCTGCCATGTGAGCACCACGTTGATTGCGGGACAAACGCCAAGGTCACGCAGAGGTTCCCTGTGGAGGTTACTCATTCGCTTGACAGCAATAGGTAGGGCAACCCGGCAAAGGCCACGCGCGCAAGGAGCGATTAAAGCCGCTGAGGGTGCAGAATAGTGTAGCAGGTTGTCCTCGGTCCAGGTCAGGTAGGTCACCTCGACGACAAGCTCGGGGTTCGCTCAGTGCACCTTGGACAGATTCAGCGAGGGCGCGTGACGGCAGACAAGGATGACATTGGCAGCTCCAGCGCGGCGCGGCTCAACACGATCTCCAGCACGACACTGGGCGCCGCGGGCGGCTTTCAGGCACAAACAACGGGGGAGCCAATGGATTGGCGCCTGTTAGGAACGACGCCGCCAACATTCTTATAACCCAGGACCACTCGCACAACGTCGGCGTGGTGCATCCGACCATGATCCTCAACTACCTGATCCGGATCTGATAGCATTCGCGGCTAGCATTCGCCGCTGGTCGCGCCGCGCCATCAGTCGCCATCTCCGAGTAGCCTTGTGATCCTTCGGTAGGCAGCGTCGTCCAGCCGCGCGAAGGTCTTCGAGGCCCATTCTGAATCACGCGTGGTCATCTCGGTTCTGAACACCATCGCGAATCGCCCGGCATCGGCATCTTCTTCGAACGCGACATAGACAGTTGTGCCTTCCGTCTCGAAGGCATAGTTGCCAGCCGTGCCCAAACTCAACACAAGACGTTCCAGGACTGCTCTCGCTGCAAGAAGCTTGGTTGATATCGTTACTTCCAGTTTCACTTCTAAGAGATGCGGACGGTGATGGTCGCGCCGAAAATCTTCCCAATTCATTTTTGGCATTCAATCACCTTTACCTCAGTCTTACTGGCGGTCAGCACGTCGAAGGCTGAGGCGGCATATCCTTCGCTTGATTAAGGACGGGCCGCCTAGAGTGTTTATTGCCGTTGTGTTGCAATTAGACGTTGTGAGATTGCCGCCATGTGGCTCCAGTATTGCAATTAATCAATGACCGATACTGAGCGCTGCGCGTTTGCGGCGACGTGGCGGACGTAGAAGGAAGCCAGCTCGCAGACAGAATTGTTGATGTGATTTTAACCGCGCTTGACAAGTTCCCGACCGGCGTCGGTAAGCCTGACGACTGTTGCCACGGTTCACGATCCAGCCGCGATCGACAGCTAATGCGATGGCCTGAATCGTTAGGTCATTCAACTCGGCCGGCAGAAGCAACCGGCGGCGTTCACCGTCTGTCGCATAGTACAATGCCCGCATCAGGAGACGGGCGGCCCTTTCGTTCTGGTCGACCATCAGCCATTTACGCTGCCTGGTCTCAAGTGGTTGCGGGGACAGGGCAGGGGCCCGCGCAAACCATCACGGACGACGACACGCTCAAGCAGGGCGGGGTCAACAATCGCCCGTGGGGCATCGACGCGCCCGAGCTAGCGCAGACGTGCTCCGATGGCTGGCCTGCCGGCCGTTTGGCCGCGACCAGGCTGCAAGCACGGACTGTACGCCGCTCGATTGTCCGCCAATTGAGGGACCGCAACCGCTACGGCCGGGTTGTCGCCATCTGCAGAGTTGGGGGAGAGGATCTGGGCGCTATTCTCGTGCGCGAGGGCCTCGCCTGGGCTTTCGTGAGGTACAGTTCGGACTACGTGGGCCAAGAGGCCGCGGCAAAGGCAGCTCGACGTGGCGTGCATGCCCACGGTTGCCAACCGCCGTGGGGGTGGCGGGTGCCGCTGCGAGAAGGAGCGAAGTATCGCTAGCCAAACCCTGCCGCCATTCCTCGACGAGCCAAGCGAGATTTCCGGCATTAGGTAGCAAACGCATCTACCCCAAATGGAAGGACCGCCGAGTGGGAATCGGCGGTCCTTTGAGTGCGCGGCGGTTTTGGGGATGGGATCCGACGCCACTCGTCGTCCCAAAAAGACTATCAGACACATAAGCCAAGTGTTTCACCCATTTGGGTGACGCAGCAACGCCATCCGCCCGCGCGGTCTTGCTAGCGGGCCGCAATGCGCGCGCCGGCATGCTGCAGCCGTGGCTGTCAGTGCAGGCCGACGAATTAAGGGCCCCGTCACGTCCAGCACTGCCAGCATTCGCTTGCCAAATGGTGAGTGGTCCTTGCCGCAAGCCTACGGCTACCGTCCCGCCATGATCGAAGTTGCTCGAGATGCTCCCGGGTCAGTCGCCTGCGGTCGCAGCGGCCTGCAGCTCCTGGCCGTCTGGCCGAACGGACACCGACGCTCTGTGCCCTTCCGCTCGCTGAAGACGTCAAACGATCGGTCGCCGCTCTACGGCCGACCTTTCAGTTGCCGGGCGTGCGGCAGTCCCGAGGTGACCCTGTTCGCCATCGAAAGCCACGCCGAACTCCAGGGAGTTCAACGCGCGCTCACCGGACCACCGCTACCGGATCGGACGCCGTCGACCCATCAACCGCGAGATCCGCGAGGCTGATTTCGTGTAGCCCCAATCAGGGGTGCCGGGGTGGTCTCGGCTTGTTCGGTTCCGGCGCGGCCTGCCAGCTGACGCCTTCCATGGTCCTTAGAAGGTCCTTAGCCGTCGCCGGCGCCGCGCCGGCGTAGCGACGGAGGCGGTGGGAAATGTTTTCGCACATCTTTGTCGGCGCGGACGATGTTCGTCTCTCCAAGAAGTTCTACGATGCTGTGCTCGGTGCCCTTGGCGTGCCTGAAGGCAAAATTGATCCCAAAGGCCGGGTATCCTATCGAACCCCGACCGGCACTTTCGGAATTACCGAGCCAATCGATGGCAATGCCGCCACTTATGCCGACGGTGGAACTATAGGATTCGCCTGTGACAGCGTTGAAAAGGTTGATGCCTTCCACGAGGCGGGCGCGAGCGGTGGCAAGAGCATTGAAGACCCGCCCGGATGGCGCGAGGGCGGCACGGCAAGAATATACCTAGCCTATTTGCGCGATCCCTTTGGCAACAAGATCTGCGCCTTGTACCGAGGCTAATGAGCCCGCACCCATGCAGGAGGGGGCGGCAATTGCTTCGCGAGGGGCACCCTGGTCCGCACGCGCGAGGGCTAGCGGCCGATCGAGACTTTGGCAGCGGGTGACGAGGTTGCGGTGCGTTTGGGGGCTTCGTACCGGTCAAAGCGTTGGTCAGCCACACCTTGAGCAACGTGTCGGGTAGTTGGGACGGCAACCAGTCGAATCTGCCGGTCGTCGTGCGGCGTGGCGCTCTGGGGAGAACTCGCCGAGCGCAGATCTTTGCGTCACGGCTTTGCGTGCCGTCTACGTTGATGGCTTCCTGATGCAAGTCGGCGACCTGGTCAATGGCACCAGCATCATCTTCGAGGCAGCGGATGGCCGGGACACGCTCGAGTTTTTCAATATTGAGCTCGATGGCCACGACATCCTGGATGCAGGGTGCATTCTGCGAATCGCTGTACAGAACGGAGACCGAATGCTGTGCTCCGCTATTGCGCTTCACTGGTGGTCGCAGCCAGCTTTGGTCGCGCTTGCGCAGCGTGGCATCAGTCGTAGTCGATCGGCGTCAGCCCATTGACATCATTCGCGACAAACTGGAGGAGCGTGGGCTGAACTTGGGTGGGCAGCCTAACCCCTTCAGTTAAGGTCGAGTAGCACGGACAAAGAACCTTGACGCAGTGACTATGAGGCTTTGGGCCAGTTGACGCCCTTAGCAGTACGTTTTGTTCAGCTCCTCAACAACCTCATTGGGCTTGTCTAGCGGGTGCTTGAAATCGATACTGATGCCTGGGTGTGATGTAAGAGTTTCAGTGTAACGCGTGGTCCTTCGAGCAGGGGTGCTCGCATGCGGACGCGTTTACAGTGTCTTGAGATGGCCGCTCATTGCAAGCGCTTGGCGCAAAACAGCGCCTCGCCCCCGGCGCAACTCATGCTCATGGAAGCAGCCAAGCAGTGGTGCCACCTCGCCGACGCCTCAGGCTTGAACCTACCTATTGGTGAGCCAAGTATTGCGACATTGGCGGCCCAGAATGACGAATCAATCGCACGGTTACTCACCCAGACTGGCGCGGTGATTCGATGAAGTTTGGGCCACTCGACTGGAAACAATTCTCGAGTTCGCTGACTGGGCGAGAATCAACGCTGACATCAAAGCCACTGACTAACTAACCACCTTCCGCCCACGTTCTCGAACACCACCGAAAGCTTCGGATGACCGCGCCGCAAGATGCCCTCGTAGATGTAAATTTTGCAGGAGAAGGGTGCGGGAGTTTCATTGCCGCAGGTTCTTTCGACGACCCGTTCGGGCAATTGCTTGTCGTAGGCCTCTATGACCTGTTGCTCGTTCATACCTTTCTTGAGAGGTGCCGCCGTTAGCGAGGAGGAACTGCACGCGCTCACCAGAAGAGTGAGCGAAAGTAGGCACTTCATTAACGTTGTCTCCATCTCGGACATCGGTCGGCAACGTTTCAAGGAGGCCCTACGGTTTCATTAGGATTTTCGCGTCAGATTGTGTTTTGGAGTGGCCACAGTGTTGATGGCGCTCATGCAGGTGTCTTGCGCTCGTGGATTACTGTCTGCACAAGGCAGCGCGATGCAGTCCATGCCGCATTCCACCTTAGAATTGACGCCTAACTGCAGCGCCGATGAGGTCTAGTCAGGCGGGCGTGACGAAGTGAGGGCAACTGTTGGAGCCTGAAGCAACACGAGAGAGCGCGGCGGTGCCAGCCTATCTGTGTAGGTCCACCAACTGCGCGGCTATCGGGCCGTTGAACACCTTGATGGGCGGTCGGCAGCGGTGAGTGCGCCCAATAGGCGGGAGAATCTCGCGGTCTGGTCGGCAGTGCCCACAAGCGCAATGGTTGCCCACGGGTCGCTCTTCGTGATGCGCCCTGATCTTGGCGCAGCGCCAACCCCGGTGAAAAGGCGCTTTTTGGAATCGATCGTCCAGTACACAGGCATGCAAGCCCACCCCGGGGATCGAGCCTAATGACTTCGCAGAGATATTTGCCGTCAGAGCTAGTCGCAATTTCGCGGACTACTGCGCGAACGCGTGGTTTGGCTGCCGCGAGGCTCGGCTCGACGCCAACTCGAACAATGAGCCCGTTTGAAGTCACTGCTGCGCGGCTGGCTCTCACGCGGATGTGTTCTCCAGGGCGGGGGCTCACGCGTAGCACGGGCAACTTATAGACAAGGGGCGACGTTCGCGGACCATGGGAAAGGACCCAGCCACTGCAATCAGCTCAATCCTAACAGAGGCTGACGAATTGATTTGCAGGCGGTTACAGGAATCCCGCCTCAAGCTTTCGCCTATCCTTGCTTTCGTGACGCCGGATAGGAAAGTCATCCTGCATACCAGCGTAAGCCCGGAAGTCCTGCGGTGGTTCGGTGAGGATCTGAAGAACATAGCAGAGAAGATGATTGCTACCCCGAAGCTGGGCGGCACGACGCACTGATTTTCAGCCACATTCCAGCGCGGGGTGGAGGTTAATCGGCCCGGGGTCGTGCTGGACCCTCATCTGCGGAAGTCGCAGAGTCTTGTTCACCACGCGGCGATATCGGATTCAGCGTCGAGATAAGGGCGAGAGCCTGAAGCAACTCCTCGGTCATAGGCAGGGGAATGATGCTGACCGGCAGTTCCTGGTGTGGGCCGGGCAAAAGCGCGAGACGAATCCTGCGTCGGGCGTTCATTTCGCGGCCGATCGCAAGCTCACAACGCGCCGCGTAAAGGCATCCCGCTTCCCAGGCCGTAGGCTGACGTTTGGCCACAACGATTTGGTTGGCAACGGCATGGAAAGCGGCGGTTACGTCGATGCCGTCGAAGGTGCTCAATTTGACGCTTAAACCATGAGATGCGGCACCGGCTCGCCCGAGGTCACCGGCAACCCCTTTCGGCCCACATGTTCATTTGTCTTTCGCATGTCCCCAACCTTGGTCGCCGAAATCCAAGCCGACCAACGCCCGCTTTCTTGATAAAGAAAAGCTAGACCGCATTTCACCCAAAGGCGGCTCATTGCCGAGCCGCCCATCCCACACCGGCGGATTAACGCCGACGGCTCCGATGGAGCTATTCGAGAAAGACGATTTTTTTCGCCCCCGCCTGTAAAGCGGCGGAATGCGCTGGGCGTGTGAGAGAGGCCGATTCCGCCAGCCAAGGTGTGCTCAGCTATCGCCGTGGCATGCGGCACCCGCCACAAGGCCTGGACTGCGGTTTGTTTTCGCGCTGCCTCTAAGGGCCAGCCGCAGCAGGCCGTTCTAGGTGGTTAGGTTAAGTCACCTCCGAGGCGAATCGGGTGTTCCGCGGCGGCTCCCCACGGTGGCCTCTTCGGAAGATGCAACGGCGCCAACCCGCTCGCCAGCAGCGACAATATTTGACCCTCATAGACAACTTTCAATCGCCTTCGCCATTTCTGCAGTGCTCGTCAGGCGGCGGAGCCGGCGGCGGAGCCGGCGGCGGTGCCGGAGCCGGCAATGGAGGCGGTGCCGGTGGCGGCAACGGCGGTGGAGGCGGTGCGGGCGCAGGTGCTGGAGGCGGCGGTGCCGGCAGTGGCGGTGGTGCCGGCGGCGCTGGTGGAGGTGCCGGGGGTAGTGCTGGCGCCGGTGGTGGTGCTGGCGGCGCGGCAGGCGGTGGCGGAGGCGCCGCTGCTGGCGGCGCCGGGGCAAGCGCGGGCGGTGGTGCCGGTGGCGGAGCTGGTGGTGGCGCTGGTGCCGGTGGTGGCGCTGGCGCGGGTGCCGGCGGTGGGGCTGGCGCCGGTAGCCCTGGTGCCGGCGGCGGTGCTGCTGGTGGCGGAGCGAGTGGAGCTGGTGCAGCTGGTGGCAGCGCCGCGGGCGCTGGCGCAAGCGGCGCGGGTGCGAGTGGATCTGGTGGGGGGGCGGTGCTGCTGGCAGCAATGGCGCCGCCAGTGCGGTGGCATCTAATCTAGCCGGCCCTCCCAGCATCGGGATTGCCACAGGCAGTGCCGCATCTGGCGCGTCAGCGAATGGCGCAGCCTCCGGCTCACCCGGTCAGGGATCCGGCTTCGGTGACTGGTCGTGGAGCAGCTTCGTGGCTGCGGCCCAGGAGGGGAAAGCGCCCACCTTTCAGTTGCGTGCCGTGTACTTTCCGCGCACGCGCTACAAGAGCACCGCCGATTGCCTGACGGCGGCCTACAGCCAGAATTTACCGCTCGACCTTTGCCGCTGACCGACTTTGCCTGACGGCCGTCAGCGCGGCTGTGGCTGAACTCGCGCATTGTCGATGAAGGTGGAGAAATCGACTTGGCCGATGGCCTTCCCTCGCGGGGTGCAGAGGATGCCACCCATCAGGGAATCGTACCCCCCGCGTTGCGGCATGCCCACGCGCCGGAACCCCATGCAGGACCGTCCCATCTTGCCGTCAGTGAACGTGACGTAGTCGGCATCCTTGTAACGGGCAACCGGAGAGACCTGCGCAATCGACTTCCCGTCCTCGAACACCCACTTCACGAAGTCCGCCGTTGTCTCATCGGCTGAGAGATAGGAATAGCTGTTCTGGCCCTCCCAAAGGAACAGCTGGGCATAGTAGCCGTCGCGGCTTGTGCCGAAGGCGGCCCATTGCCGGAACACGCCGATATTCCCGTCGCTCGTCACCACGTTGCTGGCCCGGCACTTCAAACCGGGCCAGGCAACGAGGCGTGATTGCCGGCAGTCTATGTCCGACCAGACGTATTGGCGGGTCTGGGCTAAAGGCGGTTTGGCAAGAACCAAGAAAAAGCTGCCGACCAATAACGTGACAATGCGCACGATCAATATCCGATAGCGCGAGGACACCTGCGGCAATGATCGATGCTCATTCATTTTGGACAGACCCATGGGATGCTTCGAACGGCGAGAGTACGTGTAGTGCTCGCCTTTTATCCCGTCTAGTCGAGCCAGCGACACGACACAGGCAAAGCGAATTACTTTCCATCCGTTCAGCGATGCGCGATTTCACAGGACAGAGCTTGCGTTGATCATGGCAACAAAAGCAGCTCGGTAACGTTACTCCGGGTAACCAAATATTCTGGAGACCGACGTGACACTGCGAGAATTGCCAGTCGTCATAGATATCGGTCTTCGCGGCAGCAAAACGATGAAAGCCGGATCGCCTGTGCTGCCGACCCTTTTGCCGTCGTTTTCACGACTCGTTTCGATGCGTCCGACATTCTTGAACGATTTTGCTGGATGGGTGTGGACGCCGGTCTACGCCCGAACGTCCGTCGCTCGAAGCCTGCCAATCCTCCTGCGCGCGGAGTGATCATCGCCTATGGTCGACGAATCGGACGACGTTACGACTTGGCGCTACCATCGAATGGCGGTTCTGGCCATCATGGGCTCGGCGCTGATGCATGTAACAGTGCTCGCCGCCTCAATGCCCGAGCCGGTTGCTCGGCAGGAGCGTTGGAGCGAACTGGCGATCGAGCTAACGCTCGAGCGGCCGACGGCTCCGTTTGAAGTGCCAGCGCGGCCCTCCGCCGATCAGGCAGCGCAGCGGCTGCCGTCGGGAGCAGCGGAACTCTCGGCGGCTGCTCTTGCTCCAGGACCGTCGGAGGCTGCATCAGCACCGCTGCCCACTCCAGCTGAACCTAGTGTCACTCGCATGGTGCCGTCAGCCGAAGCGCCGCCCGTCCTGACAACGCGCGACTTCGGCGCTACCGCCACACCCACCGGCGCGCAGGCTAGCTTGGAGACGATGTTGCAGGGCGTCGACGCCCCCCCAACGGTCAGCGGCCAGGATTTTGCCCGAACGGCACCCAGTGCGCTCGCTAGGTCCTCTATGCTGCAGAATCGGCCCCAGGCCCCGCCGCCGGAGCAACCCGTACGGCAGGCCTCGCCGAAGCGGGCATCGCAGCAGAACGAGGCAGACCGGTCTGGCGGCACCCGACCCGGGGCGGTCTCGCCGCTGACGCGGACGGCCGCTAGTGATAGCCGCAATCAGGCGCAGCAAGACTATCTGATACAAGTCGTGCACAAACTGTCGCAGGCACGCTTCTCCCCGACAGGGCGGGAAGAGCGCCAAGGCAGCCTTATAATCGCCCGCCTGACAATCGCCAGCAACGGCCATTTGATCGATTCTGCGCTTGTGAAACCCAGTGGCTCCCCGCCGCTCGACCGCGGCGTCATGGACGCCATTCGCAAGGCCTCGCCATTCGCGCCGCTACCGCCGGAACTTGCTGCCGACAGCCATACGTTCGTTGTGCCGATCAACTACGAGCAGGAGCGATGACCTCACGACCCAGAAAAACAGCGGTACTTACGGCCGGCAAAAATGGATGCCCTCTCGCGCCTCTCGCTTGGCGCATCGGTTGGTCTCTAACAACGTCGCTTCTTCGTGGATTTCGGAATGACGGAGTCTGCGGGAAAATGATTGGCTGCACGTCGACCAACAGGGCTAATCCAACGCCGAACTGTCTACACGAACAACGCCCAGCCAGTCAGCAGTATTAAGCCCAGCCCAATGACTAGCGGCCCCAACGTGCCATGCCAGCGGGGCGGCCCAGCGTACGCCGGCTCTCTTCGCAGCTTTGCCATCGTCCCGTCCCTAGCCACGCAGGGATCTAGCCGGTAGTGCCGCGGCATCCCCGTGGCTGGCCAATTGGATGCGCTGCGTCTCTCACCTGAAGCCCAAGAAACCGAGTATCGCCAGAACGATGACGACTAGCCCCACTATCCAGATGATGTTGTTCATGATGATCTGCTCGTGAATGCAAGGGTGGATTTTTACCGGCGCGTTCTAGTTAAGTCTGTCACCTGCGCCAGCAATACCCAACGCCCTCGTGGTTTTCGATTTCTACAAAGGCTGGATCGAGCGTCAGGAACTTCTTACGGATGCGCCTCAAGGCTGAGCGGACGTTTACCAAGTAGCCGTCAGTGCCGAAGCCGGCCATGAAGCCTGCGTAGTGCATGGCGTCGTAGATTGCCCGATAAGTCAGCGGCTTGCCGACGTTGGCAACTAAGAGAGCAATAATCTTGTACTCGGTGAGCGTCAGGCCGACATCCGTGCCGCGCCATTCGATGCGCGCGCTGCGCTGCCAAAGGCTGAGCGAGCCCCAAACTCGCGGTGCTTCAGGCTCGGCGGTGACGGGCGCGCTGCGCGGGCTGCGAAGCATCCGGTGCAATCGCCGCGCGATAACGTCGGCACCTCGCATCTTGTCGATGAAATCGATGGCGCCACGCTTCAAGGCAATGTGCTCATGATCGACTAGCGCTCGTCCGGTCAGGAAGGCAATCGGAACGTCAATTCCCCGCTCTCGTACGCCCGACAGCACGTCGATGCCGGACATGGTGGGTAAGGTCCAATCCAGTAGCAGGGCGTCCGCCCGGTACCGATGCTCCAGCTCCTTGAGCAGGGAGGGCCCATCGAGGAAGCCACGTACAGCGAAGCCTCGATCCTCCAACTCTCCCATCATGGCTTCGAGATAGAGGTCGTCATCATCGACAAGCATCACGCGGTTATTCGAAGTCTCCCAGCTCGACGACGGCAAATTTGTTAATGGCATTTGTCCAGTGTTTCTTTCCACACGGGACAAGAAACGCATGTGCTGTGCGGAAGTTTCTGGGCCACCGGAAGAACACAGGCGGCGGCGAGCTGATGTTGTGAAGGGCGTCTCGACGCCGCCCTTAAAAAATGTCCTGAGGCTGACGAGCTACTCTGATCTCGCAGCTGCCACCAGCCGGCGCCTTGTTTACCAGCTGCGGCTTTGTTCCCACTTCGCGGCGAAGGCATTGTTCTCACATCTCAGTGGAGACCACTAGGTGGCGGCGCATCGAACCAAAGAAACAGGCGCGCGCGCGTGGTGCAGCCCTCAGAACTGGGGATCGCGCCAACAATAGCCGGCGCGCAAGACGTTCTTGATCTCTGAGAAGCCAGGATCGACCGCCAGGCATTTTCTCCGAATCCGCTTAATCATCGAGCGTACGTTTGTCGTGTAGCCCCGCGCGCCGCTGCCGGCGACGAATCCGGCGTAGTGCACAGTGTCGTAGATGGCGCGGTAAGTGTGGAGCTTGCCCTTCCTTGACACTAGCAGCGTCACGACCCGGTACTCGGCCACGGTTAAGCCAACGTCCTGCCCTCGCCACAGAGCGCGCTCCGAGCCTCGATGAAGGGCGAGTTCGCCATGAACTTCGACCTGGGCATCGACCTGGGCTTGCGTCGCGCCTGTGCTGTCGCTTTGGCGCCTGCCCTCGATGATAAGCTGCAGCCGATGGGCCAGCACGTCCGCGCCACGGGATTTGTCGACGAAGTCGACTGCTCCCTGATTTAGCGCCTGCAACTCCCGCTCGGCCAAGGAGTATCCAGTCAGGAAAACGACGGGTAGTCCGTTGCCTTGCCCTTTCAGAGTGCCCAACAGCTCGAACCCAGACATTTCCGGCATGGCCCAATCGAGCAGCGCTATCTTCGCCTCCAGGCCATTGTTCAGGGCATCGAGGAAAGATGGCCCATCAGCAAAGCACGACACCGAAAATCCCCGGTCAACGAGGTCGGCGGAAAGGACCTCCCGATAGAGATCGTCGTCATCCACCAAGACTAAGTCTGGCACGTCGCGTCCCTTTCAACGCGGGAGGCAAGGAGCGTATCAGCTGTTCTTGCAGAGTCGTTGCGCACTCTCGCATATCTGCCGCGTTATCCCAGAGCGCTGGCGCTGCAGCGCTGGGTGGCTTGGCGTCCGCCCAATCCGTCTCCAACGACCATGCTGCGCCAGTCGCTCGCCTCGCCGCGCAGCTTGCCCTCCGGTTTTTAGCCGACAGCCCCGGCAGGCTTATTGGCCCACACGAGCAGTGCGTTGCTGACACCGTGGTCGGCAAGCGCCATCGTTTGAGCAGTTCTCGGGTGCCGCCACGATGCGCCGCTGCGCCCTGCAGGGGGCAGCGCGTTACACCAAATTCGAAGTCTTGCCAAATCTAATAGAATAGGTGTTTTATAAGACTCGCCGGACGTTGAATTGGCGCTCCCTACACGAGACCTTCAATTCTACAACAACACGACCTGGGCCGCAGCAGTGATGGCCATGATCCTGTATTTTGGGATGGATGAGCGACCACTGTTTATTGCGGTGGTCACGGTATTCACGTTCGCCGTCTCGCTCTACACAATCCTCTGCAACTGGCTCGCTTATGGCGGTATGTCCAAGCTGACGGCATGGCGCGGAGAAAAGTGGGTCAAGGAACTGGACTATCTCTATATTTTTTTCGGTGCGGTCGGCTTGTTCTGGCTCCTAAACGGGCACCCGCTTACCACCCACAACATCACGCGCCTCGGTCTAGCGCCGCCTCTTGTCATTGCGACTGCACTGGTACTTCGATTGATCAAGACGCGTGCCAAGATTGGTGGCTGGAACAAGTCACCGCCAAATCAGAGGGAGCCGGCGCGATAAGACCGACTATAGCTCTGCGTCTTCGGTACCCTCGGCTCCACTAGTTCCGGCCTGTTGTTTCTGACGTTGCCAACGTCCCGACCAACCTGCTGCACCTCGATCTCGCCGCCGTAAGAATTCATCATTATGGCCGCCAACCATGATGCTGTGCATGCACCTGCTGCGTGTCCGTGCGATGCCCGTGCTAACACATGTCGACCCCGATCGTTACCGCCCGCCGCAATCTCGTTCAGAGGATTAGCAAACTCCAGTTCAAGGGAGACGACTTGACGCCATGGCAGCTGCGTCAGGTGCAGGGCGCGATCGAACAACTCGAGGAAGAGCGCTTCGCCGAGGGTGAGCGCACGATGTCGGAGGCCGAGCGACCGGACCTCTATGAGCCAGGCGGCTATGTGGCCAAGGAACCGATCGACGGCAGCGTTTGGTCGACCAGCTGAAGATGGTGGTTGGGGCGCCATAGCGCGAGCGTCGACCAAGTGCATTCACTGCAGCGCGCCCGCATGCCGCACCACTTGTTGTCAGTGCAGGCCGATGTTTCGGATTTGGCCGCTCCCTAACTCAAGCGCATGCACGCCTTTCCATTCCAGACCTTCGACGACATCGCCAAGCACAGCCTCGAGGTCCACATCTACTGCCCCAACTGCCATCGGCAGGCAGGCCCGATCGATCTCGGCGACGATCGGCTGCGCGGCCGCGCCTTCACCGGAACGCGGTTCGTGTGCTCGGTCGATCGAGCTTATGGCACCGCCCACCGGCCACGCGTCTGTGGCTGCCTCGGCTACATCGTAATCAAGCCGCCGGCGCGCGACTTCATCCCACCTAGTCGGTCAATTCCATGGTGCTCTATCGAGTGCCCGCGCTGCGTACCCCATTGGGAGGTCAGCCAGGCCGCAAAGCACCTGCCGCCCTGGAACAGGATATGGACGGCCCCCAGTGTGCGTGTGGCGTGCCCGGCCTGCCGATCGGCCTTGACCACGGTCTGGCACGGTGAAGACGGAATTCCCTTTACGCCCGGCTACCGCAGGAGCAACGACCAGAGCGACGATGGCGCTGTCGGGCCATGATCAAAGGGAGCCGCAGCGTGCCGACGTTCGGTAGGATGCAATGGACTGGTGAAGACGCGGCATGGGGAGGCAACTGCGCCCTGCATGCCGACAGCGAGCTCGTCGCCTTCCGGGAGAGTAACGGCACAGTGTCAGTAGAGACTCCGGACGGGCGGCGAGTGGCAGCTAAGGTCGGTGACTGGATCGTCAGAAGCATGGACGGTTTCCGCGTCGACGCCATCTGACCGGGCTGAAGGCCGCCGGCGGACGTGGCTCAGCTGAGCTTCAAGCTTGACCATTACCTCGGAGCCTGCGGACCGAGAAGTGCGTCGGCTTGAAGTACCAAACCCGCTCGCTAGCGCGGGACGAGTGGCGGCTGCTGGTCCTGGCCCACCCCGG
>NZ_BKAJ01000156.1 GCF_007992495.1 Reyranella soli
GGTCCGGAAGACGAAGATTCAGGTAACTCACACATGGCAGGCTTCTTCATCGATCGGCCCATCTTTGCCTGGGTCGTGGCCCTCTTCATCTGCCTGATCGGCCTGATCTCGGTCCCGTTGCTGGCGATCGCGCAGTACCCGATCATCGCGCCGCCTTCGATCTCGATCAGCACGAGCTATCCCGGCGCGTCGCCGGAGAACCTCTACAACTCCGTGACGCGGCTGATCGAGGAGGAGCTGAACGGCGCGTCGGGCATCCTGAACTTCGAATCGGCCTCCGATTCGCTGGGCCAGGTCGAGATCATCGCCAACTTCGCGCCGGGCACCGACCCAGCGCTGGCCTCGGTCGAGGTGCAGAACCGCATCAAGCGCGTCGAGGCGCGCCTGCCGCGGGCGGTGATCCAGCAGGGCATCCTGATCGAGGAAGCGTCGAGCGCGGTGCTGCAGATCATCACGCTCTCCTCGACCGACGGTAGCCTCGACGAGGTCGGTCTGGGCGACTTCATGGTACGCAACGTCCTGGGCGAGATCCGGCGCATCCCCGGCGTCGGCCGCGCCACGCTCTATTCGACCGAACGGGCGCTACGCGTCTGGATCGATCCCGCCAAGCTCGTCGGCTACAACCTCACGGCCGACGACGTGAACGCCGCGATCACCGCCCAGAACGCGCAGGTCGCCTCGGGCAGCATCGGCGCCGAGCCCAGCCAATCGAACCAGAAGGTCGCTGCCCTGGTGCTGGTCAAGGGCCAGCTCGGCACGCCCGAAGAGTTCGGCTCGATCGTGCTGCGCGCCAATCCCGACGGCTCGACCGTGCGCCTGCGCGACGTGGCGCGCGTCGAGGTCGGCGGCATGGGCTACCAGTTCACCACGCGCCTGAACGGCAAGCCGACTGCGGGCCTCTCGGTGCTTTTGGCGCCGACCGGCAATGCGCTGGCCACCGCCAGCGCCGTCGAGGCCAAGATGAAGGAGCTGTCGCGCTTCTTCCCGGCCAACATCACCTATCAGATCCCCTACAACATCACGCCGGTCGTCGAGGCCTCGATCCAGAAGGTCGTCATGACCCTGCTCGAGGCGGTGGTGCTGGTGTTCGTCGTGATGTTCCTGTTCCTGCAGAACATCCGCTACACCATCATCCCGACCATCGTCGTGCCGGTGGCGCTGCTCGGCGCCTGCGCCGTGCTGCTGGCCGCCGGCTATTCGATCAACATGCTGACGCTTTTCGCCATGGTGCTGGCGATCGGCATCCTGGTCGACGATGCCATCGTCGTGGTCGAGAACGTCGAGCGCATCATGGCCGAGGAGGGCCTGTCGCCCAAGGAAGCGACGCGCAAGGCAATGTCGCAGATCACCAGCGCCATCGTCGGCATCACCCTGGTGCTGATGGCCGTGTTCCTGCCCATGGCATTCTTCCCAGGGTCGGTCGGCATCATCTACCGCCAGTTCTCGGTGACCATGGTGGCCGCGGTCGGCTTCTCGGCGCTGATGGCCCTGACGCTGACCCCGGCGCTCTGCGCCACCCTGCTGAAGCCGATCCCGGCCGGCCACGGGCATGCCCATTCCCATGCCAAGGGGCGCGGCCTGTTCGGTTGGTTCAACCGCGGCCTCGACTCGGTGCGCGACCGCTATGCCGGTGTAGTGGGCTGGTCGCTGAAGCGCACCGGCCGGTTGATGGCGATCTATGCCGCGCTGCTGGTCTGCCTGGGCTGGGCCATGGTGCGCTTGCCGGGCGGGTTCCTGCCAATCGACGACCAGGGCTTCATCACCACCGACGTGCAGACGCCGTCGGATGCCTCCTTCAACCGGACCCAGGCCTCGGTCGAGGCCGTCGAGCGCTATCTGGCCGGCAAGCCCGGCATCAAGGACGTGACCTTCCTGACCGGCTACAGCTTCCTCGGCCAGGGCATGAACACGGCGCAGGCTTTCATCACGCTCAAGGACTGGTCCGAGCGCGGCCCCGGCGAATCGGCGGCCGCCCTCGTCGCCGACATCAACCGCGATCTGGAATCGATCCGCGATGCCGAGGTCTCGGCGCTGCAGCCGCCGCCGATCGACAATCTCGGCAATTCCAGCGGCTTCAGCTTCCGCCTGCAGGACCGCGCCCAGAAGGGCTATGCCGCGCTGAAGGCGGCGAGCGACCAGCTCATCAAGGCCGCCAATGCCAGCCCCGTGCTGCAGAACGTCTACGTCGAGGGCCTGCCCGAGGGACCGCTGGTCAACCTGGTGATCGACCGCGAGAAGGCCATGGCCTTCGGCGTCACCTTCGAGGACATCAACAACACGATCTCGACCAACCTCGGCTCCAACTACGTCAACGATTTCCCCAACCGCGGACGCATGCAGCGCGTCATCGTGCAAAGCGATGCCGCAGGCCGCATGCGGTCCGACGACATGCTGTCCTACTATGTGAAGAACGCCGACGGGCAGCTCGTGCCGTTCTCGTCGTTCGCCACCGTCGAATGGGCCAAGGGGCCGACGCAGATCGTGGGCTTCAACTACTATCCCTCAGTCCGCATCAGCGGCGAGGCGAGGCCCGGCTACACCAGCGGCGATGCCATTGCCGAGATGGAGAAGCTCGCGGGCCAGCTGCCGCGCGGCTTCGGCTACGAATGGACGGGCCAGTCGCTGCAGGAGAAGCTCTCGGGCTCGCAGGCGCCGTTCCTGCTGGCGCTCTCGGCCCTGGTGGTCTTCCTCTGCCTGGCGGCCCTCTATGAAAGCTGGACGATCCCGATCGCCGTGCTGCTGACGGTGCCGCTCGGCATGACGGGCGCGGTGATCGCGGCCAACCTGCGCGGGCTCTCCAACGACGTCTATTTCACCGTCGGCCTGATCACCATCATCGGGCTCGCCGCCAAGGACGCCATCCTGATCATCGAGTTCGCCAAGGACCTGCGCGCCCACGGCAAGCCCCTGGTCGAGGCGACATTGGAGGCCTGCCGGCTGCGCTTCCGGCCGATCCTGATGACGGGTTTCGCCTTCGTCTGTGGCGTGCTGCCGATGGCCATCGCCACCGGCGCCGGCGGCAAGAGCCAGCAGGCGCTGGGGACCGGCGTCATGGGCGGCATGATCGCCGTCGTGGTGCTGGCGCTCCTGATGGTGCCGGTGTTCTTCGTCGTGGTGCAGCGCGTCCTGGGCCGCGACCGCGAAAAGGTCATGAAGAAAGAGGAGCCGTCGGCATCGGACGAGTTGGCGCCGAGCGGCCCACAGGCTGAGCTGCGTTAGTGCCGACTATCGCTGCTCGGTGAGTCACGGCTGTCATCCCGAGCGCAGCGAGGGATCTTTAGGGCCACAGGAAAGGTCCCTCGCTGCGCTCGGGATGACGGTGTGCCTGTATGGCTACCTTCTAGGCTCATACCGCATCGCCACCGCCCCCGAGGCAAACTCCAGCCGGCTCACGAGCTTCAAGTCGACATGCTTCGATAGCCCCGCGAACAACGTCGGCCCGTGGCCTGCGAGCCTGGGCTGCACCACGAACTCGTACTCATCGATCAATCCCAGCTCGGCCAACGCCAGCGGGAGCTTCACGCCGCCCACGTATAGTCCCTTGCCCGGCTCCCTCTTGAGCTGCTGAACGGCCTTCTCCTGATCATCGCCGCGCACGAGCTCCGCGTTCCAATCGACCTGGTCCAGGGTGTTCGACACGACGTACTTCTTTGCCGCGTCGATCGTCCGGGCGAAGGGTTCCATCCAATCGGCCATCCAATCAGGCCTTACGCCCGTCCGCGCCGGCGGTCGCCACGCGGCCTCCATCATTTCGTAGATGACCCGGCCAAAGAGGAGGGCATCGGCCCGCGCGAGGGTCTTGGTCGCGTGGCGATGCAAGTCTTCGTCCGCAGGAATTGCCCGATGATCGCAGCACCCGTCCAATGTGATGTTGATGGAGTACCGAAGGGGTCGCATTGCGTAAGCGTTGGAAGTCAGCTGGCCGCTGCAGCAGCACGCACCGGCTGGACGGTCTGCAGGAAGGCACGTGCGATGGCATGGCCGGCGCGATCCGCCGCCTCGGCGTGTCGCGCCGCGAATTCGGGGTAGCGAGCGAGCCAGCCGGGCGCCATGCGCTCGGCGACGTCGGGAAACTCGGCCAGCCATGCTTCGACGACGTCGATACTGGCCTCGAAGTGGAACTGCATGCCGTAGGCGGCGCGGCCGATGCGGAAGCATTGGTTCGCGACGGCCGAGCCCGACACGAGCCGCACGGCCTTGTCGGGCAGCGAGACCGTGTCGACATGCCAATGGAAGCTCTCGAACCGAGGGCCGAGGTCGCGGAACAGCGGATCGGCGGCTCCCTCCGCCGTTACGTCGAGCGCCGTCCAGGCGAATTCCTTGGCGCTGCCCAGGATGTTCTCGCCGCCGTAGGCGCGCGCCAGCAGCTGGCTGCCAAGGCAGATCCCGAGCACCGCCTTGTCGGCGTCGCCGAAGCGGCGCATCAGGCCTGCGAGGGCGGGAAGGTAGGGATAGTCGGCATCGTCGACAGCACTCTGCTTGCCGCCGAGCACGATCAGGCCGTCGTGGTCGTGGATTCCCGACGGCAGGACGCTGTCCTGCCAGGGCCGAAAGAGTTCTACTTCGGCTCCCGCTTCGTCGAGCGCCCGGCCCAAAGTGCCGAGATGGGTCTTGTGCATGTTTTCGACGACGGCGATACGCACCACGCTGACCTCACGACCGATTTTTCGCGGCCAGCCTACTCGACCGTGACGGATTTCGCGAGGTTGCGCGGCTTGTCGATGTCGCATCCCCGCTGTCGTGCGACATGGTAGGCGAGAAGCTGCAGCGGAATGTTGAGCAGCAGGGGATCGAGCTCGGGCTCGAGCGCCGGCACCTCGAACGACCGGTCGAACGGCGCGTGCGTCTCGCCCGGATGCGTGATGGCGATGACGGGGCCGCCGCGTGCCTTGACCTCCTCGATGGTCGAGACGTTCTTGGCTAGAAGATCGTCGCGCGGCAGGACGATCACCGTCGGCGTCTCGGGCGTCACCAGGGCCAGCGGCCCATGCTTCAGCTCGGAGGCGGGATAGGCCTCGGCGTGGAGATAGCTGATCTCCTTCAGCTTCAATGCGCCTTCCATGGCGATGGCGTAGCCGGCTGACCGGCCGACATAGAAGGCGTGCTCGGCGCCCTGGAAGAACTCGGCCAGGCGGGCGATCTCGTCCTCGCGCTCGAGGATCGCCGCGACGCGGTCGGGCAGGGCGTCCAGCGCCCTGAGCAGGCGCGCACCGTTGGCGTTGGACAAGTCGCGCAGCCGGCCGAGATGGACGGCGAGCAGCGCCATGGCGACAACGCTGCAGGTGAAGGTCTTGGTCGAGACCACGGCGATCTCGGGCCCGGCATGCAGGTAGATGCCCTGACCGCATTCGCGCGCGATGGTGCTGCCGACGACGTTGACGATGCCCATCACGCGGCCGCCCTTGCGCTTGACCTCCTGCACCGCTGCCAGCGTGTCGAAGGTCTCGCCCGACTGGCTGACGGCGATATAGAGCGTGTCCATCTCGATCACGGGATTGCGGTAGCGGAACTCCGATGCCGCTTCGGCCTGGCAGGGGATGCGCGCCAGCTGCTCGATCAGGTGCGCGCCCAGGGCGCCCGCGATATAAGCCGCACCGCAGCCCAGGATCCGGATGCGCCGCACGTCCAGAAGCTCGCGCGCCGTGAGGGTGATGCCGCCGAGATGCGTGGTCTGGAAGCGCGGCTCCAGCCGTCCGCTCAGCGTGCGTCTCAGCGCTTCGGGTTGATCGGCGATCTCCTTGCGCATGTAGTGGTCGAAAGCACCCTTGTCGTAGGACTCGTCCTTCCAGATCATCGCCGACGGCGTCTTGACCGTGCTGGTGCCGTCGAGCTTGCGCGTCTCGTAGCCGTCGGCGCGCACGACCGCGATCTCGCCGTCGTCGAGATGCACGACACTGGTGGCGTGCCGCACCAGGGCGGAGGCGTCGGAGGCGAACAGCGTCTCCTTGTCGCCCAGCCCCAGCATGACCGGGCTGCCGTTGCGCGCCACGACCAGCACGTCGGGACGCTCGGCGTCCATGACTGCGATGCCGTAGGTGCCGACCACCAGCTTCAGGACGGCGCTCACCACAGCCTCCAGCGGCGAGCCATCGTCCATCAGTGCGACCAGATGGGCGATCACTTCGGTGTCGGTATCGGAGCTGAAGGTCGTGCCCTGGGCCGCGAGCTGCGCCCGGAGAGCCGCGGCATTCTCGATGATGCCGTTGTGCACGACGGCGTAGCGGCCGGTGCTGTCGCTGTGGGGATGCGCGTTGCGGTCGCTCGGCTCGCCATTGGTCGCCCAGCGCGTATGGGCGATGCCCGACGTGCCCTTGAAGCGCAGCGGCTTCAGCTCATCGAGCTCGCGCACGCGTCCCTTGCGCTTGGCGATCTTGAGCGCGCCCTTGGCCGCGATGGCGATGCCGGCCGAATCGTAGCCGCGATATTCCAGGCGGTTGAGCCCGGCCATCAGGATGGGGGCGGCCTGACGTTTGCCGATATAACCGACGATGCCGCACATGGGAGGTTCCTAGCCGTAGATGATGCGGCGCAGCTGCCGCGTGGTGTAGGCCGGCGCCGGGAAGCGGCGCTGGGCGAGCTCGGCCTGCAGCTGGAGGAAGATCGCGGTGTTCGAGAGCCCCTGCCGCTGCAGCGCCAGGTGGCGCCGGCGGACGAACGCCTCGGGCTCCTCGACCAGGAACGACAGGACCTCGTCGACCACGCGACGAGCCTCCTTGGGCTCCAACCTCGATGTCCGGGCCAGGTACTCCACGAGTTCGTCCAAATCATCCAACTCGGCGTCGTTCACGGAGACCTCTAGTCGGCTAACAAGCCAACTTGTACCGTTTTGCCCGAATTCGGGCAAATCAGGCCTCAGGGAACGGATATCGCGGCGCGCGCGAGCTGTTCGAGGTTTTTCATCGCCGCCAAGTATGGCCTCGGGCCATGGCTGACGCGGGCGACGCCAGCTTCTGCGAGCAGGGCAAGGCTAGGCGTTCGATCGACCATGATGTTCACCGGCAGGGGAGACGCGCTGACCAGGCGCGCAATCATGGCCCGATCGGCGAGGCCGGGAACGAAGAGTCCGTCGGCGCCGGCATCGGCATAGGCGCGGGCCCGCTCGATCGTGGCTGCAAGCATCGCCTCGTCGTCTCCTTCCGTTGCTTCCTGGAAGTAGACGTCGGTGCGGGCATTGATGAAGTAGCGAAGCCCGGCGGCGTCGGCTGCTCCACGCGCCGCGCGGAGGCGTTCCACCTGCTCGGCGGTGTCACGCAGCTTACCGCTTTCGGGAAAACTGTCCTCGAGGTTGCATCCGATCGCACCGGCCGCGATGGTGCGCGCAATCGTGCGGCGCACGTCGTCCGCCGTCCTGCCGTAGCCGCTCTCGATATCGACGCTCACCGGCAGGTCCGTCGCCCGCGCGATCCGCGCGAGGTTGTCGACGGCGAGGTCGAGCGGCACGTCCTCGCCATCCTTGAAGCCATTGGCGGCCGCGACGGACCAGCTTCCTGTAGCGATCGCGCGCGCACCGGACGCTGCGACCGCCTTTGCCGTCCCGGCATCCCAAATGTTGAACAGGACGAAAGGCCGTCCGGGAACATGCAGCGCATGGAAGTCGTCGGCCTTTTTTTCCGCTTCGCTCATGACTTACTCCGCCAACCAATGGCTGCGCAGTTCGTGATTGAAGTCGGCGGCGCGTTCCTCGGGAAAGAAGATCCGCGCGCCCTCGAACTCGATCCTCTTGCGCGTGCCGGGGATGGTCTTGGCCAGCCAATGCGACCATCGGACATCGAAGTAGATGTCGTCGGTCCCCCAGGCGATCAGCGTCGGCGCCTTGAGTGTCCGCAGCTGCTCCGCCACAGCGACGGTGTGCTTGCAGTCGAAGGCGGCGAGGAAACGCTGGAAATCGCGCGTGCGCTGCTCTGTCTCCACCAGGGGCCGCAGATAGGTCTCGATGGTCTCGTCGCTCACCCGGTCCGGGTGCTCATAGGCCGGTCCTAGCGCCTCTGCCGAGCGGTAGATATTCTTGTCCGCCACCATGGCGTCGAGCGTGCCGCGCAGGCCGCCGGCCGCCGCCATTGCGAGGAACGGCTTGAACGCTTCCGGCGGCCAGTTGTCGTGGACGTCGCAGTCGGTGAGCGTGAGGCTGCGCACGCGCGAGGGATTCGTCGCGGCGAAGATCTGGGCGATACCGCCGCCGCTGTCATTGCCGACCAGGTCGACCTTGTCGATTCCGAGCACGTCGATGACCTCGCGCAGCATCCTGGCATTGGCGGTCACCGACACGTCCTGATCGGGCGCGATCTCGGTGTCGCCATGCGCCAGCAGGTCCACGGCGATGCAGCGGCGGATGTCGGACAAGGCCGCCAGCTGGTGGCGCCACAAGTGGCCATTGAGCAGAACACCGTGGACGAACAGGGCGACCGGCCCAGACCCTGCCTCGGCAAAGGCGATACGGCCGGACGCTGTAGCAACGCTGCGCTTGGTCGACGTCTTGGGCAGAGAGGTCATCGCTCAGCCCTCCCCGGCTTGCGCGTCGGTCGAGATCGACGCCTCGGCTTCGTTGAGCGCGCGGGCACAGGCCTCGCAGCACACTTCGACCGTATTGCCGCCAAGCTTGACCTTGATGGCCGTGCCATCGATCTCGCAGTCGCAAGCCGCACAGGTTCTCGCAGTCATCGTTCCATCTCCTCCAGGAGCCGGGATATCGGCCTGGGATGGAAGAAGGCATTGCCGACGGCTGGCCGCTGTCAGAATCTTTAGCGATCTAAAAGCCTCGCCGCGGACGGATCGAGCGCTGGAACGCCGCTGGCGTGCGGCCGTAGGCCTGGCGGAAGGCGGCGCTAAAATGGCTGTGGCTGGAGAAGCCGAGGTCCACGCTGAGCGCGGTGAGGTCGTCGTATCGGCCGAGCAGGTCGAGGGCACGTGCTAGCCTCAGGCGCAAATGGTAGCGATAGAGCGGCATCGCTTCGACCTGCTGGAACACTTGCGTCAGGTAGACCGGCGAGACGCCGACCTCCGCGCCGATCTCGGCAAGCGTCCAGCGCCGCGTCAGGGCCGTCGACAACACGACCTTGGCGCGGTCGACCAGCTTGCGGCGGCCGGGGCTGGCGCCGGCCGCATGCGATGTCCGCTCGCCGAGCGCGCGCCGTATCAACGTCAGGGCCAGCGTTTCCGCTTCAAGTGTCTCTGCGACGTTGCGGCTCAAGCTGTGGCGCAGCAGCGCCATGAGGGCCTGCGTCCGCGGGTCGATGCGCAGGCGCTGCTGATGGAACGCTACCGTGCTGCCTTGGCGCACCATGCCTCTCGGCGCCAACTCGCGCACCGCCGCCTCGTCCATCATCAGGTCCAGCGAGGCGTCGCCGCCGGAGATCGGATGGCTGACCCGGTAGCCCTCCGCCTCGTTGAAGAACAACACCTGGTTGGCTTCCGCCACGGCATCGCTTCGACCGAGATGCCGCACGTAGACCCCGCGATAGGGGAAGACCAGGTGCGTCGCCGCGGCGCATTCCTCGGCACTGGCCTGCCGGCAGGCGCCGTCGCAGACCACGTCGCGGATCGCCAGGGTATCCGTCTTCAGGAGAAGTTTTACCGAGAACTGCGACATGAAACGCCCCTCATAGCTCTGCACCGGGATTTTGACGAATTGGCGAGGGGCCGATGAGATTGCCAGCACTGCTGGCACCGATGCTTGATCGCAAACAATTTTGCGCCCTTTCGCCCCTTATGGGACGCAAAAATAGAACCGTAGTTGACTAGAACGATCACCTCAGTTATATATTCCTTGCGCTCGCCTCCTGGCGGCTCTGCTCTATGCATCGTTCATCCGATACCATCGCACCCGGCGGTAGCCCTGCCAGGGCCAATTTCCTGTCCCCCCGAGCGAAGCCGCCCCAGGGTCGGTCGCTCTCGGGGGTGATAGTAAAATCGCAGCCCGACCTGGCGCATCGCGACAAGGCCCGCCAGCTTACCATCCAACTGGCCGGTCAATCCGGCCCTTGCCAGCAGCGTCAAAACGGCCAGCGAAACTAGCGAAATTCAAAAAACCCGAAGATTCAATGGTTTCGCCCGGGGTTTGGGGGCTAGCGAAATCCAGCGTAATTCACGCCGACCCGCGGTCGAGCCAAGGAACGCGAAATGTCGCTTCTGTCGCGTTTTAGGGGACAGCGTCCGGCCACCGCCAGGACCGGAAGAGGCAGAGGCATCAATGACCTACGGGAATTTCCGGCGGAGTCGCACAACGCGATCCGGTTTGCCGTTCAGCCAGGCAAAACCACTGTGCAGAGCCGCTCAGGCCCGGCGCAGGCGCGCCGGATCGAAGGCGCGCAGGCGACCGGGAGCGAAAGGCCTCAAATCGAGATGCTGCGCCGCGCCGTCGAGGATCAGCTCGGCCATGGCCTCACCCGTCGCGGGAGCGTTGAGCATGCCCCAGACGCTGTGTCCGGTGGCGACGAAGGCGCCGTCGACGCCCGGAACGGCGCCGATCAGCGGCAGGCCATCGTCGGTGACCGGCCGGAAGCAGGCCTGTCGCGCCGTGATCGGGGCGGTGGCCAGCGCCGGCGAGATGGTTCTACACATCGCCTCCAGGCGGTCGTGCGCGCCTTCGTCGGGCGAGACCTGCGCGGGATCGACGGGCAATGGCTCGGTGCTCGAGACCGCGCACACCCAGGTCGTGCCGTCGGCGCGCGGAAAAATCTCCGGCGTCAGGACCTCGCCGCTCGTCTCCTGGTATTCGAGGAACAGGGCTTCCGCCGCGATCGCCTCGCCGGTCCGGAAGATCAGGCTATGGCCCTTGTAACCGTACACCGCGGGCAGGGGCAGCCAGCGCGTCGCCAGGATCGACCATGGCCCCATGGCGATGACGACCGCGTCGCCCTCGACGACCTCGCCGTCTTCGAGCACGACGCCGCGGACGCCGTCCTTGTCGCGCATGAGGTCGACGGCCGTGCCGTGCCGGAGCGCACCACCGTGCTTCTCGGCGGCGGCCATCAGGCCCTTGGTGAAGGCGCGCGGCTCGACGATCGCCGTCGTCTGCGGCGAGCCGAGCCGGCCCGTGAGCGTCACGGCTTCGGACAGCCACGGCCTCTCTCCCGGACCGCGCGCCTCGCCGTTTTCGACGGCGTAGCCGCCGTAAGTGTCGAGGCGGCGATAGCCCCACGGATTGCCGAGTGTGTCGGCGAGCTCGGCATGCAGTGCAAAGCTCCGCCGCGCCAGCCGGTCGAGCGGGCTGCCGCGGCACCAGTCGAGCGCCAGAAAGCCGCCAGACTTGCCGGAGGCCGAGCCGGCGACTTCATGGCGTTCGATGACGATGGGCTCAGCACCACGTCGACTGAGGAAGTAGGCGGTGGCGGCGCCGATCGCGCCGCCGCCGCAGATGATGATGCGTTTACCCGGGCTCATGCCCTCACTGTAGCGGTCGCTCAGCTATCGGCGTAGCTCACTTTCTCCGCCGTCGCGCCGGGATGCACGACGGCGCCGCCTGCAGCATTGCCGACGGTCTGGGCGTAGCGCCACAGCGCGCCTGTCGGATGCAGCGTGGTCCGCGGCTGCCAGGTGCGGCGGCGCTCCTCGAGCTCGGCTGAGGGGACCAGCAGGTCGATCGTGCCGGCATCGGCGTCGATCGCGATCATGTCGCCGTTCTTGAGCAGGGCGATCGGGCCGCCGACGGCCGCCTCGGGTCCGAGATGCCCGACGCAGAGACCGCGCGTGCCGCCGGAGAACCGACCGTCGGTCACCAGCGCCACATCCTCGCCCATGCCCTGGCCGTAGATGGCGGATGTCGTCGCCAGCATCTCGCGCATGCCCGGCCCTCCGCGCGGACCCTCGTAGCGGATGACGAGAACTTCGCCGGCCTTGTAGTCGCGCCGCAGCACGGCGGCGAGGCAGTCTTCTTCCGATTCGAAGATGCGGGCCGGCCCGGTGAGCGCGCGTCGCTTCAGATGGGCCACCTTGCAGATCGCGCCCTCCGGCGCGAGCGAGCCTTTCAGGCCGACCACGCCGCCGCTCGGCGAGAAGGGATTTTTGGCCGGCCGCAAGATGTCCTGGCCGCTTGGCACCACCACGTCGGCATGATTCTCGGCGAGAGTCTTGCCGGTCACCGTGAGGCAATCGCCATGCAGATAGCCGCCGTCGAGCAGCGCCTTGATCAGAACGGGCACCCCGCCGATCCGGTAGAGGTCGATCGCCATGTAGCGACCGGTAGGCTTCATGTCAGCGAGATAGGGCGTGCGGCGGAAGACGTCGACCACGTCGGCAAGGTCGAACTTGATGCCGGCCTCGTTGGCGATCGCTGGCAGGTGCAGCGCGCTGTTGGTCGACCCGCCCGACGCCGCGACGATGGCGGCGGCGTTCTCCAGCGACTTCCGGGTGACGATGTCGCGCGGCCGGATGTTGCGTGCGATCAGATCCATCACCGTCCGCCCGCAGGAAGCGGCGATGGCGCCGCGCTTGGCGTCGACGGCGGGAACGAAGCCGGAGCCGGGCAGGGCGATGCCCATCGCCTCCGACACCGCCGCCATGGTGCTCGCGGTATATTGGCCGGGGCAGGCGCCGATTGTCGGGCAGGCCGCCACTTCCAGGCGCTGCAGTTCGTCGCGGCCGATCTTGCCGCCGGTGTAGGAGCCCACGCCCTCGAACACGTCGACGACGCCGACCTGGCGGCCGTCGAGATGGCCGGGCAGCAGGGAGCCGCCATAGAGGAACACCGACGGCACGTTCAGGCGCACCATCGCCATCATCACGCCGGGCAGGGTTTTGTCGCAGCCCGCCAGGCCCACGATCGCATCGTAGCAGTGGCCGCGCACGACCAGCTCGATCGATTCGGCGACCAGTTCGCGCGACACCAGCGACGCCTTCATGCCGCGATGGCCGTTGGCGATGCCGTCGGTGACGCTGGCCGAGGTGAACTCGAAGGGCGTGCCGCCCGCCTCGCGCACGCCCGTCTTCACGAACTGGGCCTGGTCGTGCAGCGGCATGTTGCAGGGCGAGGATTCGCTCCAGGTCGTGGCGATGCCGATCAGCGGCTTGTCGAGATCCTCCGGCGCGAGGCCGGTGCCGAGCATCATGGCGCGCATCGGCGCCTTCTCGGGTCCCTCGGTGACGTGGCGGCTGGGCAGGCGGGTCTTGTCGAAGCGTGGCATGGGGAGGCTCCTTCAAAGTCCCGTCATCCCGACCGGAGCCGAGCGTAGCGAGGCGGAGTGGAGGGACCTGTTTTGTTGATGCATCGACAGAAAAGGTCCCTCGCCTGCGCCGCCCTTCGGGCGGCTCCGCTCGGGATGACGGATAAATGCGATAGCCTTGGCAGCCAATGTTGGTCCAATATATTGATCAGCCTCTATTGATACTGAATCTGTATGGACCTTCGCCGTCTTCGCTACTTCGTGGCCGTCGCCGAGGAATTGCACTTCGGTCGCGCGGCACGGCGGCTCAATGTCTCGCAGCCGCCGCTCAGCGTGCAGATCCGCACCCTCGAGCGCGAGGTCGGCGCGCCACTGCTGATGCGCACGCAACGCCGCGTCGAGCTCACCGAGGCAGGGCGTGTGCTGCTCGACGAAGCGCGACGCCTGCTCGGCCAGGCCGAGGCCGCGGTCATCCATGCCCGCCGCGCCGCCCTGGGCACGGTCGGCCGCCTCACCGTCGGCTTCGTCAGCACCGTCGATTACAGCATCCTGCCGCCGCTGGTCCGCCGCTTTCGCCAGAAGCATCCCGGGGTCGCGCTGAAACTGCTGGAGCTGACGGGGGACCGCCAGCAGGCGCTGCTGCAATCGGGCGAGCTCGATCTCGGGCTGTCGATCCTGCCGTCGCCGGCGCCGGGCCTGACGACGCGGCCGGTCTTCCGCGAGCCGCTGATCGCGGGCGTGCCGGCCAACCACAGGCTCGCCGCCCGTCGGCGCATCGCCTTGCGTGCGCTGACAGCGGAGCCTTTCATTCAGTTTCCGCGTGAGTTTGCCCCTGGCCTCTACGACCTCGCGATCGCCGCCTGCCAGGGTGCGGGCTTCACGCCGCACCTCGCGCAGGAGGCGATCCAGATGCAGACCATCCTCGGCCTGGTCGCGGCCGGGCTCGGTGTTGCCGTCGTCCCGCACTGCATGTCGAAGCTGCAGCGCCCCGACGTGCGCTATCTCGCGCTCGATGCGCGCGGCTTCGAGGTCAAGACCGTGGCGCTATGGCACGCCGAGAATCGGGCGCCGGCGCTCGAGTCGCTGATCGCTGAGCTGCCGGCCGAGCGTCAGGGGTGACCGAGCAGGGCTTGCCGAAACCGATCTTTCAGATGCGCGCCATCCTGCGGCGGCATGACGAACTCGAGCTTCTCGACCATCACCTTGACCAGGCGGAAGACCGGGCCCTTGGTGGTCCGAGCCGCCTTCACGAGCTCGGCCACCTCGCTTGCGTCGCGCACGGTGCCGACGTCGGCGATGCCGCAGCCCTTGGCGATCACCGCCAGGTCGGCGCCGGCGCCCGAGTTCGTCGGGCCGTTGTTGCGCGGGCTGGTGTGCGAGGCCTGATTGCCGGTCTCGCCGAATTTCTCGTTGTCGAGCACGACGATCGCCAGGTTCTCCGGCTGCTGCGTCGCCACCGTGGCGAGGGAGCCCAAGCTCATCATCAGGTCGGCATCGCCCGTAATCACCAGCACGCGCTTGTCGGGCTGCGCCAGGGCAAGGCCCAGGCCCATGCTGACCGGCGCGCCCATGGCGCCCCACAGCGGCATGTTGAGCGGCCGGTCGCCTGCTTCGGTGATGTCCCAGTTCGACGAGCCGAGGCCCGCGATCACCAGAAGGTTGTCGTCGGCGCCTTCGAGGATCTTCTTGACCAGCGGACGACGCTGCAGAGTGGCCTTGCTCATTTGCCCATTGCTCATTTGCTCGTCTTCTTTCCGAAGTCTTTGATGCCGATCAGCTTCTGGCGCAGCAGGACGGCAACCGACTGGCCGCCGTTGAACGCCGCGCGCGCCGCGGCGTCGACCGTGGCCTTCACCTCGGAAGCCTTGTCGACGGAATAGACCAGCACGCCCATCGCCTCGAGCACCTTTGGCGTGCCCTGGCCCATCGGGTACTGCCAGGAATTGAACTCGCCCCACTCGCCGCGCATCGTGATCAAGGTCAGGAACGGAAAGCGCAGCGTCTTGGTCAGCCCCATCAGGTTGATGGTGTTGCCCACGCCCGAGCTCTGCATCAGCAGCGCCGAGCGCTGGCCGCCCAACCAGGCGCCGGCGGCGAGGCCGATGCCTTCTTCCTCGGTGGTGAGCGGCACGGTGCGGATCGAGTTTGAGCGCTGGCAATGCTCGATCAGGCGCGAATGGCCGGCATCGGGCACGTGATAGACCTGCTTGATGTCGTGGGTCTGCAAGACCTCGAAGATCTCGTCGCGCCAGTCGGCGCTTGCTTCGGCGTTCATGCCCGTCGTTCTAGCTATCGCCGTCTGGTATTTCGACAGCTATTCGCCGTGATCAGATATACCGGTATTGTATCGCTCCATGGAGCTATCCCAACTCCGCACCCTGATCCATGTCGCCGAGCTCGGCAGCCTCAGCAAGGCGGCCGACCGGCTGCACATCGCCCAGCCGGCACTCAGCCGCCAGGTGCGGCTGCTCGAGGAGGAGCTGGGCGTTCGCCTGTTCGCGCGCCACGGCCGCGGCATGGTCCTGACCGAGCAGGGCCAGGAGATCCTGAAGCATGCGACGCGTGTGATGACGGAGCTGGAGGAGATGCGTGCTGCCGCGTCGGAGACAGGGGCGCCGCTGCGCGGCCAGATCGCCATCGGATTTCCGCCAACCGTGGCCGACATCGTCTCGGTGCCGTTGGTCGCCTCCTTCGGCCAGGCGCATCCGCAGGCCGAGCTGCGCCTGGTTGCCGGCTATACGGGCAACCTGATCGACTGGCTCCATCGCGGCGAGATCGACGTCGCCGTGCTCTACGATCCGCACGCGGCGCGCTCGCTGCGCTCGCAGCCGCTGCTGCTGGAAAACCTGTTCCTGATCGGGCCGCCGGACGCCGGTTTCTCGAGCGACCGCGCCGTCACCTTCAAGCAGCTCGACGGCAAGCGCATGCTGCTGCCCAGCGTGCGCCACGGCCTTCGCACCATCGTCGAGCATTGCGCCAGCGAAGCGGGCATTGCCCTCAACGTCGTGGTCGAAGCCGATTCCTATGCGACGCAGAAGGATTTGGTGCGCCACGGCCACGGCTGGACGATCCTGCCGCTCCCGCCGATCCACGAGGATATCGCAGCGGGCCGGCTGACAGCGGCGCCTCTGGTCGATCCGGTGCCGGTGCGGCGCCTCGTGCTGTCCTATCCCGCCGATCGCCCAGCGCCGAGACTCGCGCGTTTCGCCGGCGAAGCGATCACCGGCATCGTCAGGGACAAGGTCGAGCGCGGCATCTGGGCCGGCCAACTGCTGGGGTGAACGCTACGCCTGTGGGGCCAATTGCGTCGTCAGCTCCTCGGCGAGGCCCTTCATGTCGTGGGCAAGCTTGAGCGACGTCGTGCGGTCGAGCTGGTTGCCGAGGCCGACCGCCGCCAGCGTATGGGAGATCGTACCGCGGCCGTTCAGCACCGGCACGGCCACGATCGTCACGCCGGAAATGTAGTTGCCGCGATCGATGCTGAACTTCTGCCGGCGCGTCAGGTCGACTTCCTTGCACCAGCTCTCGTAGTCCGGCGCGTTGTGCCAACGCAGCCGGTGAAAGCGTTTCTCGATCTCGGGCCACGGCTGCTCGGTGAAGGCCGCGAGGCAGCGTCCGGTGGCGCTGATCAGCGCGGGGAAACGGCTGCCGACATCGACATGCAGGCGCACCGGCGCCTGTGAGCGCGCCAGCGCGACCACGATCATGTGGTCGAGATCGGGCAGCTCCACGCCGATCGCCGTGACGGGATAGCGGCTCGACAGCTCGTCGAGCTTGGGTCGCACGAGGTTGGGGAAGTCGCCGTTCTCCAGCACGGCGCGCGCCAGCGGCAGCATGCCGACGCCCAGCCTGTACTGCTTGGTGAGCGGATCGACGCGCACCAGTTGCTCGGCCATCAGCGCGCGCAGGATGTGCAGCGCCGTCGAGGGCACGAGGCCGAGCGCCTGGGCGACAGCCTTCAGGCCGAGCGGCGTGCGGCTGCGGCTCAGCAGGCGAAGGATCGCGATCGCGCGGGTGACGGCGGGAACGGCGCGGATGCGAGGGCCAGTGCGCTCAGTCATTTTGTCTATATACAATTAGTGGATCTCTTGTACAATATGTCGCCGCGCGCCAAGATGCCAGCCATGGCGAGGCTGACCGACATCACGAGTTACGCGGGCGCGCAGGCAGAGTTCTCTTCGGCGAAGCTGTGGGAGCTGGTCGACGGCGATCGCGCGCATCTCAACATCGCGCACGAATGCATCGACCGGCATGCCGGCTGCACCAATCCCGCCGTGATCGTCGTTCGCGCCGATGGCTCGAGCGAGACGCTGAGCTTCAAGGACATCGCCGAGGATTCAGCGCGCTTCGCCCACTGGCTGGTCTCCGAGGGCGTGCGACCGGGCGATCGCGTCGCCATCATGCTCGAGCCCTCGCGCGCTTTTTATGCGGCCGTATTCGGCACTATGAAGCTGGGTGCGATCGCGGTGCCGCTGTTCACGCTGTTCGGTCCCGACGGCGTGAAGCTTCGCGTCGACGACTGCAAGCCCAGCCTGCTGGTGACCAACACCGAGAAGGCGCCGCTTCTTGCCTCGGCGGGCCCGCGTATCGTCGTCGCCGACGACACCTTCTTTGCGCAGCTGGAGCGCTTCGAGCCGCGCTTCGCAGCCGACACGGCGTCCGATGCGCTTGCGATCTTCCAATACACCTCGGGCACGACCCGCGAGCTTCCCGAGGCGGTCAAGCACAGCCACCGCTCGATCGTCACCCTGATGGTGGCGGCGCTCTACGGCACCGGCCTGCGGCCGGGCGATCGATTTCTCTGCCCGTCTTCGCCGGCCTGGGGCCACGGCCTCTGGCACGGCACCCTGGCGCCGCTCGCGCTCGGGATCACCGTCGGCGCCTATGCCGGCAAGTTCAACGCCGAGCGGCTGCTGTCGGCGCTGCAGGAGCACCAGTTCACCAACATCTCGGCGGCGGCCACGCATTACCGCATGATGCGCAACTCCGGCGCGGCGGATCGCTTCCGCTACGGCATCCAGAAACTCTCCTTCACCGGCGAGCCGATCGACAGTGAGACGGCGGGCTTCGTCGAGCAGATCTTTGGCCGCCCAGTCTGCAGCATGTACGGCACGACCGAGATCGGCGTGATCCTGGTGAGCTATCCCGGGGCACGGGACTTCACCGTCAAGCCGGGGTCGCTGGGCAAGCCCATTCCCGGCGGGCGCATCGAGGTTCATGACGCGGCGGGCCAGCCCTGTGCGCCGGGCGTCGTTGGCGAGCTGAAAGTCTGGCGGCGCGGGCAGTGGATCGCGACCAAGGATCTCGGCCGCACCGACGAGGACGGCTACTTCTATCACGCCGGCCGGGCCGACGACGTCATCATCTCCGCCGGCTGGACAATGAGCGCCGTCGAGATCGAGGACGCCATCCTGAAGCACCGCGAAGTCCGCGAAGCCGCCGCTATCGGCGTGCCCGATCCCTTGCGCGGCCAGGTGGTGAAGGCCTTTGTCGTCGCCGACCGGCCGGGCGACGAGATCTTCCGGCAGGAGATCCAGGATCTCGTGCGGCAAAGGCTCAGCCACCACGAATATCCGCGGCTCGTGGCCTTCGTGTCGGAGCTGCCCAAAACGCCGGCCGGCAAGGTCAATCGCAAGGTGCTGCGCGATCGCGAGCGCGCGGCCTAGGGAATCATGGAAGAAGGAAAGATCATGCTGAATACCGCCCAACGCTCGTTCCCCAAGATCACCGAGAACGGACTGGACGAACTGCGCAAGCGCATCGGCGTCAAGATCGGCGTGACCGCCGAGCCGTGGTGCTATGAGGCCACGCGCGACAACATCCGCCATTACGCGCACGGCATCGGCGACGACAATCCGCTGTGGTGCGTGCCCGAGTATGCGGCGAAGACGAAGTACGGCGACGTCATCGCCCTGCCGAGCTTCCTGTTCGCGACCAGCCGTATCGTCTCGGGCTATGTCGGCGGTCTGCCGGGCGTGCACGCCATGTGGTCGGGCGCCGACTGGACCTGGCACAAGGTGGTGCGGCGCAACGACGTGATCTCGACCGAAGCCTGGCTGAAGGACATCGTAGAGCACCAGACGCGCTTCGCCGGCCGCGCCGTGCAGCAGATCTATCACGTCAATTTCTTCAATCAGCAGGGCGACCTTCTGGCCGAAGCCGACAGCTGGTGCTTCCGTACCGAGCGCGACCATGCGCGCGAGGAAGGCACCAAGTACAAGGACGTGAAGGCCCGCGCGCCGCGCCGCTACAGCCAGCAGGAACTCGACAAGGCCTATAAGCTCTACGCCGAGGAGAAGATCCGCGGGGCCACGCCACGCTACTGGCAGGACGTGACCGAGGGCGAGGCGCTGCCGACCATGCTCAAGGGCCCGATGACGGTGACGGGCTTCATCGCCTACGCCCAGGGCTGGGGCGGCCTCTATATCCGCGCCAACAAGCTCGCCTGGAAGCTGCAAGACGCCCATCCCGGCCTCGGCATCGCCAACCGCTTCGGCATCCCCGACTGCCCCGAGCGCGTGCACTGGGAGGAGGAGTTCGCCCTCGAGGTCGGCGCTCCCGGTGCCTACGACTACGGCCCCGAGCGCTGCTCGTGGCTCACCCACCATCTCACCAACTGGATGGGCGACGAGGGCTTCCTGCGCCGCGCCACCTCCAAGATCCGCCGGCACAATCCCGAAGGCGACATCCTGTTCATCAACGGCACGGTTAAGCGCAAGTACGTCGAGGACGGGCGGCATCTCGTCGAGATCGAGCAGGTCGCGCGCAACCAGGACGACGAGTTGTCGATCCTGGGCACCGGCGTGGTGGAGCTGCCCAGCCGCTCATAAGCCTGCCGCCGACAAACAAAGACAAAAGGAGAGGAAACGATGAGAGTATTGACGGCTGCGGCCGCCCTGTTGGCGGGTCTGCTGAGCTGCACTGCGGTGCAGGCACAGACCTACCCCAACAAGACGGTGAAGATCATCGTGCCCTACCAGGCGGGGCAGGGCACGGATGTGGCGACACGCTACTTCGCCGATCAGCTGACCAAGGCGCTGGGCCAGACCTTCTACGTCGACAACAAGCCCGGCGCCGGCGGCAACATCGGCACCGAGGCGGCGGCCCATTCGCCAGCCGACGGCTACACGCTGTTGATGGGTACCAACGGCACCCAGACGATGAACGAGTTCCTGTACGCCGCGCCGGGCTTCGATCCGGGCAAGGATTTCACGCCGATCATGCTGGTCGGCCTGCTGCCCATGGTGGTCGCGGCCAATCCGTCGTTCCCCGCCAACTCCGTGGCCGAGCTGGTCGCGGCCGCCAAGGCCAAGCCCGACAAGATCGACGTGGCGCTGCCCAGCACGACGGCGCGGCTGGTCTTCGAGCTCCTGAAGGAGCGTACCGGCGCACCGTTGTTCGGCGTGCCCTACAAGGGCTCGGCAACGGCGATCACCGAGGTGATGGGCGGCCAGGTTCAGACGATGGTCGACACGGTGACCGCGCTGCGCGGCCATGTGACGTCGGGCAAGCTCAAGGCACTTGGCATCACCACGCTGAAGCCCAGCGAGCTGCTGGCGGGCGTCAAGCCGGTGGCCGAGCAGGGCGTGCCGGGCTTCGAGACCACGGGCTGGGTCGCCCTGTACGCGCCGCGTGGTACGCCCGAGCCCATCATCGCCGCGCTGAGCAAGGAGCTCACCCGCATCCTGATCGAGCCCGAGACGCGCCAGCGCCTGCTGCAGATCGGCCTCGATCCAGTGGGCGGCACGCCGGCCAGCCTCGCCGAGTTCGAGAAGAGGGAGCGGGCCAAGTGGGGTCCGGTGATCAAGGCCGCAGGTCTCAAGGGAGAGTGACGGTCGTTCGAAAAACAAAAACGACTGAGGAAATGCAAAAAGGGAGAAGACGATGCACAAGATGATTGGCCGACGCCCGATCGTGATGGGTGTGCTTGGAACCGCCGTCGCGAGCGGTCGCGCCTGGGCGCAGTCGCCCACCAAGTGGGACCTCTATGTCGTGACCGGAGTCACCCATCCGATCACGCTGCGCTACAAGGAGTTCGCCGAAGAGGTGAAGAAGGCGACCAACGGCAAGCTCGAGATCGTGGTGCGGCCGGCCGGAGAGTTGCCGTTCCGCGCCACCGAGGTCGTCAAGGTGGCGGGCGACGGCCAGGTGCAGCTCGCCGAGGCCTACATGGGATTCATCTCCGGCACGGTGCCTCTGGCCTCGATGACCAGCCTGCCGTTCCTCGTGCGCAACGCCCAGGAGCTCGACAAGGTCTGGCCGATCATCGACAAGTTCACGGCGCCGCTGTTCGCCAAGGCTGGCGTGAAGAATCTCTTCTATCACACCTGGCCGATACAGAACGTCTTCGGCAAGGGCAAGCCGATCCGCACCATCGAGGACTTCAAGGGACGCAAGATCCGCTCGACCGACGGCAAGCAGGCCGAGATGTTGAAGCAGCTCGGCGCCTCGTCGGTCAACCTGACCACGGCGGAGGTGCCGGTCGCCATGGAGCGTGGCGTCGCCGACGGCTTCATCACCGCGGGGTTCAACGTGGTCGGCGCCAAGTGGTACGAGTTCGTGCAATGGGGCTGGCTGGGCGACATCCATATCGGCGGGCCCGACTACACGTTCGTCAACATCGCCGCTTACGAAAAGCTCGACGCCGACACGCGCGCCAAGCTCGATGCCGTGGCCAAGGACTACGCGCCGCGCTTCCGCGCCGCAAACCTGGGCGACGAGACCAAGGACCTCGAAACCCTCAAGACACAGTACAAGGTCGACCTCTTCGTGCCGCCCAAGGAGCAGATCGACGCGCTCATGGCCAAGATGCGGCCCTACTGGGAGCAGTGGTCGGCGTCGCAGGGTGCCAACGGCACGGCGATGCTCAAGGAGATCCAGGCCGCCCTCGGCAAGTGACGGGGACACTCATGCAACCTTCTTCCCCGGAAGCGCCGTCGCGCGGCGCGCTCGGCCGCTGGGTCGGGCGCGTTGCCTGGGCCTGCGGCGTACTGGCGGCTATCGCCGTCGTCGCGATCCTGGTGATCGTCTGCGTCGAGACGGTGCTGCGCCAGTTCCAGGCCTCGCTGATGGTGACGGACGAGATCGCGGGCTATCTCAACGCCGCTGCGATCTTCCTCGGTCTGGCCTGGACGCTGCGCGAGGGCGGCTTCATCCGCGTCGAGCTCCTGTACGACCGTGCCATGGGGCGCCTCAAGCAGGCGCTGCGCTGGCTGATCGTGCTGACGGCAACCGCCTTCACCGCGATCACGCTGTGGGTGTGCATTCAACAGGTGATCTACGCCGTCGACCGCGACACCCGCGCCGTGTCGATCATCGATACGCCGGAATGGATCCCTCAATCAGCGATGGTGCTGGGGCTGGCGGTCCTGCTGCTCCAGCTCGTGGCCTGGCTCGTCGATCGCGTCCGGCACATTCCCTGAGCGATGACCATGAGCCTGGAACTTCTGACCATGATCCTGGTGGTAAGCCTTGCCATCATGTTGATGGCCGGCCAATGGACGGCCTTCGCGCTCGGCATCTGCGGCGTGCTGGTGCTCTATCTCAGCAAGGGCTGGCTCGGGCTGACCGCGCTGTCGTCAGTCGTCTGGAACAACGCCAACAGCTACATCCTGATCGCCGTGCCGATGTTCCTGCTGATGGGCGAGATCATCCTGCGCAGCGGCGTCAGCACCTACTTCTACCGTGGCGTCGCGGTGCTGATGGGTCGCCTGCCAGGCGGGCTGCTGCACGCCAACATCGCGAGCTGCGCGGTGTTCTCTGCCGTGTCCGGCTCGAGCGTCGCGACAGCCGCCACGGTCGGCACCGTCGCCATTCCCGAGATGTTGTCGCGCGGCTACGAACCCAAGGCCGTGTTCGGGTCGCTCGCGGCGGGCGGCACGCTCGGCATCCTGATCCCGCCCAGCATCGTCATGGTGCTGTACGGCGCGCTGGTCGAGGAATCGGTCGCTCGCCTGTTCATGGCGGGCGTGCTGCCCGGCCTGCTCATGGCCGCCATATTCATGGTCTTCATCGCCGGCCTGCTGCTGATGAAGCCGTCCTATGCGCCGCCGCCCGACGCCCCATCGGGCAAGTCGCGGACCAGCGAAGCGGTGCATGTCTTTCCCGTCCTCGGCCTGCTGGTCGTGGTGCTGGGCAGCATCTATTCCGGCATCGCCACGCCGACCGAGGCGTCGGCGCTGGGGGCGGCCGGCGCCATCGTGCTGGCCGTCGGCTACGGCAGCTTCACGCGCAAGGTGTTCACCGAATCGCTGATGGCCACCGTCAAGACCACCTGCATGGTGGCGCTGATCATCATCTGTGCCCAAATCCTGTCGACCGCGCTGACCTATTCCGGGGTGAGCCGAACCGTCAGCGAATGGGTGATGGGGCTGGGGCTCGGCAAGTGGCAGTTCTTCCTGGCCTTGGTCGTGCTCTACCTCGTGCTGGGCTGCTTCGTCGATGGCGTGTCAATGATCTACATGACCCTGCCCGTGCTGCTGCCCGTCGTGAAGGCGTTCGGCTTCGACCTGATCTGGTTCGGCGTCATTCTTACGGTGCTGATCGAGCTGGGCCAGATCACGCCACCGGTGGGCCTGAACCTGTTCACCATCCATGCCATATCTGGCGGTGCGAAATTCTCCGAGGTGGTGGCAGGCTCGGCCCCTTACGTGGCGCTGATGCTGCTCGTTATTCTCATGCTCTGCCTGTGGCCCGAGATCGCGCTGTGGCTCCCGACCACGATGCGCGGCTGATCTGAACCGAATGTGAAGGAGGAAGATGCCATGACCCGACGCAACAGCGGTGCCTATGCCGTGGTATGGCCGCGCAGCGCCAAGGCGGTGGAGATCAAGCCGCTCGCCAAGCGGCTGGATACGATCGAGGGCAAGACGATCGCCTTCCTGTGGGACGACCTGTTCCGCGGCGACGAGATCTGGCCGATCCTGAAGCAGGAGCTCGGCAAGCGCTTCACGGGCGTCAGCTTCATCGACCACGATGAATTCGGCTCCACGCATGGCGACGAAGAGCATCGGGTGCTGAGCGAACTGCCGGGGAAGATCAAGTCGATGAACATCGACGCGGTCGTCTCCGGCATGGGGTGTTGAGGAAGCTGCACACCCGCCGTGTTGCGGGTCAGCGCGATAGCAGAACAGGTCGGCGTCCCGACCTCCTCGCTTTGCTGCGAGGGTTTCCTGGGCCAGGCCAAGACGACCTCGGTGGGGCTGGGCTATCCCAACCTCGCGCTCGCGACGGTGCCGGGCCATGTCGACGTGCAGACGTCGGACGAGCTGCGCACCAACGTGCTCGGCACGACGGTCGAGCACGTGATTCGCAACCTCACGGGCGAGATCGCCTCGGTGCAGGCCGTGGCAGATCCCGATCCGCAGGATATCGTGTTCGAGGGCAGTTTCGAGGAGGTCAATCGCCTGTTCCTCGAGAATGGCTGGAGCGACGGTCTGCCGATCGTGCCGCCGACCAAGGAGAAGATCGCCGAGTTTCTGTCCTTCACCGATCTTCCGCCCGACCACGCGATCGGGAAGCTCCTGCCCGACAACCGCATGGCCACGGTGTGGAACGTCGCGGTCAACGGCGTGATGGCGGGCTGCCGGCCAGAGTACATGCCGATCCTGGTCGCATTGGCCGAGGCGATGGCCGATCCGCAGTACGGCGTCGAGCACTCGGGCAACACGCCGGGAGCAGAGACGCTGATCGTGCTGAACGGGCCGTTGATCAAGCAGCTCGGCTTCAACTACGAGCAGGGCGCGCTGCGCGACGGCTTTCAGCCCAACACCTCGATCGGCCGCTTCTGGCGCCTCTACCTGCGCAACGTCGCGGGCTTCCTGCTGCACCAGAACGACAAGGGCACGTTCGGCAACACCTGGCGCGTGGTGATGGCGGAGAACGAGGACAGCCTGGCCAGGATGAAGTGGCCCACCGTCGCGGCCGACATGGGCGCGCCGGCGGGGGAGAGCGCCGTCACCATATCGCGCTTCACCGGCGGCAATGTCATCGTCTCGGTGTTCGGCGACAGTGCGGAGAAGCTGCTGCCCTATCTCGGCAATGCGCTGGCGACGCATTCCGGCTGGGAAGTGATCTTCACCGTCGGCATGGCGACCGGCACTTACCGGCCGTTGCTGGTGTTGAGTCCGCTGATCGCCGAGACTATCGCCAAGACCATGACCAAGCAGGACGTCCAGAACTGGCTGTTCGAGAATGCGCGCATGCCGGCGCATCTCTTCGAGAAGTACCTGTGGGGCTGGACCAACCTGGTGCCGGGCAAGCGTACGCTCAACGACTGGGTGCGACTCGGCAAGATCCCGAAAGTCTTCGCCGGCAACGATCCCAACCGGCTGGTGCCGGTCGTGACCAAGCCGGAGCACATCATGATCGCGGTGTCGGGCGATCCGCTGCGCTCGAACTGCTATCTGTTCGTGCACAACGGCATGCTGGGTTTCCCGACGACCAAGGGTGTCAAGCTGCCGAAGGGCTGGCGGATGAAACTGAGCGAAGCGCAAGGATGAGTGAGGACGGCAGCCTCTGGATCGTGCTCCCCACGGGCCAGCAGGCTGCCGGCGGCTGGATCGACGACACGCTGAAGCAGCGCGCGGCCGAGCAGGGGCTTTCAGCCAAGGTGCCGCTCGCCGCCGACTTCCCGCGTCAGCGCATCGAAGTCGTGCGCGGACCGCGCGCGGAAGATCGCCTGCAGGAGCTGTTCCTGCGGCGTGGGTGGAGCGACGGCCTGCCGGTCGTGCCGCCGACCGTGGCGCGGGTGAAGCAGGCGCTGGCCTTTACCGACCGCGTTCCGACCGAGGTGCTGGGCGAGGTCGAGCCGCTGAAGGGGCTCGCCACCGTCGAGAAGGTCGCGGCCAATGCCGTGATGGCGGGCTGCCGGCCGGAGTACCTGCCGGTGGTGCTGGCCGCGGTCGAGTGCGTGCTCGATCCCGACTTCAACATGCGCGGCGTGCAGACGACGGACGAGAACGTCACGCCGATGCTGATCGTCAACGGGCCGGTGGCGCGCGAGCTCCGCGTCAACGCGAGCTTCGGCGCGCTGGGGCCCGGCTGGCAGGCCAACGCAGCGATCGGCCGCGCGCTGCGACTGGTGATGCACAATATCGGCGGCGGCTGGCCGGGTGCGGTGGCCTTCGCCGGTCTCGGCCAGCCCGGCCGCTACACGCTCTGCCTTGCCGAGAACGAGGCGCAGAGCCCCTGGGCGCCGTTGCAGCCCACGAGCGCGGTGACGGTGACGCGGGCCGAGAGCGTGATCAACGTCACCGGCTTCCTGCCCGAGATCGCGAGCGTCATGGGTACGGCGGCATCGGGCTTCGGCATCCTGTGGAGCGGCCGGCCGACGGTGCTGATCGCTCCTGCGGTCGCCGCCGACTGCGCGCGCCGTGGCATGAGCAAGGACGACGTGCGGCGTTATCTGTGGGAGCACGGCCGCTGGCGGCGTGAGGATTGGCAGAAATCCTGGCTGACCGAGCGTATCGTCGCCGGTCGCCGCTGGCCGGACTGGGTCGAGGAGGCGGCTAAGGTGGGCGACATACCCGCTGCGCGTTCGCCCGAAGACATCGTGCTGGTCGTCGCAGGCGGCGACATTCCGATCCCGCAGAACGCCTATTGCCCCTCATGGGGTTTTCCGCCTGCCTGCATCACCCGCGAGGTGCGCCTGCCGGCGGACTGGACGACGCTGCTCGCCGACGTGCGCGAAGCCGCGGCAGCCTTGGTCGAGAAGTAAGGAGTAGGGACGTGGCGAGTTTCGATATCGCGGTGATCGGCGGCGGCATCGCAGGCCTCACGGCAGCCCATCATGCAGCGCTGGCTGGCGTTTCGGTGGGCCACTTCATCGCGGACGGCATGCCCGGCGGCCTCGTGATGAACGTCGGCGCGCTCGACGGCTGGCCGGCCGCCGGCGCCGTGGGCGGCGCCGAACTGGCGGCGGGCCTGCTCGGTCGCAACGAGGAACTTGGCGTCTCATTGGTGCCCTCGCGCATAGAGTCAATCCAAGCCAAGACGCTGAGCGGTTCGGACGGTACGTGGCGGGCCAAGCAGGTGATCGTGGCCACGGGCGCTTCGCTGCGCACGCTCGATGCGCCGGGTGCCGAACGGCTCGCCGGCCGCGGCGTGTCGCAATGCGCTTGGTGCGACGGTGGCCTCTACCGCGACGCCGAGGTGGTGGTGGCAGGCGGCGGCGATGCCGCCCTGTCCGAGGCGATCCATCTGGCCGAGTTCGCGCGCTCGGTGACGATCGTCACACGCGGCGAGATGTTCCGCGCACGACGCAGCTACGTGTCGCGCGTCGCCGACGACGAGCGCTTCAAGCTGCGCTGGGCGAGCGAGATCGTCGAAGTCCTGGGCGACAAGGGCGTCGAAGGCGTGCGCGTGCGCGACAACGAGTTGGGCAGCGACGAGGTTGTGGCCTGCAATGGCTTGTTCGTGTTCGTCGGCTTGGCGCCCAATGCCGGCCTGCTGTCGTCAGATGTCGCTCGCGACGAGCGTGGCTTTATCGTCACCGACGCCAACTTCGAGACGGCTGCACCGGGTGTGTTCGCTGTCGGCGCTGTTCGCTCGGGCTACGGCGGCCGGCTGACCCAGGCGGTAGCTGAGGCCACGACTGCGGCCGAACGCGCGGCGGCTCGCTGCGACGATTAGGATCGACGAAGTAAACGCAGCTCATGTTCCTCTCCCCCCGCTAGGGGGAGAGGCTAGGTGAGGGGGCTTCGAACGTC
>NZ_BKAJ01000157.1 GCF_007992495.1 Reyranella soli
GGTCCGGAAGAGCATGAGCGGGCGGGCAGGTCGCGGTCCGCGCTGCGCTGCTAAGCCAGCATCGCCACCGTATGCGCGGCGGCGGCGCCGGCGGTGGTCTGGCCGCGGCTCGCCTCGGCCATGCGGATGCGGGCGTAGGCCATGACCTCGGTCGGCGAGCCGATGCGCTCGATGCGGCCGTCCATCAGCAGCGCCACACGGTCAGCGATCGCCAGCGGCGCCAGGCGATGGGTGATCATGATGACGGTGCGGCCGCGCGCATTGGCCTTGAGCTGGCGCAGCAGCTGCTCCTCGGTCGCGGGATCGAGCGCGCTGGTCGCCTCGTCGAGCACCAGGATGCGCGGATTGCGGATCAGCGCGCGGGCGATGCTGAGCAGCTGGCGCTGACCGCTCGACAGCCCCTGCCCGCGCTCGCCCAGCACGGTATTGTAACCCTGCGGCAGGCGCTGGATGAAATCGTGCGCGCCGACGAACTTGGCGACGGCGACGACACGGCCGGGATCCTTGTCGACAACGCCCATGGCGATGTTCTCGCGCACCGAGCCGGTGAAGAGCTGGACGTCCTGCGGCACCGCCCCGATCTGGGCGCGCAGCTGCGCCGGCGAGATGTGGGCGATGTCCATGCCGTCGACCAGCACGCGTCCGCCGGTCGGCCTGAACAGGCCCTGCACCAGGTTGGCGATGGTGGTCTTGCCGGATCCCGAGGGACCGACGATGCCCAGGATCTCGCCGGCGACGATGTTGAAATCGGCGCCCTGCAGGATCGCGGGCGTGTCGGCATCAGCGCGGTAGCTGACGCGATCGAACACGATGTCGCCGGCCAGCGCCGGCATCGGCGCGAGCTCGCCTGGCGGGCTCTCGGTCGCCTCGTTCATCAGCTCGTCGATGCGCTTGAAGGCGGCGCTGGTCGCCTGGAGCTGGTGCCATGCCGCCACGAGCTGGCGCATCGGCTGCAGCGCGCGCACCGCCAGCATGTTGGCCGCGACCAGGGCGCCGATCGTCATGTGATGGTCGACCACCTGGCGCACGCCGATCACCACGATCACCAGCGACGCCAGCAACTGCAGGCTGCCCGAGGCGCTGGCGGCGATGTTAGCGAGGTTGTTGGCCCGGAAGGAAGTCCAGGCCGACTGCTCGACGCGGGCCTGCCAGCGCTTCTCGACCTCGGCTTCGAGCCCCAGCGTCTTGATGGTGGCGGCGTTGGCCACCGTCTCGGCGAGCGTCGAGCCCTTGGCGGCGAGCGCCTGGAAATTCTCGTCGGCCAGCCGGCGTTGCGCGCGATGGGTCGCCAGCGACACGCCGATCAGCACCGGAATGGCCAAGGCGGCGATGGCGCCCAGCACCGGACTGATGAAGATGGTGGCGGCGAGGAACAGCACGACGAAGGCGATGTCGATCGCCAGCACCGGCATCTGGCCGGTGAGGAAATTGCGCAGCACGTCGAGCTGGCGCAGGCGCTCGGCAATGACGCCCGACGGCGTACGTTCGAAATGCCGGTAGGGAAGCTGCATCAGATGATGCAGCGCCTCGCCGCTCATCAGCGCATCGAGGCGGGCGCCGGTGCGCGCCGACAGCCAGCCGCGCCCCAGGCGCAAGGCGAAGTCGAGGCCGTAGACCGCGAGCATGCCACCGGCCAGCAGCATGACCAGCGATGCGGCGTTGGCCGGCGCCGTATGGCCGATCACCGTGTTCAGGATCAGCATCATGAAGAGCGGCGTGGCGAGGCCCAGCAGGTTGATGACGAAGGAGGCGGCAGCGAGCTTCAGGATGACCGGCCGAATGCGCGTCCACAGCGGCGCATACCAGAGCGCACCGGCGGCATGGGGCAGCTTCTCGCGCATCACCAGGGCGCGCGTGCCCAGCGCCATCACCTCGTCGGCCGTGAGATGCCAGACCTGGCCGTCGACGACGTCGAGCACCATCCATTGGTATGCTCGTCTGCCCACGACGACGTGAGCGGGGTGCCCGACCGCCAGCAGAACGAAGGGCAGCGGCAGCGCGCCGAGCCGTTCGGGCGTGAGGTCGAATGCCTGGGCGTCGAGGCCAAGTCGCGTGCCCGCGGTCAGGAAGGCAGCCTCGTCGAGGCCCGCCGCCGGCACCGCTGCCAGGCGACGCACGTCGGCCTCGCTCAGCGGTCGGCCGACCTGTTGGGCGACGTAGAGCAGCGCTCGCATGAGCGAGTCGATGGGCCGACTTCTATCGCCGGCCCAAACCGATGGCTGAAACCCGCCATTCTCCAGAGGGGCCATTCGTCGTCTGCTCCAGCAGACTTGTTACTGCCCCTCTGACATTATCAAAAACGTCCGAAGAATCAATCGATTAGGACGTTATTCTAACGTGCACCGAAAGCCCGCTTCAGCTCCGGCACCAGATCGGTGCGCTCCCACGAGAAGCCGCCGTCCTTTTCGGGCTTGCGGCCGAAATGGCCGTAGGCCGCGGTGCGCTTGTAGATCGGCTTGTTGAGCTGCAGCGAGCGGCGGATGTTGGTCGGCCGCAGCGGGAAGATGTCCGACAGGACCTTCTCAAGCTTGCGCTCGTCGACCTTGCCGGTGCCCTGGGTGTCGACATAGAGCGACATCGGGTCGGCGACGCCGATCGCATAGGCGACCTGGATGAGGCAGCGATCGGCCAGGCCCGCGGCCACCACGTTCTTGGCGAGGTAGCGCGCGGCATAGGCTGCCGAACGGTCGACCTTGGTCGGGTCCTTGCCCGAGAAGGCGCCGCCGCCGTGCGGGGCGTAGCCGCCGTAGGTGTCGACGATGATCTTGCGGCCGGTCAGGCCGCAATCGCCGTCGGGACCGCCGACGACGAAGTTGCCGGTCGGGTTGACGAAGAAGTCGGACGCCTTCTTGGGCATCCAGCCCTTGGGCAGCGACTTCGTCACGTGGCCGGCGATCATCTCCTTGATCATGCCGGAGTTGTATTTCTTGCCCTTGGCCGTGGCCTCGCGATGCTGCGTGGAGACGACGACCTTGGTGGCGCCGACGGCCTTGCCGTTCACATAGCGCACCGTGACCTGGCTCTTGGCATCGGGCTGCAGGTCGGGCAGTTCGCCCGAGCGGCGCGCCTTGCTCAGCACCTCGAGGATCTTGTGTGAGAAGTAGATCGGGGCCGGCATGAACGAGCCCTTCTCGTATTCCTCGCTGTCGCGGCAGGCGAAGCCGAACATCAGGCCCTGGTCGCCCGCGCCTTCCTGATCGCCGAGATTGCCGCCCTTCTTCTTGGCATCGACGCCCATGGCGATGTCGGGCGACTGGCCGTGCAGCAGCACCTCGACGTCGGCGCCGTGGAAGGAGAAGCCGTCCTGGTCGTAGCCGATGTCGCGCACGACCTCGCGGGCGATCTCGGTCAGGGCTTCGCGGTTGACGATGGTGTGCTTGCCGTATTTGCGCATGTACGGCGCCGAGGCGCGGCCTTCGCCGGCGATGACGATCTTGTTGGTGGTGGCGAGCGTCTCGCAGCCCAGCCGGGTGTTGGCGTGGCTGTCGTCGGCATGGCCGAGCTTGACGTCGTTGGCGATGAAAGCGTCGAGGATGGCATCCGAGATCTGGTCGCAGACCTTGTCCGGATGGCCTTCGGAAACCGATTCGCTGGTGAAGAGATAATCCTTGATGGCCAAAACAGCCCTCCCACAGGTCGCTGGACTCCGGGCAGGGCGGAAGAGCCGCCAACGTCCGGCTTAGCCTTTATTGTCGCGGTGGCAAGTCGTCCAAATCCGTCCGCGGCGACGCCGCCCATCGGAGCCGCGCCGGCTAAAAACTCCAGATGTCGACGGAAATCAAGGGGGCCTTGGCAGTTTGCCTCAGGCTTTCCCCCGCCCCTTCAGCATCCCCCCGGGATCTTGCGGCCTTTTAGCGCTTACGGCCGCCCAGCACCTCGGCATGGCTCGCCGCACCCACGGCCTTGACCATCTCGAAGATGCGCTTGCGCACGCGGCCTTCGCGGATCTTGTAGTAGGCCCGCACCAGTTCCAGCGTCTCACGCTTGATCAGCGGATCCTTCTCCTGCTCGAACGGCGTGCCGGCTTCGCCGAAGCCCTTGCGGCCGCGGCCGGACATCGGCCGACCCGACAGCGCGTTGGAAGGCATCTCGTCGAAGAAGTACGACACCGGCACGTCGAGCACCTTGGCGAATTCATAGAGCCGGCTCGAACCGATGCGGTTGGAACCGCGCTCGTATTTCTGAATCTGCTGGAAGGTGAGCCCGACAGCCGTCCCGAGCTTTTCCTGGCTCATCCCGAGAAGCGTGCGGCGCTGGCGCATGCGCGCGCCGACATGGACGTCTACCGGATGTGATCTTGCCATTGGTCGTGTTCCTTCTCGCTCTCGTCTCTCTAAGCCTACAACGCGGTTGTGCAAATAAAGTGGCAAACACTCGGTAAGTGCGGCCCGTCGGCAAGCTCACCTGTGCAAAAATGCATATCTACACGTCAGGGCTGCATATGACATTACCCCCTCGCCCGGATAATGCAAGCTGATCCTCAGGATTCCTAATGTTGAATGATTCATGGGGGTTGTCGGCTCTTCCACAATCGCGTTCCGATTAACGTCACACCAAGAAATGCAACCAGGACCAGCAGTGTCCAGTCGCCCCAGCGTGCAAAGGGGGTGGCCACACGCGCCGCGGGAAGGCGGTGGTCGATGATGCCCTCCTGTTGCATGTCGAGTGACGCAAGAACGCGGCCGTAAGCATCAATCACCGCCGATACGCCGGTGTTGGCGGCGCGGATCATGGGCAGGCCTTCCTCGATGGTGCGCAGGCGAGCACTGGTCAAGTGTTGGTACGGTCCGCTCGACGTGCCGAACCAGGCATCGTTGGTGATGTTGAGCAGCCACTGCGGCCGTTCGCCGGGCCCCGTCACGGCGGCGGGGAAGATCACCTCGTAGCAGATCACCGGCGAGAAGGACGGCAGGCCGTTCGACGGCACCAGCGTCACCCTTCCCTCGCCCACCTCGAACGAGCCGCGGCCGATCATGCCCGAGACCGGCGCCAGTTGCTTGTGGAAGGGGATGTACTCGCCGAGCGGCACGAGGTGGACCTTGTCGTAGTGGGCCGCAATGGCGCCGGCCCCGTCGATCACCAACAGGGAATTCCATACGCCGTCCGCGGGCCCGGCGGCGGTGGCCCGTGCCGCACCAGTCAGCAGCAGGCCGCCCGGCGGCACGGCCTGGGCCATGATTGCGAGTGCCGCCGAGCCGGGCTCGATGATCTCGGGAAGCGCCGTTTCCGGCCAGACCACGGCGGCCAAGCGGTCGAAGCCCGGCCGGCGGCTCATCTCCACCAGCTTGGCGAGCTGGCGGGCACGGGTCTCCGGGCGGTATTTCTGCGCCTGCGGCACGTTGGGCTGCACGATGCGGATCCAGGGCCCGTTGCCGTTTTCGATGGCCGCCATCGCCGACTGGCCGGCCCAGCCAGCAAGACCGACGGCGACAAGCGCCGCGATCGATGCCCGCCAGCCAGCCGTCGGCGCGGCGAGCACGAGGAAGGTCAACATGCCAAGGCCATAGACGCCGAACAGCGCCGCACCCTGTAGCAAAGGCGTGGCAAAGGCCCAGACATGCGCCAGAGGATTCCAGGAATAGCCAGTGAAGAGGTGTCCACGCAGCCACTCTGCAACCGTCCAGGCGATCGCCAGTACAACCAGGCGGCTGTAGCGGCCGCCGAGGCTCGGCCAGCGATCGATGATGCGACGCGCTGCCCAGGCGACGAGGCCCGGAAAGAATCCCAACAGGACCGCGAGGCCCGCGACGATCGGCGGCCCCAGCAGGGCGAAGTCGGCCGGCGGGACGTAGAAGGCTTCGAGGATCCAGTAGGAGCCGACGGCGAAATGGCCCGTGCCCCAGGCCAATCCGCGCCAGAAGGCGCTGAGCGGCGTCGGCGCCGCCTGCCACAGCCAGACGTAGGCCACGATGCCCACGATCGCGAGGGGCAGCCAGTAGAGCGGCGGCATGGCGAGAGCCGCCAACGCTCCCGCCACCAAGGCCACGCCCAGGGCGCGCCATCCTTGAAGCTTGCTCACGATGGTGCGGCGGTCAGGCGGCGGCCGTCGCCGAGGTCGTCGGCGGCCGCACACGCAGGCGCCTGATGCGCCTGGGGTCGACGTCGAGCACTTCGAACTCGACGCCCGAGGGATGGCGCACGACCTCGCCGCGCTCGGGGATGCGGCCGAGCAGCGAGAAGATCAAGCCGCCCACCGTGTCGATCTCACGACGCTCGTCCTCCGACAGCACGTTGCCGATCTCCTGCTCCAGAAGCTCGACGGGGGTGCGGCCGTTGACGTCGATCGTACCGTCGACGCGGCGCGCCACGGTCGGCGTCTGGGCGACGTCGTGCTCGTCCTCGATCTCGCCCACGATCTCCTCGACCAGGTCCTCGATGGTGAGAAGCCCGTCGGTGCCGCCGAACTCGTCGACCACCAGCGCCATGTGGGTGCGCGAGCGGCGCATGTCGAGCAGCATGTCGAGCACCGGCAAGGTCGGCGCCACGAACACGACGCGGCGAAGAATGTCACGCAGGTTGAACTTCTTGGCGGTGCCCCAGTAGGCCAGCACGTCCTTGATGTGGATCATGCCGATCACGTCATCGAGCGACTCGCGGTAGATCGGATAGCGCGAATGCGCCTCGGCCTGGATCAGGCGCACCACTTCGTCGAGCGGCGTGTCGGCGGCGATGCCGATGATGTCGACGCGCGGCACCATGACGTCGGCCACGGTCTTGTCGCGCAGCTTCAGGATGTTGGCCAGCAGCACCCGCTGGTCGTCGCTGATCGGCGTGTCGCTCTCGGGCGTCTCCTCGATCAGCTCCTCGATCGCCTCGCGCACCGCCTCGTTCTTCTCGCGCCGGCGCAGGCGGCGCAGGATGGCGCGCAGCAGGCCGCCGCTCGAAGGCACCTCCGGAGCGGTCGCAGCTATTGGCGCTGGTATTGGGGAGGGCTCACTCGCCGAATCCGGGCTGTTGCCCGGTCGCGTACTGTGCGCTGTGGAGTCCGGCATGGTCGTTAAGATAGGCTATCGCTGCGGCGTTGCAACGACGGATGTTCCTTATGCGTTCCTGCAAACTTCCTTCTGGTGCGGCCATGCCGATCCTTGGCCTTGGAACCTGGCGTATGGGCGAAAGCGGCCGGCGGCGCGGCGATGAGCTCGACGCGCTGAAATATGGGCTGGAACTCGGCTATCCCATGATCGATACCGCCGAGATGTACGGCGAGGGCGTCGCCGAGGAGATCGTCGGCGAAGCGATCAAGGGACGGGCCAAACCTTACATCGTGAGCAAGGTCTATCCCCACAATGCGACGCGCTCGGGCACGGTCGCCGCCTGCGAGCGCAGCCTCAGGCGGATGGGTCTGGAAAAGATCGATCTCTATCTGCTGCACTGGCGCGGCGGGGCGCGGCTCGAGGAGACGTTCGAGGCATTCCATCGCCTGCGCGAGCAAGGGAAGATTGCCGACTTCGGCGTCAGCAACTTCGACCGCGGCGACATGGAGGATGCCGCCCGCCTCGACAAGGGCCTGACCGGTTCCAACCAGGTGCTGTACTGCCTGTCGCGGCGCGGCCCGGAGTTCGACCTGCTGCCGTTGATGCGCAAGAAGTCGATCCCGCTGATGGCCTATTCACCGCTCGACCAGGGCCGCCTGCTGACCAAGCCCGCGCTGAAGAAGCTCGCCGATGGCGTCGGCTGCACGCCGGCACAGCTGGCGCTCGCCTGGGTGATGGCCCAGCCCGGGGTGGTGACGATTCCCAAGTCCTCGACCCGCGATCGCGTGAAGGAAAATCTCGGCGCGCTCGACGTCAAGCTCACGCCCGAGATCACCGCCGAACTCGACCGCGCCTTCCCGCCGCCCAAAGGCAAGCAGACGCTGGAGATGCTTTAGGTCTTTCTTGCCGGAGCGCGGACCTCCAGGTCCGCTCAAGTCTGTCGTCCTGAGCGCAGCGAAGGACCTCATCACCGCTTGCAACCGGCATGAGATCCTTCGCTCCGCTCAGGATGACTGAAGCGGACCTGGAGGTCCGCGCTCCGGAAAGACGCTAAGCGTTGCTCTTGTCGCGCAATGCGGCGGCGATGTCGGCGGGGTCGACCTTGATCGTGAGCCCCGACCGCTCCTTCTGCAGGATCATCGACGAGCGCGAATCGCGGCCTTCCCAGCCGCGGGCCAGCGCCTCGGTCATCTCCTCGAGCGTCAGGTTGGCAAGTCGCATCGGCACACCCATCTCGCGGCCGACCTGCGTGGCAAGCGACACGTCCTTGTGCGCGAGCTTCAGGGCAAAGCGCGGCGGGTCGAAGACGTCGGGCAGGAAATGGTCGGCAAGGCCGTCGAAGGTGCGTCGCCGGCCGGTGACGCCGTTACGCACGGCCTTCCACAAGGTCAGCGGATCGACGCCGGCCTTCACGCCCATGGTGAAGGCTTCGGCCAGCGCCGTCTGGATCATGTAGCCGCTGAGATTGTGCACCAGCTTGGCGACCGAGGCCGAGCCGATCGGGCCGATATAGGCAACCTGGTCGCCCGCCGCGTCGAGCACAGGGCGATAGCGCTGGAAGACCTGCTCGTCACCGCCGACCCAGATCGCCATCTTGCCCGAGTGGGCGCCGGCCGGACCGCCGCTCACCGGGCTGTCGAGCAGCACGGCGCCGCGCTCCTTGAACAACGGTTCGAGGCCGCGGATGGTGGTCGGCGAATTGGTCGTGAGATCGAACAGCGGCTGGCCGCGCGACATGCCGGCGAGCAACCCCTTGTCGCCCTTCACGACCGCTTCGAACTCCTTCGGGCCCGGCAGCGACGTGAAGACGACTTCCGTCGCCTCGGCGACGGCCTTGGGCGAATCGGCCCATTCCGCGCCGGCGGCGCAGATCTTCTCGGCCGCCTGGCGCCGCGCATCGTGCACCACCATCTCGTGGCCGGCCTTCTGCATGTTGGCCGAGATGCCCGAGCCCATCGTGCCCAGGCCAATAAATCCCACCCGCATTGTCGTTTCCTTCCTCAGTATGGATCGGCGATTCCGAGCTTGGCGAGGATCCGCCGCTCCAGAGCTTCCATGCGCTCGGCGTCGGCCTCGCTCGTCTCGTGATCGTAACCCATCAGATGGAGCGTGCCATGCACGACGAGATGGCTGAGATGATCTGCAGCCGTCTTGCCTTGCGACTTGGCCTCTCGCCAGACGGTCTGGCGCGCCAGCACGACATCACCCAGGAAATCGCGTTCGCCCGATGGATAGGACAAGACGTTGGTCGGCTTGTCCTTCTTGCGGTCACGTGCATTCAGCGCGCGCACGCGCCGGTCATCGGCGAGGGCAATCGTGAGCGAGCGTTTGCGGTTGTTGGTCGCGGCGCGCGCGGCCTTGCGCACCAATCGTTCGACGCCCGGCATGGCCTTGCGCCACGCCGCATCGAGCACGACGACGTCAACGGCCGTCCGACTTGCTCTTCTTGTCGCGCGCGTCATAGGCCTCGACGATGCGTGTCACCAGGTCGTGGCGCACGACGTCCTTGGAGGTCAGCCGGACGAAGCGAACACCTTCGACGTCTTTCAGCGTGTCGACCGCGTCGGCCAGGCCCGAGCGCTGACCACCGGGCAGGTCGGTCTGGCTGGGATCGCCGGTGATCACCATGCGCGAGCCCTCGCCCAGTCGTGTCAGGAACATGCGCATCTGCATCGGCGTGGTGTTCTGCGCCTCGTCCAGGATCACGAAGCAGTGCGCCAGCGTGCGGCCGCGCATGAAGGCGAGCGGCGCGATCTCGATCTCGCCCGATTCCATGCGGTTGGCGATCTGCTCGGCCGGCAGCATGTCGTGCAGCGCGTCATAGAGCGGCCGCAGATAGGGATCGATCTTCTCCTTCATGTCGCCGGGGAGGAAGCCCAGCCGCTCGCCAGCCTCGACCGCGGGCCGCGACAGCACGATGCGTTCGACCTTGCCCGCCAGCAGCAGCGACACGCCCATGGCGACGGCGAGGTAGGTCTTGCCGCTGCCCGCCGGTCCCAGGGCGAACACCATGTCACGCTCATGCAGAGCCGCGAGATAAGTGCGCTGGCCTGGCGAGCGCGCTTGCACGGTACGGCGGCGGGTGCGGATGCCGATGCCGATGCCGTCATTGTCGCCACCGTCGGCGCCGGTGCGGGCAAAGCGCACGGCGGCATCGACATCGGCGACCTCGATCGACAGGCCGCGCTTCAGCCGCTCGTAGAGGCCGGCGATGGCCTTGTGTGCGATCGCGGCGTCGTCGGCCGATCCGGCAATGGCGAGCTGGTTGCCGCGCGCGCTCAGCTGCACGTTGGCGAGCTGTTCGATGCGCACCAGATGACGGTCGTGATTGCCGTAAAGCACGGGCAGCAGCGCATTGTCGTCGAACGTCATGCGGCGCACGTCGGCCGAACGGCCGGTGGCGGCGGTATCGCTCACGCGGCGGCCTCGTAAGCGCGGGTGACGATCTCGCCGGCCAGGCTGTTGGCATGGCCTTCGATCAGGCGGGCCTCGACGATGTGGCCGATCAGCCGTTCATTGCCCTCGGCATAGACCGACTGCAGCCACGGCGTCTTGCCGATGATCTGGCCAGGCTTGCGGCCGGTCTCGGCGAACAGCACCGGCACGGTCGCGCCGACCTTGGAGATGTTGAAGTCGCGCGCCTGCCGGCCGAGCAGCGCTTGAAGAGCAGCGAGCCGGGCTGACTTCACCGCCTCGGGTACCTGGTCGGGCATCGCCGAACCGGGCGTGCCGGGGCGGCGGCTGTACTTGAAGGAGAAGGCCGAAGCGAAGCCCACCTGGTCGACCAGCCGCATCGTGTCGTCGAAGTCGGCGTCGCTTTCGCCGGGGAAGCCGACGATGAAGTCGGAGGAGAGCGCAAGGTCGGCGCGCGCATGGCGCAGGCGATCGACGAGCCTGAGGAAGAGATCGCGGCCGTGCCGGCGGTTCATCGCCTCGAGGATGCGGTCGGAGCCCGACTGCACCGGCAGGTGCAGGTACGGCATGAGCTGCGGCACCGCGCCGTGGGCGGCGATCAGGTCGTCGTCCATGTCGCGCGGATGGGAGGTCGTGTAACGGATGCGCGCCACGCCATCGATCTCGGCAAGCGCGTGGATCAGCCGGGCCAGTGACCAGGTCGAGCCGCCTGTTGAGCTTGAGGGCGCTTCGCCGTGATAGGCGTTGACGTTCTGGCCGAGCAGCGTGATCTCGATCGCGCCGGCGGCGACGAGCTGTCGAGCTTCGCTCAGCACGGCGGATGCCGGCCGCGAATACTCCGCGCCGCGCGTATAGGGCACGACGCAGAAGGTGCAGAACTTGTCGCAGCCTTCCTGGATCGACAGGAAGGCCGAGCCGGCGCGCACGCCCTGCGGCGCCGGCAGATGATCGAACTTGCTCTCGGCCGGGAAGTCGGTGTCGAGCACGCCCGCGCCCGGCAGGCGCTTGCCGGCGCGGCGGATCGCGGCCTTGCGCTCGGCCTCGGCCAGAAGCTCGGGCAGGCGGTGGTAGGCCTGCGGACCGACGACGATGTCGACGGCAGGCTGGCGGCGCACGATCTCCTCGCCCTCGGCCTGGGCGACGCAGCCCGCCACGGCGATGGTGAGGTCGCGGCCTTCGGCGCGACGCTCGCGCTTGGTATCGCGCAGGCGGCCGAGCTCGGAATAGACCTTCTCCGAGGCATGCTCGCGGATGTGGCAGGTGTTCAGCACGACCAGATCGGCCTGCTCGGGCGTGTCGGCCATGGCATAGCCCAGCGGCCGCAGGACATCGGCCATGCGGTCCGAATCGTAGACGTTCATCTGGCACCCGTAGGTGCGGATGAACACACGCTTGCGCTGCCCGTCGGTGCGGACGTCGGTCATCGGTCTCCGTTGCAGGAACGGCCGGGTTCTATCACTGCCGGGGGCGGTGGTCGACTCCTCCCCTCATTCACCTCCCCCGTCTTACGGGGGAGGCCGGGAGGGGGAAAGCCGCAGGACGGGTGCCCGAAAGTTTCAGATCTGAAACTGCCAAAATCAACATTGAGGCTCGCCCCCTCCCTACCCTCCCCCGTATGACGGGGGAGGAATTCAGGCGGCAGCCGCCTTCTTCGGCGGCAGGAGCTCATAGCGCCCCGAATTCGCCGCCTGGACCGCCCCCGACACCTGCTTGAAACAGTATTCGCAGAGCTTCTTGCGATCGCCGAGCTTGTCGATGTCGACCGGCGGGAAGAAGGTGACGACGGCCTCGGTCTCGCCCAGGCACACCATCTGCCAAAGATGTGGCACCAGATCGAGGTCGCCGAACCAGGCGAACAGCGGGCGCCAGTAGCGGCCGAGCGGTATGCCGTCGAGGCGGGTGTAGGCGATCGCCACCGACTGCACCGCGATGGGCTTCTCGTCACGGCGCAACTGCGCCACGCCGAACAGGGCGCTGCGGAAGGGCAGCACGCGCTGGCCGTCGCTCGAGGTGCCCTCGGGAAACAGCATGAGATTGTCGCCGGTGTTCAGCCGGCTCATCATCTCGTCGCGGCTGTGACTGGCCTTGCCGCTGGTCCGCTCGACGAAGATCGTGCGCTGCGCCTTGGCGAGCGTCGAGAAGAACGGCCAGGTCGCGACCTCGGCCTTGGCGACGAAGCTGCCCGGGATCAGACCGCCCAAAACCACGATGTCGAGGTAGGAGACGTGGTTGCAGACAAAGAGCGTCGGGATCACGTCCGAACGCTCGCCGTGCACGCGCACCTTGATGCCGAGGATGACGCAGACAAAGCTGTGATAGGCGACCGGCATCCAGCGGATGATCGGACGGATGCGCAGCGACATGGCCACGAGATAGATCGGCACCAGGATGAGTGTCACCGAAAGGTAGCACAGCAGCCGGAAGGCGCCTCGCAGAGGAGAACCGATCCACATGCAGTGTCGTAGACGTCAGCTTTCCTGTTCGCGGATCCCGCGTTCGTAGTGGCGGATGTACTTCTCGGTGATGATTGCCGTCTTGACGGTGATGAAGACGTCCGTGGTGTTGAACTGCGGATCGATCACCGCGCCGTCACCGACGAAGCCGCCCAGACGCAGGTAGCCCTTGATGAGCGGCGCCACGCGCGCCATTGCCTTGCGCGGGTCGTAGCTGCCGGGTTCCAGCACGTCCATCTTGACGTAACGGCTGGCCAGCGCGCGCACGCGGATCTCCGGCGGCGCCAGGTGATGGTGATAGAGATAACTCATCGCCTGCGAGTGCTGCGACGGATCAGCGCCCGGCAGGCTGGCGCAGCCGAACATCACCTGGATATTGTAGTGGTACGCGTAGAGCGCGATGCCGCGCCACAGCATCTGCATGGTCGCGGTGTTGCGTGCGTCCTTCTCGATGCACGAGCGGCCGACCTCGAGGACCTCGCCGGGATAGTCGATCATCGGCTGGATGTCGTACTCGGCCGACGAGTAGAAACGGCCGATTGCCGCCGCCGCCGAGCGGCGGGTCAGGCGATAGGTGCCGACGATGGCCTTCGGCCCCTCGCCGCGGCGATGATCGAGCACCAGCAGGTGATCGCAAACCGTGTCGAAGGCGTCGAAGTCGCGCCGCCGCGCCGCCATCTCCGGCGTCGGACGCGCTGTCATCTCTTCGTAAAATACCCGATAGCGAAGCGCCTGCGCGGCATCGATCTCGGCGGCGTTCTCGGCCAACCGGACCTCGAAGTCGCCAGCAACAACCCTGACGATCTCCGCACTGGAGGCGGGCGCACCAAGCAACTCGGCTTCGCTGTCAGCGCGGTCAATGCGCATGTTGAATCCGCAAGGGGGCCGCCCCGATCATCGCTCCATTATCGAGGTGGCGATGGCCTCGTCCACTCATTTTTGGCGACTGTTTTTCCCGTCGAGGGGCACGCCGTACAGCTCCAGACGGTGACCGACCAGCTTGTAGCCGGCCTTTTCCGCGATCCGGCGCTGCAGTTCTTCGATCTCGTCGTTGTGGAATTCCACAACCTTGCCGCTCTGGATATCGATCAGGTGGTCGTGATGCTCGTCAGGCGTTTCTTCATAGCGAGCGCGACCATCTCCGAAATCATGCTTGGCGAGAATGCCGGCTTCCTCGAAGAGTCGCACGGTCCGATAGACCGTGGCGATCGAGATGTTGGGATCGATCGCGGTTGCGCGACGATGCACGGCCTCGACATCCGGATGATCGTGCGCTTCCGAGAGCACGCGCGCGATCACGCGCCGTTGGTCGGTCATCTTGAGACCGCGTTCGGCGCACAGCACCTCGAGCTTTGACTTACGATCAGGCATGCAATGTTACCCTACACCGCTCTGCGGTCGCGGTATAGTTGTCGGGTGATGACAATCCAGCCGGACCAGACAATCGACATCACGGCCGAGGTCTGCCCGATGACCTTCGTGCGAACCAAGCTCAGGCTCGAACGCATGAAGCCGGGCGAGATCCTGAGCGTCCGCCTCCGGGGCGAAGAACCTTTGCGAAACGTTCCCCGTGCCGCGCGCGAGGAAGGCCACACCATCCTGTCGATCGACGATGCAGGCGATGCCCATATCGTAATCATCCGGCGCGCCTGACCACCGATTCATCAGATGAGATTGAGACGCATGACGAGGCCGTCGGCCGGCGGTGCCTGGCCGCGCTGGTAGTAAGCGCGACGTTCGCCGACTGCTCGAAAACCCTGCGATTCGTAGAGGCTTCGCGCCGCCGGATTATCCACGCCGACCTCAAGGAATAGCGCTCGCGCCCCTCGCTTGCGCACATGATCGATGATCGCCGCGAGCAGGCGGCGCCCCCCGCCCTGGCGGCGATGCGCTGGGCGCACGGCGAGGGTCAAGAGCTCCGCCTCGTCCGTCGCCACCTGACACACAGCGAACCCCGCATCATGGCCATCGACCTGCAGCAGCAGACCGGCCACGCCCGGCAACGCCACGAGCTCGGCGAGGTCCTGCCGTGTCCAGATGCGCTCACCGAACGGCGTGAACGATTCGGCATGCAACGCCGCCGCCCGGTCGAGATCGAGCGCCCCCAGCGGAGCGATGGCGAAATGGTCGGTCATTCAACGGTGCGGCGCGCGCCGTCGGGCAAGGTGATGTTGACGCCACGCAGGTAGAGCGGCCGCGGCAGGCCCTCGCGCTCGTTGTGCGTGCGCCAGGCATCGACGCTCATATGGTCGGCCAGGCAAGCCAGCACAACCGGATCGGGGACGGCTTCCTCGGCGATGGCGTCGATGCCGGCAGCAACAAGAGCAGCCGCCAGCGCCTTCACGCCCGTACCGATGACGAGACAGGGACGCCCGGCGATCCGATTGGCAAAGTCGTGAGCCGATGCTGCAAAAGGCGCCGCAAGCTTTCCGTCAAAGGCCTCGTCGATGGCGCAGAACCAGTCGCCCAGCCGGCTGTCGATGGCGGCAACCGCCAGACGCTGCCCGGGCTGCGACTGAGCAAGCAGAACCGACGTCGTGGGGATGCCGGCCAACGGCACCCCCAGCCCGACGGCCAGTCCGCGCGCGGCGGCAAGGCCCACCCGCACACCGGTGAAACTGCCCGGACCGACGGTCACGGCGATGAGCGACAGGTCGCGCCGGTCGACTCGGGCTTCGGCGAGCACCGTGGCGATCGCGGGCACGAGGCGCGCCGCCTGGTCGCGGCCTTCTTCGGCAAGGCTGGCAAGGCACACGCCGTCGCGCACCACGGCAACGGTCATGCCGGTGACGGCGCAATCGAAGGCAAGGACCGTCATGTGTATTCTTGGCTCATGAAGCTCGATCTTGTTGCCATCGCCCCGCCGGACTTCGACATCGACGTGACGCTCGCCTACGCGACGGAGGCCAATCTAACGGGGCAGCCGGTCTACCGGAATGCCGAATGCTGGCTGCATCGCGAAGCCGCCGACAAGCTTGCCGCAGCGATCGCGCTCGCCCGGCCGCTCGGGCTCCGACTTCGCATTTTCGATGCCCTGCGCCCCGTCGAGGCGCAATGGGCGCTGTGGAACGCCCGGCCCGATCCGGAATTCCTGGCCGATCCGCGCCGTGGCTCGCCGCATTCGCGCGGCGTTGCCGTCGACCTCACCCTGCTGGACGGCGAGCGCGAACTCGACATGGGCACGGCGTTCGACGCCTTCACGCCGCTGTCGCATCACGGCCGCACCGACGTCTCGCCCGAGGCGCAGCGCAACCGCCTGCTGCTGATGGGGCTGATGACCAGCGCCGGCTGGGACTTCTACCGCAATGAATGGTGGCACTATCAGCTGTTCGACCAGCGGCGCTATCCGCTGGTCAGCGACGCCGATCTGCCGCGGCCGATGATGTAGGCGCCTGCGCCTCGAAGCTCGCGGGCTCCGGCAGCTTGGCCCTGTCGAAATCGTGCAGGTCGTTCTCGCGCATGATCTGGCGGACGAACTGCACGTAGCCCAGGCCGCGCTCGGAGTAGCGCAGCAGCGTGCCGATCAGGCGATAGCCCTCGAGATCCTCGCCGCGCTCGCGTGCCTGGGCGCGGGCAGTGCGGAAGCCAGCATAGGCCGGATGGGTGTTGAGGTTGGTGATGTAGGCCTCGGTCGACTCGCCGACATTGGGGAAGGGCAGCGGCATGGCGCTGCCCGCCTTCATCTGGCCATACAGGGCGTTGCCGGTCCGCGCGGCGAAGGAAGTACCCCAACCCGATTCGACGCCGCCCTGGGCGATCGCCATCGACGGCGGCACGATGTCGACGCGGCGCACCAACTCGTCCATGCGATCGGGCGTCGTCTCGTAACGGTCGGCAAGATCTTCCAGCCAGATGCGCTCGATCGGGCTCATGGCGTACGGATCGATGGCGATCTTGTCGCGCAGCGCGAGCAGCTGCTCGCGGTCGACCATCACGCGCTGATTGACTTCCAGCACCACCGGCAGGATGGCGGTGATGAAGAGCTGCTTGCGTTCAAAGCCGTCCTTGTTGCCGAGATCGGCCGGCACGCGATCGACCTTGATCGCCGGCACGGCCTCGCCCTGACGGATGTCGGTGAGCAGCGTGAAGGAGACGTCGCGGAAGAAGCCGGCGAGTTCGTCGGCAGTGCGCGGGCTGACGGCACGGAGCTGGACCTGGCGACGCAGCGCGTTGCTCGGCGCGGCGAAGCGGCCATGGCCCATCGACGGATCGATGATCAAGCGATGGATGTCGTCCGGCTCGTTGGCCGGCGGCGGCAGGAAGGTCAGCGCCTGCGGCTCGGCATCCATCGAAGCCAGCGTCACCTCGTCGGGCGATGAGGCCTGGGCTTTACCGATCGGCGCGAAGGAGAGAAAGGGCGCGGCATCGAAGGAGGGCAGCGGCTCGCTGAGACCGACACCGGTTGCGAATACGGCGGCCCACACCACCGGAAACGCATATTGTCGCCCGCGATTGATCGCGGGCTGAATCGCACAAAGCATCCCACACCCTCGTTTCGTTTGCTCAAACGAACGGCCCATCGCACGCGGCCCCACGCCACGCCCGTTGCACCTCTACGCTGTACGCTTGAGCGGAAGGCGGCCTACTGGGCCGCCTGCACTTCCACCACTTCCGGCACGTAGTGCTTCAGAAGATTCTCGATGCCCATCTTGAGCGTGGCGGTCGAACTCGGGCAGCCCGAGCAAGAGCCCTGCATGTGCAGGTAGACCACGCCATCCCGGAAGTCCTGGAAGACGATATCGCCGCCGTCCTGCGCTACGGCCGGACGAACGCGCGTATCGAGTAGTTCCTTGATCTGCGCGACGACTTCATCGTCGTCGGCCGCCGCGGCATGCGCCTCGGCGGCATCGGCGATCACCGGATCGCCGGAGGTGTAGTGCTCCATGATGCCGCCGAGGATCGACGGCTTGAGGACTTGCCAGTCCCGATCGGCCGACTTGGTGACGGTCACGAAGTCGGAGCCGAAGAACACGCGCTCGACGCCCTCGACCGCGAACAGCCTCTTCGCCAGAGGCGATGGGCCGGCGGCTTCGGCGGTCGCAAAATCCATCGTCCCCTTCTCCATGACCACGCGGCCCGGGAGGAACTTCAAGGTGGACGGATTCGGCGTCTGCTCGGTCTGGATGAACAAACCAACCTCCTTGTCGAAGGCGTTGCGGCTACCCGCTTGGCCTCGCTTAGGGTGGGGACGGGACGTCGCCGCCCCCGTTCGATGTCATTGAGGTAGGAACCAAGGGCAAACCGATCAAGTCTATTCTTGGGTCCGACCGAATAAAGATTATGGTAAATATCAATATTATATCTATATTTCAACTAAATACTGGTCAGTGATCAAACTGAGGCCATGCCGATAGAGCGGAACACAAAAAGAGTTAGCCGACTGCTGTTGCCAAAATCGTCGCAGAAACTTCGCGCACGCTTCAGGAGATTGCGTCGATCTGTGCTTCGCTGAGTGCGCCCGGCACGATGGTGAGCGGCACGCGAAGCTGGCTGCCGAGCTTGCCGGCGAAGGCGGTGACCAGCGGCCCCGGCCCCTCGCTGCTCGATGCGCTCGCCAGCACGAGAACCGAGATCGAGGGGTCTTCGGTGATCAGCTTGACCAGCTCATCGCGGCTCTTGCCTTCGCGGATATGGATGGCTGGCGGCTGGCCGGTCAGGGAAACCGCGACGTCGGCGTGCTTGGCGATCACCTCCTCGGCCTGTTGGCGCGCTTCCTGGCGCATCAGGTCCATGACCGCGCCCCATTGCTGGCCTTCCGGCGGCTCCATGACGTAGAGCATGGCCACGCGGCCGCCGGTGCGCTTGGCGCGGCGGCAGGCATAGCGCAAGGCGTTGCGCATCTCCGGGCTTTCGTCGACCACGACCAGGAAGACGCGCTCGTCGGGCAGGCTGGCCTGTTCGCTCATCGTTGTCCTCCCTAGATACGCCGCATGATCGCGCCGCCGATCCAGCCGACGACCAGAGCCATGATGATTGCACCCAGGCCGTAGAGCGGCCCCTCATTGTCGGCCCAACCGGCAAGCTGGGCGCTGAAGCCGACTTTGCCGACGGGCAACGGGCGCGACACCGCGGCCACGATCTTGCCCTCGCGCAGGAGATAGGTCCTGACCTCGTAGATGCCCTCGGGCAGGCGCGAGGGGAACGGCAGCTCGACCCGGAAAAGCCGGTTGGCCTGGATGGTGACCTGGCCGATAGCTGCCGGGAAAAGGCCCTCGCGCCGCTTCACCTCGACCAGACCGAGGCGGAACCTGATCAGGTCCTCATGCTCGCGCTGGCCGACCGAGCGCACGCTCTGCATGCGGTCCTCCAGCGACAGGATCTCGCCGCCGGCGCTGCGCGCCAGCAGGCGCTGCAGGGGCTGGCTGGCGGCGATGGAGTAGTAGGCCGGGACGTCGTCGAACGCCTGGCGGCCGGTGTTGAGCCACAGGCCCAGCACGCGCTGCTTGCGCAGCACCGTCTCGCGCGCCGGCGGACCGACCACGACCACGACGATCTCGCCCGGCGGGTCGAACATGCCGAACAGCAGGATGCTTTCGCCCTGGAAGGCCGAGGTGATCGACACCCGCGGCCGCGACAGGTCGACGATCAGATCCGGCGTCTCGAACTGGCTGGGCACCGACGGCGGCACGCTGGGATCGCTCGACTGTGCGCCGCCCGTGCCCGGGAGAGGACCGAAGATGCCGCCCGCTGGCGGCTCGATGCGCGGCCCCTGTGCGGCAGTAGGCGCGGCAAGCGGTCCTGCCAGCAGGAGGCCGACCAGCAACGCGACGATGGTGCTCCATGCCCTCATGGCATCACCTGCCGGAAGCCGAGGGAATAGAGCGAGCTCGGCGTGCGCAGAAGCTCGGTCAGGAGCTCCACCGCCACGACCAGGATCAGCACCGACATCAGCCCGCGCAGCACGACGCCCGGCAGCTTGGCCGCCAGCCGCGAGCCGATCGGCGCGCCGACCACGCCGCCCAGGATCAAGAGCAGCGCCAGCACGACGTCGACCGTGCCGTTGGTCGCGGCCTGCAGGAAGGTGACGTTGGCGGCTACGAACAGGATCTGGAAGTTCGAGGTGCCGATCACGACCGCGGTCGGCATGCCGAGGATGTAGATCATCGCCGGCACCAGCACGAAGCCGCCGCCGACGCCCAGGACCGCCGACAAGACGCCGATGACGAAGCCGATGCCGATCGGCAGCAGGGCGCTGATGTAGAGCTTGGACTTGTAGAAGCGCAGCTTGAGCGGCAGCCGGTGCACCAGATAGTGCGTGTGCAGCTTGCCGCGCGGCGCTTCCGGATTGCGCCGCCGCCTGATGTAGGTCCGGGCGCTCTCGACCAGCATCAGCACGCCGATGGTCGACAGCATGACGACGTAGAGCACGGCGATCACGAAATCGATCTGGCCGATGTTCTTCAGATACGTGAAGAGCGACACGCCGGCCGACGAGCCGATCATGCCGCCCAGCAGCAGGACCAGGCCCATGCGCAGATCGACGTTGCCGCGCCGCCAGTGCACCTGCAGGGAGGAGATCGAGTTGGCGACCACCTGGTTGGCCTGGCTCGCCACCGCGACGGCGGGCGGAATGCCGACGAAGATCAGGAGCGGCGTCGCCAGAAAGCCGCCGCCCACGCCGAACATGCCGGCCAGCAGCCCGGCGGCGCCTCCCAGGCCGAGCAGAACGAACACGTTCATCGACTGCTCGGCGATGGGTAGGTAGATCTCCACGCGTCGCCTATTTCAGCAGGATGGCGGTGAGTTCGCGCAACTGCACGCGGGCTCGCAACAGATAGAAGCCCTGGGCCGCCAGATGATTGGGAATGAGCAGCCCGTCAGGGTAGCCGTTCCATACGATCCAGGGATCGAGCGCCGAAGCGATGCGGAACGTCTCGACCGTGCCGTTCCACGCGTTCGTGAGGTTCCGTTCGCGGATGACGTTCTCGAAGTCGATGCCCAGCTCGCGCAACAGCAGAAAGTTGGCGTAGAGGCGGCCTTTGTTGAAATAGAAGATGTCGTCGGCCCTGAGATCGAAGAGGTCGCCGGCGCTTTCGATGATGTGCTGATCGATCACCGCCGAATCGGAGCCCTCGTCGTTGGCGATGCGGTCAAGCAGGGCCTGCAGGTTGTCGGCGCGGCGCTCGAAGACGGCCTGCCCCGAAGCCAGCCGCTTGTTGTAGGCCACCAGGCGGTCGCGTCCGGCGCGGTACTTCTGCGCCGACGTCGTCGACGGCAGCAGCGACACGCTGGGCTGCCACAACCAGATGTTCGGCTGCTCGTTGAGAAAGCCGCGCGCCTGCTCGAGGTCGCGGTCGACCTGGCTGGTGCCTCGGGTACGGCCGACCTGATCCATCAACTCGGTGCTGAAGCGGCCCAGCGCCGCCATGATGCCGCGCTGGAAGTTCGGCATGTTGTCGAGGATGCCGGCGGGCACGAAGAACGGCATCATCGGCGTCCAGGTGCTGACGTCGACCTCGCGGGTGACGAACTGCGCCGCCGTAGCGACGGCGCGGCTTTCACCCGGCGCCACGTTGCGCGGCGCGAACTGCGGATCGTCGTCGATGTTGTGCACGATCAGGGCGCCGACCGGGAAGTAGAGCACCAGCACCACGACAACGATGCGCCAGGTCCAGCTCCACAGCCGCCGCCGGCCGCTCGGCGCGGGCCCCGTTCTGCTTCCCCAACCCGGACGCCAGCTCTTCAGGCGGCCCCAGCCCCTGCGCCACCACGAAGTGGCCGGCGAAGAAGGCGCGCCGTGGTCCGGTTCGAACGTCATGGCTCACCTTACCATTCGTCTCGTGACGAAACAGGGGCGACGACTGCTAGAGTGGCGCGTTTGTCGATGAATGGAGTTGGAGGAATGGCACTCGATCCCGAATCGCAGCGCTTGATCGACCTGATGGCTGCGGCCAATCGGCCGGCGTGGAACACGCTGTCGCCGCAGGCGGCACGTGATCTTTATCTCTCGCTACGTCCGAGGGCCCAGGGCCCGCGGCCGGCCGAGGCCAAAGTGGTCGATCGCACCATTGCGGGTCCTGCCGGCGATCTCGCGGTGCGAATCTATCGTCCGGCCACCGCCCCGGCCGACGCCGAGCTGCCGTGCCTCGTCTACGCCCATGGCGGCGGCTGGGTGTTCGGCAATCTCGACAGCCATGACGTGCTCTGCGCCCAGTTCGCCCTGGAAGCGGGCATCGTGGTCTTCGCCGTCGACTACCGGCTGGCGCCGGAGGCGCGGTTTCCCGGCGCCTTCGACGATGTCGTGGCCGGCCTGAAATGGGTCGCGGCCAACGGCGCCTCGATCGGCGTCGACGCCTCCAAGCTTGCCATCGGCGGCGACAGCGCTGGCGGCAACCTTGCAGCGGCGGTCGCAATCTGGGCGCGCGACAATGGCGGGCCCAAGCTCCGCCTCCAGCTCCTGGCCTATCCCGTGACCGATGCAGTCGGCCGCGCCGAGTCCTATCGCCGTTACGAGGATGGCTACGGGCTGAACGCGGCCACGATGGAATGGTTCTTCGACCATTACGCGCCTGACAAAGGCTCGCGCGGCGACTGGCGCGTCTCGCCGTTGCGCGCCAAGTCGCTGAGCGGCCTGCCGCCCGCGCTCGTGATCACGGCCGGCTACGATCCGCTGCGTGACGAGGGCCGCGCCTATGCCTTCCGCCTGCACCAGGAAGGAACCCAGGCCGACCTCGTCGAGTTCGGCGGCATGCTGCACGGCTTCCTGAGTTCGCCCATGCTGCTGCACGGCGCCCGCCGCGGCACATCGCTGGCTGCAGCCGCGCTGCGCGAAGCGTTGGTGCAACGCGCCCAGTGAGGGTGTAAAGCCGGGCACGTGAGCACTGCCGCCAACCCATCGCCCGCCGCCAAGCCGGTGGGCATGGCGTTGCCGGGCCTGGTGATTGCCGTCGCCATGATCGGCGACACGCTGCTCTATGCCGTGCTGCCGCTCTATCACCAGGATTTCGGCATCAGCCTCGCCATGGTGGGCGTGCTGCTGTCGCTCAACCGCTGGATCCGCCTTCTAGCCAACTCCGGCGTGGCGGCGATCGGCGAAAGGGTCGGGCCGCACGCCTTGATGGTGATGGCCGCCATCGGCTCGGTCGTCTCGACCACGCTCTACGGACTGGTGGAGAATGACGCCGTCCAGATCGCCGCCCGTATCCTGTGGGGCATCTCCTACGCCTCGCTCAATCTCTCGACGCTTGCCTATGCCGTCAGCGACCGCGCCAACGCGGGCAAGCGCGTCGGCGCCAGCCGCGCCGCCATCGGCATCGTCCAGGCCATGTCGCTGGTCGGCGGCGCCTGGATCGTCGTCAATGTCGGGCCGCGCTCGGTGTTCGTGATCTTCGGCGGCCTGACGTTGATCTCGCTCGGCGCCGCGCTGATGCTGCCGCGCCTGCCGCGCGAGATCACGGACAAGAAGCCGTTCCGGCTGCCGATCCCCCATCGCCTGGAGACCTGGGGTTTCATGCTGGGCTTCACTAGCGACGGCGTGTTCCTGCTGACGCTGTCCTTCCTGATGAAGGATTCGATCACCTGGCTCGCACCGGTACTGGCCACGGCGATCCTGCTGGCCCTGCGCTGGCTGGTCGAGATCACCACTGGGCCGCTGGGCGGCTGGATCGGCGACCGCTTCGGCGCTGGACGCATCTCGATCATCAACGGCGGCCTGCTGGTCGCAGGCTTCGCGCTGATCGCCCTCGACCACGAGCTGCTGGGCGCGCTGGTCGTGGTCATGACGCGCGGCATGTTCAACACGCTGATCCCCGTGCTGGTGCTCGAGCGCGGCAAGTCCAGCGTGCTCTCCTCCCAGGCAAGCTACTCGACCTGGCGCGACTTCGGCGCTGCTGTCGGGCCGCTGTCGGCGCCCTGGCTGTTCCTCAACATCCCGCAGGCGCCGCTCTATGGCGCACTGGCGGCGGCGCTCGGCATCAGTGCGTATTTCTGTCTGGTAAGGCGTTAGCAACGCACACTGTCATCCCGAGCGAAGCGAGGGACCTTTAAGGCAACAGGAAAGGTCCCTCGCTACGCTCGGGATGACAGTCTTGGCGTAGCGAGCGCCGTGCGTCCTACCGAAACACGTCCTTGCGGTGACGCACCTCGGCGAACACCGCGACCGGATCGCCGCCCGGCATGCCGACGGCCTTCTGCACCGCCGGCACGTCGGCGCGCAGGAACGGATTGGTCGCCTTCTCCTCGCCGAGCAGCGAGGGCACCGTGGCCTCGCCCTTGGCGCGCGCTGCATCGATCGCCGCCGAGCGCTTGATGAGCTTGTCGTTGTCGGCCTCGACCGTCACCGCGAAGCGCGCGTTCGACTGCGTGTACTCGTGCGCGCAGTAGACCTTCATGTCGTCGGGCAGCGCGCGCAGCCGGCTGAGCGAGCTCCACATCTGTTGCGGCGTGCCCTCGAACATCCGGCCGCAACCGAGCGCGAACAGCGTGTCGCCGCAGAACAATGCCTTCTGCTCGCGAAAGGCGTAGGCGATGTGGCCGCTGGTGTGGCCCGGCACGAAGAACACGTCGGCCTCGGCCTCGCCCAAGCGGTAGCGCTCGCCGTCATCGACCTCGATGTCGATGCCGGGGATGCGGGCGCGATCGCGGCGCGGGCCGACGATGGTGCAGCCGGTGGCTTCCTTGATCTCGCGGTTGCCGCCGACATGGTCGCCGTGATGGTGCGTATTCAGGATATGGGTGATCTTCCAGCGGCGTTTGGCCGCCTCGGCCAGCACCGGTCCGGCCACGGCCGGGTCGACGACGCCGACCGCGCCGCTCTGCGGCTCGCGCATCAACCACACGTAATTGTCGTTCAGTACCGGGATTCTAACGATGTCTAGCGTCGTGCTCATGTTGCAACGTTAGCAAGGCTGCCTTGTTACTGCCATGGCCGCGACGGCGCGGTTTCTGCTATTATCGCCCCATGTGGACGGACGTCCTCGATCTCAACGACTTCTACAGCAGCACCTTGGGCCAGATGACGGTGCGGCTGCTGCGGGCGCGCCTGCGCGACGTGTGGCCGAACGTGCGCGGCGAGACCGTGCTGGGCCTGGGCTACGCCACGCCGTTCCTGCGGCCCTTCCGCGAGGAAGCCGAGCGCACCTTGGCGTTCATGCCGGCCCAGCAGGGCGTGACGCGCTGGCCGCGTGAAGGCCGCAACCTCGTTGCCCTGGTCGACGAGAACGACCTGCCGCTGCCCGACCGCTCGGTCGACCGCGTGCTGCTGGTCCATGCCATCGAATGCACCGAGCAGGTGCGGCCGATGCTGCGCGAGATCTGGCGGGTGATGGCCGACGGTGGCCGCCTGGTCACCGTGGCGCCGACCCGCGCCGGCCTGTGGTCGCAGGTCGACCGCTCGCCGTTCTACCAAGGCCATCCCTACTCCGCCGGCCAGCTCGCGGGATTGCTGCGGGCCAACATGTTCGCGCCGCTGCGCCAGAGCCGCGCGCTTTACATGCCGCCCACCAACTCGCGGCTGATGCTGCGCATGGCGCCGGCCGTCGAACGCTTCGGCCAGCGCTGGCTCGGCCGCTTCGCCGGCGTCAGCGTCATCGAGGCCGGCAAGCAGCTCTATGCCGGCATCGCCGAGCGCCATAGCACGCCCGAGCTCGCGGTCGTTCGACCCAAGCTCAGGATCGCCAGCTCGCGCGACACCCAGGCTGCACGCACGCGCAACGCCGAGGACGGCGAAGCACCGGCGTCCTGATCCGACACATCATCGAGAGCATTCGCATGTCGCTGTCTCCGCGCGTGATCGCGCTGCTGGGCTTTGGTGAAGCGGGATCGGCCATCGCGCGCGGTTTGTGCGCCGAGGGCGGCTGGCGCGGCACGCCACGGCCCGGCGACAACGCCCCGCGCCGCGTCATTGCCATCGACACCGCGCTCGACAAGGACGCCCGCGGCACGGCGCTCGGCAAGGAAGCGAAAAGGCTCGATGTCGCGATCGAGGGCCGCTACACGCCGGCACTGAGCGAAGCGGATCTCGTGATTTGTGCCGTCCAGGGCGAGCATGCCTTGGAGGCCGCCCAGTCGGCCGCTCCGCTGCTCAAGAAGGGCGCCCACTATCTCGATCTCTGCACCGTGACCGGCAAGATGTCGGACGAGGACCGCGCGGCCATCGAGGCCACCGGCGGCCGCTACATAGACATCGCCGTCATGGGCGGCTTCTTCAAGTCGGGCATCAAGGCGCCGATGCTGGTGGCGGGCGAGGATGTCGAGCCGGTCGTGGCCTGGATGAATGCCAGCGGCTTTGTGGCCAAGGTGCTGGGCCCCAGGCCGGGCAGCGCCTCGTCGGTGAAGATGATCCGCAGCGTGCTGATCAAGGGTGCCGAGGCACTGGGCGTCGAGGCCTACGTCACCGCCGAGCGCCAGGGCATCCTGAAGGAAGTCATGGAGTGCATGGGCGACGTCGACCAGCTCGGCTTCGGCAAGTTCGTCGGCACGCTGGTGCAGACCCATATCGTCCATGCGCATCGCCGCTGGGAGGAGATGGGGCTGGTCGGCCGGACCTTGCGCGAGACCGGCGTCGATCCGCTGATGACCGAGGTGATCGAGAAGAGCCTTCGCCGCAGCGTCGATGCCGGCATCGCGCCCGCCGACGGCAAGGTACCGGCGTTCGACGAAGCGCTCCGGATCCTGTCGGAGAAGGTCATCCGTGGCCGCTGATGTGTTCGACCAGCTGGTCGCGCTCCTGAACGACGCCAAGGCCAAGTTCCGGGTTATCGAGCACGAGGCCGAAGGCCGCTCGGAGGCGATCAGCGCCATCCGGGGCAACCGGCCCGACCAGGCGGCCAAGGCCATGGTCCTCGACGTGCGCGGCGGCGGCGCGGGCAAGCGCCATGTGCTGGCGATCCTGCCGGGCAACCGCAAGCTCGACTTCACAGCTGTTGCAAATCTATTCGAGGCGCGCAAATGCGGCTTCGCCTCGCCCGACACGGCGCAGGAGCTGACCGGCTGCGTCATGGGCTCGGTGCCGCCGTTCTCGCTCAATCCCGCGCTCGCGATCGTGGTCGAAGAGGACCTGCTCGGCAACGACACGCTGTTCTTCAATGCCGGCCGCCTCGACCGCTCGATGGAGCTCGACACCAAGGACTGGCTGGCCGTGGCCCGGCCGCGCATCGCCAAGATCGCCGCCTAGGCTCATGGTCTTCCGGACCGCGCGCGTCCCCGCGCGCTCATGAGCGCGCGGGGA
>NZ_BKAJ01000158.1 GCF_007992495.1 Reyranella soli
TGTGCAGAGCTACTAGTTGCCCCGCGGAATCCACGGCAGGCGGCCGAACTCGATGCCCTCTTCGGCCAGCGCCTCGGCCTCTTCCTCGCTGGTCTCGCCGTAGATGCCGCGCTTGTCGCTCTCGCCGTAATGGATCTTGCGCGCTTCGTCGGCGAACTTGTCGCCGACATGCTCGCAGTTCTTCTCGACCTCGGCGCGCACCTTGAGCAGCGCCTCGCGCAGTTCCTTGGGCATGTGCCGCGCCAGCGCCGCCATCTGCTGCTGCTGATCCGGCGACGGTGCGGCGGGCGCGGCAGACGCCTCGGCCACTGGCTTCTCGACCTCGACCTTCTTGCTGCCCTTGCCCAGCCGCGGCGCCATGGGCGCGCGCTCGACCTTGCCGTCGCCGCACACGGCACAGCCGATCAGGGACTTCTTCTCCTGGCGTTCGTAGGTCCTGCTGTCCTTGAACCAGCTTTCGAATTCGTGGCCCTTGGAGCAGCGCAGTCGGTATAGGATCATGAAATTACAAGGAATTCCGCGTTGGCACTCCCATTGGGGGAGTGCCAGAGATGATGGGGTCTGATTGTGGCTGACGCAAGAGGCGTACCGTCACCCTGGGTCGCTCAATGGGCGGGCCTGATCGCCGCCGATGCCACGGTCCTGGACGTCGCTGCAGGCGGCGGCCGGCACAGCCGTTTCTTCGCCCAGCGCGGCCACAAGGTCACGGCGGTCGATCGCGACGTCAGTGCGCTCGCCGCCGAGCCGAACGTCGAGATCGTGCAGGCCGACCTCGAGGACGGCTCGCCCTGGCCGCTGCCCGGCCGCAGCTTCGGCGCGGTGGTCGTCACCAACTACCTGCATCGCCCGCTGTTTGCCGCGCTGCTCGGCGCGCTCATGCCGGGTGGCGTGCTGCTCTACGAGACCTTCATGGAAGGCAACGAGCGCTTCGGCCGTCCGAGCAATCCGGAGTTCCTGCTGAAGGACGGCGAGCTGCTCGAGATCGTGCGAGGGCGGTTTTCCGTCGTCGCCTACGAGGCGCGGATGATCAGCGAGCCGAAGATGGCGATGGTCCAACGCATCGCTGCACGTCTTGCCGGACCGCGGGCCTCCAGGCCCGCTCATGAATCATGAGCGCGCGGGAAGGTCGCGGTAAACCGCGACCCAGCGTGCAGTCTGGAAGAGTATGAGCATGAGCGGGCCTGGAAGCCCGCGGTCCGGCAAGATTACTCGGCGGCCTTCGCAACGGTGGGCTTGTGCAGCACCGGCTCGGCGTATTTCCGATCGTGCGTCAGCGACGGCACCATCTTGCGTGCCTCGGCGATCTTGGCGGGATCGACGTCGGCGATGACGAAGCCCGCCTTCTCACCACCGGCATCGGCCAGAACCTCGCCCCACGGGGCGACGGCGATCGAATGGCCGTAGGTCTTGCGGTTGGATCCCTTGTGCGTGCCGACCTGGGCCGGCGCGAACACGAAGCAGCCGGTCTCGATCGCCCGCGCCCGCATCAGCGTATGCCAGTGCGCTTGGCCGGTCGGCACCGTGAACGACGAGGGGATCGAAAGCATCGTGGCGCCGGCATGCGCCAGGTCGCGATAGAGATAGGGAAATCGCAGGTCGTAGCAGATCGTCATGCCTAAAACGCCCCATGGCGTCTCGGCCAGCACCGACCTCTCGCCCGGCTTGAAGGTCGACGATTCGCGATAGCTCTCGCCGCCGGCCAGCTGGACGTCGAACATGTGGATCTTGTCGTAGCTCGCCACGACGCCGCCGGCCGAATCGATCAGGTAGGAGCGGTTGCGGATCTGCTCCTCGCCCGGCACGCGAACATGGATCGAGCCCAGCAGGAACCAGGCACCGGTCTCGCGTGCGCTGGCGCGCGCCGCCGCCAGCATGGCGTGGCTCTCCTCGGTCTCCGCCTTGGCCAGCGTCTCGGCGCGGTTGGCGCCGATCAGGCCGGTGTTCTCCGGCGTCATGATGAAGTCGGCGCCGGCGTCGCGCGCTGCCCGCGCCTGCTCGCGCACGAAGGCCACGTTCTCGGCCATCTCGTTGCTGACGTTGGTCTGGATCAGGCCGGCCTTGAATGCGCTGCTCATCGCTCGCTCCTCAGCCCGGCTGGGCCAGCAAGGGGTCGAGCTTGCCCGCCTGCTCGAGGGCGGCGAGCTCGTCGGAGCCGCCGATATGCTCGCCGTTGATGAAGATCTGCGGCACCGTCGTGCGCTTGGCGCGCTCGCGCATCTCGGCCCGCTTCTTCTCGTCCATCATCACGTCCATTTCCTCGTAGGCGGCGCCCTTCCTGTCGAGCAGGCCCTTGGCCCGCGCGCAGTAGCCGCAGAACGGCGTGGTGTAGATCTCGATCTTGGCCATGCAAACCTCTTTGCCGGACTATACCGCCGGGCGGACGACCCGCGCCAGCGTCAGCACGTCAACGTGCCGCGCGCCGCCGCGCTGCAAAACGCGTGCGCAGGCCTCCAATGTGGCACCTGTTGTCAAAACATCGTCGATCAGGAGAACGGATTTTCCTGAAACCTGAGCGGCCCAGCGCGGATTGAGGTCGAAGGCCTGCCGGACGTTGTCATGGCGTTGCTTGGCGGCCAGCCCGGATTGCGAGCCGGTCCAGCGCCGCCGCCGCATCAGGTCGGGCACCAGCCGCGCCCGCGTCGATGGCGCAGCGGCGACGGCGATGCGCGCCAGGAGCTGGGCCTGGTTGTAGCGCCGCGTGAACAGCCGCCGCCAATGGAGCGGCACGGGCGCCACGAGATCGGCATCGGCGAGCAACTCGGCGCCGGCGCGCGCCATCCAGGCGCCGCAGGCGCGGGCAATGTCGGTGCGGTCGCCGTGCTTGAACGGCAGCACCAGCTTGCGGCTCTTGTCGTCGTAGACCAGCGCGGCGCGCGCCCGCCGGTAGCGCGGCGGCCGCGCCGCACAGGCGCCGCACAACGCGGCCGCGTCGACCTGGTGGACGAAGGGATAGGCGCAGCGGGCGCAGTAGGGCGGCGCAATGAAGGCGAAGCCCGCCCAGCAGGCCGCGCACAGGCCGCCCGGCGTTTCGACGATCTCGCTGCAGCTGAGGCAGAGCGGCGGCAGCACGGCATCGAGCATCGTACGGCCGGCATGCAGGCAAAAACGCCCCAGGCTGGTGGGCAACATCGCCTCATTGGGCGGGCCAAATGCGCCCACAGGATGGCGGGGCCCTACCGGCCGCGCCGCTTTGGCCTTACATACGCAATGTGACGGGCCTCGACCCCATGCTGGTTTTCGACCGCGCCACGCTGCGCCGACGGCGCGAGCGCGCCGCCCGCGACTGGCGTCCGCGCGCCTTCCTCAAGCGTGAGATCGCGAGCCGGTTGGTGGAGCGCCTCGACGATGTACGCCGCACATTTGCCTCCGCCCTCGATCTCGGCTCGCACGGTGACGAGTTCGCCACCGCGTTGGCCGACCGCAAGACCGTCGGCTGGCTGGTGCGCGCCGATCTCGGCCACGGCTTCGCCCGCCTGGCGCGCGGCCCCGCCGTCGTGGCCGACGAGGAGTTCCTGCCCTTCGCACCCAACAGCTTCGACCTAGTCGTGAGCGCCATGGACCTGCACTGGGTCAACGACCTGCCCGGCACGCTGGTGCAGATCCAGCGCATCCTGCAGCCCGACGGCCTGCTGCTGGGCGCCATGCTGGGCGGCGCCACGCTGTGGCAGCTCCGCCAGGCCCTGACCGCGGCCGAAAGTGAGATCGAGGGGGGCTTGAGCCCGCGCGTCTCGCCGTTTGCCGACCTGCGCGACGCGGCGGGCCTTCTGCAGCGAGCGGGCTTCGCCCTGCCGGTGGCCGACAGCGAGACCATCGAGGTCGAGTACGACAATGCGCTCAGCCTGATGCGCGATCTCGGCGCCATGGGCGAGAGCAACCTGGTGGTCGAGCGCCGCCGCGGCCTGGCGCGGCGGGCCACGCTCTTGCGCGCCGCGGAGATCTACGGCGAGCGCTTCGCGCTGCCATCCGGCCGCGTCGCGGCGAGCTTCGAGGTGCTGTTCCTGCATGGCTGGGCGCCGCATGAGTCCCAGCCCAAGCCGCTTCGCCCGGGCAGCGCGGCGCGGCGGCTGGCCGATGCACTGGGGACAGCCGAGCAGAGCGCCGGCGAAAAAGCGGGACGAGGCTAGATCGTGCGACTGTCTTTCAGTGAAGTGCTGTCGGAGAGCTTTGGCCACTTCTTCGCCAACATCCGGCTGTTCTTCGACCTCGTCACCATTCCCTGGATCATCTCCATCGCCATTCGGGTGATCGGCGGGTTGCTGGCCATCGACTCCCCGCTCGGCGCGTTGATCGAGAAGGCCATCGATGTCGTGCCGACGACGATGTTCGTGGTGGCCTGGCAGCGGCTTGTACTGCTGGGGCCGCATCGCATCGAGCGGCTGCCGGGGACCGGCTGGTCGCCGCGCGAGACGGCCTGGCTCGGGCACCTGCTCAAGGTGGCCGGCATGACCTTCCTGCTGATGGCCATCTTCATGCTCACCATCGGGCCGATGGATCCGCGCGCGCTGCAGGCCGGCGCCGCCATCGACCCGGACGTGGCCCGGCGCTACGCCCTGGCCGGTCCGCTCGCCTTCGGCTTCATCGTGTCGCTGCTGCTGGCGCTGCGCGTGAGCTGGGGCCTCGCCGCCACCGCCGTCGACGTCCCCTTCTCGCCGCGCTTTTCCTGGGTGCACAGCCGGGGCAATGCCTGGCCGATCATCGGCGCCTTGTTCGTTGTCTATTTCGGCGGCGCCTTCGTCACCGCCGTGGCCATGCTGCTGACCCACGGCATCATGCGCGGCGTGCTGCGGGCCGACGACGCGGCGGCCGTGGTGAGCTGGACGGTGGCGATCCTGATGGCCTACGGCGTGATGGCGATCACTGCGACGGTGCAGGCCGTCATCTTCCGCCGCCTGCTCGCCTGGCGCGAAGGCGTCGGGCTGCCGGCCGTCTCCGACTCATAGAAGGTCGCGCAGCAGGCCGATCAACGGCAGGTCGGCCGGCGGCATCGGATAGCGGGCAAGCTCGACCGGCGCGACCCACTTCAGGACCTGGCCTTCATGCGGCTGCGGTATGCCGTTCCATTTGCGGCAGGCGAAGACCGGCATCAGCAGATGGAACTTCTCGTAACCGTGGCTGGCGAAGGCGATCGGCGCCAGGCAGCTCGTCGCCGTCTCGATGCCGAGCTCCTCGCGCAATTCGCGCACCAGTGCCTGTTCCGGCGTCTCGCCGGGATCGACCTTGCCGCCCGGGAACTCCCACAGCCCCGCCATCGACTTGCCGGCGGGCCGCTGGGCGATCAGCACGCGGCCGTCGACGTCGACCAGCGCCACCGCGGCGACCAGCACCAGCGGCCGGTCGCCGAGCGGCGGCGGGCCGCCCGGGCACTCTTCGTCGAATGATGAGCTCAAGAGCGGGGGCTCAAGAACGGTAGCTGCCGTTGATGTCGATGTAGCCGTGCGTCAGATCGCAGGTCCAGACCGTGGCGCGGCCACGGCCGATGCCGAGATCGATGTCGATCACGATGTCGGTGCCCTTGATGTGCTTGGCGACCGGCGTCTCGTCGTAGTTGGGCACGACCTGGCCACCGTCGGTGATCTTCACGCCGCCGATCGAGATCTTGAGCTTGTCGCGGTCGGCCCGCTCGCCCGACTTGCCGACCGCCATGACGATGCGGCCCCAGTTGGCGTCCTCGCCGGCGATCGCCGTCTTGACCAGGGGCGAGTTGGCGACCGACAGCCCGATCTTGCGCGCCGCGCCGTTGGAGGACGCGCCACCGACATTGATGGTGACGAACTTGGTGGCGCCCTCGCCGTCGCGCGCCAAGAGCTGCGCCAGGTCGATCAGCACCTCGTCGAGCGCGCGCTTGAAGTCGACCAGGACGGGATCGTCGGCCTCCTCGATCGGCGCGTGGCGGGCGGCGCCGGTGGCGACCATAAGAAGCGTGTCGCTGGTCGAGGTGTCGCCGTCCACGGTGACGCAGTTCAACGACTTGTCGGCGGCATCGGCCACCAGCTTCTGCAGCACGGCGCCCGGCACCTTGGCGTCGGTGAAGACGAAGGCCAGCATGGTCGCCATGTCGGGGGCGATCATGCCCGAGCCCTTGAGGAAGCCGTTGATGGTGACGGTGCGCTCGCCGATCTTGGCCTGGCGGGTGGCGAGCTTGGGAAAAGTGTCCGTCGTCATGATCGCGCCGGCGGCGGCGGACCAAGAGTCCTCGCGCGCCGACTTGATCATCGCCGGCACCACGGCCGCGATCTTCTCCCAGTCGAGCGGCTGGCCGATCACCCCGGTCGAAGCCATGAAGACTTCGTTACGCGGGCAGCCCAGCGCCTGGGCGATCGCCCGGGTGCTCTCCTCGACCGCCTTGTCGCCCAGCTTGCCCGTGAAGGCGTTGGCGTTGCCGGCATTGACGACGATGGCGCGCACCTTGCCGCGGGCCAGATTCTTGCGGCACCAGTCGACCGGCGCTGACGAGCACTTCGAGCGCGTCAGCACGCCCGCGATGGTGGCGCCAGCCGGCACCACGGCCAGCATGACGTCGTCGCGATCCTTGTAGCGCACGCCCGACTGCGCCGCGGCGAGCTTCACCCCCGCAATGCGCGGCAATGTCGGCGTCGTTTTCGGCGCGAGCGGCGATACGGCGTGCTTGACGGCCATTGGACTCCCCATGCGGACGGCCGGGGGTCCCCGGCCACTCCGAAGGGCGGAGCCTACACCAGAAACGCAGAAAAAAGTGAGTTCTACTTACTGCTTAGGCGCGGGGGTCGCCGGAGCGGCCGCCGGCGGCTTGGCAGCGGGAGCAGGAGCGGGAGCGGCCGGCGCAGCGGGCTTGGCCGCCGGAGCGGGCTCAGGCTTGCTGCCGTCCATGGCGAACTTCTCGATCTTGGAGCCCGAGCGCAGCTGATCGAGCTGGGCGGTGATCGCCTCTCGGGCCATCTCCTCGCGCAGCTGGTCGGCCATCTCCTCGAAGGCCGGCGGCGGCGCCTTGCGGCGATCCTCGACCTTGATGATGTGGTAGCCGAACTGGGTCTTGACCGGCGTCTCGGTCATCTCGTCCTTCTTCAGGTTGAAGGCGGCGTCGGCGAATTCCTTCACCATGTCCGATTTCTTGAACCAGCCGAGATCACCGCCCTCGGCGCCGGAGGCCTTGTCGGTCGACTTCTCCTTGGCGAGCTTGTCGAAGGCCGCCCCCTTCTTGATCTCGGCGATCAGCGCCTTGGCCTCATCCTCGGTCGACACCAGGATATGGCGGGCGTGGACCTCCTCCTCGGCCGGCATCTGCTTCAGCCGCTCCTCGTAGCGCTTCTGCAGCTTCTCGGCCGTGACCTGGCGGGCGATCTCGCGCTGGATCCAGAAATCCTGCAGCACCTGGTCCTCGACGAAGGCCATGCGCTTCTTGAAGGCCGGATCGTCGGTGACCTTGTTCTTCTTGCCTTCCTGGACGACCAGCTTGCTGTCGATGATGCGGTCGAGCAGTGCGGGGAACACCGCCTGCAACGGCATGTTGCGATATTGTTGCGGCAGCGACTGCTGGGCGACCTCCAGCTCCGACAGCCGGATCGGCTGGCCGTTGACCGTGGCGACCACGGGATCCTTGAGCGGCTGGGCCGGCTGCGCGGCCTGCGCCGGCGGCTTGGCCGGAGCCGCAGGGGCAGCAGCGGGCGGCTTGGGTTGGGCTTGGGGTTGGGCCTGCGGAGCGGCGGGCTGCTGAGCCGACACGGGAGCCGCGATGGCAACCGCTGCGCAACACAGGACGAACAGGCGCAGAGGGCGCTGGCGATGGCTCATGACAGACTCCGAAACTTGATGTGCATCCGTTTACACAGGCCCGCTTCGAACCTGCAAGCTTTCCCCCCCCGGCGGCGTCGTAGTTGACGGTGGATTGCGGCACTTTTTCGTGAGCAGGGTGTCGACGATGCGGCGCTCATGTTCATTCACCTGCCCCGTCATACGGGGGAGGCCGGGAGGGGGAAGGCACCAGTAGTGCTCTCCGATCATTTGAGATCATGATCTTTGTCCTGCCCGAATCTCGTATGAGGCTCTCCCCCTCCCGGCCTCCCCGTATGACGGGGGAGGTGAATGAGCCGGTCACTGCGTTGACACTGGGGAAGCCGCTCTCTATCTCTGCCTGGGACGGCGGGCCGCGTGCCCGCCTAAGTCATTAAAATATCGAGGTTTTCATGCTGGGTGCGCTGGCCCGTAGCCTGTTCGGCACCGCCAACGATCGCATCGTCAAAGGCTTCGACAAGCCGGTGGCGAAGATCAATGCACTCGAGCCCGAGCTCATCAAGCTCAGCGACGAGCAACTGCGCGCCAAGACGGTCGAATTCCGCGAGCGCCTGGCCAAGGGCGAGACCCTGGACGACCTGCTGGTCGAAGCCTTCGCCGTGGTGCGCGAAGCTGCCAAGCGGACGCTCGGCCAGCGCCACTTCGACGTGCAGCTCAAGGGCGGCATGGTCCTGCACTCAGGCAAGATCTCCGAGATGAAGACCGGCGAAGGCAAGACGCTGGTCGCCACCTTGCCGGTCTATCTCAACGCCCTCGAGGGCAAGGGCGTGCATGTCGTCACGGTGAACGACTACCTCGCCAAGCGCGACTCCGAGTGGATGGGCCAGATCTACACCTTCCTCGGCCTGACCGTCGGCGTCATCGTGCACGAGCTCGACGACGAGCAGCGCAAGGCGGCCTATGCCTGCGACGTCACCTACGGCACCAACAACGAGCTCGGCTTCGACTACCTGCGCGACAACATGAAGTTCCGCCTGGACGCCATGGTTCAGCGGCCCTTCAACTATGCCATCGTCGACGAGGTCGATTCGATCCTGATCGACGAGGCGCGCACGCCGCTCATCATCTCGGGCCCCGCGGAAGACTCCTCCGAGCTCTATCGCCGCGCCGATACGGTGATCCCGAGGCTCAAGCCCGACGCCTACGAGAAGGACGAGAAGAACCGCACGGTGGTGCTGACCGACCCGGGCGTCGAGCAGGTCGAGGACATCCTGCGCGGCGACGGGCTCCTGCCCGAGGGCATCAGCCTCTATGCGCCCAACCAGGTGACGCTGCTGCATCACGTGACCCAGGCACTCAGGGCCCACAAGCTGTTCTCCCGCGACACCGACTATATCGTGAAGGACGGCCAGGTCGTCATCATCGACGAGTTCACCGGCCGCATGATGGCCGGTCGCCGCTATTCGGAAGGCCTGCACCAGGCGCTCGAGGCCAAGGAGCAGGTCGAGATCCAGCGCGAGAACCAGACGCTGGCCTCGATCACCTTCCAGAACCTGTTCCGTATGTACCCCAAGCTCTCCGGCATGACCGGCACGGCGATGACGGAGGCGTCGGAGTTCGGCGAGATCTACCGGCTCGAGGTCGTCGAGATCCCGACCAACGTGCCCGTGGCGCGCAAGGACGCCGACGACGAGATCTACCGCACGCTCGCCGACAAGACCCGCGCCATCGTCAAGCTGATCGAGGATTGCCGCACGCGACAGCAGCCCATGCTGGTCGGCACGGTGTCGATCGAAAAGTCGGAGGCGCTGTCGGAGGAGCTCAAGAAAGCCAAGATCCCGCACAACGTGCTGAACGCACGCTTCCACGACCAGGAAGCCGAGATCGTCGCCCAGGCCGGCCGCCCGGGCTCGGTCACCATCGCCACCAACATGGCCGGCCGCGGCACCGACATCCAGCTCGGCGGCAACGTCGATATGCTGGTCCGCCAGAGCGAACCGGCGATCCGCGCCAAGTTTGCCGACGAAGCCGAGCAAAAGGCCGAGCTCGCGCGCGTGGCGGCGGAGATCAAAGCCGAGGTCCTGCGCAATCGCGAGATCGTGCTCAAGGCCGGCGGCCTCTACGTCGTCGGCACCGAGCGCCATGAGAGCCGGCGCATCGACAACCAGCTGCGCGGCCGCTCGGGCCGCCAGGGCGACCCCGGCGCCTCCAAGTTCTTCCTGTCGCTGGAAGACGACCTGATGCGCATCTTCGGCAACAACAAGGTGCTCGACTGGGTCCAGAAGAAGGGCATGGCCGACGACGAAGCGCTGACCCATCGCTGGCTCAACAAGGCGCTGGAGACGGCGCAGGGCAAGGTCGAGGCGCGCAACTTCGAGATCCGCAAGAACCTGCTGCGCTTCGACGACGTCATGAACAGCCAGCGCAAGGAGATCTACGCCGAGCGCATCGAGCTGATGGCGACCGAGGACGTCTCCGACACCATCGCCGGCATGCGCCGCGACGTGGTCGACACGCTGGTCAAGCGGACCATTCCCGAGGGCGTCTATGCCGAACAATGGAAGATCGGCGAGCTCAAGGAGGAAGTGCAGCGCATCTTCGGGCTCGACCTGCCGATCGAGGAATGGGCCAAGGAAGAGGGCATCGCCGAGGAGGAGATCAAGACCCGGCTGAACGACCAGGTCGATCGCCTGTTCGCCCAGCGCGCGGCTCAGTACGGCACCGACGTGTGGCGCCAGGTCGAGAAGAGCGTGCTGATGCAGCTCTTCGACCAGAGCTGGAAGGAGCACCTGCTGCACCTCGACCATCTGCGCCAGGGCATCGGGCTGCGCGCCTACGGCCAGAAGGACCCGCTGAACGAATACAAGCGCGAGGCCTTCAATCTCTTCAGCGACCTCCTGACCGGCCTGCGCGAGCAGGTGGTGGGCCTGTTGGCGACGCTGCAGCTGCGCATGGAAGCGCCGCCGATGCCGGAAATGCCGACCAACATGCACGAGGTGCACGAGGATCCGGCGCTGGCGAGCCAGATGAGCGATGATCCCAACTTCGATCCGGCCGATCCCGACGGCGGCGGCGTCGCCACGCTGCATCGGCCGCGAGCGGTCGCCCGTGCCGCCAAGGATCCCAACGATCCCGCGACCTGGGGCAAGGTCGCGCGTAACGCGCCCTGCCCCTGCGGCTCAGGCAAGAAGTTCAAGCACTGCCACGGGCGGGTTTGAGTCCCCTACCCTGATCGTCTCGGACATCGATGCCGGGCAGTTCATGCCGACCTGCGCGTAGAGGGCATGTGTAGCGTCGTCGTCGCTGTGCGAAAAACCACAAGTAAATATTGGGCCAGGACCGAGCCGGAGACTTGCCATGTCTCCGACCTTTGATCGACGCTGAAGAGACGAGCGTAAGCAGGCCGCATCGAGCCCGCGACGTCGGAGGAAGCGACCCATGAGCACGACCACGGCCGATAAGGCAGGCGGGCTGCCGGACGGGACTTCGTATCATCCAGCAGGCGTCGGCCCGCTCGAACAAAAACACATGCGGCACGCGAACTATCGCGCCGTTGCCGACGACAGCCGCATCACAAGAACGCACTGGCACATCGCCACCGCCAACGGCCTCGGCTGGGGCTTCGACGGCATGGACGGCGTGATCTTTGCGCTGGTTTCGCCGCTGATCATCAAGGAATTCGCGCTCAGCGTTCCAGAGTACCGGACCGGCCTGCAGATATCTCTTTTTGTCGGCATCGCCGGGCTCTATTTCTGGCCATGGCTTTCCGACCGCTTCGGACGGCGCAGTCTGCTGGCGATCAATATCGCCCTGTTCTCCTTGTTGATGCCCGTCGTGGCCCTGTCGCCAACCTTCACGGTGTTCGTTATCGCACGATCGATGGTCGGCTTCGCCCTCAATGGAGAATGGTCGCTGGGCTCGATGCTGGTCGCGGAAACCTGGCCGGCGCGTCTGCGCGGGCGAGTCATCAGCATCAATCGCGCTGCGTGGTGCTTCGGCGCCTCGCTGGCCGGCGCGATCACGGGCATCGTCGCCGCGACTTGGGGCTGGCGGATGGCGGTCATGGTGCCCGGCGTTATCGCCCTTCTCGCGATCTACGTGCGAGCCACTTGCCCGGAATCCCCCTATTGGGTGCGGACCCAGGACCGCAAGGCGCGGGTGCGCGCGGCGTTGCGCGGCGGCGAGCCGGTGAACGAGGAGGATCGCGCCTGGTTCCTCAAGGCCGACCGGGTCGGGATTCGCCAGGTTTTCATGCCCGATACGCTGCCGTCAACCTTCGTGGCGTTGTTCGTCGCCTGCTGCAGCACCTGCATCTTCGGTACGGTGGGTGCCTGGATGCCGCTTTATCTGTCGACTGAGAAGGGGTGGTCGACGGCGGAATACAGCACCTTCTATGTCCTCTGGGGCATCGTCGGCTTCTTCGGCCTGTGGTTGGCCGGCTGGCTCGCCGATCGTGTCGGCCGTCGTATTGCTTTCATCGCCCTGCTGCTCGAGGGCGCCGTGTTCCTCACCGCCTGGATCTTCACCCAGGACCGCCTGCTGCTCTGGATCTTCGGCCTGGCGTGGAGCTTCGGCTTCCTGGGTTTCTGGGGACCCAGCACCGTGCTCACGGCGGAGATTTTTCCCACTCGAATACGCGGCGTCGCCAATGGAGTGGTATGGGCTGTCGCGTACTTCGTTGGTTTTGTGTTGTGGCCCTTCGCGACGGTCGCCCTTCAGCAGGCAACCGGTTCCTTCAAGCTCGCCTTCCTCTGCATCCCGGCGTTCATGTTGCTGATGGCGCTCGGTGTCTGGCTCTGCGTGCCTGAGCATGCCGGCAAGGAACTGAACAAGATCAGCGTCTGACTCCGGACTCCGCGAACGGGTGGATGATCAGGCCGCGGTCTTCGCCAGCTCGGCCGCAAGCACCGGACGAAGGCCGGCGTGCGGGGCGTGATCCGCGTGCTCGAAGGCAGGCTCAGGCTGGAGCGTGGTGATGGCGGAGAAGCGCAAGTCCTGACGCCAGAGCAGCCAGGCCTCGTGCTTCCCGAACAGGCGCATCGCGTGGAACCGATGGGTCGGATGCGAATGCAGGTCGATTTCTACGACCGGGAGCCGCCGGTCGGCTGAAATGCACGTCGCTGATGTCGATCGACACCATCAGCGTATCGAGTAGCGGACGCCTGTTCGCGCCGGCTCGGTAGATCCGGCGCTTGCTCGGCAGCCGGATGCCGTCGGCCTCGATGTGGTCTGACACGAGTTGGATGGCGCTGAAGCCGCCGGCAACGTCGACGTTGTAGTCGTGTCGCCGCAGCAGCAGGTCTTCGCCGAAGTAGAAGATCTGGACCTGGCTGTGGGTCGCAATCCACTTGGGGAACTGGGCCCGCAACACGCGCCATGTTTCCTGACCCTCCTGCCACGGCTCCATCTCCACCACCTCGACTCCCGGCGCGGCGAGCAGGAACGGAGTCGTCAGGTAGGTCCACAGCGCATAACCGTTGAAGTAGGCGCGATGCAGCGGATCCCAGGGCGTCGTCATGACGTGGCCGGCAAATGCCGCGCGCGGATCGCGGCGTTCGGCAACGACGCTGTCGTTGCTGCGTACAATGGCGATCCGATCGGGGACGAACTCGGTATGCCAGTCGGGATCGCCGAACCGCGTCACCGAAGAGCGCTCCTCACGCAACCAGACGGTCATCCGGCGCGGGTTCGGATCCTGCACCAGGCCTTTCATGGCCCACAGCGCACCGCCGGTGACGATGGTGGCATCGACGCGATCGAATGACTTCCACCGGCTGAGGCCGCCATGAGCGTCGAGCACATTGTTCAGAAATGTTGCGGTCATCGGGCTCTCCTCGTGCGTGAGACCAAGATGGCGGCACGACGATCTGGACGTCAGCCATACCAAGGTCCAGCAGACGCCCCCTCTTGGTGTGGCAGCTTGATCTCGGGCAGTGATCCCTCGTCCGTCAGGCTGCCTTGTCGAGGGCGGCGCGGACGATCCGGACGGCGATGCCCTTGTAGGAGGGCGTGAAGCTCATCGGGTCGTGGGCCTGCAGCGGCACCAGCGGATTGGTCTCGGGATAATAGGCAGCACAGCTCCCTGCCGGGAAGGAGTAGGCCACAAGCTGGTAGCCGCACACGCGACGATCGATGCCATCATCCGACACAGCGACGAGATCGACCCGGTCGCCGGGCCGGAATCCGCGCTTCTCGATCTCCTCCGCACTCAGAAACACGACGTCGCGCTGGCCCCAGACGCCACGATAGCGGTCGGACAGGGAATAGAGCGTCGTGTTGTACTGGTCGTGGCTGCGCACGCTGGTCAGCCACAACACGTCCGGATCGTGCTGGTCCGGGTCTTCGCCCAATCCGGGGAAGACAAGGAAGTTCGCCTTGCCTGTCGGCGTGTTCCAGACACGCTCGCGTGCCGACGAGGTCAGATGGAAGCCCCCCGGGACGCGGATTCGGGCGTTGTAGTTCCCGAAGATCGGAAACACGTCCTCGATGGCGCTGCGAATGCGATCGTAATCGGCGACCAGCGCCTCCCAGTCGACCACCGTGCGGCTGCCCAGGGCGGCACGCGCCATGCCGGCGACGATCGCGGGCTCGCTCTTGAGATGCGGGGAGGCCGGCGTGTTGAGGCCGAGCGAGGCGTGCACCATCGACATGGAGTCCTCGACAGTGATCGATTGCGGGCCCGTTGCCTGCACGTCGAGCTCGGTGCGGCCGAGGCACGGCAGGATCAGCGCCTGCCGGCCGTGCACCAGGTGGCTGCGATTGAGCTTGGTCGAGACATGGACCGTGAGGTCGAGCCGGCGAAAGGCGTCGCGGGTCACCTGCCAGTCGGGCATGGCTGCGACGATGTTGCCGCCCATGCCGACGAAGACGCGCACCTCGCCTCTCGTCATCGCTTCGAGGGCCGTGACGACGTTATGGCCGTGGGCTGACGGTGGCTTGAAGCCGAAGCGCGCCTGCAGCCGGTCGAGGAACTCCGCGGTCGGCACTTCGGTGATGCCAACCGTGCGATCGCCCTGGACATTGGAATGGCCGCGCACCGGACAGAGGCCGGCACCTTCCCGGCCGATATTGCCCTTGAGCAGGCAGAGGTTGGCGAGCTGCTGCACCGCCGCCGCCCCGTGGCGATGCTGGGTGATACCCATGCCATAGACGACGATAGCGCGCGGCGCCTTCATGTAGACTGCGGCGGCCTGCTCGATCTCGTCTCGACGCATGCCCGATTGGCGTTCGATGTCTGCCCAGTCTGTCGCTTTCAGGTCGGCAACCAGCGCCGCGATGCCCATCGTGTGCTTGCGGATGAACTCCCAGTCGAGCACGGGGGAAAGCGCGTCCTGTGCCACCAGGAACTTCATCATCCCCTTGACCACGGCGACATCGCCGCCGACGCGGACCTGGTAGAGACACCGGCTGATCGGCGTCGACGTCAAGGTCGTCATCTCGAACGGACTCTGCGGCGCCTGGAAGCGCTCGAGCGCACGCTCGCGGAACGGATTGAACGACAGGATGGTGGCGCCGCGCCGCGAGGCGTTGCGCAGGCTGGTCATCATGCGCGGGCTGTTCGTGCCGGGGTTCTGGCCGAAGATCAGGATGCAGTCGGCCGTGTCGAAGTCCTCGAGCAGCACCGTCCCCTTGCCGACGCCGAGTGACTGCGGCAGGCCGACGCTTGTCGCCTCGTGGCACATGTTGGAACAGTCGGGGAAGTTGTTGGTGCCGTACTCGCGCACGAACAGCTGGTAGAGGAAGGCTGCCTCGTTGGACGTGCGCCCTGAAGTATAGAACTCGGCCATGTTGGGGTCCGGCAATGCGCTGAGGTGCCGGCCGATGGTGGCGAACGCTTCGTCCCAGCCGACCGGCAGATAGCGATCGCTCGCCGGATCGTAGGCCATCGGATGGGTGAGCCGCCCGGCCATCTCGAGTTCGTAGTCGCTCCATCCTGCGAGCTCGGACACCGTGTGCGCCTCGAAGAACTCCGGCGTGCAGCGCTCGGCCGTCGATTCCCAGGCGACGGCCTTGCCGCCGTTCTCGCAGAACTCGAAGGACGAGGTGTGCTTGGGATCCGGCCAGGCGCAGCCCGGACAATCGAAACCCAGAGGCTGGTTCATGCGCAGCAGCGTGCGCGCACCTCTCACCGGGATGCCCTGCTCGACAAGGTGCTCGCCGAGCGCCTTCAGGGCGCCCCAGCCGCCGGCCGGTTGATTGTAAGGATGGATGCGCTTGCGGTCGGACATGGCTAGCCCCGTGTGTTCCTTGCCTGACGGCACGGTGCGGCAGGGGCTGTCCGCACGACATCCATACGAAAGTGCAGCCGCCATCCAATCTTGGTGTGAGAGGTTGATCTTTTATGATGTTATAATATAACGATCTCTGTCGAAGCCATCGAACGGGGAGACGAACGATGCGGCGCGTATTTGGGTGGTCGTCGGTCTGCGGCCTGTTCGTCGGCATGGCCTCGGCCTCGGCCCAGACGGAGCCGGCACCGGAGCCGACGCCAACGCCGACGCAGTCGCTGCCCGGCATTACCGTCACGGCGACCAAGATGGACGAGGAGCGCAGCGCCATCCTGCCGAGCCTCGGCGCCACCAAGTACGACTTCAGCCGTACCGCCATCCAGAACACGCCGCAGGGCCAGGACGCACCGTTGAACCAGGTGCTGCTGCGCGCGCCGGGCGTGGTGCAGGACGGCTTCGGCCAGATCCATGTGCGCGGCGACCACGGCAGCCTGCAGTACCGGCTCGACGGCGTTCAGCTGCCGGAGGGACTCTCCCTGTTCAGCCAGGTCCTGTCGCCCCGCTTCGCCAATTCCCTCTCGCTGCTCACCGGCGCCCTGCCGGCCCAGTACGGCCTGCGCACCGCCGGCGTCGTCGACATCGGCGTCAAGTCGGGCACGACCAATCCTGGCGCCGACCTCTCGTTCATGGGCGGTTCCTACAACTGGGTGCAGCCGTCGGGAGAGTATGGCGGCCGCAGCGGCAACATCGACTACTACGCCGCCGGCCAGTACCTCAGCAACAACATCGGCATCGAGAACCCGTTCTCGGCGTGGACGCCGATCCACGACCAGACCTCCCAGTGGTATGCGCTCGGCAAGGTCACGGGCATCATCGACGAGAACACGCGGCTCAGCTTCATCGGCGGCGGCGTCAACGCGAGCTACCAGATTCCCAACAACATCAACCAGGTTCCCAACTTCACGGTGTTCGGCAACTCGACCTGGGACAGCTCGATCCTCGACCAGCGCCAGTGGGAGAGCACCTACTTCGGCATCGCCTCGCTGCAGAAGACCTACCAGGACTTCAACATGCAGCTCTCGGGCTTCGCCCGCTATTCTCAGCTCAACTACCAGCCCGACGCCATCGGCGACCTCCTGTACAACGGCATCGCGCCCTGGGCGCAGCGCACCAGCTTCGCCGCCGGCGTGCAAGGCGATACGAGCTGGAAGGTCGCCCCCAAGCATACGCTGCGCAGCGGCTTCCTCGTCCAGCGCGAGCGCGTCACGAGCTTTGCGCAGGTCAACACCCTTCCGCTGGTTCCCGATCCGTCCGATCCGGACGCGCCCTTCATTCCGGGCGACACGACGGTCGGCCTCACCGACAGCGCCGATCTCACCGGCTGGACCTACAGCGTCTACCTGCAGGATGAATGGAAGGTGCTGCCGACGCTGACCGTGAATGGCGGTTTGCGCTTCGATGCCATCACCAGCCCCCGCAACGAGTACCAGTTCAGCCCGCGCATCAACGTCGTCTGGGAGCCCACGCCGGAAATCAGCCTGCGTGCCGGATACTCCCGCTACTTCGTTCCTGTCCCGTTGAACCAGGTCTCCGTCTCCTCGCTCGCCGCGCGCGCCGGCACGGTTGCCGCCCCCGAGGTCTTGACCAACGATGCGGCTCGCGCCGAACGCTCCGACTACATCGACGTCGGCCTGACGGTGAAGCCGGTCGACGGCCTGACCGTCGGCTTCAGCGGCTTCTACAAGTGGGCGGAGAACTACATCGACAAGGGCCAGTTCGGTGCGCCGATCTTCCAGACCGCCTTCAACTACTCGAACGCCCAGGTGCGCGGCTTCGAGCTCTTCGCCAACTACGACAAGGGACCGTGGTCGCTCTACGCCAACCTTGCCTGGTCGCAGGTCAACTCGATCAACATCATCTCCTCCCAGTTCAACTTTGAGCAGGCGGAGCTCGACTTCATCGCCAACAACTGGATCTTCGCCGACCATAACCAGAGCTGGACGGGCTCGGCCGGCGCTGCCTACGTCTTCAATATGGATAGCGACTACGCAACGCGGGTTTCGGCCGACATGCTCTACGGCAACGGCCTGCGCCAGACGCTCGTGACGCCGAACGACACCGCGCTGCCACCCTATGCCACGCTCAACCTGTCGGTGACGCAGCGGCTGCCGATCAGCGGCAGCAAGGGCACCAATGTGCGCTTCGACGCCATCAACGTCACGGATGGCCAGTATCAGCTCAGGACCGGGACCGGCGTCGGCGTGGGGGCGCCCCAGTTCGGCATGCGGCGGGCGTTTTTCGTGACGCTGTCGCAAAAATTCTGACGCCAGAACGACATGATCTGAGCATGCCGGCCGTGATAAGTCCTTGGCATGCTCGATGACACCCTTCCCCATGTCGTGCCGCTGAAAGGCGGCTCCAATTTCCGCGATCTCGGCGGCTATCGCACCGCGGACGGCCGCACAGTGCGCCGCCGCGCGGTCTTCCGCTCGGCCCATCTCGGCACCCTGACCGACGAGGACCGCGTCGCGCTCGTCGGCCTCGGCGTGCGCACCATCGTCGATCTGCGCGGCGTCAGCGAAGCGGCCGAGACGCCGCACCTGATCGACGGCGTCGACTGCCGCGTCGTCGGCGCCCATATCGAGCCGCAGCTCGGCGACAAGATCCGCGTCGCCGTGGCCGACGGCACGGCGACGCCGCATCTCATGATGCAATATCTGACGGATCACTATCGCGACTATCCACGGCGCTGCGCACCGGGTTTCCGCACCCTGTTCGCCACGCTGAGCGACGGCACGCACCGGCCGCTGGTGTTCCATTGCACCGCCGGCAAGGACCGTACCGGCTTCGCCTCGGCCCTGCTGCTGACGCTCCTGGGCGTGCCGTGGGACACGGTGATGGACGATTACCTACGCACCAACGAGCTGTGGACCGGCCATATCGGCCGCTATCCCGAGCTCGACATCGACACCCGCGCCGCCATCGTCGAGGCGCGAACGCCCTACCTCGAGGCGGCCTTCGACATCGTGCGAAAGGATTTCGGCGGCCCCGAAACCTTCGCCGAGAAGGCGCTCGGCCTCGACGCCAAGGCACGCGAACGGCTGAAGGCGGATTTGCTGGAAGGGTGACTCATCTTGGGAGCGCGGACCTCCGGTCCGCTCATGATCATGAGGCGGACCGGAGGTCCGCGCTCCCGTATGAGTGGGCCTCCAGGCCCGCGGTCCGTTATCATGAGCCATGAGCGACACGCGTTATGAGACACCCGAGCCCTTCAAAGTCGATATCCCCGAGCGGGCACTGATCGATCTCGACGAGCGCCTGCGCCGCTGGCGCGCGCCCGTCGCCATCGCCGACAACGGCTCGTGGGCGTCCGGCACTGACCCCGACTTCCTCGCCGATCTGGTCGACCACTGGCGTCACGGCTACGACTGGAATCGCTGCCAGGAGGCGATCAACCGCTGGCCCAACTACCTCGTCGATATCGGCCCGCAGCGCCTGCATTTCATCCGCGAGCCCGGCACCGAGGTCGAAGGCGCGCCGCGGCCGATGCCATTGGTCGTCACCCATGGCTGGCCTGGCTCGATCGTCGAGTTCCTGCACATCATCGACGCGCTCGCTCATCCGGAGAACCACGGCGGCGATCCGCTCGACGCCTTCGACGTCATCGTGCCCTCCCTGCCCGGCTACGGCTTTTCCGGCCCGCCGGTCCGCGAGGACGGCAGTACGGGCCCGATCGGTCCGCGCACCATCGCCGGCCTGTGGCACACGCTGGTGCACGAGAAGCTGAACTACCGCCGGCCCTACGGCGTGCAGGGCGGCGACTGGGGCGCCGTCGTGTCGTCGTGGGCAGCCTTCGACCATCCCGTGAAGGACGAGAAGGACGACTGGAAGTCGGGCGTGGTTGGCCTCCATCTCAACATGATGGGGCTCCGGCCCGGCATCGACGTCGCCAAGGCCGAGCTCAGCGCGGACGAGAAGGCCTGGCTCGCCAAGGTCCAGGGCGAGCGCGACGAAAAGACCGCCTACCAGCGCATCCAGGCGACGCGGCCGCAGACCCTCGGCGTGGCGCTCACCGATTCGCCCGTCGGCCTTGCCGCCTGGATCGTCGAGAAGTTTTGCGCCTGGAGCGACTGCGATGGCGATCCATTGAAGCGCTTCTCGATGGACCTGCTGCTCGACAACATCATGGTCTACTGGCTGACCGGCACCGCGGGCACGGCGACCTGGCTCTATCGCGGCGTGACCCAGCAGAAGAATCGCGGCCTGTCGGAAGGCCAGCGGGTCGAGACGCCGACCGGCTTCGCCGCCTTCCCTGCCGACCTCGCTCCGCCGCCGCCCAAGGAATTCATCGAGCGCGGCTTCAACCTGCGGCGCCACACCATGATGCCCAAGGGCGGGCATTTTGCGGCGCTGGAGGAGCCCGAGCTGCTGGTCGACGACGTCCGCGCCTTCTTCCGGCCGCTGCGCTTTGGGGCGGCCAACGACTAATACTTCTGGTATGCTTGCACTCGGAAGTAAATCGCACTATATCCTGGCGATGTCCGATACCTCCCTTGCCGCCATCCTGCGGCTCCTGCGCGCGCAGTCCTTTGTCGAATCGCGGATCGATCCCGGCCTGGGCGCGGTCCACGGCCTGGCGCTGCGCGAGTTCATGTTCCTGGTGCAGCTCGACCAGGCGCCGGCCAGCCGCCTGCGCCGCGTCGACCTCGCCGCCCGCCTGAACGTCAGCCAGTCGACCGTGACGCGGCTTGCCCTGCCGCTCGAGAAGCTCGGCTTCGTGAAGCGCGAGGCCGATCCGCGTGATGCCCGGGTGGGCTACGTCGTTCTGACCAAGGCCGGCCGCCAGCGCGTCGCCGAGGCGCGGGCCACGCTCGAGCGCAGCGCCGCCGGCATCTTCCGCGACCGCTGGACCGACAAGGAGATCGCCACGCTGGCGAGCCTGCTCGGCCGCTTCACCGCGGCGCTTCCCGGAGACGTCACATGAAACTGGAAAGCGGACAGCGTGCCGTCGTCACCGGCGCGGCCAGCGGCATCGGGTTTGCGCTGGCCGAAGCCCTGTGCCTGCGCGGCCTCACAGTCGTCCTGGCCGATGTCGAAGCAACGGCGCTCGAAACCGTGCGAGCGTCGCTCGCCGCGCGCGGCTTCACCGTTCACGCCGAGACGTGTGACGTCGCCGATGCGGCTGCCGTCGACGGGCTGGCGCAAGCCGTCCTGGCGCGGTTCGGGCAAGTCGACCTGCTGGTCAACAATGCCGGCGTGGGCGGCAGGCTCGGTCCCCTGTGGGACAGCCAGCCGGGCGACTGGGCGTGGACCTTCGGCGTCAACGTGTTCGGCATCGCCAATGGCGTGCGCTCGTTCCTGCCGTCGATGCTGCGGCAGGCCGCTGGCCACGTGGTGAACCTGGCGTCCCTCGCCGGCCTGACGGCGCCGCCATTTCTCGGCCCCTACGTCGCCTCCAAGCACGCCGTCGTCGGCCTCTCCGAAAGCCTGGCGGCCGAGCTGGCCATGGTCGGATCGCGCATCCGCGTGTCGGTGGTCTGTCCCGGCCACGTCCAATCGCGAATTGCCGAGTCGGAGCGCAATCGGCCGCCAGCCTTGGCGGCAGCGTCGAGGACGCCGCCCGATGTGCTGGCGCGCATCCACGCCGGCTTCGTGCAGGCATTGGGAAACGCGATGGCGCCCGGCGACCTGGCGAGCCGCATCCTCGCGGGCATCGAGAAGGACGACTTCCTGATCCTCACCCACCCCGAGCTCAATGGCGGGGTCAGGAGCCGCCTGGCTGCCGTCGACCGCGCGACGCGGGACGCCGCGTAGAGCGGCGTTCGAGCAACAGGGCGCAGGCATCGAGGCAGGCTGCGCGCGATTCCGGCCACCACGGGCCGGGTTCATCCTGCGCCAACCGGAACATCGCGGCACCATGCACCAGATTGCGGATTGCGAACGCCGTCGGCCGCACGTCGGGTTCGGCCACGCCGGCTTGCCGGATGTAGCCCTCGAAGATCGCGAATTGCGCCGCCTGCACCGTGGGCTCGACGCGATCGCGGAAGCCGTAGCCGAACAGCAGCTCGTAGTCGCGCGGATGCTCGTCGGCGAAGGCCAGCATGCGCCCGCAGGCATCGATCACGCTTTTGGACTTCGCCAGCGCCGCCACGAAGCGGTCGTGCGCCAGCATGCGCACGGCCCGCAGGATCGCCGCGCGGTCGGCGAAATGGGCGTAGACGCTGGGCGTCGTCGTCCCCGCGCGCCGCGCCACGTCGCGCAGGGTGACGGCGCCGTCGCCGTCCTTGCGCCACAGGGCATAAGCGGCCTCGACGATACGGCCAGGCAGGGTGGGATCGGCTTGACGAGGCATGTTGACTCTTAACTTATACGACGTATAATTTATACGTTGTTAAGATAACATATCGAAGGATTGCAGCCATGACCATTCCGCTGCGTCTTTGCGGCCCGGCGATCCTCGCCCTGGCCTTCGCCGCCAACGCCCTCCACAACATTCCGGGCCTCTATCCGGTCGTCTTCTTTATCGGCATCGGCGTCGTCCTGCCGGCGCTCGCGCTTGGCGGCACCGTGCGCCGCGAGCCGTCGGCGGCCCGCCCGCTCGGCGTTGCGCTCGGCTGGCGCGATGCGCTCGCGGTGCTTGCCGCCCTGGCGATCGGCTGTGCACTGGGGGTCAAGCCGCTTGGTCCCATCGTCGCCCAGCCCGGCGGCATGGAGCGCATCGCGACGCTCTTCGCCCAGCTCCTGGTCGCCAGCACGGCCGAGGTCATGCTGTTCCTCGGCGCGACCGGCCTGGCGCTGCGTGCCCTGCTCGGCGGACGTCACGACTGGCGCTTCGGATTGCTGCTCGTCGCCGTCTCGAGCCTGCTCTTCGGGCTCTTCCACTTCACCTATCCCGCGCCCTGGAACACGCTTGCCAACGCGGCGACGGTCACCGTCGTGTGGATCGGCGTCTCGACGCTGTTCGCCGTCACCCGCAGCGTTCTAGCGGCGGTCCTCCTGGACAACATCATGGCGACCGTGGGCTTTGCCACGCGCGACCTCACGCTGCCACTGCCGCCCGTAATGGGCCTGCTGCTCGCGCTGCTGGCGGTCGTCGCGTTCGCCGCCGCCTTCGCCTGCGCGCGCGGTGCTACTGCAGCGTCGCCGTCGCCTGCGCCGCGATAGTGCCCTTGGGCGTCACAGTCCACAGCTCGGCGCCCTTGCCGTCGGCGGTCGGCCGGCCGACCACGTTGAACGGCGCGTTGTCGAACAGCGGCGCGCGGGCCCGCACGGTGAAGGTCTTGATGCGGCGACCAGGCGTGGAATCGCGCAACAGGTCGAACAGGCACTGCTGGGCGAACGGCCCGTGCACGACCAAGCCGGGATAGCCCTCGACCTCCATGCAGTAGGGCTTGTCGTAGTGGATGCGGTGCGGGTTGAAAGTGATCGCCGAATAGCGGAACAGCATCACCGAGCTGGGTGTGATGGTGCGCCGCCAGGGCACGTCGCTGGGGGCGGCGTCACGGACCGGCACGCCGGCCCTGTCGCCCGACTTCACTTCCTCGCGGAACACCGTGTTGGCGGCTTCGGTCAGCGCCAGGCCGCGCGGCGTGAAGATGCGGCGCGTCTGGGTGGTGACGATCAGGGTGCCGGTGCTGCCCTGGCGCAGTTGGATGTCTGAAAACTCGATCTCGCGGCGGAGCTTGTCGCCCACCCGGATGTCGCCGTCGAAGGTGAAGGTCGAGCCGGCATACATGCGCCGCGGCATCGGGATCTCGGGCAGCACGCCGCCCGTGAACGCCGCGCCGTCCTTCCCGAGCTGCGCCGGTCGCGCATAGGAATGCAGGTAGAGGAGATGCCAGCCCGGCGCGATCGGCTCGCCCTCGGCCGGCACCTTGTCCGGCCGGTCGAAGGTCGCGATCATCGCCTTGATCGGCGCCTGGGTGACGACGTCCTCGTCCTCGATCTTGCGGCCAAGCTGCTTCTTCAATGGTTCGATGTCGATGGTCATGGCGCTTCCCTTCAGATTGGCCCCAGCGTAGCCAATCCCGCGATGATTCGCGCTGCCCGTCCCAACGAAAGCGCGCCTTTGCCGCAGATCGAAAACGCTATCTGCCGGAAGGGACAAGTCCCAACTGCTGCATGATCGCAAGGCTGTCGATCAGGTTCCAGGTTTCGACGATCCGGCCGTCCTCGTCGAAGCGGTGCAAGGCCCAGAATGTCGTCTGAACCCGGCGGTTGGTCGGCGCAATGCCCATGACCGGAGAATCGCGTCGGGCGAACTCGTCAGGACGGCGGCCATGGATGCAGGCTTTGCCGACACAGCCCATCTTAGCCGGACGTTTCACATGTCCTTCGGACTTACACCGTCAGAGGCGATCGCCGGACTTGCGACAGCGTCGCCTCGATAGGTAATCAATCACGCGATGATTCGCGCCGCCCGTCACCAAGAGATCGCGCTGTTGCCGCTGATCGAGAACGCTGCCGATGAACGCTATGTCCGTCTCGGCTTGCGGCAAGTGTTGACCATGCCGCCGGCCGGCGTCGCCTCGCTGGAGCAAGGCCGCCGCGACGGCAGGCTGTGGGTGGCCGTTTCGCCGTTGAACCGCGTCGTCGGCTTCGCCCTGATGAAATTCCCCGGCGGCACTGCCTGGCTCGACCAGCTCTCGGTGCTCGATCGCTGGCAGGGACGTGGCTTGGGTGCGGCGCTGATCGATCGCACGGCGGAGCGGGCGCGCGAGCTGGGGCACGACACCCTCTACCTCTCGACCTATCTCGGCGTGCCGTGGAACGTGCCCTTCTACGCGCGGCGCGGCTTTGCGTCGGTGCCTCGTGGCGAGTGGCCCCAGGCGTTTCGCCTGCAGTTCATGATCGAGAACAGCCACGGCCATCCGCCGTGGCGGCGCACTATCATGCAGCGGCGCGTCTAGCTCTCTTCGGCTTGGGCACGGTCACGTTCTGCCAGGCCATGGTGAGCGCGCTGCGCAAGGTGCGGGCGTCGACTTCGGCCAAGCGCACCGACGTGGCGCCGCGCAGGCCCCATGCACCCTTGACCGGAACGAACATCGCGGGCTCCGCCGCCACCAACATCTGCTGCTGCTCGGGCGTGAGCTTCGCCATGCCCCACTCCTTGCCCGGATAGCCCACGGAGGCGAACACCTTGCCACCGGCGCGGAAGTCGGCGTGACCGCCATGCGCTCCTTCGACCGCGCCGTCGAGCGACAGCGCGATCCTGGCGAACGCCGCCGGCGTCATTCGGCGGCGACGGCCAGGCCCATCTGCTCGCAGGTCGGCGCCACGTCCGAGACGGTGGCGCGGCGCATGTCGCGGGCGTAGCGCTGGTCGTCGAAGTCCATGCCGCGATGCATGGTGCAGCGATCGTCCCAGATAACCAGGTCCTTCACGCGCCAGCGATGCGAATAGACGAACTGGCGCTGCGTGGCGTGCGCGGTCAGCTCGTCGATCAGCTGACGGCCCTGGTCGTCGGCCATGCCGCGTATCGCGCCGGCGTGGCTGGCGAGATAGAGGCTCATGCGGCCTGAATCCTGCAGGCGACGCACCAGGACCTGCGGCACCGGCTTGAAGGCCTCGCGCTCGGTCTCGTCAAAGTCGGCGAAGCCCAGCTTGGCGCGCGAGGTCATGATCGAGTGATAGGCAACGAGGCCGTCGATGCGTTGCCTGGTCTTCTCGGGCAGGGCGTCGTAGGCCGCGCGCATGTCGGCGAACTCGGTGTGGCCGCCGATCGGCGGGATCGAGCGGGCGTGCAGCATCGAGCAATAGGCCGGCAGGCGCTTGAACGAGGAATCGGTGTGCCACAGCCGGTTGCCGAGATTGTAGAGGCGCTGGCGGTCGTTGGTCTCGAGGATGCGGTTCTCGGCATCGAGGTTGCCGACATCGGCCAGGTTCTCGTGCAAGCGCAGCTTGTGGTCCTTGCGCGCCTTGAAGACGGTAGTCTCGAGCGGCCCGAAGTGGCGCGCGAAGTCGAGCTGGCTGTCGTCGGAGAACTCCTGGTCGGGGAAGACCAGCACGGCATACCTGGTGAAGGCGGCGCGGATCGCCGCCAGGTCATCGGCGGCAAGCGGCTTGCCGAGTTCGACATCGCCCACTTCGGCGGCGAAGTCGGCAGTGATCGGCTGGACGGTGATGGCCACGGTTCCTCCTGAGGATTGATCCCTTTCTTGCTTGGGCCGATTGGACCACCGAACGGACTTTCCGGCAATCGCCGGATATGATGGCAGCCATGATCGAAAAGCAGGAAGTTCAGGAAATCTTTCCCACGCCGCTCTGGATCGTGGACCTCCAGCCTGCGGCGGCGGCCAGCCTCAACGCCAAGCTCAAGGCCGAGATCGAGCGCATGCTGACGCCTCGGCCCAAGATCCCCGCCGGCAGCAACTGGCAGACGCCGCAGGACCTGCACACCAAGCCCGCCTTCGCCGAGTTCGTGAAGCTGATCGAGACCGCGTCGCGCGGCGTCGCCCGCTTCCTGCAGGTCGACCAGTACCCGATGCTCATCACCGGCTGCTGGGCCAACATCAATCCGCCCGGCGCCTATCACCCGATGCACCATCATCCCAACAACTACCTGAGCGGCGTCTACTACGTCGCCGTACCCAGCGTCGGCTCGCAGATCATCTTCCAGGACCCGCGCGGCCAGGCCTCGATGATCATGCCGAGGCCGCGGCAGTACACGCGACTCACCGCCAACGGCGCCAACGCCCAGAGCAAGGAAGGCCGCCTGCTGATCTTCCCGGCCTGGCTGAAGCACACCGTGCCGGCCAACGACGGCGAGAGCGAGCGCATCAGCCTCTCGTTCAACCTGATGTTCAAGAACTTCAGCGAGACCATGGCCGCGCCGCTGTGGGACGCGACGGCGGGGAAGGAGAAGTAGGCTGGGAGCGCGGACCTC
>NZ_BKAJ01000159.1 GCF_007992495.1 Reyranella soli
GGTCCAGAAGACGAAGACTATGAGCGAGCCTGGACCTGCCTGCGCGAAGCCGAAGCGGCTTCGCTTCGGCGAAGGCAGGGGCCCGCGGTCCGGCAAGAAAGAACACCCTACGTCTCGAGTGACAGCACTGCTTGCACTCAGGAAAGCGAAACGGGTTCTTGCGTCTTACACCCCTATATGGAGCGCAAAAACTATTCGCCCTTGATAATCGCAGTTATCTTTGATAACCTCAGACGTCGTCTCTGTTATATGCATCGTTCATCTGTTCTTCCGGCGGGCCGCTACGGCAGGTCGCGCAGGACCTCGTCGGTATGCTCACCCAGCTTCGGCGAGGGCAGCGCCGATCGCGGACGCACGCGGTCGAAGGTGATCGGCAACCCGACCACCTTGGGCCCGCCGCCGGGCAGTTCCTGCACGATCTCCGACGCGGCGAATTGCGGCGTGTTGGCGAGCTCGCCGATGTCGTTGACGGCGGCGCAGGGCACGCCTGCCTTCTCGAAGACCTCGATCCAGTCGGCGCGCGATTTGCGCAGCATCGCCTGGGCGATCATCGGCAGAAGCTCGTCCTTGTATTTCACGCGCGCCGCGCTCTTGGCGTACTTGGGATCGGTCTCCCATTCGGGATGGCCCAGCGCCCGGGCGCAGCGCGCCCACAACCGGTCGTTGCCCGGCGCCAGGCACAACGGCTTGCCGTCGGCCGTGTCGAAGGTCTGGTAGGGCACGATCACCGCGCCGCCGGTGCCGTGGCGCTGCGGGACGGCGCCGTTGGCGATGTAGTTGTTGACCTGGCCTTCGACCCAGTGGACCGCCGAATCGAACAGCGAGGTATCGACCAGGCAGCCCTTGCCCGTCTTGTCGCGCATCCTGAGAGCGGCCAGCGCACCGATGGTGCAGAACATGCCCGTCGCCTTGTCGTTGATCGAGGCGCCGGCGAAGGTCGGTGGATCCTCGGCCCGGCCGGTGACCGACATCATGCCGCCATAGGCCTGCAGCAGCGGATCGAAGCCCGGCTTCATCTTGAGCGGACCCTGGTAGCCGAACGCCCAGATCGAGCAGTAGATCAGGCGCGGATGGCGCTTCAGCATCGCCTCGGGCCCGATGCCGATCTCGTCGACCACGCCCGGCCGCAGGTTCTGGATCAGGATGTCGGCCGTCTCGCAGAGCTTGTGGAGCTTGTCGATATCGGCCGCCGACTTGAGGTCGAGCGAGACCGAGCGCTTGTTGCGGTTCTGGCTGTAGAAGTAGAGCGAGGTGACGCCGTCCGGCCCGAACGGAGGGCCCCAGATGCGCGCATCGTCGCCGCCATCGGGCTTCTCGATCTTGATCACGTCGGCGCCCATGTCGGCCATCAGCACGCCGGCCAGCGGCCCGGCCAGGGCCTGGCCCACTTCGATCACACGAATGCCTTCCAGCGGCAGGGTCACGATACCTACTCCGTTGTTTTGCAGGCCTAGCCTAGCGGAAGCCACACCTGTGGTGTGAGGAACGACGGCCCGCGCAGCGGAAAATCACCGTGGCGTCGCCCGGGAGCCGCTCGTACCATGCTGGCACTCAGTGCAAGCCTAAAACGTCTTCCGAACCGACGGAGCGCGCGCCATGCACCACAAGTTGATTTCCGGCGACAACCACATCGACCTCACCTATTGCCCGCCCGATCTCTGGTCGTCGCAGGCGCCCGCCAAGTGGAAGCAGAACGCACCGCGCGTCGAGGAGCGTAACGACGGCCAGCACTGGTTCGTCGACGACAAGGACCGCGGCATGTGGAACGGCGTCGGGCCGGGCTTCCTGCCCTACACCAAGGGCTCGTTCGGCCATGTCGACGAGATGAAGGACGCGGGCTTCGAATGGGACAGCTATCCCGGCGCCCAGCCGCGTCCGACCACGCCCGAGCTGCGCATCGCCGACCTCGACCGTGACGGCCTCGAGAAGGAGATCATCTACGGCTGCCTGATGATCAACGACCTGATCGACGATGCCGAGCTGCGGGTCTGGGCCAATGCCCGTTACAACGATTGGGCCGCCGACTTCGCCCGCCGCGCCGATCCCGATCGCGTCTTCCCGCTCGCCATCATCCCCAACACCGATCCCAAGGCCGCCGCGGCCGAGGTGAGGCGGTGCGCCAAGATGGGCCTGAAGGGCGGCGACCTCGCCTTCAAGCGCATGAGCCTGCCGCTCTATCATCACGCCTGGTATGCGCTGTGGGAGGCGGCGGCCGAGTGCAAGTTCCCGATCTCCTTCCATTCGACCGGCTTCAAGGCGGTGCGCGCGCCCGATACGCCGGAGATGGAGAAGGAGTATGCGGTCCAGCACCGGCTGGTGCGTTCGGCGCTGTTCCAGCTCGACACCATGGAAGTGCTGGTCTCGCTGCTGGCTTCGGGCGCCTGCGAGAAGTATCCCGACTTCAACTTCGTGCTGGGCGAATCGGGCGTGACCTGGCTGCCCTACGTGTTCGATCGGCTGGACACCGAGTATCACGACCGCGCCCGCGCGCTCGGCTTCAAGATGAAGCCGTCGGATTATTTCCGCCGCCAGGGCTACGTCACCTACCAGCAGGACAAGTACCTTGAGCCGATCGTGCCCTTGATCGGCGAGGACAACATCATCTGGGGGGCGGATTACCCGCATCCTGACTGCATCTGGCCGAAGTCGCGCGAGACCTTGACCCAGAACCTCGCCGGCTTCTCCGACAGCGTGCAAAAGAAGATCGTCCACGACAACGTCACGCGGCTCTACGGCCTGAACTGATCCGGCTGAGATGCGCGTCCTGATCGACGGCAAGGTCCACGAGCCTCTGTCGCCGGCTGAGGAGCAGGACGTCAGGCAGTTTCGTGCCGAAGAGTCGGTCAAGGGCTCGGTCCTGTCGGCGGAACAGGCCGGCAGGGCCCAGGTCAGTCAGACCCGGCTGCTGTTCATGATTCTGTGGGCCGTGACGGCGATTGTCGCCGCGGTCATGGCCGCGCTGGCCGAGTCGGCCGATCAGGCGACGGTCCTGGTCGGGGCCGTTCTCATCGTCGGCGCACTCGGCGTCTTCTTCGCCATCGTGCTGTGGCGGCGCAAGCAGCGCTGGCAGCGGGATTTGCCGCGGCGCCTCGAGGGAATGGCGCCGGCCGATACCGCGATCGGCGTCACGGCCGCCGGTGTTGCAGTGGCCGGGCATATTTTCCCATGGTCGACTCTGGCCATCGAGCAGGTCGAACTGGCCAAATTCAGCAGCCGTTATCATACGATGTTCACTCTCGAGCGCCTTACGCTCGTTGGGGCGGGAGGCGTCGTGGTGCTGGATCCGGCCCTGATGCGGAACGGCCATCTGATTATCGGCAATGCCTGGCGGCGGATGCGATTGGCAGGGCCTACCGGCTCAGTCTAGAAAGCTCCCGCCAGGGCGCATTCAGGGAAGACCACGATGACGGTTCAGTATTTTGCGCGTGTGAAATCGGCTTCGGATCACGAGGCCTTGCAGAAGCTTGTTCGGCACTACCCGTCCTGCAGTTTCGAGGAGTGGCATTTCCGCGAGGCCAAGAAGATGGCCGACTGGAAGGCGCGCCGGCATGCCGTGAAGATGGTCGACGTGACGCCGGCCGAGTTCACCGCCTACTGCGAGAAGACCAAGGCCAAGCCCGATCTCACGACCTTCCTGAAGTTTTTGACCGACAAGGCGTTCTAGCCGAGGTCGTGGGCGGGGGAGAGAGCGGATGGCCTCGGTCCAGGTGTTCGCCATCCCGAACACGCTCTATCGCTACCGCTCGCTGACGTCGCCCAAGACGTTCGAGCGCGAGATGGAGACGCTCGACAAGAGCTACATTTTCTGCGGCGTCTACTCCAATCTGAACGACCCCATGGAGGGGTTCTTCAACCTGGCGAGCAAGGCGCAGGTTCTCGTCGAACAGGCCATCAAGGGCATATCGGACAAGATCGGCGTCGGCTCGTTCTGCGAGGCCTACGACAACGAATTGATGTGGGCGCACTACGCCGACCAGTTCAGGGGCATCTGCATCGCCTACGACTTCCGGCGGCTCATCAGCGAGCTGCCCGACGACGTCTACTTTGCGCGCATGCACTATGCCGAGCGCTTCCCGGTGATCGGCGAGTCGCGGCGGGAGCCCGATATCCTGGCGATGCGGGTGCTGTCCTACAAGAACTACCGCTGGGCCTACGAGCGTGAATGGCGGATGTTCGGCCCCAAGGGACCGATCGCATACAAGACGCGGAAGTCGATCCGCTGCGTCTATCTCGGTCCGCGCATCACCGACGAGAATCGCAGGGCCCTCGAAGCCAGGCTCGGGGCGATGAGCATCCCGGTGAAGGCGATGACGCTCGACGGCTATTCGATCAAGTCCTGATTCCGGAGTCCTTGTCATGCCCGATCTGTCGACGTTGGCCCTTTTCGCCGTCGCCTGCCTGGCGCTCACCGCGACGCCCGGCCCTGACATGCTGCTGATCGCCTCGCGCAGCGCCAGCCAAAGGCGCGTCGCGGGTTTCGCCACCTTGGCCGGCATCCAGGCCGGCACTTATTGCCATGCGCTGGCGGCCGCGCTTGGCCTGTCGCAACTTTTCCTGATCGTGCCGGTCGCCTACGACATCGTGCGCTACGCCGGTGCGGCCTATCTGCTGTGGCTGGCCTGGAAGACCTTCCGCTCGAACGGCACGGTGCTCGCGCCGACCGCCGGGCTGCGCCATCATCCGATCGGCGTCATGTTCCGCCAGGGCCTGTTCACGAACCTGCTGAACCCCAAGATGGCGCTGTTCGTGCTGGCGCTGTTCCCGCAGTTCGTCCAGCCCGAGGCGGGCTCGGTCGCTCTGCAGATCATGGTGCTGGCGACGGTCCTCAACGCGATCGGCCTGGTGGTGAACGGCGTCGTCATCCTGACGGCGAGCCGGCTTGGCCGCCTGTTCGCCGGCCAGGGCCGTTGGCGGCGCCTGCCGCAGATGGTGCTGGCGACGGTGTTCGCCGGCCTCGCCGTGAGGCTCGCCTTCGACACGCGCCGCTGACTATTGATGCCCGGTGACTTCGGCCCCATCTGAGGGGCCATGTCCGCCGAGCAACGCCTGACATGGCGCCGCCGCCTGTTTGCGTTCGTGGTCGCGAGTGTCGGCGCGGCGGCCGCGACGGCGATCTCGTTCGCCATGACGGTCTACGAGGCGGCGCATCCCAAGCCCGTGCCGATCGCGGCGCCGGGCCAGCCGATCGATACCGGCCGCTGGACCATCACCTTCCGTGACGCGCGGACGGGCTCGCTTCCGCCGACCGGCATAAAGCCGTCCACGCCGAAGAAGCTGGTGATGGTCGAGTTCGACCTCGACAACCGCTCGGCCTCGACCAGCAACGTGTTCTCTCGGCTCTTTGCCATCGAACCGCCGATCGCCAACCTGCCGCCGCCCGCCTTCTATCTCGCGCGTGACAAATCGGTGGCCGGCGGCCTGCAGCCCGACATGCCCGAGCGCATGATCGCTGTTTGGGAATGGCCGGCGGCCGTGCCGGTGCCGGAGCAGCTTCGCCTCAAGGTCGCGACCCAGATCCACAAGCAGCGCGACAATCTCTATGGCGCGCCAGGATGGTTCGATCGCGAGCCGGCGGCTTTCGTCACGCTTGCCGTCGGCACCAGCCCGTGAGCGCCTTCCTCAAAGGGCTTGGCGGCGTGGCGCTGGCGGCCGCCGTGCTCTACGGTATGCAGCGCACGACTCCCGGCTACGGCGACATCACCTCGCCGCGTCCGGTCACGGGCAAGCTCGGCCATCGCCTCGAAGGACGCGCCTTCGCCATCGATATTGCCAAGGTGCAACTGGCGCGAAGGGTGATCACCAAGGGTGCCTCGCGCGACAGCACCTTCACCACGTCCGGCGTGTGGGTCGTGGTCGAGGGGACGGCGGAAGCGCTGAACGAGAGCCTGACGTTGCTGTCGGCCGAATGGCTCGGCCCCAACGGCGTTCGCTACGCCGCGAGCCAGCGCCTGTCGTCGCTGCCTGGCATGTTGCCGGGCCAGCGGCTGGAACCCGGGCTGCCGACGCCCGTGCTGATGGCCTTCGAGATCCCGGAAAGCCAGGTGGCCGGCGGCACCTTGCTGATCGCGCGCTCGGCCTGGGCGCCGCTTGCCGAACAGGCGCGCATCGAGATGGCGGGCGTGAAGCCGGTCGACATCCATTCAAGCCTTGTCGTCGCGCGTGCGCAGGGTCGCGTGCCCTGGGCGCTGAGCGCCCAATGACGAGTGAACGACGCCGCTATTGGCTCAGCCTCGGGGCCCTGGTGGTCGTGCTGCCTGCGGCCATCGTCGTCAATTCCTGGGACAGCCTGTCGGAATGGCGGCGCAGCCAGTTGCAGAAGCCCATCGTCGTCGAGCGCGGGTCGGCGCAGGCCTATGCCGGCGCCGAGTGGCAACTCACCGGCCTGACGCGCCTGCCGGGTGCAACGCCGGACACGACGCTGATCGTCGCCGAGTTCGACGCCGTCGTCGACGATCCCACTCTGCTCCAGGCAGGCCCCTGCGCCATCGCCCTCACCGACGACAAAGGCCGGCGCTGGCTGCCGGTCTTCCTGCCCGGCCGCGCGGTGCGACAGGGCCGGCCGGCCGCTGCCGACAAGCCGCGCTGCTATGGTCTCGCGCGGGCGGAGAAGGGCAAGACGATTGCCATGGCCGAGACTTTCACCGTTCCCGAGCGCGCTGCGGGCCTCACGCTCAGCGTCAGCATCGGCGGGGCAAAGCCCGCCTATCTGGTGCTCAAGTAGCCAGTGCTTCGGTCCGCTTGCGCTCAGTCGCGACGGCGTATTCCAGAAACGCCGCGAGCAGGGCGATGCGCGCGGCGTCGAGCAGGATGCCGCCGTCGAGATCGCTCGGGCTGCCGATGAACACAGCGAGGACGCTGACGATGACCTGCCACGTCGCCAAGTCGTCGACGCCGATGGTGCGCGTTGCGGCATACCACAGCCAGGCGCCGATCCAGTTCAATGCGCGATAGGCGATGACGAAGGTGATCAGCGTGGCAAGCCCGCTGCTCAAGGTCAGGCGAAGGCAGGTCCAGATCGGCTGGTAGCGCGAGCGGTAACCGCCGACGAAATGTTTTGCGAAATCCTTGAACCATTTACGCCAGGTGTCGGCGCGGGATCCCATCGGCGGCGGTGCGGTGGCGGCCGACAGCTCGTAGCCGTTGATGATCGCGGCCATCACCAGCCAGACCAGGGGCAGGAGCGCGTAGAAGAAGAGGCGCTGCAGCTGGTCGAACAAGGGCGCCGGGCGGAACTCGACCGGTGTGAAGCCGCCGGCGGCATGCGCCGCCATGCTCAGCGATTCGTTCAGGCTCTGCAGGATCGCGCCCGCGCCGATCCAGGTTATGAGGTCATTCTTCCACACGCCGAGCGCATAGAGGCCGATGAAGATCCAGGTCGCGTCGGCCGCCACGACCAGCAATCGCCAGTAGGGCCGGCGGGCGCGCGCATTCATGCGCTTGGCGAACCAGCGGATCGCCCAGCAGGCGGCAATGGCGGCGACCATGCCCTGCGACTGCACGAAGTTGAAGATATTGAGCCGCTCGCCGAACGGCACGCGCTGCAGCGCCAGCCGCGAATATTCCCGCACCGTGTCGCCGAGGAAGCCCCACGCCGCGTAGTAGGCGAAGAACGGCAGGATCGCCGCCGCCGTCACCGCCAGCATGTGGTCGCCCGCCGCCGGACGATCGCCGGCATTGGCCGGCGCCGCTTGCTGGCGCAGGGCCGCCAGCGCCGGCATGCCCGGCCGCAGCGCCGCGAACATCAGCACCACGACCATGAGCTTGGTCAGCACCACCAGCGACAGCACCGCCATGCCGCCCAGCGGATTGTGCAGGCCGACGCCCACCGCGGCATCGAGGAGAAGGTCACGTACGATGGTGCCCAGCGCGACGATCAGCAGCAGTTGCGGCCAGAAGCGACCGAGCAGGCTGCCGGCCAGCGCCAGCGGGCGGACGATATCTGCCATCATGCCGTGGCAGCGCTATTTCATCTCGTAGCTTTCGATCAGCCAGGGCTCGTTCTTGGCGGCGTCGACCCACTCCTTCATCGGCGGATAGGCCAGCACCGCCTTGCAGTAGGCGTCGGTGTCGGAATCCATCTGCACGGCGTAGGTCTTGAGCCGCGTCACCACCGGAGCGTACATCGCATCGGCGGCCGTGAAGTGGCCGAACAGGAAGCCGTCGTCCTTGGGCGCGGCGCCGGCAAAGCGCTTGCGGCAGTCGCGCCACATCGAAGTGATGCGCTCGATCTCGCCGCGGACCGCCGGCGTCATGCCCTTGCCCGGATACGACGCACGGATATTCATCGGCATGTTGTTGCGCAGCTCGAGGAAGCCCGCATGCATCTCGGTCGAGAGCGAGCGGGCATGGGCGCGCGCCGCCACGGCGGCCGGCCACAGCACCGCCTCGGGCTTCAGGTCGTTGAGGTATTCGCCGATCGCGAGCGACTCCCACACCGCTAGGCCGCGATGCAGCAGCACCGGCACCCGGCCCGAGGGCGAGTGCTTGCGGATGGTCGACTGCGTCTCCGGCAGATCGAGCGGCACGACGATCTCATCGAACTCGATGCCGGCAGCCTTGGCCATCAGCCAGCCGCGCAGCGACCATGAAGAATAGTTCTTGTTGCCGATCACCAGCGTGAAGTCGGCCATACGCCCTCCTTGCCAGCGCCGTACTTTGGCCGGCAATGTTAACCGTTGCACTACAGATTTGTGAGCATGTCCATGGCGCTGCCCTTCGTCGACCGGTCATCTTCTTCATTGCCCATACAGATTGTCGGACAATCGTCGTGGCGTAAGTGGCTCAAGGAGCAGAGTGCGGCGCGCCGCGGCTGGCTCGAATCGACCGGCGTCACCGGCAAGGCAGGCGATCTCGCCGTGCTGCCGGGCCGCGACGGCAAGGCCGCCGGTGCAGTGCTTGTGCTGTCGGCCAAGCCCAGCCTTTGGGACTTCGGCGCGCTCGCGACCCGGCTGCCGGCCGGCACGTGGCGGCTCGCCTCCGACACCGCGCCAGTGTTGCCGACCGATGCCGCCGTGGCGATCGGGCTCGGCACCTGGCGCTTCGAGCGTTATCGCACCAACAAGGCCAAGGCGGGCGCGGTCAAGCTCCTGTGGCCGCAGGGCGCCGACAAGGCGCGCGCCACGGCGATGATCGAGGCGATCTCGATGGCGCGCGATCTCATCACCACGCCGTCATCCGACATGGGTCCGGCCGAGCTGGCGGCCGCCGCGCAGGAACTCGCCAAGACCCACAAGGCCAGGATCAAGGTGATCGTGGGCGACGATCTCCTGAAGCAGAACTACCCCATGGTGCACGCGGTCGGCCGCGCCAGCACGCGCGCGCCGCGCCTGATCGATCTCACCTGGGGCAAGGACAGCGATCCCAAGGTGACGCTGGTCGGCAAGGGCGTGTGCTTCGACACGGGTGGCCTCGATCTCAAGGGCGCTTCCGGCATGCTGATGATGAAGAAGGACATGGGCGGCGCTGCCACGGTGATGGCGGTCGCGTCCATGGTCATGGCGGCCAAGCTGCCGGTGCGGCTCAGGCTGCTGGTGCCGGCGGTCGAGAACAGCGTGGCGGGCAACGCCTTCCGGCCGATGGACGTCGTGCCGACTCGCAAGGGCATCACCGTCGAGATCGGCAACACCGACGCCGAGGGCCGCCTGATCCTGTGCGACGCCCTGCACGAGGGCGCATCGGAGAAGCCCACCATGATGGTCGATTGCGCCACCCTCACCGGCGCGGCGCGCGTGGCGCTGGGCACCGACCTGCCGGCGCTGTTCTGCAACGACGACGCGCTGGCCGACGATCTGATCGCAGCGGGCAAGGCGGTGACCGACCCGATGTGGCGCATGCCCCTGTTCGCGGGCTATCGCCGCCTGCTCGACAGCAAGGTCGCCGACATCAACAACGCGCCGGGCGTGGCCTTCGGCGGTGCCATTACCGCGGCGCTGTACCTTCAGGAGTTCGTGCCCGACGACGTGGCGTGGGCGCATTTCGACATGATGGCCTGGAACAACAGCACCCGCCCCGGCCGGCCGGAGGGCGGCGAAGCGCAGGTGGCACGGGCGATCTTCGCGGCGATCGAGAAGCGCGTCGGCGCCCCCGCTACCTGAACAGCCGTCACCTGAGCAGTCGTCACCTGAACAGCGCCGCCAGCCCCGCCGCGAACAGCAGCAACAGGGTCGCACGGCGATAATTCTGCTTCGGCAGGATCTCGAACAGGCGGTTGCCGGTGCGCACGGCCACGATGTAAGGCAGGCCGACCAGGCATCCCAGCAGCAGCGAGTGCCGCGACAGGGCGCCGCCAACGGCGAGGAAGGCCAGGGTCACGAACACCATGCCCGTGATCGCCGCGATCAGTGATCCGCGCTGCTGCCTGGCTTCGACCGGAGCGGCCATGAAGTAGACGACGGCCGGCGGGCCGCCCTGCCCGGTGGCGCCGGCGAGAAAGCCGCAGAGCCCGCCGAAGAAGCCGCTGGTCAGCACGGTGCGCGCGCCCTTGTAGGTCCAGCCCAGTCCCAGGATGGTGGCCGCCGTGAGCGTGCTCGCGCCGACGATGCGCCGCAGCAGCTCGGCCTCGCTCTTCACCAGCACCATGACGCCGAGCGGCATCGCCACGGCGATGGCGACGATGAAAGGCAGGCACTCCGCCCACACGGCATTCCGCACGGCCTGGCGCGCCACCGACAATTGCCCGAAGACGGCAGCGACGTTGGTTACGGCGACCGCCTCGACCGGGCTGAGGAACAGGCCCAGCAAGGGCACCATCAAGAGCGCGCCGCCGAAGCCCGAGTAGCCATGTGCGATCCCTGACAGCAGCACAGTCGCGCCCGTCAGCAAAAGCAGGGCTGGGTCGAGCAGGTCCAGCTCAGTAGCCCGTCTTCGGATCGACCGTGTTGATCAGTGCCCGCCCTGAGCGCAGGCGCTTGATGTTCTCGATGATCCCCGGCGAGGCGGTGCGCGGGTTGGTGGCGCCGGCGATATGCGGGGTCACCTGGACCTTGGGATGGGTCCAGTAGCGATGGTCGGTCGGCAGCGGCTCGGTGTTGAAGACGTCGAGCGCCGCGCCGGCGAGATGGCCCGAATCGAGCGCCGCCAGCAGCGCCTCGTCGACGACATGGCCGCCACGCGCCATGTTGATGAAATAGGCATCCTTGGGCAGCCGGGCGAAGGCCGCGGCATCGAGAATGCCGCGCGTGTCACGCGTGAGCGGCAGGACATCGACCAGGATGTCGGTGCGCGCCAGAAACTTCTCGAAGCCGTCCTTGCCGTGGAAGGTCTCGATGTTGGGCAGCGCCCGGGCCGTGCGACTCCAGCCCGCCGTGGGAAACCCCAGCGCCGCGAACTTCTTGGCCGTGTCCTGGCCGATCGTGCCCAGCCCCATGACGCCGACGCGGCGATGGATGGTGTCGACGAAGTCGAGCTGCTTCCACTGCTTGGCGCGCTGGCTCGCGGCGTACTTGTCGATGTCGCGATGATGGCGCAGCGCCCAGAAGATCGCGTATTCGCTCATCTGGCCGACCAGGCCGTCATCCATGATGCGCACGATCGGCACGTCCGCCGGCAACTTGTCGTCGGCCAGCAGATGGTCGACGCCCATGCCCAGCGACACGATCAGCTTGATGTTCTTGAACGAGGCGATCAGCCCACGGTCCGGCTTCCAGGCCAGGGCGATCTCGATGTCGTCGGTGTTCCCGAGGTTGTCGAGGGCGCGGTAATCGATGGGACCGAGGGCCTCTTCGAGAACCTTTTTCCAGTGCAGGCCGTCGGTATCGCGGCTGATGTAAGCAATTGCGTGTGACACGCCTCACATTACTTCGGCAGCGCCCCCGGGTCGAGCTTGATGCCCTTGTCCTTGTAGTAGCGCACGGCGCCGGGATGGAAGGGCAGGAAGGTGTTGCGGATGGCGTTGGCGGCCACCGTTTCCTTGGCCGCAGGATGGGCGCGCACCATGGCGGCGTTGTTCTCCAGGATCGTCCTGGTGATCGTGTAGGCGAGATCGTCGCTCATGTCCTTGTTGGCGATCGAGAAGTTGAACAGGCCCACGGTCTTCTGGTCACCCGGCTGCTGCTTGTAGGTGCCCTTGGGAATCTTCGTCTCGGAGAATTCCGGCAGGCTCTTGCGGATGGTCGCGAGCTCGGGATCGGTCCAGGTGAAGAAGACGACCTGCTGGGCGGCGTCGAGCTCGCTGAAGGTCGGCACGGGAATGCCGGCGCCGAAGCAGAAGGCGTCGATGACGCCGTCGTTCAGCAAATTGGCCATGTCGGAACTCTGGCCGTTCCGCGACTGCACCTTGAGGCCCAGCGCCTCGAAGATCAGGGGGAAGTAGGTGCCGGCGGTGCCGGCCTTGGGGCCGGTGCCGACCGTCTTGCCCTCGAGCTGCTTGAAGCTCTCGATACCCGCCTTCTTGAGCGCCACGCACTGCAGCGGCGTGTCGTACATCGGAAAGAGCGCACGCACGCTTTCGTATTTCTTGCCCCGGGTCCACGCGCCGGTGCCGGTCAGCCCCTGCAGCGCCACGCCCATGGTCACCATGCCGAGCTCGATCTTCCTGTCGTCGATCAGGATCATGTTCTGGTTTGGCCCCTGGGTCTGCTGGGGCACGACCTGCAGCCTGGCCTTTTCCGTCAGGATCCTGGCCATGGCTTCGCCGATGACGAAGTAGGTGCCGCCGCTCGACGCGGTGCCCAGTGTCAGCGTGGTCGATTGGGTGAAAGCGGTTGCGACGCAAAACAGCGTGGTCGCGATGAAGATCGTACAGAAGCGGACTGCGCCCATCCCTGGATTCCACTCCTGTTAGGCGGCGTGGTTATGTCGATCTAGATTTGCCGGAAACTTGGTCCAAGTCCACAGCCTGGAACGCAGATCAGGTCGCGACCGCACCTTTGTCGGCGCCGATGGCCTCGAGATTGAAGGCCGCTGCAATGAGTGCCTGCGTGTAGGGCGTCTGCGGCCGCTCGAAGATCTGCTGGGCCGAGCCGCGTTCCACGACTTTGCCGTGGCGCAGCACCAACACCTCGTCGGCGAGCGCGCGCACGACTTTCAGATCATGGCTTATGAACAAATAGGCAAGCTTGTGCCGGGTCTGCAGGTCGCGCAGCAGGTCGACGATCTGCGCCTGTACGCTCATGTCGAGCGCCGAGGTCGGCTCGTCGAGCACGATCAGGCGCGGCTTCAGCACCAGCGCGCGGGCGATGGCGATGCGCTGGCGCTGGCCGCCGGAGAATTCGTGCGGGTAGCGCTCGCGCGCGGCGGGATCGAGCCCGACCTCATTCAGCACCTGGTCGATCATGCGGCTGCGCTCGGCCTCGCTGCCGATCCGGTGGACCTGCAGGCCTTCGCCGACGATCTCACCTACCGACATGCGCGGGCTGAGCGAGCTGAAGGGATCCTGGAAGACGATCTGCATCTGCCGGCGCAATGGCCTGAGCTCGCGCTGGCTCAGCGCCTGCAGATCCTGCTTGTCGAACTGGATGCCGCCCTTGCTGCCTTCGAGGCGCAGCAGGGCGAGGCCAAGCGTCGTCTTGCCCGAGCCCGATTCGCCCACCAGCCCGATCGTATGGCCCTCGCGCAGGGTCAGGCTGACGCCGTCGACCGCCTTGATGTAACCCACCGTCCGGCGCAGCACGCCGCGCTTGATCGGGAAGTGCACCTTCACGTCGTCGAGGGCGAGGATCTCCGGCGCCGCCGGATCGACCGGCGCCGGCCGGCCCTTGGGCTCGGCCGACAGAAGGTGCTGGGTGTAGGAATGCTGCGGTTTGTCGAACACCTGGGCGACCGGGCCCTGCTCGACGATGAGGCCCTTGGTCATGACACAGACCCGGTCGGCCATCTTAGCGACAATGCCGAGGTCGTGGGTGATGAACAGCAGCGCCATGCCGTACTTGGCCTGCAGCGTCTTGAGGAGCTTCAGGATCTGCGCCTGGATGGTGACGTCGAGCGCCGTCGTCGGCTCGTCGGCGATCAAGAGGTCGGGCTCGTTGGCCAGAGCCATGGCGATCATGACGCGCTGGCGCTGGCCACCCGAGAGCTGGTGCGGGAAGGCGTCGAGGCGCGTCGCCGCCTCGGGGATGCCGACCTGCTCAAGAAGCTCGAGCGTGCGCTTGCGCGCGGCCGAGCGCGTCAGGCCCTTGTGCAGGATCAGCACCTCGTTCACCTGCCGCTCGATCGTGTGCAGCGGGTTGAGCGAGGTCATCGGCTCCTGAAAAATCATGGAAATGCGGTTGCCTCGCACGTCTAACAGGTCGCGCGGCGGCGCGCCGACCAGTTCGCGGCCCTGGAAGCGGATGCTGCCGTTGGGATGGTTGGCCATCGGGTAGGGCAGCAGCTGCAGGATCGAGAGCGCGGTGACCGACTTTCCCGAGCCCGATTCGCCCACCACCGCCAGGGTCTCGCCGCGCTTGATATCGAAGCTGACGTTCTTGACGGCGCGCACGGCATCGTCGCCGGTGCCGAAATTGACCGAGAGGTTCTTGACCTCGAGCAGGGCGGTATCGGTCATACCAGCACCTTGCGCGGATTGAAGGCGTCGCGCACGGCCTCGCCGATGAACACCAGCAGGGACAGCATGAGGGCGATGATGATGAAGCCGGTGAAGGCAAGCCAAGGCGCGTTGAGGTTGTTCTTGCCCTGCAGCAGGAGCTCGCCCAGCGACGGCGAGCCGACGGGCAGGCCGAAGCCAAGGAAGTCGAGCGACGTCAGGGTGGTGACGGAGCCGGCCAGGATGAAGGGCAGGTAGGTGAGGCTGGCGGTCATGGCGTTGGGAAGGATGTGCCGGAACATGATGCGGGCGTCCATCATACCCAGCGCCCGGGCGGCCCGGACATAGTCGAAATTGCGCCCGCGCAGGAACTCGGCCCGTACCAGCCCGACCAGCGCCATCCAGCTGAACAGCAGCATGATGCCCAAAAGCACCCAGAAGCCGGGCTGGATGAAGCTTGCCAGGATGATCAGGAGATAGAGGGTCGGCATGCTCGACCAGATCTCCATGAAGCGCTGGATCGAAAGGTCGGTCAGTCCGCCGAAATAGCCCTGAATGGCGCCGGCCACGATGCCGACGATCGAGCTCAGCAGTGTGAGTGCCAGGCCGAACAGCACGGAGATGCGGAAGCCGTAGATCAGGCGGGCCAGCACATCGCGCGCCTGGTCGTCGGTGCCGAGCGGATGGCGCCACGACGGCGGCTGCAGGGCCTTGCGGTCCTCGCCCTTCAGCACGGTGTTGTAGCTGTAGGGAATCGGCGGCCACAGGATCCAGCCCTTGGCCTCGATCAGCTTCTGCACTTCCTGGTCGGTGTAGATGGTGGTGGTCGGGAAATCGCCACCGAAGGTCGTCTCGGGATAGTCCCGCATCATCGGCGAATAGAAACCGCCATCGTAGTAGATGAGGATCGGCTTGTCGTTGGCCAGCAGCTCGGCGAACAGCGACAGGAAGAACAGCACGCTGAAGACCGCCAGCGAGTACATGCCGCGCTTGCTCGAGCGGAAGGCGGCCAGCCGCCGGCGATTGAGGGGAGTCATCAGCCGCGCGCCTCGAAGTCGATGCGCGGATCGACCACCGTGTACATGATGTCGCCCAGGATCCCCATGACCAGGCCGATCAAGCCGAAGAAGTAGAGCGTGCCGAACATGATCGGATAGTCGCGGTTGAGCGCGGCCTCGAAACCGAGGAGACCGATGCCGTCGAGCGAGAAGATCACCTCGATCAGCAGCGAGCCGGTGAACAGCACGCCGATGAAGGCGGCCGGGAAGCCCGCGATCACGATCAGCATGGCGTTGCGGAAGATGTGGCCGTAGAGCACGCGCCGTTCCTCCAGGCCCTTGGCGCGAGCCGTCAGCACGTACTGCTTGTGGATCTCCTCGAGGAAGGAGTTCTTGGTGAGGAAGGTGAGGGTGGCGAAGCCGCCGATCACCATGGCGCCGATCGGCAGCGCCATGTGCCAGAAATAGTCGAGCAGCTTGTCCAAAAGGCCGAGCTCGGACCAGTCGTCGGAGACCAGCCCGCGCAGAGGGAACAGCTTGAAATAGCTGCCGCCCGCGAACAGCACGACGAGCAGCAGGGCGAACAGGAAGCCCGGGATGGCGTTCAGCACGATCAGCGTCGTCGAGCTGGCGACGTCGAAGCGCGAACCGTCGCGCACCGCCTTGGCGATGCCGAGCGGAATCGAGATGAAATAGACCAGCAGCGTCGTCCACAGGCCGAGCGAGATCGACACCGGCATCTTCTCGAGTACCAGGTCGACGACCTTCTTGTTGCGGAAGAAGCTCTCGCCGAAATCGAACACCAGGTAGTTCTTCATCATCAGGAAGAAGCGTTCGCCGATCGGCTTGTCGAAGCCGTACATCTTCTCGATGCGCTCGATCAGCTCCTTGGGCAGGCCGCGCGCGCCGCGATAGGCCGAGCCGCCGCCGCTGCTGTCGCTCGTGGCGCTGCGCACCGTCTCACCGCCGCTCGAGCTGCCCGAGAAGCGCTCGGTGGCGTCGACGGCGGTGCCCTGGATCTGCGAGATCATCTGCTCGACCGGCCCGCCAGGGGCGGCCTGGATGACGAAGAAGTTGATGACCATGATGCCGAGCAAGGTCGGCACCACCAGCATTAGGCGTCGCAGGATGTAGGCGAGCATTTAGAGGGTAGCGGTCATATAGATGATGTCATCCTGAGCGTAGCGAAGGATCTCATCGCCGCTCGATAGGGCATGAGATCCTTCGCTGCGCTCAGGATGACAGCGAGGGGGCTGCAAGGCCCGTGCCCTCACTTCTTGTCCCGCTGCAGGGCCTTGTCCTTGGCCTCGTCGATCCACCAGGTGTCGAAGGCGACCGGCGAGTACTTGGCGGCCTTGGCCGGCCGGGCGAAGCGGTTCCAGTAGGCGACGTAGGCGGTGTTGCTGTGCCAGTTGGGCACCACGAAGTGGCTCCACAGCAGCACGCGGTCGAGCGCGCGGGTGGCGTTGATCAGGCTCTCGCGATCGGGCGCGCCGATCAGCGTCTCGATCAGGTTGTCGATGGCAGCGTCCCGGATGCCGATGGAGTTGCGGCTGCCCTTGGTGTCGGCGGCCTTGGAGCCCCAGAAGTCGCGCTGCTCGTTGCCCGGCGACAGCGACTGGCCGAAGCCCTCGACCATCATGTCGTAGTCGAACTCGTCCTCGCGCCGCTTGAACTGCGCGGTGTCGATGGTGCGCACGTTCATGTCGATGCCGATGCGCTCGAGGTTCTGCTTGTAGGGCAGCACCACGCGCTCGAAGCTGGCGTCGTTCAGCAGCATCTCGAAGGCGAGCTTCTTGCCCGTCTTCGTCTCGGTCATCTTGCCGTCCTTGACCTCCCAGCCAGCCTCCTTCAGGAGCGACAGCGCGCGGCGGGCGAGGTCGCGGACGTTGCCGGTGCCGTCGCTCTCGGGCAGCTTGAACTCCTTGGTGAAGACCTCGTCGGGAATCTTGCCGCGCAGCGGCTCGAGGTACTTCAGCTCGGCCGCCGTCGGCAGGCCTGACGAGGCGAGCTCGGAGTTGCCAAAGAACGAGATGTTGCGCTTGTACATCCCGTAGAACAGGTTCTTGTTGGTCCAGGCGAAGTCGAACATGGTGCTGATCGCTTCGCGCACCCGCTTGTCCTTGAAGAAGTCGCGCCGCGTGTTGAAGGCGAAGCACTGCATGCCGGTCGGCAGCTCGTGCGGGATCTCGGCGCGCTGGATGCGGCCGTCGCGCACCGCCGGGATGTCGTAGGCGGTCGCCCAGTTGCGCGCGATGTTCTCCTGGCGCAGGTCGATCTCGCCGGCCTTGAAGGCCTCGAACTGCACGGTGACGTCGCGGTAGTACTCGTAGCGCATGACCTCGAAGTTGTTGCGCCCGCGATTCATCCAGAGGTCCTTGGCCCACCAGTCTTCGACGCGGCGATAGGTGATCGAGCGGCCGACGTCGAAGGAGTCGACCTTGTAGGCGCTGCTGCCCAGCGGGATCTCGAGCGACACCTTCTCGAAGTCGCGTGTCGCCCACCATTTGGACGGCAACACCGGAAGCTGGCCGATGATCAGGGGCAGCTCCTTGTTGGTGTTATCGCGGAAGGTGAACATCACCTTGCGATCGCCGACCTTCTCCGCCTTCAGCACGTCACCGTAGTAAAAGGCGTAGTTGGGCAGGCCCTTGGCCTTGAGCGTGTCGAAGGTCCAGATCACGTCCTCGACGGTGATCGGGCTGCCGTCATGGAAGCGCGCCTGGGGCCGGAGCGTGAAGGCGGCCCACGAGCGGTCCTCCGGCCATTCGATGCTCTCGGCGATCAGGCCGTACTCGGTCGAGGCCTCGTCGCGGGAATTCCAGCAGAGCGTGTCCCAGATCGCCGAGACGCCGGCGGCCGGCACGCTCTTGATGATGAAGGGATGCAGCGAATCGAAGGTGCCGCGCGCACCGAGCCGCACCGAGCCGCCCTTGGGCGCATTGGGGTTGAGATAGTCCGGCGGCCCGGCATCCGCCGCATATTTCGGCGCGCCGTGCATGGCGAAGCCATGGCTGACATTGATCTTCTGCGACGCCCCCTGGCCTTGGGGCTGGGTCTGCGCCCGCACGATAGCCGGGGCGCCCAGCCAAAGAGCCGTGCTGCCCAACAACAAGCCGCGCCGTTTGATCGCCATGCTGGTCCCCGAAGCAAGCCTTTCACTTCATATATAACGCGCCCGAGTTGGGCCGCACTATGGCCGCCGGGTCAACTCGGTGTCAGGATTCCCCTTTGATCCCGGCTTCCTGCACCAGCTTGCCGTAGCGCGCGTAATCGGCCTTCCACATGGCCAGAGTGTCGGCCGGCGAGCGTGGCGTCGGCACCTCGCATCCGGCCTTGGTCAAACGGTCGCGGGTCTCCGGTTCCTGCAGCGCCTTCATGGCCGACGCATGAATCCGCTCGACGATCGGCGGCGGTGTGCTCGTCCGGACGGCGATCACATACCAACTCACCACGTTGGCCTCGGCGAAACCCGCCTGGGCGAACGTCGGCACGTCGGGCAGGGTTGCCAGCCGCTTGTCGGCCAGCACGGCCAGCGCGCGCAGTTTGCCGCTCTGGACGTGTTGAATGCTGAGCGGCCCGGGCAGGAAGCCGACCTGCAGTCGGCCCTCCAGCAGGTCGGGGATGCCTGGCGGCACGCCGCGATAGGGCACCCCGGTCATGTCGATCTTGTACTGGTTCTTCAAGAGCTCCGCCGAGAGATGGAGCGACGTGCCATTGCCGGGGTTGAGGTAGTTGAGCTTTCCGGGATTGGCCTTCGCGTACTCGATCAGCTCCTTCAGCGTCTTCACCGGCAAGGCGGGATTGACGGTCGCGACCGACGTTGCCACCGCGACCAGCGCTACCGGCTGGAAGTCGGCGAGCGCATCGTAGGGCACGGACTGGAGATGCGGCACCACGACATGACTGATCGTGGCCATCACCCAGTTGTATCCGTCGGCCGGCGCCTGCGGGATCATCGCGGTGGCGAGCGTGCCGTTGGCGCCGGGCTTGGGCTCGACCACCACGGGCTGGCCGAGATTGGCCTGCATCGGCTCGACCACTGCGCGCGTCACGATGTCGACGATGCCGCCGACCGGGAAGGGCACCAGGATCCGCATCGGCTTGTTGGGGAAGGCCTGCGCCCACACCCCCGGTGCCGCCAGCCACGCGGCGGCGCTGCCGATCGCGCCGATGGCGCTTCGGCGGGTGACGTCGTTCATTGTTCCTCCAGCCCCTGCCTTTGGCAAAAGCTAAGGGCTGCCTGCGAAATTGTCATCCCAGGCAAAATTGACATCGCGGCGGGGCGGTCGCAGTTTGGCGCCATGGCCGATACCGCTCAGTTTGCGCCGGACTATGACGCGCCGATCGAATACATGCGCCGCACCCGCGAGTATTACCTCGCGCTGGGCTACGACAACCCCTACCGCTGGGCGCACTATGTCGACGCACCGTTCCAGCCGCTGAAGAAGCCGCTCAAGGACTCGACGCTGGCGCTGATCTCGACCGCGGCGCCCTATCAGCCCGACAAGGGCGACCAGGGACCCGGTGCGGCCTACAACGCCGGTGCCAAGTTCTACACCGTCTATTCGGGCGATACCGCGGTCGATCACGACACGCGCATCTCCCACATCGGCTACGACCGCAAGCACACCACGGCAAAGGATTCCAACACTTGGTTCCCGCTGCCGCTGATGCGCGAGTTCGCCGCCCAAGGCCGATTCACGCTCGCCAAGCGTTTCCACGGCGCGCCAACCAACCGCAGCCAGCGCGTGACGCTCGAGACCGATGCGCCGGAGATTCTGGCGCGCTGCCGGCAGGACCAGGTCGACGCCGCGCTCCTGGTGCCGACTTGACCCGTCTGCCACCAGACCGTGAGTCTGGTCGCCCGATATCTGGAGAGGAACGGCATCCCCACGGTAATCATGGGGGCGGCCAAGGACATCGTCGAGCATACCGGGGTACCGCGCTTCCTGTTCAGCGACTTCCCGCTGGGCAATTCCTGCGGCAAGCCGCACGAGCCCGACACGCAGCGCTTCACGCTCGATCTGGCGTTGAAGGTGCTGGAGAGCGCCATCGGCCCGCGCACCACGGTGCAGTCGCCGTTACGCTGGAACGACGACGGCGACTGGAAGAACGACTACAACAACCTCGAGCGCATGCCGGCCGAGGAAGTCGCCAAGCGCCGCGCCGAGTTCGACAAGGTGAAACAGACTGCGCTCGAGCAGCGCAAGAAGGCGGGCGTGGCCTAGTGAGCCTTCATGCGGACCGCGAGCCTCCAGGCCCGTTCATGAGCAACATCAACAAGAGGCGGGCCTGGAGGCCCGCGGTCCAATGACGGCTAAGCCTTTTTCTGGCGTAAAAATCCTCGACTTCACGCGCGTTCTCGCCGGGCCCTACGGCACCTACCAGCTGGCGCTGCTTGGCGCCGACGTGATCAAGATCGAAAGCCGCGAAGGCGACGACATGCGTTTCGGCTCCCGCGCCAACGACTGGGAGAAGCGCGGGCTTGCCGCCCCCTGGGTCTCGGTCAATGCCGGCAAGCGTTCGATTACGCTCGACCTCAAGAAGCCCAAGGCCATCGAGGTGGTGAAGCGGCTCGTCGCCAAGGCCGACGTCGTGACGGAGAACTTTCGGCCGGGCGTCATGGACAAGCTCGGCATCGGCTACGACGTCCTGAAGGAAATCAACCCGCGCCTGATCTACTGCGCCGTCTCGGGCTTCGGCCAGGTCGGTCCTGACCGCGGGACCGCGGCGTTTGACGGCATGATCCAGGCGATGTCCGGCCTGATGTCGATCACCGGCTTTCCGACAAACGGCCCGACGCGCGTGGGCTTCGCCGGCGCCGACGTCATGTCGGGCGCCACGGCGGCGTTGGGTGTCGCCTCGGCGCTCTACCAGCGCACCCATACCGGCAAGGGCCAGCTGGTCGACGTCGCCATGATCGACGCGGTGATGGGCTATCTCGCCCAGCAGTTCACCGAGCATCTGATGACCGGCCGCGTGCACGAGCAGGCCGCCAACCGCTCGGTGACGAGGAAGCCCACCGGCGATCTCTACAAGACCAAGGACGGTTGGATGGTTCTGGCCGTCATGACCGAGCCGCAGTTCCAGCGCCTGATGAAGGACATCGGCCGCGCCGACGCGGCCGCCGACCCGCGCTTCGTCGACTGGCCGACGCGCATCGCCAACGACAAGGCGCTGCACGACATCATCGAGGCCGAGCTGATGAAGGAGACCTCGGCCACCTGGGCCGAGCGCTTCGCCAAGGCCGACGTGCCGGCGGGCCGTGTGCTCTCGATCCCCGAGACCGTGCAGCTCGACCACTTCGACCGCCGCCAGATCCTGCAGACCGTCGACACGCCGCACGGCCCGATCAAGGTCGTAGGCTCGGGCTTCCGCCTGGAGCATGGCGGCGGCTCGGTCGAGCGGCCACCGGCGACGCTCGGCCAGCACACCGACGAGATCCTGCGCGAGGCGGGCTACTCGGACGCCGACATCGCCGGCATGCGCGCAGACAAGGTCGCCTGAGCTCAAAAATCTGCGGCCGCCTCGTCATGGCAATCCTCTACGAAGTCGAGCACGTCACGACGTATCGTTACTCGGCTCCCGTCACCTTCGGCGAGCATCGCGCCATGTTCCTGCCGAGGTCGGGTCCCTATGGCCGCATGCTGAGCTATTCGGCAACGACCAATCTGTCGTCGCGCGTCCGATGGATCATCGACGCGCTGTCCAACATCGTCACGCTGATCGATATCGACCAGCCGGGCACGGAGCTCACCTTCACCTTCCGCATGCGCGGCATCCACTACGGCGTCGTCGAAGCCGAGGCCTTCCCGGTGGAAGAGCGGGCCGAGGCCGTTCCGGTGCAGTACACGCCGGACGAATGGCAGGATCTCAGCAACTATCTTCGCCCGCACAGCGATGACCCAAGCGGCACCCTGGCCTCATGGGCCAAGTCCTTCATCGTCCAGGAGCAGCATCACAGCGTCGACGTGATCCGGCGCATGCTCGACACGATCGGCGGCACCTTCAGCTACCAGGCGCGCGAGGCCGAAGGCACCCAGACGCCGGTCGAGACGCTGCGCACGCGCTCGGGCACCTGCCGCGACTATGCCTGGCTGATGATCGAGGCCCTGCGCCGCATCGGCTTCGCTTGCCGCTTCATCACCGGCTACATCTACGACGCCGCGCTCGACAAGGGTGGCACGCCTGGCATGACGGGATCGGGCGCCACGCATGCCTGGGTCCAGGTCTACCTGCCGGGCGCCGGCTGGCTGCACTACGACCCGACCAATCGTATTTCAGGGGGCACCGATCTGATCCCGGTCGCCATCGCCCGCCATCCGGCGCAGGCAATTCCCCTGCAGGGATCGTGGTTCGGCAATGCCGGCGACTATCGCGGCATGTCTGTGAAGGTGGCGATCCGCAAGCTGAAGACGCTTTCCGAGGACGACGGGACGGGGCTTTAGCCCCTACTGACTGCGCGGTGCCGGTCCCGGAGGCGGCGGCAGGTTGCCGGTCTGGGTCGCTGGATTGCGACGAACCTCGGCGATGCGGCGCGCCAGGTCGGCGCGGGCCTGCGCGATCTCAGGGAAGCCGGGAGCGGCATTGTCGGCCAGATCGAGATGCCGGTCGGCTTCTCCGAAATCGTTGCGCGCCATGGCCTGCCGCGCCGCCGCGATATGGGTGCGGGCCTCGGTCACCCGGGCCTGGTTGGGCGCGGCGCCGCGCAGCTCGGCGAGGCGGCTCGCCCGCGCGCGATAGTCGGGATCCTGGCCGTAGCGCTGGGAATAGTCGGCGAGCAGCCGTTCGGCTTCGAACAGGCGATTGCTTGCCAGCGCCTGGTCGATGGCCGCCTCGAACTGCTGGCGGTCGCGATAGCGCTGGCCGCGCGCCGTCCGCAGATTGGCGATTTCGGCGCGGGCCTGGGCTGTCTCGGCGAAGCCCGGCACCTGCTTGTCGGCCTCCTGCAACATGGCCTCGGCGTGTGTGAAGTCGCCGGCCTGGGCAAAGCGCCGCGCCTCACCGATCAGCCGGTGGGCCTCGGCTTGCCGGGTATCGGCGCGCGCCTTGGCGAGCTTCTGTTGCAGTGGCGGCCATGCCGAGGCGCCGGCGAAGCGCCGCGTGGCGTCGGCCAGGAGGCGATCGGCGGTGGCGAAGTCGCCGGCGGCGATGGCGCGATCGATGGAGGCGGCGAGGGCCCCGCGCTCGGCGTCGCTGGCCGTCGGTGCCGGCGCGGCAGGCGCCGGCGCGGCCGGAGGCGGCGGTGCTGCCGCGACCGTCGGCGCGGCGGGGAAGTCCTGCAGCACGGTGCGGCTCTTGTCGCAGGCGAGCTGGTCGCTGACGCCTTCCTCGGCCTGGCCGCAGGACAGGACAGCGCCGGACTTGTCGCGCAGCCACGACAGGGTGCGACCATCGCTGCGGCCGCTGCCCATGTAAGTGAGATAGGATTCGCTGTCGCGCGTGATCGGCAGCTCCGAGCAATCGCTCTCGGTGCACCATAGCAGCTGGGCGCGGCCAGCCTTCGCATCGAGGCGGCGCAAGATGGCCGCTCGGTTCAGCGTGCGGTCGCCCTGCTTCACCTGGAAGTTGCCGAGCCATGCCGCGTCGCCCACGATCGAATCGAGCTTGCCGCAGCGCTCGTCGGTGCAGGACAACACCACTTCCTTGCCCTTCTCGAAGTTCGTCTGCTTGTAGGAGAGCAGGTAGCGCGGCCCGGCAAATCCCAACGGCTCGATGGCCGCCTGGGCCAGATCCTTGTCAGCGACGCCGTCGATCTTGACGGGCTTGCAGAAGGTGTCGCCGCGGCAAATCCACGGCATGCCGTTCAGGCGGAAGACGTATTTGGTGTCGGCGGGATCAAACAGCAGGGGCGCATAGCCTTCAGGCGGATAGGTCTGCGCGTGGGACGCAACGCCATGACCGCAGCCGACGGCGAGGACCGCGGCCGCGAACAGCGCCCTGTAGCTGGCCATTATTATTCTCCCAGGTGAAGCCATTCAGCGAACGTGGATGGCTCCCAACGGTTCCCTGGCTACCAGGCCGGGAACACGTCCTGCATGGCGCGCGCCGTCGCATTGAGCCCGCTGACGGTCCGTCGTCTACCAGCTGAGCCGCAGGCCGACGTTCAGCGTATGGTTGTCGGTGCCTGACCCGAGCTCGCCGTCATAGCGCAGGAAGATCGAGGCGTTGTCGGCCACCGCCGTCGCCGCCGAGAAGCCGATCACCGCGCTGTCGCGCGTCGGCGTGGCGCCGTAGACGGTGAAGCTGTTTGACGGGGCGCCGGCGAACGCCGCCGTCATCGGACGGGCGGTGTCGGCGTACTCGTGCAGCCAGCCCAGCCGCAGGGCCAGGTCTAGCCTGCGGTCGGTGCTCACCGGCACCGCTCCGCCGAGCTGCGCCCCGAACGTCGTGCGCACCGACGTCGTCGTCTGCTGTGCCACGTTGAGGCTGAGCGAGTTGGCGCCCCATTCGGTGAACGCCGCCTGGTTCACGCTCGACAGCTGGAAGCGCGCGAACGGCGTGACCGTCGCGGCCGCCGGCGCATAGACCGGGATCTGGTAGCCGGTCTCGATCTGGCCCAGGAACTGGTTGGCGCCGGTGCTGCCGTTGGAGGTCCGGGACTGCAGGCCAGGGATGGAGAGCTGGCGCTGCACCTGGTTGTTGGCATAGGCGTAGCCCGCCAGCACATCGGCATAGAAGCCCGCGAACGCGTCCGATGGCGTGAAGCTGCCGTAGGCCGTGACGCTGACCGCGTTGGACCACGCCTTGCCCTGGAAGCTGTCGACCCACTGCGTGCCCGCGGTGTAGCCGGCGCCGAGGCCGACCAGGAAGCTCGGGTTCACGCGATAGTCGATGCCGGCGGCCGTGCCGCCGACATTGTAGGTGAAGGTGCTGGCGTTGCCGTTGCCCTGCACACTGCCCAGGCCGCCGATGCCGCTGGCCCACGCCGACCACGGGCTGGCGCCGTCGCAGGCGGCGATGTCGCAGGCCTCGGCCAGGGCGAGGCGCTGGCCGCCGCCGGCGCTGCCGCGGGCCAACGCCATCTGCTGGCCGACCGCGTTCATGAACAGCGCGTTCGAAGCCACGTTGGCGGTGCCGAAGTTGGCGATCGGCTGGCCGCTGATCTGGTTCAGCGCCCACGGGCCTTGCTGGGTGGTGAGGCTCGCCAGCGCGTTCAGCACCGTGTTGAAGTCGCCGGTGGCGCTGGCGTTGGCGGCGTCGAGCGCCTGGCCTACGGAGGACTGGTTGCCCGTCTGCGCCCCCGAGGCGAAGGCGCTCTGGTTCATCAACAAGGTCAGGAACACGTTGTTGGCGTTGTAGCTGAGGCTCGGCGTCAGGAACGCGAAGTTGCTGCTTGCGCCGGCGTAGGTGCCGGTGACGCCGCCCGTGGCGTTGAGGATGGTGTAGGTCGTGTTGCGCTGGTAGGTGCCGGCGGCTGCGAGCACCGAGACAGTGGCGCCGCCGCCGATGGTCGCCGCGCCGGTGGCGTTGATGCGGTCGGCCTGGCCCGCCGCATTGGCCTCGACGACGTAGGTGCCGCCGTTCTGGCTGAAGTTGCCGTTGACGGTCATCGTGCCGATCGAGTTGCCAGGCGCGATGACGGCATTGTTGGCAACCAGTGAGCCGACGTTGCCGCTGCCGCCCAACGTGCTGCCGTTGTTCAAGGTCACCGTGCTGGCGAGCGAACCGTTCACGACCAACATGCCGCCGTTCACGGTCGTCGGCCCGCTGTAGGTGTTGTTGCCGGTCACCGTTACGGTGCCCTGCTGCAGGGTGAAGCCGCCCGTTCCCGACATCACCCCGCCGTAGGTGGCCGTCACCGGCTGGTTGAACACCAGCAGGCCGTTGTTGGCGATGTTGCCCTGGATGCTGCCGCCGGCCGTCGTCCCGTTGCCCAGCTGCAAGGTGCTGCCCGCCGCGATCGACGTGCCGCCGGTGTAGCTATTGCCGCCGGTGAAGATCACTGTGCCGCCGCCGCCGATGCTCACACCGCCGCTGCCGAACATGCTGCCGGCATAGGTGCCGATGCTCGCCTGGTTGAAGGCGACGGTGGCGTTGTTGACGATGGTGCCCTGCAGGCTCGTCGTCGTGCCCTGCAAGGTGCCGCCGGTCACCATCGTGCCGCCGCTATAACTGTTGCTGCCGCTCAGGATCACCGTACCGGTACCGCTCACCAGCAGACCGCCGGTTCCGCTCATGTTGCCGGCGTAGGTGCCATTGGTCGCCTGATTGATCGTGACCTGCGCATTGTTCAGGATGTTGCCCTGCAGGCTCGACGTCGTGCCCTGCAGAATACCGCCCGATACTGTCGTGCCGCCGGTATAGGTGTTGTTGCCGGC
>NZ_BKAJ01000160.1 GCF_007992495.1 Reyranella soli
CTAAGGATCCAGCGCGCCCTTGCGCTCGACGATCAGGCGGTACTGGTCGGGCTGGCGATGGACCGCGAAGTTGAAAGTCGTGCGCTTGTAGCTCTGGCCGGCGTCGAGATCGCAGCGATGCACCACCAGCTCGTCGGCCTCCCCGCCGGCGCGCGCCACCACCTTGCCCGACGGCGCCACGATCATTGAATCGGCGAGCGAAGGCACGCCCTCCTCGTTGCCGCCCTTGGCCACGCCGACGACCCACGTGCCGTTCTGGTAGGCGCCAGCCTGCATGGAGAGCTGGTTGTGGAACCACGAATGCTCGTCGTGGTCGGGCGACGGCGCATTGTGCAGCGGCGTGTTGTAGCCCAGCAGCACCATCTCGACGTTCTGCAGGCCCATGACGCGATAGGTCTCAGGCCAGCGCCGGTCGTTGCAGATGCACATGCCCATGTTGCCGCCGAACGCCTTGAACACCGGGAAGCCGAGATTGCCGACCTCGAAGTAGCGCTTCTCGAGATGCTGGAACGGTCGCTCGGGCTCGTGCTCGGCATGGCCAGGCAGATGGACTTTCCGGTACTTGCAGACGATCTGGCCGCCGCGCTCGACCAGGATCGACGTATTGAAGCGCCGCACGCGACCGTTCTCGTTGGCGAGCTCGGCGTAGCCCAGGCAGAAGCCCATTGAGAGGCGCTTGGCCTCGGTGAAGAGCGGCGCCGTCTCGTTCGACGGCATCTCCTGCTCGAAGAAGGAATCGATCTCGGCCTGGTCGGTCATCCACCAGCGCGGAAAGAAGGTCGTCAGCGTGAGCTCCGGAAAGACCACCAGTTCGCAGCCCATGCGCTTGGCCTCGCGCAGATGCGCGATCAGGCGCTCGACCACGTCGCGGCGCGAGTGGCTGCGCTGGATCGGGCCCATCTGCGCGGCGCCCACTGTCAGGAAACGAGACATTTCACCCCTCCGGCGACGATTATCGCCGGTGGACATGCAAGGTCCAAGCCTTACGGCTTGGTCGCCGTGGCATGAAGCTGCGCATTCAGGGCGCCCCAGGCCTTCTTTCGCGAGATCGCTTCGAGCGCGCCGCTCTGCGAATTGCGCCAGAACATCAAGTTCGACCGGCCGGAAAGCGTGCTGGCCTTCACCACGCTGCCATCCTCCAGGCGGACGCGCGAGCCGGCCGTGATGTAGCAGCCCGCCTCGACCACGCAGTCATCGCCGAGCGAAATGCCGAGGCCGGCGTTGGCGCCGATCAGGCAGCGTTCGCCGACCGAGACCTGCACCTTCCCGCCACCTGACAGCGTGCCCATGATCGAGGCGCCGCCGCCCACGTCGCTGCCATCGCCGACGACGACACCTGCGCTGATGCGGCCTTCGACCATGCAGGTGCCGAGCGTGCCGGCGTTGAAGTTGCAGAAGCCCTCATGCATCACCATCGTGCCGGCAGCGAGGTGAGCGCCCAGCCGCACGCGCGCGGCGTCGGCAATCCGCACACCGCTTGGCACGACGTAGTCGGTCATCCGCGGCACCTTGTCGATGCCGCGGACATCCAGCGCCACGCCCCTGAGCTGTGCCCTGATCCGGGTAGCGTCGAGCGTGTCGAGCGGACAAGGGCCGAGAGTCGTCCAAGCGACGGTCGGCACGAGCTGGAACATGCCGTCGATGTTCACCGTGTTCGGCTTGACCAGCCGATGGCTGAGAAGATGCAGCCGGAGATAGATGTCGTACACATCGATCGGCTTGTCGGCCAGGGACGCGATCTCGGTCCGGATCGGCACGACCTCGACCCCGCGGATGTCGTCCTTGCGGCCGTAGCGCGCGACGTCGTCGGCCGATTGGCCGGGCAGTGACAGCTCCGTCAGGCGCTGAAGGCCTGCCTGGGCGCCACCCGGCATGAGCTTCAGGCTCAGGAACCAGGCATCGAGTACGCTGCCGTCACTTGCGACGGTGGCGAAACCTTCTCCTTGTGCGCCGGATGTCACATACATCCGGCAAGCCTACGGGCCGGCACGCTTCACGTCATTGGTGAATTCGGACGCGCAGAACGTGCCGCCTTGGAACAGGTCGCCCACCGGATCGGGGCCGATCTTGGCCTGCTCGGCCTCGGCGTGGGCGCGATGATCCTCGGACTTGCCCTTCGGCCGGTAGCCGAGCGATTGGGCGCGGGAATTGTCCCACCATGACGTCTCATTGTCCGAGACGCCGTATACGATCTCGAAGCGGATGTCGGGATGGTTCAGGCCGATACCGATCAGCTGCACGATGTCCTCGGGCGAGATCCAGATCGCGAGCCGCCGCACGTCGAGCGGCCGCGGGCCGACATTGCCGATGCGCAGGCAGGTCACGCTCATGCCGTGCTTGTCGGCATAGAGCGCGCCCAGCGCCTCGCCGAACGCCTTGCTGACGCCGTAGCGGCTGTCGGGCCGCACGGTGACGTCGGTGCCGATCTTGCGCTTGCGCGGATAGAAGCCGACCGCGTGGTTGGACGAGGCGAAGACCACGCGCTTGACGCCGGCCTGGCGCGCCGCCTCGAAGAGGTTGTAGCAGCCGATGATGTTGGCCTGCAGGATCGTGTCCCACGGCCCTTCGACCGAGTAGCCGCCGAGATGGATCACGCTGTCGGCGCCCTTGACCGCGGCCGCCACCTCGTCGGGCTTGGTGAGATCGGCGGCGACGAAGGTCTCGCTCGGCAGCAGGTCCTTGGGCTTCACCTTGTCGCTCAGCACCAGTCCCGGATAGAGGGGCGCCAGCAATGGCCGGATCATGGTGCCGATGCCGCCGGAAGCGCCGGTGAAGACGATGCGGCGCGCGCTAGCGTCGGCCATTTTTCTCTCCTTGTGCCAGTCTGCGATAGCGCTCGAGCGAGCGCGTGAGATGCTCGCGCATGGCGCGCCGCGCTTCGGCAGGGTCCTTGTCGGAAATGCCGGTCACGATGCGCGCATGCTCGTGCTGAATGCGTTCGAGATAAGCCCGCCGCTCGGCCGGCGTGTCAACCGAAAGCCGCACGCTCTGGCGCGGAATGACGTGGCTGCCGAGGAAGGCGAGGAAGCGCGGGAACTGGCGGTTGCCGGTGGCCTCGGCGATGGCGCGATGGAAGGCGAAGTCCTCGGCGACCGCGCCTTCGCCGCTCTGCAGCGCCCGGTCGATGGCGCGCCACGCCGTACGGATGATGCCGATCTGCCGGCGGTTGGCGCGCTCGGCCGCGAGCGCCGCCGCCTCGACCTCGACGGCGAGACGCAGCTCCATCACCTCCAGCACGTCGGCCAGCACCGCGGCCTTGGGCGCGGCGATGCGGAACGGTCCCGCTGCCGGATCGGCGACATAGGCGCCCGAGCCGCGGCGCGTGACCACCAGCCCGTCGGCGCGCAGGGCGGCGACGGCCTCGCGCACGACGGTGCGGCTGACGCCGAGCGCCGTCGTCAGCGCCTGCTCGGTCGGCAGGCGCGCGCCCGACGCCAGCCGGCCGCTCCTGATGTCGTTGGCGAGGCGCGTCATCACCTGCTCGGCGAGATTGCCGGGCGGATCGAGCGGACTGAGGACGGACAGCTTGTCGGACACGGGCTTGTCGGGATGGGGGCCGGATGCTAGGAGTTTGTCAGGTTGTCAGACAACTTTAGACCAATGAACAAGGGAAGGAAACCATGCGCATCGCCAAGACCCTGCTCGCAACCTGCGTCGTGGCATTCGCCGCGACGACGGCGCAAGCCAAGGAGTTCCGCTCGTCGGACGTGCATCCGCTCGACTACCCGACGGTGCAGGCCGTGATGTACATGGGCAAGCTCATCAACGAGCGCAGCGGCGGCAAGAACAGCGTCAAGGTGTTCGGCCAGAGCACGCTGGGCTCGGAGAAGGACACGATCGAGCAAACCAAGATCGGCGCACTCGACATGGTCCGCGTCAACGTGGCGCCGTTCAACAACATCGTGCCGGCGACGATCGTTCCCTCGCTGCCATTCCTGTTCAAGTCGACGGCGCACATGCGGCGCGTGCTCGACGGGCCGATCGGCGACGAGATCCTGGCGGCCATGGAGGCGCAGGGTTTCATCGGCCTCTGCTTCTACGATTCGGGCTCGCGCTCGTTCTATTCCGGCAAGAAGGCAATCAAGAGCGTCGCCGACACCAAGGGCATGAAGATCCGCGTGCAGCAGTCGGACATGTGGGTCGCCATGATGCAGGCGGTCGGCGCCAATGCCACGCCCCTGCCCTACGCCGAGGTCTATACCGCGCTCAAGACCGGCGTGGTCGACGCCGCCGAGAACAACTGGCCGTCCTATGAATCCTCGCGCCACTACGAGGCGGCCAAGATCTACAGCCTGACCGAGCATTCGATGGCGCCCGAGCTGCTGGTCTTCTCCAAGAAGGTGTGGGACGGCCTCTCCAAGGAGGACCAGGCCATCATCCGCGCCGCCGCCAAGGAATCGGTGCCCTACATGCGCAAGCTGTGGGACGAGCGCGAGGCGCAGGCGCGCAAGACGGTCGAGGCCGCGGGCTCGCAGGTCGTGAGCGACGTCGACAAGAAGTCGTTCTCCGACGCCATGGCGCCGGTCTACGCCAAGTTCGCCGCTGACCCGAAGCTGCAGGACCTGGTGAAGCGCATCCAGGCGGCTGACTAAGCCACGATGTGGCGCGCGTTTGTAGCGTTCAACGCGACGATCTCGCGTTGGTGCATGTACGTCGCGGTGGCGGGCCTTATAGGCATCGTCACCACCGTGGCCCTGCAGGTGTTCGGCCGCTACGTGCTGAACGACACACCAACCTGGGCCGAGAGCACGGCCCTGGTGCTGATCCTCTACGTCACCATGCTGGGCGCGGCGGTCGGCGTGCGCGATGCCGGCCACATCGGCCTGGAATCGCTGCTGATCCTGGTGCCTGACGGGTTGCGCCTGAAGCTCGAGGTCGTGATCCATGTGCTGGTCGGCACGTTCGGCCTGATCATGGCGTGGAACGGCGCGGTGCTGGCCGAATCGGTGATGGCCTACAAGATCCCGACGCTCGGCCTGCCCGAAGGCATCAACCACCTGCCGCTGGTGATCGCCGGGATCCTGATCGCCCTCTTCTCCCTCGAACACATCGTGGCGCTGTGGCGCGACGAGGACGTGATTCCGTCGTGGCACTGACCATTCTCACCGTCGTCTTCGTCGCCTGCCTGCTGCTCGGCGTGCCGGTCGCCTTCTCGATCGGGCTCTCGGCCGTCGCCACCATCCTCTATGAGGGCCTGCCGCTTGCCGTCGTGTTCCAGCGCATGACGTCGGGCATGAACATCTTCTCCTTCCTCGCCATCCCGTTCTTCATCTTCGCCGGCGAACTGATGCTCTATGGCGGAGTCGCCGACCGCATCGTGGCCTTTGCCAAAAGCCTGGTCGGGCACGTGCGCGGCGGCCTCGGCATGGCCAATGTCGTGGCCTGCACGCTGTTCGGCGGCGTCTCGGGCTCGCCGGTCGCCGACGTGTCGGCCACCGGCGCCGTCATGATCCCGATGATGAAGAAGGAGGGCTATCACGCCGACTACGCCGTCAACGTGACCACCCACGCTGCCCTGGTCGGCGCGCTGATGCCGACCAGCCACAACATGATCATCTATTCGCTGGCGGCCGGCGGAAAGGTCTCGATCACCGCCCTCATCCTGGCCGGCATGCTGCCGGCGGCGCTGCTGATGGCCTGCATGCTGGTCGCGGCCTACCTGGTGGCGATCAAGCGCGGCTATCCCGCCGGCATCTTCCCGGGGTGGGACGCGGTGTTCGCGACCATGGCCAGTGCCATTCCCGGCCTGCTAGTGATCGTCATCATCCTGGTCGGCATCCTGAGCGGCGTGTTCACCGCCACCGAGTCGGCAGCCGTCGCGGTGATCTATGCGCTGGCCCTCACCATCTTCGTCTATCGCAGCCTCTCCTGGGAGAACTTCCTCAAGGCCGCAGCCAAGGCGGTGAAGACCACCGGCATCGTGCTGCTGCTGATCGGCGTCTCCAACACCTTCGGCTACCTGATCACGCTCTACGAGGTCGCCGATCTCACGGGCAAGGCTCTGGCCGGGTTCTCGACCAGCCCCTGGGTGATCTTCTTCATGGTCAACCTGATCCTGTTCGTGCTGGGCACCTTCCTGGACATGGCGGCGACCATCCTGATCTGCACACCGATCTTCCTGCCGATCTGCATGCAGTACGGCATGGGCCCGGTGCAGTTCGGCATGCTGATGTTGATCAACTGCGCGCTGGGCCTGAACACGCCGCCGGTCGGCACCACCCAGTTCGTCGGCTGCGCCATCGGCGGCATCTCGGTCGGCGAGGTGATGCGCACCATCTTGCCATTTTATGGCGCGCTGATCGCCGCCCTCTTCCTGGTCACCTACGTGCCGGCTTTTTCGCTCGCGCTGCCCAACCTGTTCCTGGGCAAGTTCTGAGGGTAAAAGGCCGGCATGTCCGGCCACATCCGTCGCGCCCATCCCGAGGAACGCCCGCGCATCACCGAGATTCGCCTTGCCGTGCGCGAGAACCAGCTGCTCGATCCGTCACGGGTGACCGACGCCGACTATCACTGGTTTGCCGAGAACCCCGGCATCTGGGTGTGGGAGGAGGACGGGCGCATCCTGGGCTTCTCCGCCGCCGACACGCGCGACGGCTCGATCTGGGCACTGTTCATCGATCCCGATCACGAGGGCCGCGGCATCGGCCGCGCCCTGCTGGCGAAAGCCTGCGACGTGCTGCGGGAGGCGGGCCATCGCAGCGCCACGCTCGGCACCGAGCCCGGCTCGCGCGCCGACGGCTTCTACCGCCAGGCCGGCTGGATCGCCCTGCACATCGACAAGCGGGGCGAGCAGATCCTGCGTCTAGACCTCTGAGGCGAGCTCCAGCATCAGGTTGGCCAGCACCTGCGCGCCGGCCAAGAGGTCGGCCGCTTCGGTGTGCTCCTTGACGTTGTGGCTGAGGCCCGCGACCGACGGCACGAAGATCATCGCCGTCGGGCAGATGCGCTGCATCATCTGCGCGTCGTGTCCCGCGCCCGACGGCATGCGCTGCGTCGTCAGGCTGAGCGCACCGGCGTGACGCTCGACCCGATCGACCAGGCCCGCCTCGAAGATCACCGGCTCGAAGCGCGCCAGCACCTTGGCCTCGACCTCGACCCGCTCGGCCGCGGCGACCTCGGCGATGTGCGCGGCGACCCGTGCCTCGGCCTCCTTGAGCTTGGCCTCGTCGGTGTTGCGCAGATCGACGGTGAACACTGCGCGGTTGGGCACGACGTTGATCAGGTTGGGCCGGAGCGAGAGCGCACCCACCGTGCCGACCTGGTTGCCGCCCATCTCGTGCGCCAGACCGCGCACGAAGACGTTGACCGAGGCGGCGAGATAGCCCGCGTCGCGCCGCAGACGCATCGGCGTCGTGCCGGCATGGTTGGAGACGCCGGTCACGGTGTACTCGGTCCACGAGATGCCCTGCACGCTTTCGACGACGCCGATCTGCACCTTCTCCTCGTCGAGGATCGGGCCCTGCTCGATATGCAGCTCGACGAAGGCGTGCGGTTTGAGCGCGCCCGGCTTGGCGGCGCCGAGATAGCCGATGCGACGCAGTTCGTCGCCGACCGCGACGCCGTCCTTGTCGGTGGCGGCATAGGCCTCGTTCAGCCCCAGTCCACCGGCATAGACCAGACTGCCCATCATGTCGGGCTGGAAGCGCGCACCCTCCTCGTTGGTGAAGAAGGCGACGGCGATCGGCCGGCGCGTCGTGCGCTTGGCGTCGTTCAGTGCACGCACGACCTCGAGGCCGGCCAGAACGCCGTAATTGCCGTCATAGCGGCCGCCGGTGCGCACGGTATCGATGTGGCTGCCCGTCATGACCGGGGCGAGGTTCTCGCTGCCGGCGCGGACGCCGATCACGTTGCCGATGGCGTCGATGCGCACGTCGAGTCCGGCTGCCTTCATCCAGCCCACCAAAAGATCGCGGCCGGCCTTGTCCTCGTCAGTGAGCGCCAGCCGCGCGCAGCCGCCGCCGTCGATGGCGCCGATCCCGGCCAGTTCGTCGAGCGCGCCCAGCAGCCGTTTTTCATCGATCAGCAACATGATTTCCCCAATGACGTCAGGACCTTAGACTTGTGTACCGGACGGCGCAAAATATCACGCCGGGGTGATCCGGATTGCCTTGCAACAGCGTAGGTCGAGCGTCACTTACTAGGCTCTCATGAAGCGTCTGCTCGCCCTTCTCCTGGCGTTGATCGCATTCCCGGCCTTCGGCCAGTCCGTGGTGCAGACCGAGAACGTCCGTGCCGAGCTTTTGGCTGACGTTTCCGCGGTCAAGCCGGGCGAGCCGTTCTGGGTCGGGCTGCGCCAGACCATCCGGCCGAAGTGGCATACCTACTGGAAGAACCCAGGCGACTCCGGCCTGCCCACCGAGATCGCCTGGAAGCTGCCCGAGGGCGCCAAGGCCGATCCCATCGTCTGGCCGCGGCCGCATCTCTTCGATTTGAGCGGCGTCATCAACTACGGCTTCAAGGACGAGGCGACGCTTCTGGTGCGCATCACGCCGCCCGCCAACGCCTCGGGCGACTTCAAGCTGGCCGCTGAAGCCAACTGGCTGGTCTGCGAGGACGTCTGCATCCCCGAGGACGCCAAGCTCGAGCTCACCTTGCCGGTGACAGCGACCGGCGCCCCCGCGCCACCCGCCACCCGAGCGATCTTCGACAAGGCGCGCCAGCTTGTGCCGATGCAAAGCCCGTGGCCGGCGCGCTACGGGGTTTCCAAGTCGGGCGATCCGACCCTGGTCGTCGAGGCCAAGGGCCTCAAGGCCGACACCATCCGCGATGTCTATTTCTTCCCGGCCGACTGGGGACCGGTCGCCAGCATGGCCAAGCAGACGGCCAGCATCGGCGCCGAGGGCATCCGCATCCCCTTGAAGCGCGGCGACGCCAAGGCTGCCCTGCCCGCCGACCTTTCGGGCACGCTGACGCTGACCGAGAAGACGGCAGGCGGCGATGTCCAGCAGGCCTTCGACGTCACGGCCAAGCTCGATCCCGGCTTCGTGCCGACCGCGTCGCTGGCCGCGGCTGGCGAGCAGCTGTCGCTGGTCGAGGCGCTGCTGTTCGCCGTTTTGGGCGGCCTGATCCTGAACCTGATGCCCTGCGTGTTCCCGGTGCTGGCGATGAAGGCCGCAGCCTTCGCGCGCCTGGCCGGTCATGAACGCAGCGCCATGCGGCGCGACGGTGTCGCCTACACACTGGGCGTGCTGGTCTCCTTCGCGATCATGGCCGCGGCCGTCATCGCCATCCGTGCCAGCGTCGGCGACGTGAGCTGGGGCTTCCAGTTCCAGTCGCCGGTGTTCTCGCTGCTGATCGCCTACCTGTTCTTCGTCGTCGGGCTGAACCTCTCCGGCGTGTTCGAGTTCTCCAGCCGCTTCGCCGGCGTGGGCCAGGGCCTCGCCGCGCGCGGCGGCACGGCCGGCGCCTTCTTCACCGGCGTGCTGGCGGTGATCGTGGCCACGCCCTGCACGGCGCCCTTCATGGCGGCGGCGCTGGGCTTTGCGCTCAGCCAGCCCGCGCCGCAGACCGTGGCCGTACTGCTGGCGCTGGGACTGGGACTGGCGCTGCCCTACCTCGTGCTGTCGATGACGCCGGCCCTGCAACGCCTGATGCCGCGGCCCGGCCCGTGGATGGACCGGCTGCGCCAGTTCCTCGCTTTCCCGATGTACGCCTCGGCCGTGTGGATGATCTGGGTGCTGACCCAGCAGACGGGCGCCGACGGCGTGATCTATGCGCTGGGCGGCATGATCCTGATCGCCTTCGCGATCTGGCTGCTGAAGCTCGGCAGCGGCGCGTCGGCCGCGACCTGGGTGCGCCGCGGCCTCGCCGCCGTCGCCGTGCTGCTGGCCTTCGCCGCGGCGCTGAAACTGGAAGACGGTCCGGCCACGGCTGCGTCAGCCTCCGGCGGACCGGCGGCCGGCGTGAACTTCGACGGCTGGGAGCGTTTCTCGCGCGCGCGCATGAACGAGGCAGTCGCCGCAGGCAAGCCGGTGTTCGTCGATTTCACAGCGGCGTGGTGCATCACCTGCCTGGTCAACGAACGTGTCGCGCTGGAGACGCAAGCCGTGCGCAATGCCTTTGAACAGGCCGGAGTCGTGAAACTCAAGGGCGACTGGACCAACCGCGATCCCGAGATCACATCTTCGTTGAAGGAACTGGGCCGCGCCGGCGTTCCCCTCTATCTTTTCTGGGCCCCGGGCGCCGCGCAGCCCAAGATCCTGCCGCAGGTGCTCACCGAGTCGTTGATTCTGTCCGAACTGGCCGCGCTGCCCCAAGCCAAGCGCTAGGCTAAAACGCTAGGAGGCACCATGTCCCGTCTCGTCGTCGCCCGCCGTTCGCTGCTGCTGGGCAGCGCTGCTGTCGCCCTGATGCCCGCCATGGCCTTCGCCGACGGTCCCGATGTCGGCAAGCCCGCGCCACTGTTCACCGCCGTCGACAGCAACGGCAAGACCTGGTCGCTGGCCGACCTCAAGGGCAAGGTCGTGGTGATCGAGACGACGAACGACGGCTGCCCCTACGTCCGCAAGCACTACAGCGCCAAGAACATGCAGGATCAGCAGCGCGAAGCCGCCGCCAAGGGCGTCGTGTGGCTGACCTCGGCTTCGTCGGCCAAAGGCGAGCAGGGCTACGTCACCGCCGAGCAAGCCAACGCGCTGACCAAGAGCCACGACGCGGCGCCCGCCGCCGTGCTGCTCGACCCGCAAAGCAAGATCGCGCGCGCCTATGGCGCCACGGTGACGCCGCACATGTACATCATCGATGCCAACGGCGTGCTGGTCTACAAGGGCGGCATCGATTCGATCCCGTCGTCCAACGTGGCCGACATCCCCAAGGCCAAGCAGTATGTGCGCGTCGCCCTGGGCGAGGTCCTGGCCGGCAAGCCGGTGACCGATTCCTCGACGCGCGCCTACGGCTGCACGTTGAAGTACCCGCGCACCTCGTCGTGATCTTTTAGCCATGCCGCACGACGGCTGGCATCCGCACGATCATCTGCACCATCATGCGCACGAGCGGCCGACCCGGCGGCTCGTGCTGGCGGCAGCGACCTTCCTGCCGTTCGGCGGCGCCAGTGCGCAGGGCGCCGATGCCCAGCAGCGCATCGCCGAGCAAGCCAATCGCTTCCTCGCCCTGCTCGACGATCGTCAGCGCGGCCACGTCCTGATCGCCTTCGACACGGCCAACCGGCTCGACTGGCACTACATCCCGCGCAGCCGGTCGGGCCTCAGCCTGGGCGAGATGACGCCCGCGCAGGCCGACGCCGCGCGCGCCCTGTTCGCCACCGTGCTCAACGAGCAAGGGCTAAAACTTCTCGACGGCGTGCGCCTGCTCGAAGGCGTGCTGCGCGAGCAGCAGGGAAGCTGGCGCGATCCCAGCCGCTATTACCTGTCGGTGTTCGGCACGCCTGGCCGTTTTCCCTGGGGCTGGCGCTTCGAGGGCCATCACCTGTCGCTGAACGTGGCGCTGCCGGCGCCCGGCCATGTCGCGGTGACGCCGTTCTTCGTCGGCGCCCATCCGGCGACGGTGCGCGAGGGACCCAATAAAGGATTCAGGCTGCTCGGCGGCGCCGAGGACCTGGCGCGCCAGATCATGACCGGCCTCAACGATTCGCAGCGGCGCACCGCCCTGATCGCCAACCGCTCGTTCGGCGAGATCGTGGCGAGCCCGCAGCGCGAGCAGGATCTCGGCCAGCCGCGCGGGCTGGAGCTCGGCGCCATGGACGGCCCGACGCGCCAGCGCGTCGAGGCGCCAACCACATCCATTCGGTATGGCGCGACCTTGCGGCCGACTTCGGCCACGACGCCCTGGCCGAGCACTATCGTCGCCAGCCGCATCGCTGACGGGCGCTCCCCAAGCTAAATTTCACTTCTGCCGCAACGGTTTGCGGCACCGAGTGGCCTTCGGCAGCCGAAACATCAAGACTATCAAGTGCTTGGGGACCGCCGGTGCATAGCTTCGTTCGACGTATATTGCTGGCAACAACGTGCCTTGCTGCCCCGCTCGCCGGCGGCCCGGTCGCGCCGTCGCGGGTGGGGCGAAACAGGATCGGCAGCTCATGAGTTGGGGAAGCTGCCGATCCTGTTTCCAGACCTTCAGTTTGGGGTGTTCCTCGGGAGTGGGAAGGAAGCTGAAGGCTGGCGCACCCTACCGAGGCGATTGCCCATGGTCTGCAGTCAATGGCTTCAGATTGGCGGCCATCGCGCGCCAAACGGTCCAATCTGGATCGATTCCAAATAAAGCCGGGAATCAACTATTTGTCTTCGACACCGCCTACCTCTCGAAGACCAGGCAGGTGGTCGTGGCGTGCGCCAGCAACTTGCCATTGCGATCGGTCAGCCGGCCTTCGGCCGAACCGACGCGGCGGCCCATGCTCAGCACCACGCCCTCGCCGCGCACCGCGCCGGTCTCGGGCGTGATCGGCCGCACGAAGGCGATCTTGAATTCCAGCGTCGTCGAGCCGACGCCCGCGCCCGTCAGGGTGCGCACCGCAAGCCCCATGCAGCTGTCGAGCAGCGTCGCCGCCAGGCCGCCATGCACCGTGCCCTCGGGATTGAGCTGCTCGGCCGTCGGCACCGCCGTCACCACGACGCGTCCTTCCGACGCTTCGACGACGTCGTAGCCCAGGGTCCGCGCCATGGTGTTGAGCGGCAGCGTGCCGTCGACCAGGCCGCGCACGAATTCGAGGCCGGCCTTGGCGCGCTCCTCGGCGGTCGCGGTGCCGTAACGCTTGCCGCCGGCGACGGTCATCTCAGGTGTCGGCGAAGCGCTTGCCGGTCTGCGAATCGAACAGGTGCAGGTGGTCGGGCTCGGCCTTGAAATGGCGCATCTCGCCCGGCCGGGCGATGACATGGCCGCCCTGGCGCACCGTCACCAGTTCGCGCGCCGCGCCAAAGCGGCCATGCAGCAGCGTATCGGCGCCCAGCGGCTCGGCCAGCTCGACCTCGAACTGCAACGGCCCGTCGGCGGCGGGATGCAGATGCTCGGGCCGCACGCCCAGCGCCACCGCCGAGCCGACCGGCGCCGAGGTCGGCCGCGCCAACGGCATGTTGATCGCACCGTTGGCATTGGTGCCGGCAAGATCGACGGACTTGCCGTCCTGTCCGACCTTTGCCGCCAAGAAGTTCATCGCCGGCGAGCCGATGAAGCCCGCCACGAAGACCGAGGCCGGCCGGTCGTAGACGTCCATCGGCGTGCCGATCTGGTCGGCCACGCCGGCATTCATGACGATCAACCGGTCGGCCAGGGTCATGGCCTCGACCTGATCGTGCGTCACGTAGATCGAGGTGACGCCGAGCTCGCGCTGCAGGCGCTTGATCTCGAGCCGCATCTGCACGCGCAGCTTGGCGTCGAGGTTGGAAAGCGGCTCGTCGAACAGGAACACCGCCGGCTCACGCACGATGGCACGGCCCATGGCGACGCGCTGGCGCTGGCCGCCCGACAGCTGGCGCGGCACGCGCTGCAGGAAGGTTCCCAGTTCGAGGATCTTGGCCGCCTTCTGCACGCGGCGCTCGATCTCGTCCTTGGCCATCCCCTTGATCTTCAGCCCGTAGGCCATGTTCTGGTACACGCTCATGTGCGGATAGAGCGCGTAGTTCTGGAACACCATGGCGATGTCGCGGTCCTTGGGCTCGAGCTCGTTGACCACGCGGTCGCCGATCGCCACCTCGCCGCCGCTGATGCGCTCCAGCCCGGCCACCATGCGTAGCAGGGTGGACTTGCCGCAGCCCGAGGGTCCGACGATGACGATGAATTCGCCGTCGGCGATCTCCATGTCGATGCCGTGGATGACCTCGATCTTGTTGTCGTAGGTCTTCTTGACGCCGCGCAGATGGACTTGCGCCATGGCCTATTTCTCCGTCTCGACGAGGCCGCGCACGAACTGGCGCTGCATGAACACGACCACCAGCACCGGCGGCAGCATGGCGAGCATCGCCATGGCCATCAGCAGGTTCCAGCTCGGCACGGCGTCAATCACGTTGGCCTGGCGCGAGACTGTCATGACCACGGTGTAGAAGCTTTCCCTGGTCGTGATCAGCAATGGCCAGAGATATTGGTTCCAGCCGTAGATGAACTGGATCACGAAGAGCGCCGCGATCGAGGTGCGGCTCATCGGCAGGAGGATGTCCCAGAAGAAACGCATTGGCGAGGCGCCGTCGACCCGGGCAGCCTCGGTGAGCTCGTCCGGGACGCTGAGGAAGAACTGCCGGAACAGGAAGGTCGCGGTCGCCGAGGCAATCAGCGGAATGATCAGGCCAGAGTAGGAATCGAGCATGCCGAGGCTGGCGACGACGCCGTAGGTCGGCACGATGCGCACCTCGACTGGCAGCATCAGGGTGACGAAGATCGCCCAGAAGAAGGTCATGCGCAGCGGGAAGCGGAAATAGACGATGGCGAAGGCGGCGATGATCGAGATGGCGATCTTGCCGATCGCCACGCCCAGCGCCATGACCAGACTGTTGGTCAGCGTGACGTAGATCGGGACGGTGCCGCGCTTTGCATTGTAGCCTTCGAACAGCACTTCCTTGTAGTTCTCGATCAGGTGCGAGCCCGGCCACAGCGGCACCGGCGAGCGCAGCATGGTCGCCTGGTCGTGCGTTGAGGCGACGAAGGTCATCCACACCGGGAAGGCGATCACCACGAGGCCGACGATCAGGACGATGTGGCTGAGCCAGGTGACGAGGGGCCGGTTCTCGACCATCAGTAATGCACCCGGCGCTCGATGAAGCGGAACTGCACGAAAGTGAGCAGGATCACCACAGCCATCAGGATCACCGACTGCGCCGACGAGCCGCCAAGATCCTGCCCGCGAAAGCCGTCGTTGTAGACTTTCCACACCAGAATGTTGGTGGACTGCCCGGGGCCGCCCTGAGTCAGCGAGCCGACGATGCCGAAGGTGCCGAAGAAGGCGTAGATGATGTTGATCACCAGCAGGAAGAAGCCGGTAGGCGAGAGCAGCGGAAAAACGATGTCCCAGAAGCGCCTTCCCGGCCCCGCGCCGTCGATGGCGGCTGCCTCGATCAGCGACTTCGGGATCGACTGCAGGCCAGCCAGGAAGAACAGGAAATTGTAACTGATCTGGTTCCACACCGCGGCGAGCACGATAAGCAGCAGGGCCTGGTTGCCGTTGATGACGTAGTTGAACTCGATGCCGATGACGGACAGTGCCCAGGCCACCACGCCAACTGAGGGATTGAACAGGAAGCCCCACAACACGCCCGCCACGGCCGGAGCAACGGCGTAGGGCCAGACCAGGATAGTCTTGTAGGCCGAGGCGCCCCGGATGACCCGGTCGGCCATCACGGCCAGCAGCAGCGAGGCAGCGAGCCCGAGCGAGGCCACCAGCGCGCTGAACACTAGTGTCAGGCGCGCCGAGGCGAAGTAGTTCGGATCACTGAAGAGGTGGCTGAAGTTCTCGAACCAGACGAACTTGCTATTGCCGCCAAAGGCGTCCTCGACCAGCACCGACTGCCAGATCGCCTCGCCCGACGGCCAGAAGAAGAACACAAGGGTGATGACGATCTGCGGCGCCACCAGCAGGTAGGGCAGCCATCGCTCGTTGAAGGTGACGCGCTTCTCCATCCCCCGCCCAATATCCCCCGTTTCACCTGTTCCCTGCCCCACCGCCGAACGCGGCGGAGCAGGGGCTGGTGATTACTTGTTCGCGGCGTCGAACTTCTTGAGCAGTTCGTTGCCACGCTTGACCGCCTCGTCGAGGGCGGTCTTGGCGTCCTTCTTGCCGGACCACACGTCTTCCAGTTCCTCGTCAACCACGTCACGGATCTGGACGAAGTTGCCGATGCGCAGGCCCTTGGAGTTCTCTGTCGGCGGGTTGAGCGTCAGCTCCTTTACCGCGATGTCACGGCCAGGGAACTTCTTGTAGAAACCCTCTTTTTCCGTGGCGTCGGCGGCAGCCATCGTGATCGGTACATAGCCGGTATCCTGGTGCCACTTGGCCTGGACCGGCGTGCTGGACAGATAGGTCATGAATTTGGCGACACCCTTGTACTCATCCTTCGGGCGGCCCTGCAGCACCCACAGCGTGGCGCCGCCAATGATCGAATTCTGCGGCTTCGCGATCACATCCGGCGAATAGGGCATCATGCCCATTCCCAGCTTGTCCTGCCCCAGCGCCTTGGCGGCAGCGGCCGCCGAACCCGACGAGGCGATCTGGAAGGCGCAGTCGCCACCATGGAACAGGGAGTCCGACTTGCCCTGGCGGCCGCCATACACGAACGTCTTGTCCTTGCTCCAGTCGGCCATCATCTGGATCAACTTGATGCGCGGCTGGTCGTTGAACTTGAGTTCGATATCGGTGCCGCCGAAGCCGTTGGCCTTGGTTGCAAAGGGAAGATTGTGCCAGGCGCCGTAGTTCTCGATCAGCGTCCAGGTCTGCCACTGCGGCGTGAACCCACACTTGGCGCCAGCGGCGACGGCCTTCTTTGCCATCTCGCCCAGTTCCGGCCAAGTCGTCGGACCCTTGTTCGGGTCGAGGCCGGCCTTGGCGAGCAGCTCCTTGTTCCAGTAGAGCACAGGCGTCGAGGAGTTGAACGGCATCGACAAGAGCTTGCCGTCGGTCGTCGAGTAGTAGCCGTAGACCGGGCCGATATAGGATTTGGGATCGAATGGCTCCTTGGCGTCGGCCATCAGCTGGTAGATCGGATAGACCGCACCCTTGGCAGCCATCATGTTGGCGGTGCCGACCTCAAAAACCTGCACGATGTGCGGCGCCTGCTTGGCACGGAACGCGGCGATCGCTGCGGTCAAGGTCTCCGGATAGGTGCCCTTGTACACCGGCACAACTTTGTATTCGCTTTGGGACTTGTTGAAACCCGCGGCGATTTCGTTGACCGTCTCTCCCAGATTGGTCGGCATGGCATGCCAGAACTGGATCTCCGTCTGCGCCCAGGCCGCCGGCGCGCTCGCCAGGACAGCCGCCGCGGCGACGGAAGACAATAGAATCCGTGTCATAACCTAAACCTCCCTAAGACCCCGCCGATGTATCGATGGGCGCCAAGACCGCGATGTGTCTGTTTTATTTCAGTCTGATGACAGTCCACCAAGGCTGTGTGAAGAACGCAACCCAAATTTGCTGGCTTACCGGAGGGCGGCCAGAATCACGTCCGGCGCGTCGGTGATCACGCAGTCCACCCCCATGCCGATCAGGGCCTTGGCCACGTCGCCGTCGTCGATCGTGTAGACGCTGAGCGTATAGCCGGCCTTGCGGATCTCCACGGCGCGCACCGCCGTGAGCTTTTCGCCGTTGGTGTTGATGCCGCCCGCCGCCACGGCCTCGGCGCGGGCGCGCCAGTCGTCGCCGATCGTGCCGATCAGCAGGGCGCGTGCGAACTCAGGCGCGGCCCGATGCGCCGCAGCGAGAGACTCATCCTTGAAGCTCGACAGCAGCGGCGCCGGCAGCTGAGCCGGCCAGCAGCGGCGCAGCGTCTCGACCACGACGCGGCCGGTCTCGGCCTCGCGGCCGGGACAGGGCTTGATCTCGACGTTGCAGCCCAGCCCTTCCTCGCCAAAGCAAACGATCGCCTCCTCGAAGGTCGGCACGCCCCGCGGCAGCTCGGCGCGCGGTGTCTCAGCCACCAGGCGATCGACGCCCGTGGTGCGCTTCAGCGACTCGTCGTGCATCACGATCGGCACGCCGTCGGCGGTGAGCTTGATGTCGGTCTCGACCCAGGTGGCCCCGCGCCGGCGGGCCTCGCGAAACGATTCCAGCGTGTTTTCCGGGGAATAGGCCGCCGCTCCGCGATGGCCGATGACTCTGGGCAGTTGCAGCATTCGTCAATACAAAGCTAACTCGGGGCTCCCGCAATAGACGAATGCCCCACCCCGTGTCGACCTTTCCCGATCAGTTCCGGCTCGACGGCCGCACCGCTCTCATCACCGGCTCCGGCCGCGGCCTGGGCTGGGAGATCGCCCAGGCGCTGGCCCAGGCCGGTGCCCGCGTCCTGCTGCACGGCCGCTCGGCCGAGCGGCTGGCGCCGCGACTCACCGACCTGCGCGCTGCGGGCTTCGCCGCCGACGCCATGGCCTTCGACATGGCCGACCGGCCGGCGATGCGCGCAGCGGTAGGAAGCTCCGACCCGATCGACATCCTGGTCCACAATGTCGGCGAGCGTGACCGGCGGCCCTTCGCCGAGATCGAGCCCGAGGACTTCGCCCGCCTGATCGATGTCGACCTCGTGGCCGCGCATGCTCTGGTCAAGCTTGTGGCGCCCGGCATGATCGAGCGCGGCTGGGGCCGCCTGATCCTGGTGAGCTCGATCGTGGCCGACCTCGCGACACCTGGTTCGTTGTCCTATACCGCGGCCAAGGGCGGCCTGTCGGCGCTGGCCCGCGCGCTTGCCTCGGAGCTCGGCGCCACCGGCGTCACCTCCAACGCCCTGGCACCCGGCTTCTTCGCCACCGAGACCAATGCGGCATACCTCGCCTCGCCGGCCGGCGAGCGCAATCGCCAGCGTTGCCCGGCCAAGCGCTGGGCCGAGCCGCACGAGATCGCGGGCGCGGCGCTGTTCCTCGCCTCGCCCGCCGCATCCTACGTCAACGGCCACACGCTCACGGTCGATGGCGGCGTGTCGGCGACGTACATGGCCTGATGCACGGCTTCGACTCCACGCAGGACGCCATCAGCCAGATCATCGTCGCGGCGATCCTCGTCGCGATGTTCGCCTTCCTGGCGGCCGACCGCGTGCATCGTGTGCTGGTGCCGATCGGCGCGGTAGCCATCGTGTGGCTGATCACCTACTTCACGCCCTGGAAGCTGATCTCCTTTCAGGCGGCGCAACAGGCGATCGACCTCAACGTCATCCTGCTGCTGTTTGCCATGATGGCGCTGGTCGGCGTGCTCAAGACCACCAACGTCTTTCCTTGGGCGGTCGATCGGCTGCTCGAGCGCTCGAAGGGCAACCCGCGCCGCGCCGCGCGACTGATCATCTGGTTCACCGGCATCCTGTCGGCGATCCTCGACAACGTCACGACGGTGATCTTCACCTACCCCATGGCGTCGGAGATGGCGCGCCGGCTCAGGATCAACGGCTCGGCCTTCTTCCTGCCCATGGTGATGGCGGCCAATATCGGCGGCACCGCGACACTGATCGGCGATCCGCCCAACGTGCTGATCGGCGCCGATCCGCGCACACATCTCTCCTTCATGGACTTCATCTATCACCTGACGGTGCCGTGCACGTTCATGATGATCGTGCTGGTCTGGTACAGCGGGCGCTACTACCCGGGCGATATCGGACGCAACGCCGACGCCGACCATGCCGATGCCGCCCGGCCGACCGGCGCCCGGCTGCAGAACGTGCCGCTGCTGCGCGCGACCTGCTGGATCACCGTGCTGATCTTCCTGGGCTTCATGACCCACACCGTCACGCACATGCCAGTGGCGGTGCCGGCGGTGATCGGCGTCGCCGCCATCCTGTTCGCCCAGGACCACTACTATCTCAAGGAGCACAAACCGACCGTGGAGGAGCGCCGGCATGGCGTGCTCGACATCCTGGAGAAGGACATCGAGTGGCCCACCCTCGCCTTCTTCATCTTCCTGTTCGTCCTGGTGGGCGCGGCGGTGGCGACCGGCCTGATCGAAAGCATGGCCAATGCGCTGGCCTGGATCATCAAGGGCACGGCCGGCGGGCTTGGCCTTTCGCCCAGGGCAACGTTGCTGGTGGCGGCCCTGCTGATCCTCTGGGTGTCGGGCTTCCTGTCGGCGGTGATCGACAACATCCCCTACACCGCCGTCACCATCCCGCTGGTGGCGACCCTGCTCGGCCAGCTCAATGCCGGTCCGGATGGACAGGTCCTGTGGTGGGCGCTGGCGCTCGGCGCCTGCCTCGGCGGCAACGGCACGCTGATCGGCGCCTCGGCCAACGTCACGGTCACGGGCCTCGCGGAAAAGGACGGCAAGCGCATCTCGTTCAACGAGTTCACCGCCTTCGGCGCGCGCGTCGCCGGCATGACGCTGCTGATGTCGTCGGCCTATCTCGCCATGTGGCTCTATATCGGCTCGACCGTGGTGAACGTCGCCGGCGCCGTGGTGCTGGTCGGCCTGTTCGCGATGATGCGCTTCAGCCGCGCGAGGCAATAGCCGCCCTGCATCGCACCGATGCGACCTGCGGCAATGCCTCCTCCCACGCTCCCGGCGCCGCCGAGGGCGTTCGGCCCGCCGTTTCTGTCAGCGGGCACTAAGCCATCGGAAGACGCCCACCATGCTGAAGACGGGTCTTCGCCTCCCCTTGCTTTCCCGGCTCGGCACGCACCCTCAATGTCGACAAGGTCCGGCGAAGATTTCGAGCGAGTCTTTCACCATTGTCGCTCTCGAACTCCCGCTGGGCCTTCTGCCAGTGCGGTCTCGCGGCCTTGAGTGTCGCCGCGCCATGCTGAGTCAACTGCACGACGCGGCTCCTTCCGTCCGTTGGCGACGGCCTGATTTTGATCAGCTTCGCAAAGGCCAGCGGCCGCATGTTCTTGCCGGTCGTCGTCCGATCGAGGTCGAGACGCTCCGCTAGAACATTGATCGAAACGATCCCGAGTTCGTTGAGCAGAGCCAGAATGGAATATTGCGTCGCGCGCAAGCCGGTCGGCGAAAGCATCGCGTCATAAAAGTTCGAAATCCTACGTGCCGCTTTCCGCAAGCTCATGCAATTGCAGTCTTCGATTGCCATTCGGGCCTTCCGATGCGCTACGAGTTCCGGAAATTATCTCGGACGCTCCGCTACGACCTGCAGGATACCCGCTCGTCCCTCGGCAATGTTGCGCCCGAGATTTCCAGCCATGCGGGCGAAGTCCGTTCCCATGGCGAGGTGCAACCCGAGCGGCTGCGATACGGCACCGGTAGCGGATGCCTTCCGCCGTTCATCGAACCAGGCCCGCGCCGCGGCCGTTCGGTCGGTCCATTCGAGGATATGGAATCCAGCCGCTTCCAGTGCGGCCCGCATGGCATCCGGCGTCATCAGAAAGCTGGTGCCTGGCTCTCGTGACCAAGGCACGGGAAAGTGCAAAGGCTCACCATTGCCCGTCACAACGTCATAAATGGCGAAGCGGCCGCCTTTCCTCAGCACCCGCAAGGCCTCGCCATACAGCCGACCGCGATCGGCTATGTTCATGGCGACGTGCTGCGTCCAGACCACGTCGAAAGTTTCCATTTCGTATGGGAGATCCAGCGCGTTGGCGCATTCGTAGGAAACACGATCCGCCAGGCCGGACCGTTGGGCCAGATGGTGCGCCGCCGCGACAAAGGTCGGGCTCAAGTCGATGCCGTGCACGTGGCATCCAAAGGTCGACGCGAGATAGCGGGAGGGGCCACCGAGGCCGGAGCCGATGTCGAGAACCATGGATGCCGCGCCAAGGCCTGCCACCTTCGCCAGCTCCTCGGTCGCAGCAAGCCCTCTGGTGTGGAACTGATCGAGCGGCGCCAATGCTTCTGGCGCCAACTCACCGTCGCCCAGGCCGGCCGCGGCCAGCGCGGCGTCCAACCGCTCAAGCAAATCTTTCTCGCCATAGTGCGAGATGACTTTGACCGAATCGACCAAGGTTCTTCTCCCGTACCGTCAAGTGAAAGAGTATTTAGGAGCATATACTCCTAATTATTCGGGAAGCAACGATGCGCATTCTGGTCGTAGGTGCAGGAGCCACAGGTGGCTATTTCGGAGCGCGCCTCGCGGAGGCCGGTCGGGACGTCACATTCCTGGTGCGAGCCGGACGGGCAGACCAACTCGGGCGATCCGGTCTCCAGATCAAGAGTCCGCACGGCGACCTCCTGTTGAAGCCAAAGCTCATCACCGCCGCCGCGCTGGATCGTCCGTTCGACACGGTGATTCTCGCGGTCAAGGCCTTCGCGCTCGAGGAAGCTCTCGCCGATCTCGCACCCGCCGTCGGATCGGAGACGATGATCGTGCCGTTCCTCAACGGAATGCGGCACATGGAGGCTCTGGTCGGCCGCTTCGGCGAACGCCCTGTTCTCGGTGGCGTGTGCGTCGTCGCCACCATGCTCGATCCGGATGGACGCATCGTCCAGCTCGGCGACATGCAGGAACTGGCGTACGGTGAGCGCGATGGAACGATGTCGGAGCGCGTGCATGCGCTCGATGCCCAATTTCAAAACGCCGTCTTCAAGGCGCAGGCTTCGGACTCCATCTTGCTGCGCATGTGGGAAAAGTGGGTGCTGCTGGCGACAGTCGGTGGCGTGACCTGTCTGATGCGCGGCACTGTCGGCGAGGTCGAGGCGGCTCCGGGCGGCGCCGAATTTGCGCTGGCTCTTCTCGCCGAATGCATCGCGGTGGCGACGGCGGCGGGCTTCACCCCGCGCGAGCCCTTCATCAAGACGGCGAAGGGCATGATCACGGCGCGCGGCTCGGGCTTCGCGTCGTCGATGTTTCGCGACATGGGCGCAGGAGCGCCCATAGAGGCAGATCAGATCGTCGCGGACCTGCTTGCGCGCGCGCGCCGCCACGGCGTCGGCACACCGCTCCTCGCCGTCGCAAACGCCCACCTGGCCGTCTACCAGAACCGGATCAGGCCCATGCGGTTGACAGCGGCAGCGTCCTAGCGGTCCAGCGATGCGGAAAGGGCACGACCATGCCAAATGATCTCTTCATCTATTCGACGCCGGTCTTTGCGAGACACCTCCGGATACTCGACGACATCGTCGGGATCGCGGAGCGGCATGCCAGTGAGCGCAATATCGATGCCACGGCATTGATCCTCGCCCGGCTGTATCCGGACATGTTTCCTTTCACCGGTCAGGTGCGCGCCGCTTGCGGCACCGCGCAACGTGCCACGGCGCGCATGCTCGGATTGGAGCCTTCCGAATCGGCCGACAACGACAAGACCTTCGAGGACATGCACGAGCGCATTCGCGGCACTGTTGCCTTCGTCTCCGGCTTCACTGAGGCGGACTTCGCTGGAGCCGATCAGCGGACCGTCAGCTTCCCCACCGCCAACGGATCGACGCCGCTGACGTCGCGCGCATACCTGACGAGATTCGCCCTGCCGAACTTCTATTTTCATCTCGCAACGGCGTACGACATCCTGCGTCACAACGGCGTTCCGCTGGGTAAGCGCGATTATCTCAGAATCGATTCCGAAATGTAGCAGCACTGGGCGGCAGCACCATCAGCCCGTCAGCCTAGCCGCGGGCAGCGGGTGCTCGACGCAGGTGGCAAAAGCGCGAGCCGTTTGGGTTGGCGTCGCCGCCAGTCAGCGGATGGCGATCCAACGGAAGGCCCCTATTGTGATGAATAGCCCCAACGTGACGAACCCCAGCCCCGTGACTTGCAGCACGCTCGGGATCTCGCCGACGATGGGAATGCCGATCAGAACCGACACCGCGGGCACGATGGCGGGAAACAGCACGGCACGGCTGACGCCAAGCAGCATCACCGCCTGGCTGTAGGCAATCATGGTGACGGCGCCTTGAAGCCCGCCCTGTACGATCCCCTGGAAGACGAGCAGTCCAAGCGGCAAAGCCGCCAGATGCGCCACGCCCATGACACCAAGATAGACCGGCGTCGTGATCGCGAACGACAGAACGGATACGACGGCCGTGGCGCGCAAGGCCGGCACCCGCCAATGCCGCAGCAGCAGGGTGAAGCCCGCCCACAGCAGGCTCGAAACGAAGAACATGATGTCGCCCAGCCAGGCCCGCGTGCCACTGGGTTGAGCCAGCCCATCCCATCCGATCAGCAGGACGCCGCCCAGGACGACAGCCGCACCGATCAGGTGAGATCGACCCAGTCGTTCACGCAGGAACAGCGCAGCGCCGATGGTGCTGACGATGGTCACCGTCGAGGGCGCGATGACAGCGCCATGGGCGAGTGGCGCGAAACCATAACCGCCAGTCTGCAGCAGCGCGAAGGGCGCCCCGCCCAGCAGGGTCAGCACCAGAGCACGCCGCCAGCCGAGGCCGGCGAAGTCGCGCACGCCATAGCGCAGCAGCAGAGGAAGCATGATCAGGCCCGCGACGATGAAGCGGGCGAAGATCATGTCGATGGCCAGCAATCCGCCCAGCACGCCGGCGCGGGCCGCGGCGAAGCTCAGGGAAGCGCCGAGCGCCATGGTGGCACCACACAGGAAGCCCCAGCGCTCGTGTTTCGCGGTGCGCGGCGTGTCTATCGTCATCTGCGCCATGGCTCCGCCGCTAGCACGGACCGCGCCACGGGCCCAAAGAATTTTGTAGCGATCGATCCAAAATCGCGCTTACATCGCGCGATGGCCCGCCTGAAAGCCTTCGACGAGACCCGCGCACTCGATGCTGCCGTCGACTGTTTCTGGCTGCGCGGCTACGAGGCGACCTCCGTGCGCGACCTTGCCGACGCCATGGGGATCGGCGGCACTAGCCTGTACAATGCCTACGGTGACAAGCGGGCACTGTTCTCGCGCTCGCTGCAGCGCTATGCCGAGCGCTCGATGCGTGAGCGCATTGCCCGGCTGGAGGCAAACCACCGGCCCAAAGAGGCGATCCGAGCCTTCCTCGCCGAGATCATCGACCGCTCGCTCAAGGATCCCGACCGCAAGGGCTGCCTACTGGTGAACTCCGCACTCGACGTCGCGCCTCACGACGCCGAGATCGGCAAGGTCGTCGGCGGTTACCTCGACGAGCTGCGTGCCTTCTTCCGCCGCAACATCGAAGCCGCGCGCGCGGCGGGTCAGGTGGCGCGCACCATCGATGCCGAGGAGACGTCGGGTCACCTGCTGGGCGTCCTGGCCGGCATCCGCGTCCTGGCGCGCACCGGCGCCAAGCGCAAGCTGCTCGAGGCCGTCGCACGTCCTGCCCTCGACCTGCTGGAGGGCCGACGGTGATCGACCATCTCAACGAACAGGCGCTGAAAGGTCTGCCGGACGACGGCCCGGTGACCATGCTGAACCTGATGCGCTTTCGCGAGCGCTCGCTCGACGGCAACGGCAGCGGCTGGGACGCTTATCTGCGCTACAGCGCGCTCACCATCAAGCTGATCAAGGCGCGCGACGGCACCATCATCTGGACCGGCAACGCCGAGGCCGTGGCGCTCGGCGTGCCCGACCAGCACCGTTGGGACTATGTCGCCCTGGTGCGCTACCCCTCGCGCGCTGCGTTCCTCGACATGATGAAGTCGCCCGAATACGCGGCGGCCAATGTCGAGCGCGAGAACGGCTGCGCCGACCACGCCATCATCGCTGTCAGCGAGACCGATCGGAAGTTCACATAGGGTTGCCATGGTAAAGCGTCTGAGCGACATGCCCGAAGCCGAGGCCCGGCACCTGCAGCGCCTCGAATGCCCGACCTACGACGACACGCCGGCGCTTGCCGGCAAGCCGCTGGCCGGGCGGCGGGTGGCGATCATTTCCACCGCCGGCCTGCACAAGCGCGGCGACCGGCCGTTCCGTCCGGGCGACGGCAGCTATCGCGTCATACCCGCGGAGACCGCCGCCAACGAGCTGGTGATGAGCCACATCTCGGTGAACTTCGATCGCACCGGCTTCCAGCAGGATCTCAACGTCGTGTTCCCGATCGACCGCCTGCGCGAGCTGGTTGCCGACGGCGAGGTCGGCTCGATGGCCTCCGTGCACTACTCCTTCATGGGCGCCTTCCCGCCGGCCGCGGCCGAACCGCATGCCCAGCACCTTGCGGGGCTGCTGAAGGCCGACAAGGTCGATGCCGCGCTGCTCGTGCCGGTTTGACCCGCCTGCACGCGCGCCGTGGGCGCGCTCTGCCATTTCCTCGAGCGTCAGGGCATCCCGACCACGGGCATCAGCCTGGTCCGCGAGCACACAGAGATCGTCCGCCCACCGCGCGCTCTATGGGTGACGTTCGAGCTCGGCCGCCCGCTCGGCATTCCCGACGATGCGCCGTTCCAGCGACGCGTCACTCGGGCGGCACTCGATCTGCTCGCCCGCACCGACGGTCCGCTGATCGCCGACTACCCCGAGCACATCGACGAGCCGGCCGACTTCAGCGGCTGGGCCTGCCCGATCAACCTCGCCCCCAGCCAGGTCGACTCGCTCGAGGCCGAGATCGATCGGCTGGCGACCTGGTACGACCGTGCCGTCGCCGCGCTGGGGCGCACCACGGTCGGCGTGTCGGGGCTCGACATGCCGGCGGCGGGCAAGCTCGTGACTGAGGCGCTCAACGGCCACCTGCCAACCGCGCAGGCGCTCAAGGAGGCGACCGACGATCTGCGTGCCTACTACCTCGAGGCCGCGTCCGCCTTTCCCGATGCGGGTACGCCGGCGACACGCAAGAAGTGGTTCTGGGACGAGACGAAGCTCGCTGCAGCGCTGCTGGCGCTGCAGCCCAGGCTGGCCGCCAGCGACGACCCGCAGCACAAGATCCTGGCCAATCTGACGATGATCCCGGCGAGCGAACGGCACAGGCTGGGCTAGTAGCCGGAAGCAAAATTGCGGATACAGGCCTCGGTGTCATCCCGAGCGTAGCGAGGGACCTTTACTGCTGCTCGAAAGGCCCCTCGCTTCGCTCGGGGTGACAGTCTTCAGTCACGCGACAGCGACTGTAAGGACTGAGGCTCAAGACTACTTGCGACCGAACAGGTTGAAGGCGATCAGGCGGTCGATCGACAGCTTGCCGGCACCGCGGCTCAGGACATAGGCCAGGATCGACGCCCACATCAGGTGCTCCGGCCAGTTCTCGGGATAGACAAGGACTGGATCACCAGCGTCATGGTGAGCAGCGCCGCAGCGCCCAGGCGGGCGAAAAGGCCCAGCACCATCAGGACGGGCGCGCCGAGCTCCA
>NZ_BKAJ01000161.1 GCF_007992495.1 Reyranella soli
CGGTGTCGTCATTGGATCCGGACTGGGCGAATGCAACCGTTGCAATGACCGCGCAGGAAACCGCTCCGACGATCAGTGGGGTAATGCGCATCTTTCTTCTCCGCGACATTGAGTGATCCAGTCGTCACCCTATAGGCTCTCTGCGATCTCTGGTTCCTGAAGACGTGTCCGATCATCCACCTTGCAGGGCGACCCGCTGCTCAGGCGTGAGAACCTGATCGCGGATGACGAGCAGTCCGTCGATCGACCCAAGCCTGGTACAGTTGGCGAAAAAGGTTGTCGCCCATGGGCTGGCGCAAGGCGGCGCCGATGACTTTCGCCCGATAGAGGCGACGGCGCTGCGGGCGGTGCTGGCCGCACTCAAGGCATGATCGCGGTCTCGGCTGGATTGAAGGTCTTGGTCGCCACCAAAGCGATAGACTTCCGCAAAGGTTGGATGGCCTCGCTGCGCTGGTGAAGGAACACCTGGGTGCTGATCCGTTCTCGGGCACGGTGTTCGTGTTCCGCGCCAAGCGCGCCGACCGGATCAAGCTGATCGTCTGAGACGGCACGGGCCTGTGTCTCTTCGCCAAGCGTCTGGAGGAAGGCACGTTCCGCTGGCCAAAGATCGAGGACGGGATCATGCGCCTCACCCCCGCCCAGCTCTCGGCCCTGATCGAAGGGCTGGACTGGACGCGCGTGCGCGATGTCGAAGTGCGCGCACCAACCGCCGTACTGTAGCCTACGGCAGATTGACTCGGTGTCGCTTACGCCGCGCGGTTGGCCTTGGTGATCAATGCACGGCAGGTAGAATTCTTGGCGTGATTCCTGACGCCGACACGCTCCCCACCGATCCAGATGCCTTGCGTACGCTACTGCAGGCCGAACGAGCACGGCATGCGGAAGCGATTGCTCGTGTTGAGCGGGAGCGCGATGCCGCAATCGGCGAGAGCGCCAGGTTGCGTGCCATCATCCAGACGCTGCAGCGTCATCTTTGGCCGCCGTTCGGAACAACTCGATCCAGATCAACTCGCGCTCGGGCTTGAGGACACGGAGCAGGCGTTGGCCTCGGCCGAAGCCAAGGAGGACGCTGCTCGTCCGGTCCACGCACGCTCGGCGCGGCGCAGGATTAACCGCGGCGCATTGCCGAAGAGCCTGCCGCGGGTCGAGACCATCATCGATATCGAGAACCGGAGCTGCCCCTGCTGTGGTGGCGCGTTGCATGCCATCGGCGAGGACGTGGCCGAGCGGCTGGACGTGATCCCGGCCCAGTTCCGGGTTCTGGTCGTGCGCCGCCCCCAAGTATGCCTACCGCGCCTGCCCGGCACGATGGTGCAGGCACCAGCGCCGCCGCGGTTGATCGAGGGCGGCCTGCCGACCGAAGGGCTGGTCGCCCATGTCATCGTCGGAAAGTACGCGGATCACTTGCCGCTCTACTGCCAAGCCCAGATCTATGCCCGGCAAGCCATCAAGCTCGACCGCTCGACGCTGGCCGACTGGGTTGGGCGCGCGGCCTGGTCCTGCGTCCCTTGCACGAACGCCTGCTGGAGCATCTGCGATCGTCCACCAAGCTGTTCGCCGATGAGACAACTGCACGTGCTCGGTCCTGGACGCGGCCGGACCAAGACCGGCCAGCTAGTCGCCTCCACGAGGCCCGTGCCATTGGCCTACTCGATCGCGAATGGGCGGAGGTATTCGCATCTGGTGAAGAGGAGATGGATTACGCCTTCTCGTTCAGCGTGGATGTCATTCCGGTGCGCGAGCGCTGGCTTGGATACGTCCCGCACACGGGCGTCGAAGGAATGCTCATAGGCCACCGCGCCAGGCTCGGTCTTGTGCAAGGGCGAGTTGGACCGCATCCAGCAGATCCTCGTCGCGGAACGGCTTGGTCAGGAACTTGATCGCACCACCCTTCATCGCCTGCACCGACATCTGGATGTCGGCATGTCCGGTAATGAAGATAACCGGGATACGTGTCTCCGCCGCCGTCAGCTCGCGCTGATAATCAAGCCCGCTGCGTCCTGGCAGCCGCACATCGAGCACCAAGCAAGCCGGGCCGTTCGGCCGTCCGGATGCCAAAAACTCGTCTACTGACCTCCACAATTGCACTTTAAAACCGACGGACCGGAGAAGACGGCTAAGAGATTCGCGAGTGGCGAGATCGTCATCGATGACAACGACAGTCGGTTGTTCCTTATCCATCGCTTGCGCCCGCCGCAAAAGACTTGGCGATCTACCGGATTGCTGAGAACCATACCAGACACGGGTCGACCAGGCCACTGCGCCTGCGGTAGGCCGCATCCGCGCATTCATGATCCGAGCACAGCCGATCGCCACCCAAACGCCGGCTTCGGGCGTCCAGCCACGGCTGCGCGGGGTTCTGGCGGCTGGTGGTGGCCCATCGAACCTTGCCAATTGCCCTTGCGTGGCGCATCGTGCTCGTCAGGAGCCGGCATCTGGGGAATGTCGGTTGCCATGTCTCGGATGGTACCTCGCTCGTCTCTGCTACGATATGGAGGCGATCCATGTTCGTTACCGGAACATACGATCCGTACCTCGTTGCCCTGTCCATCCTGGTCGCTGGCTTCGCGTCTTACACGGCCCTGGATCTCGGCGAAAACGTGGCGCTGGCCCAAGGACCCACGCACCGCATCTGGCTCGCGGCGGCCGCGCTCACCCTGGGAGGCGGCATATGGTCGATGCACTTCGTCGCCATGCTCGCCTTCGTGCTGCCGATGCCGATGTCCTACGATGTCGGCTTGACCGTCCTTTCCCTCATGCTGGCGATCTTGGCCACAGGCGGCGGCTTCTACGTTATCAGTCGCCCGGGCGTATCGCGCCCCCGCCTTTTCCTCAGCGGCGTCTTCATGGGTATCGCCATTTCCGGCATGCACTACACCGGCATGGCGGCCATGCGGGGACCCGTCGAATTGAGCTACGACCCCCTGTGGGTCGCGCTCTCCGTGATCATCGCGATCGGCGCGGCGACGGCGGCGCTGTGGCTGGCGTTCCGAACCAAGGACACTGGGCGGAAGCTCGCCGCCGCCATCGTCATGGCTATCGCCATTTCCGGCATGCACTACACCGGGATGCGGGCGGCCGTCTTTACCGCTCCCGCCACGATGGCCCACGAGGGCGCGACCCTCGATCAGAACACCCTGGTGCTGGCGATCGCCGGTATCACGCTCGCCGATCTGGCCGCCCTGTTCGCCTCCGTGTCCAAGCGCAACCGCGCCGAGGAGGCCCTGCGTCAGACGCGGGCGGAACTTGCCCATATCCAGCGGGTCACCACCATGGGAGAGCTGGCGGCCTCGATTTCACATGAAGTCATGCAGCCGCTCGGGGCGGGAGTCACCAATGCCGAGGCGGCCTTGCGCTGGCTTAGTGCCCAGCCGCCAGATCTGGACGAGGTCCGGCAGGCGATTGGTGGTGCCGTCAAGGACGGAAGGCGTGCGCTCGAGATCATCGGCCGCATCCGTAGCCTCATCAAGAAAGAGCCCCCGCGGAAGGATGCCTTGGAGGTCAACGAAGCGATCGTTGAGCTCATTGCATTGTCCCGTGACGAAGTAATGAAAAACAATGTCTCGGTGCAGGCGCAACTCGCGGAGGGCTTGCCGCTCATTCAAGGAGATCGAGTCCAACTGCAGCAAGTGATCCTTAACTTGATCATCAACGCCGTCGAAGCGATGAGCGGTGTTAGCGAAGGGTCGCGCCGGTTGCTGATCGCCACTGGGAAAGATGCATCGGGCAGAGTGCTCGTCTCCGTGCAGGATTCTGGCCCGGGACTGAAACCGGAGAGTGTTGAACGCCTATTCGACTCATTCTACACCACCAAGCCCGGCGGCACGGGCATGGGGCTATCGATCTGCCGTTCGATTGTCGAAGCTCACGGGGGACGCATATGGGCCACCCCGAACGCCGGGCCAGGCATCACCATGCAATTCACTTTGCCGATCAACGATCAAGCCACGGCATCGGGGATGGGTATCTCGTGATCTCGCACGCGGCGGTTCAGACTCGCCTTGCCAAATCCAACACCCGGACGCACTCCAGCGCGTTCCAGCCGTCATTGGGACGAGCGGTAGCCGCGCTATCGTGCGGCGACAGCGTTCGGCGCTTCGGCACCAGAAGATGCGCGTCGGCCACGATATAGGCAACTTGGCGCCGTCCAAAATCGGACCGGTGTTCACGTGGAACACTGCTACGGTCATCTGGATCCTCAGGCTGGGATCTTCGCTGATCACGCAGACAGCTGCACCGTTGCTGCGGTAGCCATACGGCGACGGTGCCAAGCCAATTGCTGTAGTCGTCACACCTGGACGGTTGGTGCCCCTCGCCACTGGTACCGCCAGCCGAATGCAGAGCCGTCACGGATAGAATGTGTGACAGGGCCGATGCCAAGGGGCATAGCGGACCGGCCGAGCGTACAATGCCCGTCCGTCACTCCGGGGGAGATCGGTCTTCCCCGGTTTTTACAGGGTGGCCGAACGCAACCACCCCGCCGCCATTGCGACTTTCGAGTGGGCGGTCGACACTGACCGGTCGTGATTCCGCCACCGTCTGCTCTCTCTATCGCAATTGAAATCAAGTCCAACGGTTATCGTCTCCCTCTTTCAATGTGGCCTCGAACGGAAGACCCAACACCCCATGGCATTTACCAACCTCGCCCGTCTTGGACTCACGCGTAGGTGGAGGTTTTTGTAGTATCGGACACCTGTCCTGGACCTCCGGATTTCGTCTTCGCGGCAGGGTGTCGCTTGCATCGTAGCCCGACACGGCCGCGAGGTTTGCACGACTGACATGAATTCAATAGGACTCCACATGTTCTCAGTTCTATTCGAGGTACAGCCCAAACCCGAGAAATGGGACGAGTATCTCGGCAGTGCGAAAATGCTGCGACCTGAATTGGAGCAGATCGATGGCTTCGTCGACAACATTCGCTACAAGAGCATGCAGCGTAAGGGATGGATCCTGTCGTTGTCGAACTGGCGTGACGAAAAGGCTGTGGTGCGGTGGCGAACTACGCAGAACCACCATCTCGTCCAGCAAATGGGCCGCGACGACATCCTGGAAACCTACCATCTGCGCGTCGGCGAGATATTTGCCGACAACCAACTTCCGGCGGGATTGAAACTACTGAACCAGCGTAACGACGAGACCGAAATCGGCGAAGGGACGATGATCACGATCATCACAGCGACCCGTCCGTCCGGCCATCCGAGCAATATCACGGCCTGTTCTCAGTTCCTGGGCTTGGATATTTACTCCGGGGACGCCCTCGTCGATTGGGACCTATGCGACGCTGTCCTGACGCCAGGCGACATGTGCCTCCAGTTGGTGTGGAAAGACTGCGGTGCCGTCAAGTACTTCGAAGATGGAGAGCGGATGCTGCTTCCGGAGACGCACCGCATTCGCCACGTCCGTGTCATTCGCGATTACACGATGCTCGATCGCCGCGAGGCGCCGCAGTACTACCCGGCAGTGAGCCGCGCCGCAGATCCACATCAGCATTAGGTCGCGGCACTCAAACATCGAATAATGTCGGACAAGAAGCAGTAGTCGGAGCAAAGAAATTCGGCATTCTCCTGGTCGGGTCGTTGGTACATCTTCAGCTGCGCCTCTCTACTCATGGCCTCCGCCAGTTAAGCGGATTAGCGAGGGCGCTGGAAATCCATGTTCGGGCTCGCGTTATTCACGGCCTTGTCCGCCTTCTTTTGGCGTGGGGACAAGCGCGCTCGTGGTGAACATGATCCTTGGCACAAGAGAGTTGGCGGCGGGTTTCTTCTGAGGGCCCCGCTCGCAATCCTGTAGAACGACTTCATTGGCACAGTGCGCAACCGCGCGTTCGCGTTCTGAGGCGCCAGCCGCTCTCGCCGCCGGCCGAATCATCGGCGCCTTGATCACTAAATGGACCTGTCCACTTCGAGGGTCGCGCGGCCCTAATGCGAGGCGGCTTGACCTGCTCGGTACCGTCACATTTAGAGCCGGGCTCGCTCCGCTGATGTGAACACTGATCTACAGGAACGTTGCGGGGAGTGGTCGAGCCCTTCCATCGTCTCCGCCTTGCAGTCGCCTACGTGACCCTGCTCGCCTTAGTAAAGGTCCATAGGTCCGCCAATGGTCGAGTTTGTGGTGCTGCGCCGGCGGACATTCGTCGCCACGGTGCCGGCAATGATCGGCTACGGCATCAGCGCGCAATTCATGGTCTTCTTTCTGCTCCCGTATCTGGAGAGTGCCTGCAGGTTTAAGACACTGACTGCAGGCGGACAGATCCGCGGCACATTGCCCTGTGAAGGTTTTATCGCCGCCGGCCGCTATCGTGCGATCGGGCGGACGTTGGCCACGACCTTCCGGTCGAGAAAGTCATGAATCAGCGGGCCGATCCTCTCGAGGTCCTCTTCCAGCGCGAAGTGACCGGTATCGAAGAAGTGAACTTCGACGTCTTTCAGGTCGCGCTGATAAAGACGTGCACCCTCGACCGTGAAGATCCCATCGTTTTGGCCCCAGACAATGAGCGCGGGAGGTTGATGCGCCCGGAAATAACTCTGCCAGCCGGCATAAGACTCAAGGTTCGTTCTGGCGTCGTATAAAATGAAGAGCTGGATTTCCTTGTTACCAGGACGGTCCTGATAGGCTTGATCAATGACCCAGTTATCTGGACTGATGGACTCTGGGTTGCGGGCACCATGAACATAGTGCCACTTTGTGCCCTCCATAGTGAGCAACCAATCCCGCAACGGTTTCTCGTTTGCGACAGAACAGTCCTGCCAATACGCAAACAGTGGCTTGGCGAAGTCCTGGTTTATCCCTTCGAGATACGCTTCGCCGTTCTGAATCACCAAGGCGGTGACGCGGTCAGGACGTTTCACCGCGAGGCGATAACCGACCGACGAGCCGATATCCGATAGGTACATGGCATAGGATGAAAGCCCAAGCCGGTCCGTGAACCGCTCGATCACGTCGGTCAAGTTGTCAAAGGTGTATCGGAACTTGTCGATGCTTGGAACCGAACTTTGCCCATAGCCCGGAAAGTCAGGAGCCACGACATGATACTTGTCCGCGAGGACGGGGATGAGGTTGCGGAACATATGCGACGATGACGGAAAGCCGTGAAGCAGTAGGAGCACAGGCCCATCTTGCGGTCCGGCTTCGCGATAGAAGATGTCGATGTCGTCGATGCGGACGTTTCGATGCGCGATAGTCGCGGACATATTTCGTCTCCATGAATTGGCGTCGATGCGTTTCAGTCGTGGCGTGCCCTCGCGACGCAACGCGACGCCCCGGTTTGGGCGTCGGCGCCTCTTGGCGAGCTCGCTGAGAGGGAAGTTAGCCCGGTCCCAGCAAGCAGAGGTCCTGAAAGCGTGTCTCAGCGTCGTGTGCGATTCGACGTAGCGAGAAGCATCATCGACCCGGCGATCAATTGCGGAGACATCCCGACTATGTTGTAGACGATGGGACACGATCAATAGAATTTCGGTAGAGTCAGTTCGTTTAAGAAGCCTGCAAGGTGCCGTCCACGTCCCGCGTCGCCATGGCTCTCGTCACCGCTCAAAGTGCCCCGACCATGACGTCGCACAGTGCCGCCGCCAAGATACCCATGAGGGCATCCGCCAGGACCATTGCGAACATCTACCCTTCCCGCTTTGCCCGCCGCCCGTATTGCGCTGGACACGACTCGCATCCCATCAACACTTGCCCATGAAGGCGGGGTGTTCCCAGGAAAGAAAACACCAGTCAGAGCATGTCCAGATCAGGCCCTCGCGAACTTCGCCGTCGAAGTGATAGTGCCCCAGATGAATGACACCGCCCCACAAGCCAACCTTCGCACTGCAATTGGGACAGGTCGCGGTTTCGGCCAATCTCTCAGGCGGCACGAAAATAGTGGGGCTGGCTGAATGAAGCATGAGAACCTCCATCAGAAAAAGTGAGCGCGCGTAGTAGGTCGGTCCGTGTTTTGTGAATGCGAGGGCATCGGGTTCCTTGCAATTGGATACTTGCTTCGTCGCTTCGACTTTCGAGGGACGCCGATTGCCATCACCCGGTTCCCCCTTGCGTGAGGCTGAGACACCCCGCGCGTGCCACGCAAAAGGCCTGCCCCAGCAACGATGCAAACGTAGGTCCAGAACGATGGGCGTGCCTCTCGTTCATGATGGTTTTCCGTTGACTGCAATGCCCAAGTCCAATCCCAAGGTCCGCCAGACGTGCTGCAGGGCCTCGACCAAATAGGCAATGTCTTCGTCCGAATGCAGGGGTGTCGGTGTAAGGCGCAGCCGCTCTGTACCGCGGGGAACGGTCGGATAGTTGATCGGCTGCACGTAGATGCGATAGCCGTCGAGCAGCAGGTCGCTGGCCTGCTTGCAGCGCGCCGCGTCGCCCACGAGAACCGGCACGATATGCGTCGCCGAGGGCATCAGGGGCAGGCCCGCATGGTGCAGGCGATGCTTGAGCCGTTCCACTCTATCCTGGTGTCGGACGCGCAGTTCGAGATTGCACGAAACGTGGCGAATGCTGGCGAGCGCGGCCGCCGCGATCGCGGGCGGCATCGATGTCGAGAAGATGAATCCCGCGCCAAAGGAGCGTATGAAGTCGACGGTTGCCGCACTCGAAGCGATGTATCCGCCGATCACGCCGAAGGCCTTGGCGAGCGTCCCCTGGATGATGTCCACCTCTTCCAGTGCGCCATCGCGCTCGGCGATGCCAGCGCCGCGCGCGCCGTACATGCCGACGGCATGTACTTCGTCCAGATAGGTCAAGGCCCCATGACGATGAGCTGCCTTGCAGATCTGGCCGATAGGGGCGACGTCGCCATCCATCGAATACACCGATTCGAACGCGACGATCTTGGGCGTCGCCGGGTCAGAGGCAGCCAGCAGCTCTTCGAGGTGGTCGAGATCGTTGTGCCGGAAGATCCGACGGACAGCGCCGGAATGGCGAATTCCGGCAATCATCGACGCGTGGTTCAATGCATCGGAGTAGATTTCGCACTTGGGCAGTGCGGCGCCCAATGTCTGCAACGTGGTTTCGTTGGCCACGTAACCTGACGTAAAAACCAGTGCGGCCTGCTTGCCGTGCAGAGTCGCGAGCTCGCGTTCCAGCGCCACATGAGCGATGTTTGTTCCCGAGATGTTGCGCGTACCGCCGGCACCCGATCCCTGGGAGCCTACAGCGGCCTGCATGGTTTCGAGCACGGCGGGGTGCTGACCCATCCCTAGATAGTCGTTGCTGCACCACACGATGACATCACGGGGCGGCTGCCCTGGCCGGTGCAGGCGGGCCTTAGGAAATGCACCCACGATTCGCTCCAATTCGGCGAAGTGGCGGTAGCGTCCCTCATCACGCAACGCGTTGAGCTGGCTGACGAAGAAGCTGTCATAGTCGATGCCGACACTGGGAACCAAAGCCCGCTGCGTGCGAGAGGCGTCGATGTCCTTGATTGAGGCACACTCCGCAGGAACGGGATTCGTGGAAGAGTTGGTTGAAGCGCTGAGAACGCTTAGCCTGCTCATGAGCGAACTCCGAAAAGCGAGTTGATGGCAGGAGACTTACAGTTGTAAGGCCTTGTCTTCCATTGCACGTGAGCTGTACGAGGCACAGCTGTAGTTGCACTAGCTTAGAACGTTGGCTTAGTAGAACAGCGGCCTTCAATAGGATCGGATAGACCACGCCCAAACATCCAGTGGCTGGGGTTCATCAAGACCGCGCGATGGCCTGATCGACCGCAGGCTCGGCATCGATCGTCGTGGTGTCGACCAGAGGCGCTGTGCTGTCCTGGGGTTTCACCAGCAACTTGATCTCCGTGCAGCCAAGAACCACGGCTTCCGCGCCACGAGCCACAAGCCGGGCGATCACCTCGCGATAAGGCCTGCCGGGAAGAAGGCTCGGCCCGCTCTGGAGGAGTTCCAGCCGGCAGCAGGGGCGACCTCGTTGCGGGTCCTGCAAGTGTCAAGCAACACCGCAAACGCGGCGAGGAGCCACTCGCGCTCCGTTCTGCTACCCCGTCACACTGACTTACGCGATGAAGCAGTAGCCACGTCCGGGGATGTTGATGATGAACCGATTCCCATCCTGCCCATCACGCAGCGCGTGACGCAGGGCAGACATATGAACCGTGAGATCTGCGGACTCAGCAAGGGCATTCGGCCAAGCCTGAGCGAGCAAGTCTTGCTTACTGACCAGCTCGCCACGGCGTTCAAGCAAAGCAATCAGGATCTCCAAAGCACGACTTCCGAGAGGAACGTGCTTGTCGCCTTCCAGAAGAAGAAACTGCGTCGGAAGCAGGCGAAACGGTCCGAATGTTGATCCTGATGCACGCACCATAATCTCCCGTACTTTGACATGGTCGTTCGCCGGCAGATGCCGTGAGGCCAATCTAAGGATTCGAGGGTCCAGGAACAATTCCGCGTTGGTGGCGGCCAATGCGTGCTTTCGTTGCGTGGCCTACACTTAGATTTACAGGCCGCTTACCGACTTCGACCGAGAACCGGATGATGAGTGCTGGGGCCGGTCCTGTCGCGGGTCCGCCCGCGGATAGCACGCCGCAAGGACGACAGCTCAGGAGCGTTGCGGCGGGTCGGGCACAAGCTTGAGCTTGTCAGCCATCCGGCCGAGCTCTGGTAGCGAACGAGCCTGCATCTTCTGCATTGCCCTGCTGCGATGCACCTTGACCGTTGCTTCGGCGATGCCGATATCGTGCGCAATCTGTTTGCTCAGGCGGCCGCGGGCGACCTCAATCACGATCTCACGCTCCCTGGGGCTCAATGAACCGAAGCGCTCCCTGAGACCGGCCAGGTCCCTCTCATTTTCACGCCGTGCACGATCGCGAGAGAGACCGACCTGAATGGCGTCGAGGAGATCCTGATCCCGAAACGGCTTCGTCAGGAACTCGATGGCACCTCTCTTCATAGCCTGCACGGACATTGGGATGTCGCCATGCCCGGTGATGAATATGATCGGGATCTCTCTGTTTGCTGCGGCGAGCTCACGCTGAAGATCGAGGCCGCTTTGGCCAGGCAACCTGATGTCGAGCACCAGACAGGTGGGCCCATCCGGTGAATCAGACTCTAGGAAGTCAGAAATGGAGCCAAATAGAAGAACGTTGATGCCGAGCGATCGCAACAGCCGTCCGACCGACGCGCGCAGATCTGCATCGTCGTCGATGACCAACACCGTAGGGGGTGCGTCAGACATCGCTGCTACCCGGAAAGAATCGCGAAAATCGGCCAGTGTCTTGGTTGCAGGTCTAGCTAGACCACGCACTTCTAGTCCCAATCATGGAACCTGAACAGCCCTTGTTTTCCTAGAAGATGCACGGGGTAAACCAAAGCTTACGCATACTGACACAATTCGCCGCCGTCCGACGAGGATCGTAACCACCGGCTAATTTGGCGGAGGTCGACGTCAGACATGCAAAGGGCCAGACGACGATACGACGACTCGAGGCGCTTGGACATAAGCCAAAGTTTATGGGGCACCGACATGGCACTGGTGGCATGGTTGTTACGTGCGGAACACATCCATGCGGAGCGTCGGCATAGCTCGCCGCTCGGACGATGGGGCCAGCTAATGGCCACAGGCGGCATGATGAAAAGACTGGTGGTTTCGGTCGTCGATGATGATCGGTTCTTTCGTGAGTCCATGTCCAGGCTCATGAGATCGATGGGCTATACTGTCGACATTTTCTCGTCTGCGGCCGATTTTCTCGGGTCGCCGCGCCTCGCTGAAACAGCCTGCCTGATCGCCGATGTCCAGATGCCCGTCACGACCGGGCTCGAACTCTACCGACGCCTTATCGACACGGGCCACGCGATGCCGACGATTCTCGTGACCGCGTTTCCTAATGACATTGATCAGACTAGCGCCCTGAAGGATGGGGTCGTGTGTTACCTGCGCAAGCCGGTAGATGAGGAGCGTCTCACGCGCTGTGTTCGCGAGGCTCTCAAGTCCGCTCGCTCGCCTGAAGAGGATTTGTGAACTCTGCGTCGGTGCCAGGCAACGTGAACTGGAACACGGCGCCGCGCGGCTTGTTCGCCTCCGCCCACAGCCTACCGCCATGAGCATCGATGATGGACCGGCATATCGACAGCCCCATCCCTGTCCCACTGGGCTTGGTGGTGTAGAAGGCGTCGAAGACCCGTTCGAGATGCTCCCGATCAATCCCCGGCCCGGAATCGCGCACCGCTACGACGACGCCTACTTGATCCTCCTTTGTACTGATCGACAGCTCCCTCGCCCCCTCCCCTACCGAGCTCATTGCTTCAGCCGCATTCAAGATGAGGTTCAGCAAGACCTGTTGGAGTTGAACGCGATCCCCCTCAACGGGAAACAAACCATCCGCAAGCCGGGTCTGGACCGAGACACCATTCCGATTGATGACGCTGCGCGCCAATACGATCACTTCGTTGATTGCCGTATTGAGTTCGAACCGCTCCTTTCGCGGTGGCGCTTTCTTCATTTGCTCTCGAATGCGATCGATGATGTCTCCGACTCGATCAGCATCGCCAACGACACAGGCGAGCGCTTCCCTGACCTCGCCCAGGTCTGGCGGCTGCATCTTCAGAAAATTCTCGGCCGCCCGGGCGTTGTTGCGCGCGCTGGCAATCGGCTGCGTGATTTCATGGGACAGCGAGGCGGCCAACTCTCCCATCACGCTCACCCGGTTCATGTGGGCAAGATCCGATTGCATCTGCTGCAACCGCACCAGCGCCTGCGTGCGATCCTCGATGTCAGTTAGTAGTACGTACCAGCGGACAATATGCCCGGAAGCACCGCGGATCGGCACGCCGCGATTGTCAAACCATCGATATTGGCCGTCGAAACGCCGCAGGCGATGCTCGAGCTGGTAGGGGATCCCGGATGCGATCGATCCTGTGAAAATTTCAGCGAGATGAGGAAGATCCTCCTGATGCACTGTTCCGTTTGTTCGCCACTCCCTCAATTCTTTCAATGACTGGCCGCAAT
>NZ_BKAJ01000162.1 GCF_007992495.1 Reyranella soli
CTCGCGGATCCTGGCCTCCCGCTCAGCTAGCTCGCGGTACAGGCTGGCGTTCTCTATTGAGATAGCCGCCTGGGAAGCGAGCAGTGTGAGGACCACCATTCGAGCAGGAGTAAACGCGGAAACCGTAAGATTGTTCTCCAAGTACAGCATCCCAATCAACCTGGTCTGCTTAAGTATCGGCAGACAGAGGACTGACCGTGAGCGGTGGCCGCGAATATAGCCATCCTCTAAGAACGTGTTCTGACTGGAAGCATCGTGCAGGAGAACGCTTTCCTTTGTCCGAAGGACGTAGTGAAACATACCCTTCGGTAGATCTGCGGCCGTGACGCGTGCATGTTTCAAGATCACATTCACATTGTCACCGCTGGCTGTGGCCTCCGCTGCAATCTGATACTTGTCGCCTTGAGGAAGAATCAAAAGACCACGATCGGCGCCCGCGTGTTCGATTGCCGAACTCATGAGCGTGTTGATTAACTTCTCGAAAACGATCTCGCCTGACACTGCTTCCGAGACTCTGATTACGGTAGACAAATCGAGCTGCTCGATTGGAGTCACTATGGTCGCCGTGGAATCCCGCATCAACTTGTCCACTTTGAGCTGGGGATAAAGCGCCTCGAGTTGGCGAACCTTTCCATCGGCTCCCCAGCGCAGGTAGCAGGCCCGCGCGGCCTCCAAATGGCTCGCCGCGATCTTCTCGTAACCGTGCTCTGCGTAGAAACGCCCGGCAGTCTCGTTGGCAATCGCCTGGTTTTGCACGAACCCGCACTTGCGAGCCTCGCGAATGGCCTTGTCGTACAGCTCCTGAGCGTTCACTAGCCGGCCCTCAATGCGGGCGATCTCGGCGCCGACCAAGGCAGCGCGGTCTTCGAAGGTTTCGGGATTCACCTCCGCCCATTCCTGGAGCTGCTGGTAGTGGTACAGCACAGAATCGAGATGTCTCGTTCTCTGCTCCGGTGTGGCGTGATCACAGGCCGCCGCATGCGCCAGCGCGCCATAGAGTCGATACTCCGCCGCCTCGAACATTGCCGCCGACGTCCAAAGCAGCGATTCCGCGTGCAGCGAGGCGTCGACCGCCGAGGCAAGGTCTCCGGCGAAAAAGTGCGCCTGCAGCTTTCGCGTCCAGTAATAGAACTCGGCGAGCACCAGGTCGGGGCGGGTGGCCAAGCGGCGTTCAGTATCGAGTTCGCTGTACCCCTCATAATCCAAGCACCCGAACGTCGCAGTCAGCCCGCGCAAGGTGAGGATCAAACCGAGTTGTGCTTCGCAGCGCTCGATGACCAGGCCGAAACGCACCCTCCTCGCAAATGCCAGGCCGTTCTCGCATTCCTTTTGCACTTCCGCGAGTGGATCTCCCGCGGCGAGGCAAACCGTGACGATCAGCAGCTCGCACTCGGCTGTCAGATACTCGATCGAGAAGATGAGCTGGTGATTACGTTCCCAAGTCTCTTCTGCAAGAAGAGCTCTGCCCGCCCCGAGATACTTGAGCGCCGCGTCATATGCTGTCGAGAGTTTCGCACGCCGGCCTGCGATCAGATTCAGTTCTGCGACGCGCTCGCGATCTTCGACAGAGGTGATGAGATGGGAGCCCCGGTTGAGTTGATTGACGATATCAAATATCGCCGCCTCGCGCTTTTCAGTGGGGGTGTGCTCCGCGAGGAGCATTCCGATGCGCAAGTGAGCCTCGGCGCGCAGCTCCTGCGGGATCAGCGAATAGGCGGCTTCCTGCACGCGGTCGTGCAGGAAAGTGTAGGAATTGTCGGCACGGAAGATGAGGCCCGATCGCACGGCTTCCCAGAGATGGTCGTGCATGTCCTCGACCGAGCCCTGATACCCCATTCGCAGCGTCTCGAATTCTGCACTGTTGCCCATACAGGCGAACTGTTGGAGTACCTTCTGGGTTTCTGGCGGAAGGCGCTTCAACCTCTCGACCATCAGCTCTACAACATTGGCCGTGATGCCTTTGGCACGAATGCGGGGCAGGTTCCATATCCAACGCCGCGCGCGGTAATCGAATGTCAGCAGGCAATCGTCCGCCAGAGTAGAAATGAACTGGATGGCGAAGAACGGATTGCCCGTGGTCTTTTCGTGAATCAAGTCTGCCAATGGAGCGGCGCGGTCCAGCTGGCAATGAAGTGAGTCCACAAGCAGTTCACCTAGATCGCCACGACTGAGTGGTGTGAGAACGATGTCCTGCACTGCCGCTCCGGCCTCACGGATCGCTTCTAGCTTACGTACCAGTGGGTGCGTGGCATCGACCTCGTTGTCCCGATAGGCACCAATGAGCAGTAAGTGCTGCAAATCGCTTCGGGTCAACAGATCTTCGAGGAGGTCGAGTGTGGCGACATCCAGCCATTGCATGTCATCGAGGAAGAGTGCGAGTGGATGTTCAGGTCGCGCAAATACGCCGATGAACCGTCGAAATACGATCTGAAGACGTCTCTGCGCTTCCTGCGGCGGCAATTCGGGCACTGGCGGCTGCTCGCCGATGACATGCCTCAGTTCCGGGACGAGATCGACGAGGAGCAGTCCGTTCTGACCCAGCGCCTCACGAAGTGCATCCTGCCATTTGCGCAGGTCTTCCTCGTTCTGGCTGAGGAGCCGCCGGATAAGGCTCTGAAACGCCTGGGCCAGCGAGGCATGTGGAATGTCGCGCTTGTACTGGTCGGATTTGCCGGACGCAAACAAGCCGCGTGGCGGCACGAGTGGTTTGTGGAGCTCATTGACGACTGCGGATTTGCCGATGCCGGAGTATCCGGAGACCAGTACCAGTTCCGCTCGGCCACCGCCAACGATGCGATCGAAGGCCGTGAGCAGAGTGTCAACCTCGCGGTCTCTCCCGTACAACTTCTCGGGGATCATAAGACGGTCCGGGATGTCGCGAGTGCCAGGAGTGAAGTCATCGATCCACCCCTGGGACTCCCATTGGGACTGGCAGCGCCGAAGATCGCTCTCGACTCCCCCCGCTGTCTGATACCGTTCCTCGGCCGACTTGGAGAGCAGCTTCATCGTGATTGCGGAGACCGAGGCCGGCACGGTCCCTACCCGCTCACTGGGTGCGGCGGGTTGTTTCGCGATGTGACAGTGCACCCATTCCATCGGGTCAGAGGCCGTGAACGGGAGACCTCCAGTCAGCATTTCGTAAAACGTCACTCCAAGCGAGTAAAGATCGCTCCGAGAATCGATCGAACGGTTCATTCGTCCGGTCTGCTCGGGTGCCATGTAGGCGAGCGTTCCCGCGATGAACTCGGGAGTTTCGGGCGACTGGCGCTCGCGCGGAAGTTGGGAGGCAACCCCGAATCCGGTGAGCCACGCGTTGCCGGTGTCGTCGACGAGGACATTCGCAGGCTTGAGATCCTTATGTATGAAGCCCTGCTGATGGACTTGACCGAGTGTTCTTGCCAACCCAATGGCTGTGCGAAGGAAGCGGCTCAGGTCGAGAGGTTGACCCTGGTCACGCCCAAGAATCCGATCCAGCGGCTGACCACCAGGGTCCGTGAGCAAGAGGATCGTCCGACCTCGGTGACGAGTAATGGCCAGAGGCTTCGCGGCCCACGCGGGGTCGAGTTCGCCTGCGAACGAGTATTCGTGCACAAGCCGCCGGATACTCTGAGGCGACGGCTGTTCAAATAGTGCGATCGCCAGGACTGGCGAGGGGTCGTCGGGCTTTCGGCCGCGGAAAAGGGTAAAGTCCGCGCTTTCCCGCAGGGGCGTTAGCACGTACCCCGACAGCCCCGGGCTAGGTGACATTCTTGTCGCCACGGCATCACGACTTTCGGAATCGACACTAGAAAGACGCAACAGGAACGAAATATATCAATGGCAAAGCCGGCCGGAGAGTCGGTTCAACCTTGTCTAACGCACTGAAACCCCTTTCTAACGAACTGAAAAGGGGCTTTTCATCTACTGCCGCGGCGCCTCGACGTGAAACCTTATCTTGTCGCTCTAATGAAATCACGTCGTGCAAGTGAAATAGTCTAACGATTGGTTCGAGCAGCCGTCCTTGAGACGACTCATATCTCCAGCATCGCGATGTTCAGCTCGAAGATCGTTGTTCTTTGAATGGGTCGCCGTAAATGTGATATCCGTTAAATTCCCATAAGCCCGGCGCTTCGCGATCCAACAACTCGATCCCGCGCACCCACTTCGCGCTCTTATACGCATAGAGGTTTGGCACCATGAGACGCAGCGGGTAGCCATGATCAGACGTAAGCGGTTCGCCGCCATGACGCATGGCGAAAATCGTCGTCGGGCGCAGAAAATCCGAAATTGGCAAGTTTGCCGTATAGTTGTTCTCGCCATGGACCATCACATGCCGCGCCTCTGGCCGCAGCTTCACTCGCTTCATCAATTCTGTGGCGAGCAATCCTCCCCAATGGTTGTCGAACCGGCTCCAGCCGTTGACGCAGTGCATGTCCGCAAATACTTCGCTCTGCGGCAGGCTGGAGAACTCTTCCCACGAAAGCCGCAGCTGCTCCTCGACCAGGCCGAACACGCGAAACTCCCACGTCCTGGGACGAAAGATCGGCACCGAGCCCACATGCAGCACTGGCCACTTGAGGGTCAGCGACTGTCCTGGAGGCAGCCGCCCAGCAGCACGCATCTCACGCTCCCGTTCGCGTCGCTCGTTCGATTGCATGAATAGCTCCACCGCAAAATTAAGGCGCGGCCTCGTTGGCGCACGTAGTAGGTAGCGGGGCCTGAGACACGTCAGCCGGGTTGCGGCGGACATAGCAAATTAGGTTTCTGGTACCCCACACTCCGAGAAGGGACACATGATGCTAGTCCACCGAAACGGCGAAGGGGGAGCCTCATTGTTCCCCCCTCGCACATCTTGGAGTTAGAACTACTCAGACTCAGGGAGCAAGCCAGGAACAGTCTTGCTGGTATTGTGACGGAAAATGTTGACGGCTCCGATCACTTCGCCCTCGTTGTCTCGAATTGGAAAGACATTAACGAGCGCCAAAAGACGATTACCGTTGGGCTGCTCGCAAATCACATCGGCGTTCCGAACGGTGGCGCCGTTGTTGATCACCACGGAAGGTGGTGCAAGTTCGTGCGGCATCACTTCACCCGAGGGGTAACGAAGAAGGTGTGACCCGCAATACTTTTCCGACGTTCCCAGAGATGGCGTGCGTCCCCAACCCGCGATTGCAGCTTTGTTGCACTTGACGACCGTGGCATCCTTCTCGAGAACGTAAATCCCTACTGGGATGGAATCCATTTCCGCTTGGTCCGCAAGAATTCCTTTCGCGATGAGGTGACCGTCGACAAGTTCTCCTCGGAAGTCGATTTTGTCGAAGTTGCCATCCAAAATCATCGTGCTTGTTGCTAAGCCCGCACCTGTCACGCTGGCTGCCATTTCAACCTCCTTTGCGCGAAAGAATCAATAACCGATGCGCCATTTGGCCCGTTTGCCAAGATGACGCTTACGCCGGAAACCTCTCAGTACTTCCGAACCCAATTTTTGGCACACGTAACACTCTGGAATGCCGCCGATATCAGTCATGGCACACCCACGGAGCACCTGCTCCAGCGGCATGGTCGGCGAAACTCCTCGAGAATCACTCCTCCCATCCGCACCCGGACGAGATGGCCGACGCTCCGCCTAGATTTGTTCCGTACGTACGAGAATGCCATAAGTGCAGTGCCGGTTGCCCATAAACTTTGGCTTATGTCGATAAAGCTGTGTTCTCGTCGTCGACCTGTGCTCAATTGAGCGGGTGGTGACGATCCCTAGTCGGCCAGCCCGTCTGACGGCGGCGAGCTGCGTTAGTATCCGTGAACCTTGGTGTACCCGCGCATCCCCTAGGAAAAGAAGCTGTTCTGGTTCCAGGATAAAAGACTACGGTCGTGTGTGGATGCCCCGTCGATGCAAGTAATTTTACGGATGCGGCGATGATCGGGTGCGGTCATGTGTCAAGCGACGAGGGCCTCCGCCTTTTTCGATCTCGGCGGAGCTCGGAACGACACTCATCCACCCGAACTCGGTCGATTGCAAAGCCGTAGCGAACGGGCGGCCTAAGGACGCATGGCACGCAAGGTCGATGGGCGCTGCCAATCCGGGAAGAACAGATGACGCCAGCCACTGCGATCGAATTTCTTCCAGGTGCCCTCCCGCTGGGCGAGGCGATCGGTAATGGCGAAGACGACCGCCGGGTGATGACCTAGCCCACAGTGACTGCCATAGACCTCGATGTTTTCGGCCAGCGGCCCGTCCTTGTTCAGGCAGGTTTGCCAGGCGCAGATACCGTCGGACCGGCTGAAGATTGAGGTGGTCGCGACAGGCGGCGTCTCGGCCAGAGCGTCTAACCCATCCTGATCTTCGATCTTGCTGCCGCTCACCAATTCGTAGGTTCGCCATGCATTGGTCGATTTGGGCGATCCCGCGAACGGACTGCCAAGAGTGATCAGGCAGCGCACCTTGTCGGGCGCTATCTTCGCGAGCCGGCGAGCATAGAGGCCACCCAGGCTCCAGCCGACGAGGCTCAGTCTGTGTTCGCCGTAGCGCTCGAACAGCTCATCGATACGCGCGAGCATGTTGCGCTCGAGGTTGGGGCGGAGGCCGAAGTTCCGCCCTTGCTTCCAGCCATGCGCGTTGTAGCCGCGCGCATTGAGGAAGCTCCGGAGCGCCCTGGTACTGTTGTCGTCGGCAAGCAAGCCGGGCAGCACGAGGACCGGATGCCCATCGCCCCTCGGAGTGACGGAGGCAAGCCACGGCCGAGCAAGCCAGAAAGCGCAAAATTCCGGCAGGACCCGCGCTTCCAGGAACTGGAGAACGGTGGAGGGGGGCGGAAGCGTCGCGTCTGCGGCAGACATCGGCTTGCTCCATTGCGTTGTGCGCCGCTACACCGATACGTGTTCGCCAATCGTCTGTCCGTTCGAACGTCGAGTGTGCTGCGACCCTCTCACGATGCGTCGACAGCACAGACGGCTCAACTACACGGAGGTCCATTCGACTACCGTGTTGGTATTGAGGCCTACGACGTTGGTTCACGATTGTTGGTGCGTAAACGAATCTCGACGGGATGGGCGGTCGCTCTGCGTCGAACGATCTGAGTAAGAGGATGCGCTCGCAAGCCGGGAAGGCAGCGAGGCTCGCCATTAAACCAAGGTATTGGATCCCGTTACCAAGACTGCATTCGGAACGCCCGTCGTCCAATGGAGGGCCCTTCTCGGCGGCATTAATTTGCCGACAGGCCCGCCACTACCGGTCGTGAAGCGGGACAAGCAGCTAAGCCGCCTCGAACGTCAAAGGTCGAACGATGCCCGTAACATCACGATCCTTGCCCGTCAGTACAGCGCACCAGTCCAGCAGCAATCGGTCAGTCGCATACATCGGCACCGCTGGCATCCTTGCGGTATTCATGCTCGGCTTTGCCTGGGCGCCGAAGGCGAGGGCGCAGGCCAACGGCCATCATCTTTATCACGCCGACTACTATTCCAAATGGAAGCAGCCAGGGACCGATACCTCCTGCTGCAACGGCAAGGAGACGAAGGACGGCAACATCGGCGGTGACTGCTACCCCACGACAGCCGAAGTCCGCGACGGCCATTGGTGGGCCAAGACGGACGATGGTCAATGGGTGGTCGTCCCCTACGACCGTATCCTGCCAGAGCGAAATCCGGACATCGAGCGAGCTCATCTCTGCTTCAGCTACGGCCGCGTACTCTGTTTCGTCCCACCGAACACGGGCACATAGGCGCACCGCCGGCGTGCAGATCTAGCCCGGACTCTGACGGCCGCGAAAGCACGGTGCATAGAATTGCTCGTCCTCACGACCAAGTCGATGAGCTTCTACGGCAACCGCAACACCAGTGGTGGAGTGAGCCGAATGAACGTGCCCTTCGGCACAAGGGGTTCCAATCCATCGGTCGCAACCGCCGTTACTTCTCCGAGGACCGAACTGTCATCGCCGCTCGTATCAATAGGCGAATCGGCATCAGAACGACGACGTAGACGGAGATCAATACTATGACCCTCACTTTCGCAAGAACCAGGCAAGCCACCCAGCTCGTCACGCCCCTCACGTCCACGTCCAACGCTGCAAGGAACAACGTTCAGAATCTTCGCGCATTTCATTCCGATTTGGGAACCCTGATGGCAATGCTAGAGGTCGACGTGATCACCTTGACAGAGTGCTCGGTCAGCCGAAACTGGCAGCTGTCATTTCCCGCGTCGGAGACGGCTGGCATTCACTACAACCTCGAAGGAATCGGCCAGATGTGCGTCGGAACTGGGCCCGCAATCCCGCTGACTCCGCACACGTTGGTCATCACGCCCCCAAAGCAGCCCTTTCGGATCGATGCCGCAAACGGCCGAGGAGCGACGTCAAGGACTGGAGTGCAACAAGCGCAGTGGAAGTCGGGCGACGTCTCCGGGACAGCGAAGAGAATCAGCGCCGGCAGTAGCGACCCGGAGGTGATCATGATATGCGGCTGCTTCCATGCATCTTATGGCTCCTCTATTGATCTCTTCGCTACACTGGCGTCACCGATCGTTGAGCGCTTCGATGCCACCGATCAGCTCGGTTACAGACTTGAGGCAGCTTTGGCGGAACTTGTCGATCGGCAGGTCGGCATGGAGGCGATGGCGACAGCGCTGTTAAAGCAGGTTCTGATTACACTCCTTCGTCGATCTTTGAGTTCCGGAGACTTGCGGCTGGAACAGTTCTCGATCCTGAGCGATCCTCAGGTCACGCGTGCTTTCGCTCGGATGGCGGCCAACCCCGGCGCACCGCATTCAGTGACGACGCTGTCCGAGACCGCTGGGCTTAGTAGATCGGCATTCATGGCTCGTTTTACCGGCGCGGTCGGATGCTCGCCGATGGTAGCACTGCGCCAATTGCGTATGCGCCAGGCTAGCAATCTGTTGACTGCAAACGTGCTCTCGATCGAACAGATTGCACACGCAGTCGGGTATGCGAGCCGCAGCAGTTTCTCCCGTGTCTTCCGGCGTGCCTTTGGCAATGATCCGGCCGATTATCGTGCGCTGGCGGTGCTCTCGGCCCCGAACGACGCGGGAGCCGGACGCGGACCAGCGAGATAACCGATTGATCGTCTCAGGTCCGACTGAATGAAGGGTCACTTCGAGCGAAAACCGTACGTTCCCTCGCCGGAAGGAGCGCCGGTAGTGACGCAGACTCACTCGAGACTGGATGCCGGCTGATTGCGGGTGGGATTTCCCGCATGGGCTTCCCTGGAAGACGCGCACGAAACAGCCGCGACTGAGGCACCCGGTGATCGACCGCCCTCCCCTATGAAGCTCGGCACTTGCCACAGATCAGAAGGATTTTAGGCTCACCTTCCTCGCCAACGTAGCGACTAAGTATGCCTTCCGTCGTTTGGATGCGGCCATCATTCGTCTTCGGAACCGACGTGGCGTGCCGGCCTCTGGTAATTCAATCCGAACGGCGCAATCAGTGCGCGCAGTGAGAGGTTGATCAACGCTTCATTGGGAAATGGCATTCGCCCATGCCCTTGCGGTTGTAGTGAATGCCCGGCGCGTCGCCCTGCCCTGGCTAGGCACGCGCAGGGTCGTCAGCAGGCCATCTCGGCTCGGGCAGGAGCGACATCAGGATCGCCCCGACATTGCCCCAGTCATCAGGCCGAGCTTCGTCCCGCGGTCCTACAACAGGCCAAAACTCGCCATAGCATCCGGGCCATCGAACTGGTGTTCGCTCGGCGTCGGTCCACGGCCGCGTTCTGTGCCGGCGCACCAGCTTCAGGTACAGATCGAGGAAGGCCGGACCGGCGGCCCAAGTGAAGAGCCGTGCTCGCCGCAGTCGAGTCCCACCCAGGGGATCATCGCCGTTACAGCAGGACTACCGGCCGTTGCTCTGCGTCCAGTCCTTGTAGATGTTGTCGAACTTGGCGTGGCCCGGGTGCTTCCGTTTGACAAATGCCCTCCACGTCCTGCGCCCCCGCCCTCGTCTCTCCGAAGAAGATGAAAGCGACCATGAGGACGGAAAGTATCACGGCGAGCGTGGCCGTCCAATGAAGGTTGACTGTACCTGAGAGCTCTGGGGCGTACCGTAACTGGCGCTCCTCGCCCTGCAAGAAGCAGAGTTCCGAGCAGTAGTAGCGGTGCGCGTCGCGCACTTTCCATATGCGGCGAGCCGGTGCGAGACGGTTTGCACACCACTTGCAGCGGGAGGAATGGCTGTTGACGCTGAGCGGTACGTCGAGAGAGTAGCGCATATCAGTCTCCTACGGACAATGATGGGGACATTGGCGTCCACTGCCGACATCCGTCCGACCGCCGCAGAAGTTCGTAAGAGATAGTGATGGACGAACAGCAAGAAGTGTTCGCGCCCTGGCCACCGCTGGTAGTCGACCTGGTGGCAAGGTGGTGGTCTTCGTCCTAGGTCCTGACTTTCCGCCCAGTGGCGAAAGCGAGTATGAAAATGCCGAGAAGCGACAGAAGCACCACAGCGGATACGTGTGAAGTCGGGCGGGACAAGTAAGCGCAAAGGCCATTGTCACACTAGTCGTTATGATCGCCTTCATGCTGATTCCAATTCTCCTTAGCCTTACTTCTCGTAGAGGCACGTTCCCGATGATTGCGTGAAGTCTCCACGGGAGCAGATCCGGAGTTTAAGGCGGAAGTCCAAGTTGATTGTCCCGGATACGTGGCCACACGTCTGATCCTGCGAGCTGCTGCAGGTCGTTGCTGCTGGCATTGTTCAGGCGAAAGCTCGGCCATCGCGCGACCTGCTCGAGGCCGGTCGGCGGCAAGCCGGCTTGCCGGACGAGAGTGTACCGTGGGTGCGGCTTCGGCCGATTTCGGTGTCGGCGGCCAGCACAGCGGACGGACAGCAGTCAAGGGGGTGCCTGGCCCCCACTAGCGTTGTGCCATTTACAAATCTTGCTCTGTCCGCCTCAGGCGGACTCGTGAGAGCAAGACGGTAACTATCCGGCCCAAGGTCGAATGGAAGGAATTTTGAAACTGCGTTTGGCAGCTAGCAGGGGCACGGCAAGATGGTGCCGCCATCCAGGAGCGGCGACCGCACTTGGCCCTGCCGCGACGTAGCGTGATGTTCTAGTCAAGTCCGCAAAGCGGACACGGATCTCATCGCGCTCAGCACTTCGCCCTACCAGTGCACGGCCAATCCGGCAGTACGAGCATGCTTGGCTGATATACCCATTGCCGATCTCGCTTGGTCTGTCGCTATGTCGATCGCCTCATCGTTAATCATTGCGCACTGCCCTAGGGAGTGGCCCTTCACGACGGAGTCCATGCCACGCCAGCAGGCTATCGGCGAAGAACGCAACAAGCGAAGCGACCGTACAACTCAAAGCCACGGCGAAGAGTCCAATTAGCCAACTATCTCCTCCTGCCTGGCTGACGCTCCCTAGAAACAACACGAGGGCAGCGCTGCAGGTCAAGCAACCGCCGATCGCGCCGAGAGCGACGGCCGCGTCCAACATTGAAGCGCGTTGAGCAAGGCGTAGAAGATGAGCCTGCAATCTTGCTCGCTCATCGAAATTGGCCCCGCCGTCTAGTAGGCCGGTGACATGCGTTATGTGATCGGCGACACGTACGATACGTGCATTGAAGACGCGAGCAAGTCGCCGATACCGGTCAGTAAAAACACCGGTGTAAGTGCAATCTGGATAAGGTGGGCCAGTCCATCGATATGACCCTCCATCACGCACTCCGGCAATCAGATTGTTGCAAACGAAAAGTCAATCTTCGACTGCTTCTCGAAAGCCGACACGGAACCAGCCAAAACAGTCAGGGCACGGGCATCCGGCCAGGCCAACAAGTGAGCTGTAAGGTGGCATCTCTTCCGCACCAAGGGCACTTCCTTTCGTCACCGCGCCGACATAAATGATCGAGGTAACTGAGAACTCAAAATCCTCCCTGGTCAGCCAATGCCCAGCTTGTCGAAACGGTCCAACGACGCGCGTTGGAACCCAAATAATCGGCATCCAAGGCAGGGCGAGCTGAGCGCCATGCACTGGAGGCGGGCTGATCAGTTTCTGAGCTGCGACAATTACTCGTTGGTGAAGCCCACGACCGGACAATTCACCAGGTTTCCGATCGTCCTAACCGGACCTCCGCCGGGACTTACCAATAGGCCCGTTTCGCTCTTGGCTGTAACGTCGTCACCGTCGGTGATGAGTTTTCGTTGATTCTTTTCGATAGCCTCTTTGGTCCATTCGGCCAGCTGAACATCCCACATCGGCGAATATCCGGCACTGATCTCCTTGAAGTTCGCAAGGATGTCGAGTGAAGGGCCTTCGCCACTGAGGGCACTGTTGAGCCCTTGACGCTCAGGGTCGTTTTGACCTGTCCTGCCATTTACAATCGTGTAGATGATCTCCGTTGCGCCACTTTGGAGGACGTCACTTTCGGCCGGCGCAAAGGTAGAGGCCTCGAGCACTGCCGATTCTTCAGAGTTGGCGTCGAAGCTGAGGTACCGCAAGTGCTTTCCGTCAGCAAATCCGAAGCGCAGCTTCAAGTCGACGGTGCCATTGTCAGGGCAGATGTTGGCTACCGAGTCGGTCACAACCGAGTAATCGGGATTGCCGCCGCAGAACGAGAGTTTTTCTGGTCCGACGTTGAACGCGATCATGGGTGCGTTGAAGACAATGTCATCACGGTTTGTCACCCGAACCAACGGGCTGTAGTGCGCATCCCCAACAGACCCGGCTCGCGCCAACCTAGGCGGGAAGAAGTTTGGCGTCTCTCCTGCCGTTAACGTTTGAACGGGTGAGAAATCAACCCGACCCGCTTTGAAAGTGAAGTCGTTGGACTCGTCCATTTGCGCAGCCCGCGTGCTCGCGAGGTCTTTGGCCTTACTGAGGCTTGGTGCCCATGTGAGGCCCATCTTCCTGGAGGTGGCGAAATCGCTTACATCGGTGAGAACGAACCACACAGTCTCTCCAGAGGAAAGGCGGCCACGATGAAGCGGCAATCTCACCACCTCTCTTGCGAGATCGACTTGGCCAGATGTGAGGAATAGCTTCGTGATTCTCTTTTCGGTGGATGTGTCCGCCGCCGAACTCGCATCCGTCAGGAGAAAGGACAACGAAAGCGCCATCACCGGCCCGCAAACGCATTTTCCAAGAAGTTTGTTTGACTTCATCGTCGCTCCTTTTCGGCCCTCAACGATCGGCTTCACCTTTTGGAAATTGCGCACCTATTTCTTCAATCCCGGATAGCCGCGTACGTAGATCCAATCCGTGTCCTTGGCTGGGATGTGGCAACCCAGGCAATCAGTGCGAAAGTCCTTCGAGGTGGTCTTGGCCGGGTTGGCAGCA
>NZ_BKAJ01000163.1 GCF_007992495.1 Reyranella soli
TCCCGTTCTTACTGCCCCACCCAGAACGTGTCCGGCTGGTACAGGCCGATATATCCGCCCGGATCCCAGGCGTAATAGCCTTCCTTGGGCACGTTCTTGATCTTCGGGCCGACGACGATCGGCTGGCGGATGCCGTTGACCGTGCCAATGGTGAAGACCTCGTCGGCGTTGCTCGTCAGGATCTTCTCCCACGCCGCGCGGCGCTCGGCCTCGTTGGTCGCGTGCTCCCACTCCTTGACGTAGTCGAGAAGCTTGCAGGCGACCTCGACATCGCACTTCTCGCCCATCCGCTCCTTGGATTCGACGAACATGCCCCAGCGCGACCACTGCAGGCCGCCCTGCATCGTCGGCGCGAACTCCTTGGGGCTGGTGTTGGGCGTCGGCATGGCGGTCACGACGCCGGCAAAGGCGGTCATGATCGCTTCGCCGGAGAAGGCGCGCAGCCGGAAGTTCTCTCGCGTCTGCGGCTTGGTCAGCATCTTGATGCCGACCTTCTTCCACATCTCGGCGATCAGGTGCAGCGCGTCGGCGTCCTCGGTCTCCTCGCTGGCATGCTCGACCACGATGGTCGCCGGCCGACCGTCAGGCAGCAGGCGGAAGCCCTGGCCGTCCTTCTTGTTCAGGCCGAGCTCGTCGAGCAGCTTGTTGGCGAGCTTGGGGTCGTACTGCGCCCACTTCTTGGCGTAGTCCGGCTTGAAGAGCTGTGAGCGCTCCATGACCGTGTTGTTCGAGGGCTTGGCGAGGCCGAGATAGACCGTCTCGTTCAGTTCGTTGCGGTCGATGGCGATCGACAGGGCGCGGCGGAAGCGCACGTCGCGCATCAGCTTGCGCCACTCCTCGTCGTTGGCATTGAGATTGGGAAAGAGCGCGAGCTGCGAGCCCGAACCCGACTCCCAGAGCCGCACTTCGACACCCGAGCTCTTGGCGCTCTTCTGCAGGAAGGTGTAGTCGCGCATGTTGAGATAGCGCGGCTGCAGGTCGGCCTCGCCCAGCCCGGCCTTGGCCGGCACCAGGTTGGTCGCCGCCTGGGTCAAGATCACGCGGTCGACATAGGGCAGCTGCTGCCCCTTGCCGTCGATGCGGTGGTAATACGGATTGCGCGCGAACACATAGCGCTGCGCCGGCGATGCCGTGGTGTTGACCCACGGGTTGAGCGTCGGCAGGTCCGGATTGTCGTTGGCGTACATGACGTCATGGCGCCGGTAGATTTGCGTCCAGTTGCCGCCGGTCTGGCCACCCTTGGCCGCCTTGGCGATGTCGTCGGCCGAGGCGTACTTGGCGTGGAACTTCTTGAGGTAGTGCGCCGGGCGGAACAGGAACAGCGGCGCGGCGCGCGCCTGGCTCTCGATGAAGTAGGGATTGGGCTTGTCCCAGGTGTACTTGATGGTGCGCGCGTCGATGATCTCGACCTTGGGCGGCTGGCCGTCGACCATCAGCTCGACCGACGGGCCCGACGGCGAGAGATCCTTGTTGTTGGCGATGTCTTCCCAGAAGAAACGGAAGTCCTCCGTGGTGAAGGGCTGGCCGTCGGACCACTTGTGGCCCTCGCGCAGCTTGAAGGTGAATTCCTTGTCGTCCTTGTTCTCGTAGCTCTCGAGGATGTCGGGCTGCAGCTTGAACTCGGGCGTGTACACGATCAGGCGCGTGTAGCTGTAGACCGTCATCAGGCGCGTATCGCGCGCGCTCGCCACCAGCATGTTGAGCTGGCCGCCCGGCTGGCCGGGGCCGTCGGCGCCGGAGAACTTGGTCACCACCAGGGGCTGCTTCGGCACGCGTTGATCGACCGGCGGCAGCGCACCCGACTTCACCTGATCGGCGAGCGACGGGGTTTCCTGCAGCTTGGGAACCGGATCGGCGGCGAAGGCGGGGCTGCACAGCAGCCCAAAGACAACAGCCTTCGTGAAAACACGTCGCTTCATGATGCCTACCCTGCCGTTTCTTTTCGTGGCGTCAGCGGAAAATCAGTCTGGATGAAATCTAAGTTGCTGGGGTCAGCGGTGCAAGGAACACGCCATGCGGCGCACAAAAGGCGCGCCACATTTTCTTCACGATTGATGCTCTATCAGTAACGGTCGAAGGCGCGTTTGGGTCCCGGCCGCGTGCCCTCGGCGATCAGTGGTTTCACCATGCCGTTGGCCTCGACCGCATCGGGCGCGTAGGCGCCGCTGACGCCGACGGGACGGTCGCCCTTCACCGTCACGCGTTCCATGGTGCGCCGCGCCGGATAGTAGTCGTGCGCGGCATAGTGCAGCACGGAGCGGTTGTCCCACATCACCAGGGTGTTGGGCTTCCACTTCACCCTGAGCTGGTACTCGGGGATCGTCGCCTGCCGGTAGAGGAAGGCGAGCAGCGTATCGCTCTCGTCGGTCTTGAGATCCTTTATGCGCACGCAGAACTGCTGGTTCACATAGAGGATGCGCCGACCCGACACCGGATGCACCCGCACCACCGGATGCCACGGGTTGGGGAACTCGTCCTCGAGCTTGCGCAGCTTGGCGCGGTCGTTGTGGCTGAACAGCGGCCGCCACGGCTTGAAGTCGTGCAGCGCCTCCATGCCGTGGATGTGCTGCTTCATGCGCTCGGACAGGCCGCGGTAGGCCGCACTCATGCTGGAGAACAGCGTGTCGCCGCCGACCTCGGGCACGACCTTGGCGCGCAGGATGGTGCCGAGCGGCGGCGCCTCGCGGAAGGTCTCGTCGGCGTGCCAGATGTCGGTCAGGGCCGGCGGATTGTCCTTGGAATAGTCGAGGATGATGACCTCGGGCTTGTCGGCGAGATTGGGCGAGAAGGGATGGATCGAGAGCTCGCCGAACAGGGCGCCGAAGGCCATCTGCTGGTCGACCGTGATGTCCTGGTCGCGCATCACGATCACTTCGTATTGCACCAGCGCGTCGTGGACGATCTTGAACTGGGCCGGGCTCAGCGGCTGGCGCAGGTCGATTCCTTCAATCTCAGCGCCGATGAAGCCATTGATCGGCCGCACGGCGATTTCCGCTTCCGCTTTGCGCGATGCGGTAGAGCGCACTGCCGGCATCGTTTCCTCCGCTTGTTTATTGCGCTACTTCTAGCCCGAATCGGTGGGGAGGACCATGGCAAGCGGCCTGGAGAACGAATTCGTAACGCTGCACGAGATCGTCAAAGCGGCGAAGCTCAAGCTCAACGCCAACATCTGGGATTACCTGATCGGCGGCACCGAGACCGAGACGACGCTGCGGCGCAACCGCATGGCGCTCGATTCGATCGCCTTCCGGCCGCGCGTGCTGCGCAACGTCAGCAAGATCGATCCATCGTCCGAGATCCTGGGCAAGAAGATCCGCCTGCCGGTGATGCTGGCGCCGGTCGGCTCGCTGGAATCCTTCGAGCCGGGCGGCGGCATCACCGTCGCCAAGGGCGCCGGCTCGGGCAATGTCGCGATGCTCATAAGCTCGGTGACGACGCTCAAGCTCGAGGACATCGTCAAGGGCGGCGGCGGACCCAAGATCTACCAGCTCTATGTGCGCGGCGACGACAACTGGGTGGCCGACCGCGTCAAGCAGGCGATGGATGCGGGTTACGACGCCTTCTGCATCACCGTCGACACCCAGGTCTATTCGCGGCGCGAGCGCGACATCGCCAAGCGCTTCGTGAAGTCGTGGCGCACGGCGGCGACCGGCCAGGACCACCAGGCCGCCTTCTCGTGGGACAACTTCAAGAAGGTTAAGGACAAGTTCCCCGACGTGAAGTTCATGCTGAAGGGCATCGGCACCGGCGAGGATGCCGACATCGCCTGCCAGCACGGTGTGTGGGCGGTCTACTGCTCCAACCATGGCGGCCGCCAGCTCGACCATGGCCGCGGCTCGGCGGCGGTGCTGCCCGAGGTGATCGACGCGGTGAAGGGGCGGGCCAAGATCGGCGTCGACGGCTCGTTCAGCCGCGGCAGCGACATCGTCAAGGCGATCTGCCTGGGCGCCGACTGGGTCGGCCTGGGCCGGCTCTACTGCTACGGCCTCGCCGCCGCAGGCGCGGCCGGCATCGAGCGCGTGGTCGAGCTGCTCGAGGAGGAAATGAAGGAGGTGATGGGCCTGTTGGGCGTCACCAGCCTGAAGCAGCTCGACAAGAGCTACATCTCGGCCAGCACGCCGACCAACCTGCCGGGCGTGCACAGTGCGTTCCCGCTGATGCACGAAGGGTACTGACCCGCGGCTTGGAGGCGACCTGAGCCAGACCAGGACCGATATCAAAAGCGAGCCGACGGCGCGTCACGACTTCTTTCCGGTGATGCGCGTGTCGTACGAGTTCTTCATGCGCAGCGTCGATCTGCTCGGTCAGCTGCACGAGAACGCGATCAGCGCGTCGATCGTCATGACTCTCTGGCACGGCCAGCTTGTGGGGGCCGGCCGCAAGCCAATGGTCGTTCGCGAGCTGTCGCGCGAGCTCAATCTTCCCTACGAGACGGTGCGCCGGCACGTTCGCGACCTCGAGCAAAGCGGTGCCTGCGTCGCCAAGGATGGCGGCGTCACGGTCCCCCACGCCACGCATGGCAGCGCACGCGCCACACGCATGCTGCGCAAGACCTACCTCAACGCCGTGCGCCTGCTGGTCGATCTGACGCGCATCGGTGCTGTCGCGTTTCCATCGGCGTCGCGGCGTGGACCGTCATCAGGGCACCTCACGAAGGAGCAGATGGTCATCGCCATCGCCGCGATGGGCCTGCTGCTGGCCGGCGTAAGGCTCATGCGGGATTTCTGGCGCGGCGATCTGGTGAAGGGGCTGGTCTTCACCGCGATCTGGACGGCCAACGTCAAGCACGTGACCAACACTTCCCGCGCCACCACCTCATCGCTGCTGCCCGACGATCTGCGCCAGCCGGTCAGCGTGCTCGCGATCTCCCGCTCGCTGCGTCTGCCTTATGAGACCGTCCGGCGGCACGCCGACATGCTCGTGCGCGACGGCTTGTGCGTGCGTGCCGGGCGCCGGGGCGTTTTCGTGCCCACCCATGTGGCCGAAGGCACCCTGGCAGGCTCGGTGGCCGCCCATCGCCTCGTGATGGCGTTTCTTGCCGAGTTGCGGCGCGGTGGCGTGAAGATCGAGCCGTAGCCGACGCGCATTGTGATCGTTGCATGAAGCGGTGACGACAAGCCGAAGACAGCGAATCGGTTGCGTCGATGAAAGATAAAAGATTCCAAAGAAATCCTGAGCGCTTCACACGTCGCGCAAAGAAACCGTAAGGGACGCTTTGTAAGGACGGCGTCAGCAAGCAGCGGTCGCTGCAGCGATGCGTGATCGCGACCGAAACCGCTTGAGCACGTCAGCGCAATCCAACGGCGCGCGAAACCCGCGTTGCCGAACGCGGAGGTTCGTCCATATGTCCACCACGTATCACTCGCTTGCTTCCGGCAACCTGACGCAGAACTGGTCCAACATGGGCCAGATCACGACCAACGACGACTGGTCGGGCGCGCCGAGCATCACGGGGTACCTGGGCGACATCGATGCGGGCTCGCCGACGAATGTCGATCCGCGCACGCTGACCGGCGCCAACCCGGGCGCGGTGGACGTCATCGCCAACGGCACCAACCCCGCGACCAACACGAGCGGCGGCGTTGCCGAATTCGCCATCAGCGACGCGACCGTCGCCCTGCAGGGATCGGGCACGGCCGATGCGCCGTCGCTGGTCCTCTATCTCGACGCCAGCGGCCGCGAGGGCGTCCGCGTCCAGTTCAATGCCCGCGACATCGATGCGGCAGCCGACGACGCCCAGCAGCAGCTCAACGTGCAGTACCGCGTCGGCCCGTCGGGCGCCTGGACCAACGTGACCAACGGCTATTTCTCCGACGTCACGACCGGCGGAACCGCCACTCAGGTGACCGCCGTCGACATTACCCTGCCGGCGGCCGCCAACAACCAGAGCCAGGTCGAAGTCCGGATCATGACGACCAACGCCGTCGGCAGCGACGAATGGGTCGGCATCGACGACATCGTCGTGTCGAGCGTGCCCTTCGCCGGCGGTGGCGACACCCTGGCGCCGACGCTGCAGTCCTCGACGCCAGCCGACGATGCGACCGGCGTCGTCATGTCGTCGGACATCGTGCTCAATTTCGACGAGGCGGTTAAGGCCGGGACTGGGGACATCGTCGTCAGCGACGGCGCCGCCGACATCCGCACCATCACCCTGGGCGGTACCGACACCGACGGTACGGTGACGTTCAACGGCAACCAGGTCGTCATCAACCTGGCCAACAACCTCAACCCCAACACGACCTACAACGTCACCTTTGCCGCCGGCGTCATCGAGGACGCGGCCGGCAACGACCATGCTGGCCTCGCCGCCGGCGTACTGAACTTCACGACCCGACCGGCGCCCGCCACGATCACGCCGATCTACACCATCCAGGGTGCCGGACACGCGTCGGCCCTGGCCGGTCAGGCGGTGGCGACCGAAGGCATCGTGACCGCCGTTGCCGGCAACGGCTTCTACATCCAGGCGGCCACCGGCGATGGCAATGCCGCGACCTCCGATGGCATCTTCGTCTTCACCGGGAGCGCGCCCTCGGTGACCGTCGGCCACCTGGTGCAGGTCGAGGGCACCGTCACCGAGTTCACCGATGCCGCCGCCGCGCCCGGCAGCCTCTCGATCACCGAGATCACGAGCCCGATCGTCACCGACCTCGGCGTCGGCCCGACCATCGCCGCGACCCAGATCGGCGGTTCGGCGGGCCTGAAGCCGCCGACCTCGAACCTCGATGACGACGGGCTGACGACGTTCGATCCCGTCCATGACGGTATCGACTTCTTCGAGAGCCTCGAAGGCATGCTCGTCCGGGTCGAGAATCCCGTGGCGGTCAGCCCGACCAACAGCTTCGGTGAGATCTTCACCATCGTCGACAGCGACGACAACCCGGCCAATGGGTTGAACACCAACAGCCAGACCGTGCGCGGCGGCGTTGGCATCACCGGCGGCCAGTCGTCGTTCGGCAACACCAACACGATAGGCGGCGACTTCAACCCCGAGCGCATCCAGATCGATGACGGTATCGCGGGCCCGAGCCCCAGCGTCAGCGTCGGCGCCACCCTGGGCGACGTCACCGGCGTGATGAGCTACGGCTTCGGCAACTACGAGGTGATCGCGACCGAGGCCTACAGCGTGGTGACGCCGAGCACGCTTACGCCCGAGGTGACGCCGCTCGCCGGCAGCGCGCACCGGCTCACGATCGCCAACTACAACGTCGAGAACCTCGATCCCTCCGACGGGGCGGCCAAGTTCAACACCCTGGCGCAGCAGATCGTGACCAACCTCAAGGCGCCGGACATCCTGGCGCTGCAGGAGGTCCAGGACAACAACGGCGCCACCAACGATTCGACGACCTCGGCCGCGACGACCCTGCAGATGCTGGTCGACGCCATCAAGGCCGCCTCGGGCGACACCGTCGAGTACGCCTTCCAGGACAATCCGTTCATCGGCGACGACCTGAACGGCGGCGAGCCTGGCGGCAACATTCGCGTGGCCTTCCTCTATCGCGTCGACCGCGGCGTCGACCTGGTCGAGAGCTCGCTCCGGACCATCGACGCCACCGGTGCGGCGACCACGGCGGTCGGCGGCAATTCCGGCGCCGACCATCCGTTCTTCTCCTCACGCCCGCCGCTGGTCGCCGACTTCACCTTCAAGGGCGAGACCATCACCGTCGTCGACAACCACTTCTCGTCCAAGACCGGCAGCGGCGCCCTGATGGGCACCCAGCCGCCAATCAACTCTGCCGAGCCGGCGCGCGCCGCCCAGGCCCAGGCAGTGAACACCTATGTCGATTCGCTGCTGGCCGCCAATCCCGACGCGCGCGTCGTGGTCTCGGGCGACCTCAACGAGTTCGAGTTCGAGGAGCCGATGCAGGTCCTCTCGGGCAAGGCGACCTATCTCGACGGCGCCGACCCCGACACCACACCGGAATACGTCGTCGGCGGCACCGAGGTGCTGCTGTCGATGGCCGAGACGCTGCCAATCAACCAGCGCTACGACTACGTGTTCGACGGCAGCTCGCAGTCGCTCGACCAGATGTACGTCACCAACGCCGCCCGCGCCGGCGCCAAGTACGACATCGTCCACATGAACGCCGAGTTCGCCAACCAGGCGAGCGACCACGACGCCCTGGTCGCGAGCTTCGACATGACGGCCGATGTTTCGACCACGCCGACCGGCGCCCTCGACATCGACGTGAAGGGCACGCTGGCCCTGGCCGGCGCCGAGATCTCGGCCTTCGATCCCGGCAGCGATCGGCTGTTCGTCACCTCCAACGCCGGCCTTCAGGTGGTGAACCTCGCGAATCCGGCCGCGCCGACGTTGATCACCACCCTCAACTTCCAGGCGCTCGGTTTCGGTTCGACGGACGTCACCAGCGTCGCGGTCAAGAACGGCATCGTCGCCGTGGCCCTGCTGGCGACCGACAAGTCCCAGCCCGGACACGTGATCTTCATCAACGCCGCGAACCACACCGTGATGGGCTCGGTCCAGGTCGGCGTGCATCCCGACATGGTGACCTTCACGCCCGACGGCAAGAAGGTGCTGGTCGCCAACGAAGGCGAGGTGCTGAGCAACGGCTTCGCCGGCAATGACGGCGAAGGCACCGTCAGCATCATCGACATCAGCGGCGGCGTTGCCTCGGCGACGGTGCAAAGCGCGGGCTTCACGGCGTTCAACGGCCAGGAAGATGCGCTGCGTGCCGAGGGCGTCCGCATCTTCGCGGGCCGGAGCGTGTCGAAGGACGTCGAGCCCGAGTACATCGCGATCTCGCCCGACGGCACCAAGGCCATGGTGACCCTGCAGGAGGCCAATGCGGTCGCCATCCTCGATATCGCCACCGCCACCTTCACCGACATCGTGCCGCTCGGCCTGAAGGACTGGACCGGGCTGCAGCTCGACGTCAGCGATCAGGACGGCGGCATCAACCTGATCACCGATTCGCATCTTTTCGGCATGTACATGCCGGACGCCATCGCGGCCTATACGGTCGGCGGCCAGACCTACTACGTCATGGCCAACGAGGGCGACGACCGCGACGACTTCCTTGCGCCCGACGAGACGATCCGTGTCGGCAACGCCAACTACAACCTCGACGACGGGCTGTTCCCCAACGAGGCGGCGCTCAAGGCCAATGCCGAGCTGGGACGCCACACCGTGTCCAACGCGCCCGGCCTGCGCGGCGACACCGACGGCGATGGCGATATCGACCAGATCCTGACCTACGGTGGTCGCTCGTTCTCGATCGTCGATTCGCAGGGCAACCAGGTGTTCGACAGCGCCGACGTCATCGAGCGCATCATTGTCCAGCAGTTCCCCTCGCTGTTCGACGACAGCCGCAGCGACAACAAGGGGCCCGAGCCGGAAGGCCTCACCATCGGCAAGGTCGGCGACAAGACCTTCGCCTTCGTGGCGCTCGAGCGTTCCAATATAACGCTCGCCTTCGACATCACCGATCCGGGCCACGTCAGCTATGCCGGCGCGGCCCAGAACGCCGGCGACATCAGCCCCGAGGGCGTGCTGTTCATCGCTGCGGCCGATTCGCCGACTGGCGAGGACCTGCTGGTGACCAGCAACGAGGTCAGCAACACCATCACCGTGTTCGAGGTGAGCGAGGTGCCGGCCTTCACGCTGCAGCTGCTGCATTTCTCCGACGGCGAGGCGGGCCTGTTGGCCGGCGACACGGCGCCCTACCTGGCAGCGCTGCTCGACGCCTTCGACGACGACTTCGCCAGCACGCTGATCCTGGCGGGCGGCGACGACTTCCTGCCCGGCCCGTTCATCAACGCCGGCACCGATCCGTCGCTCAACGGCGTTGCCGGCATCGGCGCCACCGCGCCGGGCCGGCCCGACCTCGCCATGCTGAACGCCATGGGCGTCGACGCATCGACCATCGGCAACCACGAGTTCGACCTCGGCTCGACGGCCTTCCGCGACGCCTTCACGCCCTCGGGCGCCTGGATCGGGGCGCAGTTCCCGTATCTCTCGGCCAATCTCGACTTCTCCGGCGACAGCGCGCTCAACCCGCGCTTCACCAACACCGTCGACGGCAGCGCCGCCACACCGATCGCCGAGGCCAACACGCTCAAAGGCCGTATCGCACCGGCCGCCGTGGTCACCGAGAACGGCCAGAAGATCGGCCTGGTGGCGGCGACCACCCAGCTGATCGAATCGATCTCCTCGCCCAACGGCACCGAGGTCAAGGGCTTCCCGACCGGCGCCGGCGCCAACGGCGAGGTCGACAACATGGACCTCCTGGCCGCCCAGCTGCAGCCGATCATCAACGAGATGATCGCCGAGGGCGTCAACAAGATCGTGCTGATGTCGCATCTGCAGCAGATCTCCAACGAGCAGTTGTTGGCGACCAAGCTGCGCGGCGTCGACATCATCCTCTCGGCCGGCTCCAACACGCGGCTGGGTGATGCCGACGATGAGGCGGTGGCCTTCCCGGGCCACGAGGCCACCTTCGCCAATACCTATCCCATCGTCACCCAGGGCGCGGACGGCAAGACCACGGTGATCGTCAACACCGACGGCGAGTACACCTATCTCGGCCGCCTGGTGGTCGGCTTCGACGCCGAGGGCGACATCATCCTCGACACCCTGGTGGACAACCGGGCAATCAACGGCGCCTACGCCTCGACGGCCGCGAACGTCGCCGAGGCCTGGGGAACGACCGTCGCCAATCTCGAGACGACGGCCTTCGCCAACGGCACCAAGGGCGACCAGGTGCGCGACATCACACAGGCCGTCGACACGGTGATCTCGGCCAAGGACGGCAACGTCTATGGCTACACCGACGTCTATCTCGAGGGCGAGCGCGCCTTCATCCGCTCGCAGGAAACCAACCTCGGCGACCTGTCGGCCGATACCGGCATCTTCGCCCTGAAGGAGGCGCTGGGCGCCGACGCGACCGGTCAGTTCATCGTCGGCCTGCGCAACGGCGGCGGCATCCGCGCCCAGATCGGCAGCATCGACCACAACGGCGACAAGGTGGCGCCGATCGCCAACCCCGACGCCGGCAAGGCCGAGGGTGGCGTCTCGCAGCTCGATGTCGAGAATTCGCTGCGCTTCGACAACAAGCTGATGGCCTTCGACACCACGGCGGCGGGGCTGAAGGCCATCCTCGAGCACAGCGTGGCGGCGGGCCTCAACCAGGGCCGCTTCGCCCAGGTCGGCGGCCTGCGCTTCTCGTGGGATCCCGACTTCGCGGCCGGCAGCCGCGTCCTGAACATCGCCCTGGTCGACCAGAACGACCGGGTGATCGCGCACGTGCTGGAGAACGGCGTGGTGGCGGCGGGCGCGCCCGCGGTCATCACCGTGTCGACCACCAGCTTCACGGCCAACGGCGGCGACGGCTATCCCATCAAGGCCAACGGCAGCAACTTCCGCTTCCTGCTGGCCGATGGCTCGCTCGGCTCCGCGGTCGACGAGGCGCTCGACTTCACCCTGGCGGCCAATACGCCGGCCAATGCGATGGGCGAGCAGGCGGCCTTCGCCGATTACATGCAGACCTTCCACGCGTCGACGACCACGGCCTACGACCAGGTCGACACGGCCGAGAGCCTCGACACGCGCATCCAGAACCTCAACACCCGCACTGACGACGTGTTCGCCGACATGGGCGGCGATCCCGCGCCGCAGCCGCCTGGCCCTGGCGATGACATCGTTTCCGGAACGGCCGGTCCCGACACGATCAACGCCGGTGCCGGCAACGACACGGTGAGCGGCGGTGCGGGGGCCGACATCATCGACCTCGGCACCGGCGCGGACGTCATGCGCGACAGCGTGAACGACCTGAACGGCGATCGCATCTCCGGCTTCGGGATGAGCGACGTGCTGGACATTCTGGGCACGCGTTATGAGCGCGGCCAGATCGGCTTCACCCAGCAGGGCGGCCAGACGCTCGTCACCATCGGCGACAAGAGTTTCGCCCTGGTCGGCGACTTCTCCCAGGGCGACTTCATGACGGTGTCGCGCGGCACCGGCGCCAACATGCACACCATCGTGACCTTCGAGCCGCTACTGCCGACGCTGAGCGAGGGAACGCGCGTCGATCCGACCAAGATCAACGGCGTCACCAACGAGCTTTTCCTGAGCGGGGATGGCCTGACGAACTTCACCTTCGAGTTCAAGTCGGGCGTGTCGGCTCACTCCAACACGCTGGGCTACTACAAGATCGCCGCCAACGGCACGATCAGCGATGTCCATGTGCTGATCGACAACACGCTGAACGTGCCGGCTTCGGCGCGGACGGTGAATCTCGGCACGCTGGCGGACGGCCAGAAGTTCGCCTTCTTCCTCGTGCAGGACGGCTTCGACGCCTACGGCCGGCTGCCCGACAACCTGTCGTTCGTCACGCCGGGGACCGCCTCGCCGGCCGACATCGATACCGGCGTGCCGCCGGTGCTGCGCAGCGCCTCGATGGGCAATCTGACCAACGCGCAGGTCTTCCATTCGGTCGCGACCCTGAACCCGGGCGATGCCAATCAGGTCCTGTCCGGCGTTTCGCGCGGCGGCCTGGAACTGCTGATGGGCTTCGAGGACCTGCCGAGCGCCACCGGCGACAACGACTTCCAGGACGTGATCTTCAGCGTCCGGACGGACGACCTGCTGGTCTAATCGCCAGGCTTTCCGGACCGCGGGCGGTGCGCCCGCGGTGCGGCTGATGACTTCTAGTCGTCGCCGGCCAGATGCAGCTCCACGACAGCTGTATCTCGGTCCGGACGCGGACGCCGCCTGACAGGTGGCGTGCGCTCCCGGCGTTCGGGCTGCGGCGCGACGGGCACCGATCCCGTCAGCAGGCAGCAGCCGTCCCGCGGCGCCACCGGCTCGCCGCCGAGGACCGCGAGCAGCAAGGCCGTGGCGCAATGGGCGGCGCACGTTCCCGGCTTGCGCGTGTCGCAGGCGGCCTCGCTCAGCGGTTCGTCGTGCGCATGACCATTTCGCGAAGCCTTGCAGCTTCGCGACCGAAGACGTCCAGATTTCTTGCCTGCCACTTTGCCCGCCCTACAAAAGCGAACTCCCCGCGCCTGGGTACTCCGCTTGCAGCCGGCCGCAGAAGTCGGTAAGTGCCCAAAATGAGCCAGTTGGCTACCCAAATTGAGCCACTGATTCCCCGCGACACCTATCCGGTGCTGCGTGTCACGGTGGAGTACTTCCTGCGTGGCGCCGAAGTCCTGTCCCAGGTGAACGACGACGTGGTGGCCAGCCTGGTCTTTATGACCCTGTGGCATGGGCAGATGCAGGCGCCCAGCCGCGGCCCCGTCGGTATCCGCGAACTGTCGCGCAAGCTCGGCATGCCGTACGAGACGGTGCGCCGCCATGCCCGCACGCTGGTGCAGAGGGGCCAGTGCGTCGAAGAGAAAGGCGGCCTCGCGGTGCCGGCCGCCGTGATGCGAAGCGCGCCGACCGCTTCCATGCTGCGCCGCATCTACGTCAATGTCGTGCGCGTGTTGCGCGACCTCAGTCGGATCGGGGTTGCCCGGTTCAGCCTCGGGTCGGATCGTCCGGTGCGGTCGACGCGGCTGACCAAGGAACAGACCGTGATCGGCATTATCGGCACCGGGCTGCTGCTCACCGGCTACCGGGAGCTGCGCAAGTTCGCCGGCGGCGACCTCATGAAAGGGCTGGTCTTCACCGCGATCTGGACGGCCAACGTCAAGCACGTGACCAACACAGCGGCCGCGGGCGATCGCGGCATCCTGGAGGACAGCCAGCGCCTGCCCGTCAGCGCGCTCGCGATGTCCCGGTCGCTGCGCCTGCCCTACGAGACCGTTCGCCGCCATGCCGACGCGCTGCTGAAGGAGGGACAGTGCGTGCGCGTCGGTCGCAAGGGCCTGGTCGTCATGGCCAGCACGCATCGCCGCCACGTGCCGACGTCGGCCGCCGCCTACCACATCGTGATGTCCTTCCTCGCCGAGCTGAGGAACGCCGGCGTGAAGGTCTGATCGTGAATCGGCCGGCTACCGCAGATCCGGTGATGACCGCGGCGCAGCGCCATGTGCGCCCTGTCGCACGAGTCTCGACCGAGTATTATCTGCGTGCCTTCGATTCCATGACCCAGCTGCAGCAGGACATTGCCGATGCAGCGATCTTCATGGCCCTCGTCCATGGCCAGCTGATCGCGCCCCATCGCAAGGCAATCGGCGTGCGGGAGCTGTCGCGCAAGATCGGCATGCCTTACGAAACCCTTCGCCGCCATACCCAGGTGCTCGTCCGCAGCGGCAGATGCGTCAGCACCGGACGCGGGCTCGCTGTGCCGGTATCCGTGTTGAAAAGCCGCGTGATCACGACATTCATTCGAAGCCTCTATGTCAACACCGTGCGCCTGCTGGTCGATCTGACGCGCGTCGGCGTCGCCGCCTTCCCCTCGGCGTCGTGGCGTCCGCCATTGTCGGGGCGTCTCACGAAGGAGCAGACTGCCATCGCTGTCGCCGGCCTCGGCCTGCTGCTGACGGGCATGCGGTTGATGCGCGATTACTGGGCCGGTGACCTGATGAAGGGCCTGGTCTACACCGCGATCTGGACGGCGAACGTCAAGCATGTGGCCAACACCTCGCTCGCGACCAGCGCGACGGTGCTGGCCGACAGCCAGCGCCAGCCGGTCAGCGTGGGCGCGGTCTCGCGGTCGCTGCGGCTGCCCTATGAGACGGTCCGCCGCCACGCCGACGCGCTGCTGAGGGAAGGCATCTGCGTGCGCGCCGGGCGCCAGGGCCTTGTCGTGCTCGCCACCACGCACGTGCAGACCGAGCCCGGCGCCATCGCCGGCTACCGCTTGGTGCTCGAGTTTTTGGGCGAGCTGCGGCGGGCGGGCGTGACGGTCTGACCGCGCTCTTCCACTCCGAAGCCGATCTCGCCGTCGGGAGCGGGATTGAGCGGCGCGCCCTGCAACGGCAGGCGCTCGACCAGGCGCTTGATGCCGCCATGGTGCCAGCCGACGCCGCATAATTCGTCCGGCCAGGCCTCGGTAGTGCAACCGATCGGTCTGCCGTCGTGGTCGAGATGGACCACGACCGCCTTACCTTCGGGTGTGCGTCGCACGACGGCGACGTGGTTGTCCCACAGCGTGAACGTGTGCTTCGTGGCACGCGCTCGTTTCTTGCGCGGCTGGATCGACTCGGCGCTTACCACTGGAGTCGCACGCCGACATTGAGCGCGTGGTTGTTCGAGCCCGCGCTGACTTCACCGTCATAGCGCAGGTAGAGCTGCGTGCCGGCGGCAACGTCGGTGCCGGCCTGGAAGCCGATCACGGCGGAGTCGCGCTGCGGCGTGGCGCCGTAGACGGTGAAGTTGGCGGTCGGCGCGCCGGCGAAGGACGCCGTCATCGGCCGCGCGGTGTCGGCATATTCGTGCATCCAGCCGAGACGCAGGCCGAGATCGAGGGTGCGCGTGTTGCCGAGGCCGATGGCGCCGGCGAGCTCGGCGCCCAGCACCGTGCGCACCGACGTCGTCGTCTGCTGGGCGACGTTCAGGCTGAGCGAGCTGGCGCCCCATTCGTTGAACGCCGCCTGGTTGATGCTCGATGCCTGGAAGCGGGCGAACGGCGTCACCGTTGCCTGCGCCGGCGCGTAGAGGCCGAGCTTGTAGCCGGCTTCGGCCTGGCCCAGGAACTGGTTGGCGCCGGTGCTGCCGTTGGCCGTGCGCGGCTGCAGGCCGGGGATGGAGATCTGCCGCTGCAGCTGGTTGTTGGAGTAGGCGTAGCCCGCCAGCGCATCGAGATAGAACGCGGATTGCGTGAAGCTGCCGTATGCCGCGACGCTGACGCTGTTGCTCCAGCCCTTGCCCTGGAAGCTGTCGACCCATTGTGTGCCGCTGGTGTAGCCGGCAGCGAGGCCGACCAGGAAGCTCGGGCTCACGCGATAGTCGATACCGGCGGCGGTGCCGCCGACGTTATAGGTGAAGGTCGAGCTGTTGCCGTTGCCTTGCACCGAGCCGAAGCCGCCGAGCCCGCTCGCCCAGACGCTGAAGGGGCTGGCGCCATCGCAGGCCTCGATCTCGCAGGCCTGGGCCAGCGCCAGGCGCTGGCCGCCGCTGCCGGCTCGCGCCAGGGCCATCTGCTGGCCGAGCGCGTTCATGAACAAGGCATTGTTGGCGACATTGAACGTGCCGAAGTCGGCATAGGGCTGGCCGCTGATCGTGTTCAGGGTCGGCGAGGCCTGTGTCGTGGAGAGGTTGGCCAAGGCGCCGATCACGGTGGCGAAGTCGCCGGCGGCACTGGCGTAGGACTGGTCGAGGGCAGAGCCGACGGCGCGCTGGTTGGCCGTGTTGCCGCCGAAGCCGGAGAAGGGCGTGCTGCCCTGCAGCGCCAAGGTCAGGAAGACATTGTTGGTGTTGTAGGTGAGGGACGGCGTCAGGAAGGCGTAGTTGCTGCTGACGCCGGAGTAGGTGCCGCTGACGCCGCCGGTCGCATTGAGGATGGTATAGGTGGTGCTGGTGGCGTAGTTGCCGGGGGCGGCCATCACCTGGACGTTGGCGCCGTTGATGGTGGCGGTGCCGTTGACGTTGACCCGGTCGTTCTGGCCCTGGGCGTTGACCTCGACGACGTAAGTGCCGCCGTTCTGGGTGAAGTTGCCGTTGATGTTGAGGGTGCCGATCGAGTTGCCGGGAGCAATGATGCCGCCGGTGGAGATGAAACCGCCGGTGCTGCCGTTGCCGGCCAGGATGCCGCCGTTGGTCACGGCGACGGTGCTGGCGAGGCTGCCGTTCACGATGAGCGTGCTGGCATTGACCGTGGTGGCGCCGGTGTAGGTGCTGGTGCCGGTCATGGTGAGGGTGCCGCCGCCCTGCAGGGTCATGGAGCCCGCGCCGGACATGTTGCCGGCGTAGGTGCCGCTGCCGGTCTGGTTGAACACGACCGAGGCGTTGTTGAGGATGTTGCCCTGCAGGCTGGCCGAGTTGCCAATGAGGGCGCCGGCCAGCAAGGAGGTGCCGCCGGTGTAGCTGTTGCTGCCGGTGAGCGTGTACTGGCCGCCACCGGTGAAGGTGACCGACCCAGTGCCCGACATGTTGCCGGCATAGGTGCCATTGGCAGCCTGGCTGAATACCACCGCGGCGTTGTTGACGACGTTGCCCTGCAGGCTCGAGGTGGTGCCTTGCAAGGTGCCGCCCGAGACCAGCGTGCCCCCCGTGTAGCTGTTGGCGCCCGTCAGGATGGTGGTTCCCGGTCCGGCCTGGATCAGGCCGCCGGCGCCGCTGATGGCGTTGGCGAGGGTGACGTTGTCGGAGCGGTTGATCTGGAGGACAGCGTTGTTGATCACAGTGCCGGCGCCGATCGAGCCTGTCGTGCCGCCATTGCCGATGCTGAGCGTACCGGCCGAGATCGTGGTCGTGCCGGTGTAGGTGTTGTCGCCGGTCAGGAAGGTGGTTCCCGTGCCGGCCTGCACCACGTTGCCCGACCCGGAGATCGCGTTGGCGACGGTCAGCGCATTCGAGCGGTTGAACTGCAGCGTGGCGTCGTTGACGACCTCGCCGGCGCCCAGCGTGCCGGTCGTGCCACCGTCGCCGACGGAGAGCGTGCCGGCGGTGATCAACGTCGTGCCGTAGCTGTTGCTGCCGGTGAGGCTGGTCGTGCCGGCGCCGGTCTGGGCCACGAGCCCACCGCCCGAGATGGCGCTGGCCACCGTGAGCGCATCCGACCGATTGAACTCCAGCCGCGACTCGTTGACGACTGCGCCGCTGCCCAGCGTGCCGCCGTTGCCGACGCGCAGGATTCCGGACAGGATCGAGGTCGTGCCGCCATAGCTGTTGGCCCCGGTCAGCGTGGCCGTGCCGGCGCCGGCCTTGACGAGGTCACCCGAGCCCGAGATCTGGTTGGCAATCTCGATATTGTCACCGCGGAACAGGCGCAGTGTCCCGTTGTTCACGACGTTGCCGGTACCCAGCGTGCCCGTCGTGCCGGCGTTGCCCACGCTGAGCGTGCCGGCCTCGATCGTCGTCGTGCCGGTGTAGGTGTTGTTGCCCGTCAGGTAGGTCGCGCCGGTGCCGGCCTGCGTGACACCGCCGGTTCCCGAGATTGCATTGGCGACGAACAGGTTGTTCGTGCGATCGAAGGCCAGCGTGGCATTGTTGACGATGTTGCCGGGGCCGAGCGAACCGCTCGAGCCGCCGTTGCCGAGCTTGAGCGTGCCGGCCTCGATCGTCGTCGTGCCGCGGTAGACGCTATCGAAGGTGAGCGCCGTGGTGCCGCTGCCGGCCTGGACGACGTTGCCGTTATTGCCGGAGACCTCGCCGGCGACGACCAGCGTGTCGGAGCGGTCGAACCGCAGGGTGCCGTCGTTGATCAGGACGCGGCCGGTGCCGAGCGTTCCGGAGGTGCCGCCCTCGCCGACCTGCAGCGTGCTGCCGCTCCAGATTCGCGTGGGGCCGGTGTAGCTGTTGCTACCGGTGAGGATCGTCGTGCCGCTGTCCTCCTGGAGGAAGATCTCGCCGCTGCCGCTGATGCTGCCGCTGACCGTGACGCCCCGGTAGACATGCAGCTCGCCGCTGTTGCTCACAGCGCCGGTGCCGAGCGTGCCGCCGTTGCTGAGGTTCAGCTTGCTCCCTGAAGCGATGCTCGTGGTGCCAGTGTAGCTATTGGTCCCGGTGAAGGTCAGCTCGCCGCCGCCGCCGATCGAGACGCCGCCGCTGCCCGACATCGCGCCCGCATAGGTGCCGTTGGTCGCCTGATCGAAGGCGACAGTGGCATTGTTGAGGATGTTGCCCTGCAGGCTCGCAGTGGTGCCCTGCAGGATGCCGCCCGACACCGTCGTGCCGCCGGTGTAGCTGCTGGTGCCGTTGAGGACGAGCGTGCCGTCGCCGGTCTTGGTGAGCCTGCCGGCACCTGTGACATTGCCGCTGACCGTGAGTTTGTTGCCCGCCGTGTCGATCGTGCCGCCGCCGGTGATCAGGTTGACCGGACGCCCGACCGTGAAGCTATCCGTCGCTTGCAACGTGCCGCCGGCGAAGGTCAGCGTCGAGCCCGCCGCGCCCAGGGCCGCGTCCGAACCGGCCTGCACAGTGCCGCCGGCCAGCACCGTGCCGCCGGTGTTGCTGATAGTACCGGTCAGGGTCACCTTGCCCGGTCCCATGTAGGAGATCGCGCCCGAGCCGTCGACGTTGCCGCCGAAGACGATGTCGTCGGAGCGGTTGAACGCCAGGATGCTGTTGTTCAGCACGTTGCCCGTGATCGAGCCCGTCGTGCCGCCGTTGCCGAGCTGCAGCGTGCCGGCCGCGATGGTCGTGAGCCCGCTGTAGGTGCTGTCGCCGGTGAGGATGAGCGTGTTGTCGCCGAGCTTGTCGAGCGCGCCGCTGCCCGAGATCGCGCCGCCGAAGGTGACCGTGTCGGAGCGGTTGAAGGCGAGCGTGCCGTTGTTCACCACGTTGCCGGTGATCGAGCCTGTCGTGCCGCCGTCGCCGACCTGCAGGATGCCGCCGGAGATCGTCGTGCCGCCGGTATGGGTGTTGGCGCCGGTCAGGGTGAGCGTGCCCGTGCCCTGCTTGACCAGGGAGCCGGTGCCGGAGATCGTCGCCGCCAGCGTCGTGTTGGTGGCGTTGCCCGCGGTCAGCGTGGCGTTGCCGAGTGTGATCGCCCCGCCGCTGCCCGAGAGGGCGCCGACCGTCTGGTTCCGGTCGTTGAGATCGAAGGTGCCGCCATTGACTGTGAGCGCGCCAGTCGAGGCCAATGGTCCGCCGACACCGAGCCGCAACGTGCCGGCGTTCACGGTTGTGCCGCCGGTGTAGGTGTTGGCACCGTCGAGCGTCAGCGTACCGTTGCCGCTTTTGGTCAGGCCGCCGCCGCCCGACATCGCGCCCGAGTAGGTGCCGTTCGTGCTCTGGTCGAACACCACCGTGGCGTTGTTCTGGATATTGCCTCTGAGGCTTGCGCTGCTGACCTGCAGGGTGCCGGCCGACACGGTCGTGCCGCCGGTGTAGTTGTTGCCGCCGGTCAGGATGAGGGTGCCTGCACCGCGCTTGATCAGCATGCCGTTGCCGTTCATCGAGCCCGCATAGGTGCCGTCGGTGGCCTGGTCGAACACCACCGAAGCGTTGTTCAGGATGTTGCCTTGCAGGCTCGACGTTGTGCCCTGCAGCACGCCCGCCGACACAGTGGTGCCGCCGGTGTAATTGTTGGCGCCGCCGAGGATCACGGTACCCAAGCCGCTCTTGGTCAGCCTGCCTACGCCCGATATCGAGCCTGCGTAGGTGCCGTTGGTTTCCTGGGCGAACGTCACCATGCCGCCGTCGAGAGCGATGTTGCCCTGCAGGCTCTGAGTGGTGCCTTGCAGGGTGCCGCCCGCCAAGGTGGTGCCGCCGGTGTAGGTGTTGGCGCCGGTGAGCGTCACGGTGCCGTCGACGCCGCCAACCGAGACGCGCAGAGCGCCACTGCCGGACATGACGCCGCCATAGGTTCCGTTGGAAGCCTGCTCGACGGATACGGTTCCATTGTTGGTGATGTCGCCCTGCAGGGTCGTCGTATTGCCCTGCAGCGTGCCGGCCAGGACGGTGGTACCGCCGCTATAGTCGGTGGCGCCGTGAAGCACGAGGGTGCCTGCGCCGGTCTTGGTGAGCCTGGCCGGTCCGTCCCCTTCCGTAATGCTGCCCAGCAGGGCAAGCGAGCCTGTCGTGACGTCGAATGTGCCGCCGCCGTCCCGAAGACGGACATTGCGACTGGTGTTGAACGAATCGGTCGTGCGCAGGGTGCCGCCATCCAGGATCAGATCGCCGTTCGTGCCGAGGTTGGCGTTGCTGCTGACGGCGATGGCGCCGCCCTCGATGCGGGTGGTCCCGGAATAGTTGTTGGTGCCGCCGAGCGTCAGCGTGCCGTTGCCAATCTTGGTGAGCCCGCCCTGACCGCTGATTGTCCCATTGAGTGCCGCGTCATTGCCGTTGGTGTCGACGAAGCCGGTGGTGATAAGATTGACCGCCCGGCTGCTGGCGAACCCGGCGTCGTATCGCAACGTGCCGCCGCCGAAGCCGATCCCGCCGCCGCTGCCCAGGTTGCCATCGGCCGACACCGCCAAGGTGCCGCCGTTCACTCCCGTGTCACCCGAATAGTTGTTGCTTCCCGTCAGCGCCAGCGTGCCGGCGCCGAACTTGAAGAAGCCGCCCGCGCCGGTGATGTTCCCGTTTGCCGTAAGGACAGTGCCCGAGACCACGTCGAGAGCACCCAAAGTAGCGAGGCTAATGTCACGCGCAGTCGTCATCGTGGCAGTGGTCTGCAGCGTGCCGCCGCTGAAGGTGATGCCGCCGGCGGCGGCGCCGAGATTGGTATCGGCCGAAATCCGCAGCGCGCCGGAGGTGATCGAGGTGCCGCCGCTGTAGGTATTGTTGCCGCTCAGGGTCGTGGTGCCGCTGGCGCTCTGGCGCACCGCGCCTGTTCCGCTGATGGTCGCGGCCACTTCGAGGCTGCCCAATCGCCTGAAGGTGAGCGTGCCGTTGTTCGTGATGTCGCCAGTGCCGAGCATTCCGGCGCTGCCGCCGTTGCCTATCTGCAGCGTGCCCGACTCGATGATCGTCGTGCCGGTGTAAGTGTTGGTGCCGGTGAGGATGGTGGTGCCGGCGCCGATCTGGCGCACACCGCCGCTCCCACTGATGCTTGCAGAGACGGCGAGGCTGTCGGATCGGTGGAAGGCGAGCGTACCGTTGTTCGTGATGGCCCCGGTGCCGAGCGTTCCTGTCGAGGTGCCGTTGCCGACCTGCAACGTGCCACCCTCGATCGTCGTCGTGCCGCTGTAGGTGTTCCCTCCCGACAGTGTCAGTGTGCCTGCTCCGCTCTTGACGAAGGCGCCGGTGCCGCTGATGGCTGCGGCGAGGCTGGAGTCGGAGGAACTGTCCGTGGTCAGCGTGGCGCTGCCGAGCGTAATGGTGCCGCCGCTGCCTGACAGCGTGCGGACCGTCTGGCTGTGGCTGTTGAGGTCAAAGGTTCCGCCGTTCACCGTCAGGGCGCCGGTCGAGGCGAGCGATCCGCCGTTGCCCAGGCGCAGCGTGCCGGCATTGACGGTCGTGCCGCCGGTGTAGCTGTTCGCTCCCGCCAGTAAGAGCCTGCCTGACCCGTCCTTCACAAAGGCGCCGCTGCCGGTGATGACCGAGTCGAGATTGGCGTTGGCGGCGCCGTTTGTGGTCAGCGTGCCGCTGCCGAGCGCGATGGTGCCGCCGCTGCCCGACAATAGACCGACCGTCTGGTTGTTGTTGTTGAGGTCGAACGTGCCGCTATGCACCGTCAACGCACCGGTTGAGGCGAGCGATCCGCCGTCGCCTAGTCGCAGCGTGCCGACGCGGACGGTCGTGCCGCCGGTGTAGCTGTTCGCTCCCGACAGTGTCAGCGTGCCCAAACCTCTCATCTCGAAGCTGCCGGTGCCGGTGATGGCCGCGGCGAGGCTGGAGGCGGCGGAGGATTCCGTGGTCAGCGAGCCGTTGCCGAGGGCGATGGTGCCGCCAGTTCCCGACAGCGTGCCCACCGTCTGGTTGTTGCCGTTGAGATCGAAGGTCCCGCCATTCACCGTCAGCGCGCCGGTCGAAGTCAACCTTGCGCCGATGGCGAGGCGCAGTGTGCCGGCATTGACAGTTGTGCCGCCGGCGTAGGCGTTGTCCCCCGTCAGGGCCAACGAGCCCTCGCCAGCCTTGGTCAGGCCGCCCGTGCCGGCGACTCTCGTGGCGAAGGTGACGCTGTTGCCGTTGGTATCGACCGTGCCGCCGCCCGCGCCGAGGGGGGCGAGCCGCGAGGAGATGTCGGTGGTGTTGCCGGTCGCCCATTGCAGGCCGCCGCCATTCAGCGTGATCGCGCCGCTGCCGAGGCTGTCGGCGGACGCGAAGCTCACCAGGCCGCCGGTCACCGCGACGCCACCGGTGAAGTTGGTGTTGGCGCCGGTGAGCGCCAGCGTACCGCCGCCGCTCTTGCCCAAGGTGCCGCTGCCGGCGATCGCATCGTTGCCGCCGATGGCGCGGGTGCCACTGGCGACGTCGAGCGTCGTCGTGCCGCTGCCCTGCAGGTACATCACGCTGCCCTGCGCCTGGCCCGCGGTCGCACCGCCGGCGCCGCCCGTGGTGCCGCCGGTCACGGTGTAGGTGCCGGCGAGGCTGCCGCCGTTGACGGTGAGGCTGCCGCCGTCGCGCACGAAGAAGGCGCCGCCGAGTGCCGCGCCGCCGCCACCGCCGCCGCCACCATTCTCGACGCCCTGGCTGACCCCGCCTTGGCCGCCCAGCTCGCCGCCTGGGCCAGCGGTTGGGCCGCCACCACCGCCGCCGCCGCCGAAGCCGCCGCGGCCGCCTATGGACCCAACGCCACCGCCACCGCCGCCGCCGCCGAAGCCACCCAAGCCGCCGGTTCCTTGGGTGGTTGCGCCGCCGGCCCCCCCGCCGCCACCGTAGGCGCCACCGCCACCTCCAGTGGATCCGCCATAGCCGCCGCCGCCCCCGCCGCCGCCCACGCCGCCGGCACCACCCGTACTGGTGGTGTTTGCGCCGCCGCCACCGCCGCCACCTGACAACTTACCGTCACCGCCACTGCTACCCAGAAAGCCTCCGCCGCCGCCGCCGCCCAAGTTGGCCGCCGCCGTGTCGCCGGGCGCACTGGCGTTGCCGCCGTTGCCGCCGGGCGGCCCCGCAATACCGCCGACTGCACCAATGCCGGGCTCGCCGTTGGTGGTCGCACCACCGCCGCCGCCGCCAGCGGTGAGACTGCCTTGTCCGCCGTTTCCTTGCTGACCGCCGCCGCCGCCTCCACCGCGGCCGTCGGTGTTGCCGCCATTGCCAAATTCGCCGCCTCCGCCGCCTCCGCCGCCTCCGCTGTTGCCGGTAGGATTCGAGCTGCCGTCGCCGCCTGCGCCTGCGTATCCGCCGCCGCCGCCGCCGCCGGCACCGAGCCCCGCCCCGCTGCTGTTGCCTCCCGCGCCACCCAGCCCGCCGCCACCGGCGCCACTACGGCCGCTGGCTGCCGCACTGAGGCCGGTGCCGCCGTTGCCGCCCCTCCCGCCTTTGGCCGAGGCATCGCCAACGGCGACGTTGGTCAAGTTGACAGCGGCTCCCGTGTTCACGAACACGGCCGCGCCCGCGCCAAGGCCGCCGCCACCGCCGCCGCCGTCCCGGTTGTTCGCATCGCCGCCGGCGCCGCCCTGCGCCAAGGCATTGTTGATGGTGAGGTTGGAGACCTGCACCGTGCCGGCCTGCACGAAGATGGCGCGGCCCTTGTTGTCGGCGTCGAGGGTGTTGCCGTTGCCGGCGATGGTCACGCTGGCGGTGATCATCGGCAGCGACTGGGTGAGGGTGATGTTCTGGGTGATGTTGATGCTGCCGTCGCCGCCCCCGCCGTTGGCGGTGAAGATGGCCGAACGCAGCTCTGCCTCGTTGGTGACGTCGACCGCCAGGGCCGCGCAGGGCGTCAAGCAGGTACAAGCCAACAGCAGGGCCGTCAGGCGCGCGGTCGGCTGCCCTTGGATTCTACGAGGCGAAACATGACGTTCGCCAAGACGCCTCGAGTTGCTGCTCGACATGTTCAAACCACCGACAACAGTGCAAATTGTCCCTGTCTCGGTATCCATTTCAGGCAGCGTGCAGAAGGCGACGACTACCCAAGATGGGGCAATCGATTACCCAAATTGAGGCAGCGCAGATTCACCCGGACGCCTATCCGGTCACGCGCGTTGCCACGGAGTTTCATCTCCGCAGCTTCGATCTGCTCACTCAACTGGAAGGAGAGATCACCGACGGACTGATCGTCGCGACGCTGGTCCACGATCAGCTGAAGACGCCGCGCCGGAAGGGCGGCGGCGGCATCCGGGAACTGTCGCGCAAGCTCGAGATTCCGGCCGAGACCGTGCGCCGTCATGTCCAGGCGCTTGTGAAGAGCGGTCGGTGCGTATCGAACAAGGGTATCGTCACCGTACCGGCCGCCGCCCTGCGCGGGCGCCGCATCTCGACATTCCTGCGCAAGGTCTACGTCAATACCGTGCGGCTGCTGGCCGACCTGACGCGCATCGACGTCGCGGCTTTTGGCTCGGCGTCGCGACGGCCGGTGCGAGGCGGGCGTCTCGAGGAGGAGCAGCTTGCCATCGCCGTCGCCGGGACCGGCCTCCTGCTTGCCGGATTCCGCGCCCTGCGTGCCTTCTGGGGCGACCTGATGAGGGGGCTGGTCTACACGGCGATCTGGACAGCGAACGTCAAGCACGTGACGAACACCGATCCCGTGGCCAACCGCTGGATGGTCGATGACAGCAAGCGTGTGCCCGTCAGCGTGCTGACGCTCTCGCGGTCCTTGCGCCTGCCCTACGAGACCGTGCGCCGCCACGCCGACGACCTGGTGCGGGACGGCATCTGCGTGCGCGCCGGCCGGCGCGGCCTGTTCATCCCCAACAGCTTCATCCAGCGCATCCCGAACGGCCCCGTGCTCATCCATCGCCTCGTGATGGACTTCCTTGCCGAGCTGTCTCGGGCCGGCGTCAAGGTCTGACGTCTCCAGCTGAAGCGGAGGCCTGCGGTGCCCCCGCTGCCCAAAAGGAGCAGCTTGGCCGTGTCGCCGGAAATGCCAAGTGCATCCGTTGAGGATACGGTCGCGCTGCCATTGTCGCCCGTAGTGCCCCACGGGCCTGGGCCGCCCACACCCCCCGGGAGCAGGAGCGGAAAGCCGGCGCCGCCGGCGCCGCCGTCGGCACGGGCCGTTCCGGCAAGGCCGCCCAGCAGCAGGCCCGCCACTACCGTCGATCGCGAAGACATCCGAAGCCAGTTCATCGGCGGCATGCAGCCGCGCGCCCGGCTTTGGCGCAACGCGAAACCTACCCGAAATGGGGCACCCCGGCCTCCGGTTCAGCTGCGGCCGCGCTGCCAGGAGAGGCGCAGCCCGGCGATCGCGAATTCCCGCTCGCTGTGCCTGCCCTATGAGACCGTCCGGCGGCACGCCGATGGCCTCTTGCAGGAGGGCATCTGCGTGCGCGCGGGGCGCCACAGCCTGCGCGTGCCGATCGGGTCCGGATGACTGCACTGCCTGCACGAGGCCGAAGCCTTCAAGGAATAGTATGGGTGGCGCAGTGACGCTCCCTGGCCCTCTATGGTGCGAAAAAACTCGCGAAAACGAAGTCGGCGATCCTGACCACAGTTCTTGACAGTAGTGCACTTGAGTTATAATATCGGCCTGTCGCGTTGCTTCTGCGTGTCGCCGCTCTATGCATCGTTCATCTGTTTTCCCGGACTCCGGAGAGGAACCGCTCGTGCGTGAAGCGGTCCACCCTCTCGCGGCGAAGGCCGCTGTCCGGAGTTTTGCTGTCTCACTTTTGGGGTGCACTCCACTCC
>NZ_BKAJ01000164.1 GCF_007992495.1 Reyranella soli
AGTAGTGGATCTCGGAAGGCCGACCCACTATCCCTGCGGCTTGCCGGCTAATTCGATCGTTACGCAAGTTTAGATGTTGGTATTGCTCGGCCGGACAGGCCGGCCCGGCTGCGGCCGGGCGCGTGATGGGATCGGATGAACGATGCATAGAGCGGAGCCGCCGGGAAGCGAGCGCCAGATGAATATAACTTAGGTGCTACTATGAGTCAACTCTGGTTTTAATTTTTGCGCTCCATAAGGGGCTAGAGAGCGCAAAATCATCTGGGATCGAGCAATCGGTGCCAGCAGTGCTGGCAAGCCCATCAGCCGCGCACCTGTTCGCCAAGCCCCGTGGCGAGCTCCTGGTTGACGAGCGTGTTCTTCACACGCACCGACACGCAGAGGTACCAGCACCATAACGCCCCGCCGATCCAGGCGCCGATCATCCTGACGATGACGCCCTCGGTGAGAAACATGTCCAGCCGTACGCCCGGCACGGCAAGCATCGGCAGCACCGAGAATGGTGCCGCCAATGTCAGGCCCCACAGGTGGCATAGATCACCCTGAGAGCTCTCCTCCTCGGGAACAGGGCGACGATGCTCCACAGATGTACGGCCATCCCGGCAAGAGCCCGACGACGATCAGCGGACCATGCGCCGCCGCAGGCAGCCGTGTCGTTACAGGCATACCGGGCCGCAATTTCGTATGCTGATCGCCAGACCGGCATTTTTGCTTGTAGCCTCAGGAGCAGGCTCGGCTATGATTCGGGCATGGCCAAGGTCCTTTCCGACGCCGAGGTGGCGAACTACCGCCGGGACGGGTTCCACTTCCCGGTGAGCGTGCTGTCGACGGCCGAGGCCCGGTCCTATCGCGACCGGCTGGAGGCGAACGAGCGCACGCTGGGCGGCCCGCTCAGCGGCAACATGCGGCAGAAGCCGCATCTGCTCTTCACCTGGGCCAACGAGCTGGCGCGGCACCCGAAGATCCTCGACGCTGTCGAGGACGTGATCGGGCCCGACATCCTGTGCTGGAGCACGACCTTCTTCACCAAGGAGGCGCACTCGCCGTCGTTCGTGTCGTGGCACCAGGACGCGACCTACTGGGGGCTCAGCACCAACGACGTCATCACCGCGTGGGTGGCCTTCGCCGATGCGCCCGTGACAAGCGGCGCCATGAAGTTCTGGCCGGGCAGCCATCTCAGGAACCAGCTCGAGCACCGCGACACCTTCGCGTCCGACAACCTGCTCACGCGTGGCCAGGAGATCGCCGTCGATGTGCCCGAAGGCCAGGGCGTCGACGTGCCGCTCAAGGCCGGCGAGATGTCGCTGCACCACGTGCTGCTGGTGCACGGCTCGGGACCCAACACCACGGCCGACCGCCGCATCGGCTACGCCATCCGCTACATCCCGCCTCATGTTCGCCAGATCAAAGCGCGCGATTCGGCGATGCTGGTGCGTGGCACCGACCGTTACGGCAATTTCGACGTCGATCCGGCGCCCAAGCGCGACCTCGACGAGGCCGCGCTGGCGGCGCACCAGGCGGCCGTCGAGCGTTCGGCCAAGGTGCTGTATGACGGCATCCAGAGCTCGTTCCGTGCCTAGCCGGCGCCTGATCCTCGCGGCCCTGGGCGCGCTGCTGACGCCGATCTGGGCCCAGGCCCAGCCACAATCTCAGGCTCCCAAGGAGACGGTGACGCCCGAGGCTTTCCTGCGCGGCATCTACACGCCCTATCCCAACCAGGATTTCAAAGGCCAGCCGTTCTGGCAGGTCGACCGCTTCTTCGCACCCGACCTGGCGCGCGCCATCGAGGCCGACATGCGCGAGGCCAAGCGGCGCGGCGAGGTGCCCAAGCTCGACGGCGACCCGTTCGTCGACGCGCAGGACTGGGACATCGACAAGCTGGCCATATCGGTGAAGGCCGACGGACCGAAGGCGGTCGGGCTGGTGAGTTTCGAGAACCAGGGCAAGCCCACGGAGATCAAGCTCGACCTGGTGCGCACCGGCATGGGCTGGCGCATCTCCGACATCAAGTGGCCGAGCGGGACGCTGAGCGAGCTTTATAAGAAGTAATCCCTGTCATCTCGAGGGCGAAGCCCGAGGGACCTTTACGGATCAGGAAAGGTCCCTCGCTACGCTCGGGATGACAGCGTTGTCTTGGCCTGCGTCGTGCGTCAGTGCCGCCAGCTCGTGTCGACCTTGTCGAGCTTGCGGATCAGCGCGGCGAATTCGAGGTCGCCGAGGCCGCCAGACTCCCTCTCCGAGAAGGCGTCCATGTCGGCGCCCGACTTGGCAGCGAGATTGTCGCCCAGGATGTTGAGCGTGCCGGCGGCGCCGGCATCGACCTGGATCTGGCAGGCGCGCTCCAAGCGATAGAGCCGGATGAAGGCCTCGGGCACCGTGCGGCCGGTGGTCAGGATGCCGTGGTTGCGCAGCATCATCGCCTGGTTGTCGCCGAGGTTCTTCAGGAGCCGTCCGCGCTCGTCGAGATCGAGGCTGGGGCCCTCGTAGTCGTGATAGGAGAGCTTGTTGTGGAAGGCCGTCGAGGCCATCGAGATCGGCAGCAGCCCTTCCTTCAGGGCACACACCGCCATGCCGGCTCGGGTGTGGGTGTGCATCACCACCTTGTGGCGCGCCTGATGGGCCATGTGGACGGCCGAGTGGATGACGAAGCCCGCATAGTTCACCGGATACTTCGACTCGCCCACGTTGTTGCCGTCGAGGTCGATCTTCACCAGGTTCGAGGCCGTGACCTCGTCATAGTTCAGGCCGAACGGGTTGATTAGGAAGTGCGCCTGCTCTCCCGGCACGCGGGCCGTGAGATGGCCGTAAATGAGCTCGGTCCAGCCGAAATAGTCGACCAGACGATAGGCTGCTGCGAGCTGGCGGCGCAGGATGGCCTCGGCTTCATTGGGCGTCAGGGAACTGAGATCGATGCCGGTCAGCGGCACGTCCTGGGCGATATGCATATCCATTAAGGTTTCCTCCGCGGGCGGACGGCCGAGCTTAGGCCCGGCTTCGCGCTCGGTCATCGCCAATTGTCGGGCCCTGCCAACCCAAGGGCCGGGGTTGCGCCCAGCCGGCCCTTCGACTATCAAGCGCCTTCCGGCCTCGCTCCCTTCGTCTAGAGGCCTAGGACGCGGCCCTCTCAAGGCTGAAACACGGGTTCGAATCCCGTAGGGAGCGCCAACAAAAAGGCCCGAAAAATAGGAAACGAGCGGCACTTTCACCGATCGTTCTCATGTCGGGGAAATGGCCCGAAATCCCCCGAACTGACCCGATCTGGACGAAAAACTGGGGGATTTTTGGGGGACGCGTTCGCTCGCTGTTCACACCGCATCCAATAGCGAATGCCACACGCGTAAGATGAAAAACATAATACGCGAAGCAGGTCGGCAACGATGTTGCCGGCCAGTGGTAGCGCTTGTGGACGCCATTCTTGACGGCGCCAGCGAGCATGATGCAGACGCCATTACAAGGTGATCGAGACCAGCCCCGCTGATCAGTCTTCGTCATTTGCAGGGGGCGGCGTCACGGTCTGCGTCCGAATCTCTCTCGGTAAGCGCCATGCCGATCATGGCAGCAACGGGCTTGACCATGACACAGCGGACGCCGTCCAGGCATCCAGAGTAAGAATGGCCTTCTTGACGACGACCTTGGTGGTTCTGCCGACCTTACGGCCGCCGCGCGGAGGCAACGCTAAATAGCGCGCCCGAGAAACGTGCAGGCGTCTCCCACCTCGTGCCTTCGAAAATCTGACCGCCAGCTTCGGGAGCTAGGGGCCGGAGGTTCGAATCCTCTCACTCCGACCAATTGGGAAAGGGTTTTGGGGGGCTTCCCGCAGGGGAGGCCCCCAAGCTTTCAGGGACTTCTCTCAGGGACTCCGTTCTCCTCCCTTTCTCGCGGCAGACCGATCCATTCCACGGTCGAGTTTGTGGGTGGCGTCGATCCACACCAGCGATCACCGGTCCATCCGCATGACCACGACGCCATTGCTTGAAGCCAATGATCGGCACGACGAACATGTCAACGGCGGCGATGACCACGGGGTGACGAAGAAGGTCTTCCAGGCTTACGAGCGTCTTCGTCCGTTCTCGGCCATGTATTCGGCGCCGGTCGATTGCGCGATCTCGAAGCCGAGCTTGAGCAGTTCGGAGTTAGGGTTCGCCAAGTTGTGGTCGGCGTAGATTCAAAGCGGGGGCCTGCAACCAATTTGATCTACCTTTCACGGCAAGGGGCATGATGCTTGCCGAAAAGCGCATGAAATATGGGGTTTCGCCATGAGCCAGCCGCTTCAGGCTGCAGCCTGCATCAAGGCCCCCTGCCGGCTGGCGAGGTAGTCGGCGGCACGCTGCGCATGGGATGCGGCAGTGAAAATGGCCCGCTTGTCGTCCTTCAGGACCTTGAGCCAGTGGGCGATATAGGCGGCGTGATCGTCCCTCACCTCCGGGGTCAGGTCGATTGCTGAGCATACAAAGGCTGAGCCCAGCTCGGCGACGAGCTCCTCCATGGCGTAGGCTTCATCCCCGAAGCGCTTGCGCCCGAAATCCCGCTCAAGGCGCTTGGCATGGCGCGTCCAGTGGATGCACTCATGCGCAAGGGTGGCATAGTAGCTTTCCGCGTCCCGGAAGGCCTGGAAGGGTGGCATCTGCACGTAGTCATGCGTAACCGCGTAATAGGCCTGATTGCCGCCATGCCGGATATCGGCGCGAAGAGCCGCGAAGAAGCCTTCCGCGTCTTCTATGCGCTGGATAGGATCAAGACGAGGCTCCGGCCTGCCGTAAAAGTGCTCCGGCAGCCCTTCGACCTGCTCCACATTGAAGACGGTGTAGCCCTTGAGGAACGGGATTTCCCGCTCGCTGTCTTCCCCCGTCTGCTCGTTGGTCTCGGTGCGCCGGAAGGTGTCGGCGTAGACGACAAGCGACCCGTGCTCGCCCTTGCGGACACACGCCCCAAGCGCGAGAGCCTGCTTGAACGTCATCCAGATCGGCATGCTATAGCCCTTCGCCACAGCCTCGCTCCACAGCATCAGGACGTTGATCCCCTGATACGGGATGCCGTTCGCCCGCAGGGGCCTAGTGATACGCCCTGCCGCATGCTCCACGTTCCACGGCCGAAGCCACGGCACGGACCGTCGCTGACCAGCGATATCGGTCAGTTGCTGCGCGCGACCGGTCTCTCGCCAGAAGCGGCCCGCCAGCGCCTGTCTAGGCTGCCTGAAAACGTCCACGTGCTAAAGGGCCTCCCCTTCCCCAAGAGAGCACGCTTCATCTTTCTGGAGGGTCAGTTCGGAACCGAGGTGTTTTGGACGCGTCTTGTTGAAGCCGTCGGCTCAGCGAGCCCGGCGTACGCGGCGGCGCTCGCCGGCGTTCGGGCGCGGGGCGGAATAGTGACGCGAAAGCAGTTCGATATCGCCTGCGGCTCGCCTGTACGCCAGGACGGCCAGCTTTCTGCGGAAACGGTACTGGAGCGACTCCGGTCAGTAAGACTTCTCCACTCGGAGGAAATCGAAGGATACGGAGAGTGCATAGCGCTGGACGGTGCGCGTGGCGACTTGGTTGCACGCGCCTCCCTCAAAGCGCGGCAGATAACGGAAGACCTTCTGATTGAAGCAACGCGGGGCTGGCTCGGACGGATGAACTGGGCGAGTCCTAAGGCCACCTCGATCCGAAACGACGCGACGCCTCAGTTTGCCACCTTCCGCTTCGATATCTGCGGCCCTTGTTACCTGCGGCCGCTGACACGGCACCAGAACAACAAGATCAACCCCGGATTTCTTGTTGCTGATATCGTGCTCGGCGCCAGGCTGGATGAACAGGAAGTGGCACCGTTTATCCGCAAGTGCGAAATGCTCTCTTATCTCAAAGGCATCCGGCCCTTCATGCCGATGCTGATCGCGGAAGGCTTCTCTCCTGAAGCACTCCGCGCATGTCGCTCCGAAGGGATCGTAGCAACGACCCCGGAAAGCCTGTTTGGCCGGGACGTGGCGCGCGGACTTAAGGATCTGCTGGAGACGCTCAGTCGCGCGGGCGCTGTCGCCGCCACAAACCCTAAAAAGATTGAGCACCTCTTCACCAGTCTTTCGTCGATCGAGGGGGCCGCCACCAACCTGCGCGGCGCTCTTTTTGAGCTGATCGTTGGCCACATGGTTCGATCGATCGAAGGCGGCTCCATTGATATCGGTGATATCGCCCGCGATCTTAAGACCGGCGAGCAGCGCGAGATCGACGTTCGCCTTGTGAAGGAACGCAACGTCACCATCATTGAATGCAAAGGATATCAGCCCACGACCACCGTGACGGCTGACGAGATCGATTCATGGCTCAAGAAGAAGGTACCGGTCATTGACCGGGCCCATCGCCAGCAGCCCCGTTTCGACGGGATGCCACTCACATTCGAGTTCTGGACGTGCGGTACCTTCGACGACGACGCCCTTCAGCTTCTGAAAGAGACGAGCGAGCGCGTACAAAAATACAATCTCGCCTGGCGCGATGGAACAGCCGTGCGCGAGTACGCAAAGGAACTAAAAGCGGCCGGAATCCGCAAAATTCTGGATGAGCACTACTTCAATCACGTGCTGGCCCAATTGCCGGTCACAGTCGAGGACCTTGCCATCGAAGTCCAGCCCCAACGCAACAGCCGAAGGCGCGTGGAACGACTGATCGTTACGGAAGAAGATGATGGCATGGCTCGCCTTCTTGAAGAACTGTAAGAATCGCCAGGAAGGTGCTCGTAAACACTCTTCTTCTCAAAGCGGCTATTATCAAAAGCGCCAGCGACGGGCGAGACCCGCACAACGCAATAACTCATGGTGCTTTGAATATGTCTTCCAGTCTCGCACTAACCCATTGAAACATGTCTTTAGCGGTATCGTGCTGCGGTGCTGGCGTGGCGGGGTCAAGCAAAGCTTTCAGGACGTAGGCAGCATTCTCAAGTCCCACACTTCTGTCCCCGGCCTGAAAAAGGGCAGATGCTTCCCGGAAGCGCAGGATCGCCGGGGGATGGTCAGTGCCAATGCCAATTGTCTGCTCATGCAGGAACAACCAGGTCAGAGCGATCACGATCACAAGCACGCGGAACTCGCGATACAGGCCGCTTCCAGCGTTATCCAGAATCCAGCAGGTAGCAAAATCGTCAGCGCGATACTCCTGACGCACCAGGAGGCTTGCAGGAAGAAGCTTTTCATCACCGTGGTGAACATGAGCGATTTCGTGAAGAATTATCCAGCTCAGCGCGCCATAGAAAGCGTTGTTCACGCGGCCTTCTGATGTATCAAGACCCGCGGATGGTTGAGGCTGAGGAAGATCGTCTGGCCAATCCTGATCCTGCCGAAAGAGTGCTTTGCTGTAAGCAATATGTGCCGGGATCTTTCGCAACGCATATTCCTGACCGATATTGATCTCCATTTGCCCAGGCGCTTTGGGCGCACGTTGAAGCCGTGAGGCGACATCAGCGACATTGAAGGCGGCGTAAGAGATGCACCATAGACTCGCGAGTCCGGCGTAAGAGAGATAAATGGCCTTGTCCGGTGGTACCGCATAAAAGTTTGCCTCGGTTCCACTCGGTCGAAGCTCCCATTTACCGGTACCAAATATATCAGCGGCAAGTTCGGCGCCCCGTTCGGGCGCAATGTTGAAAGGCGCTCGTGCAGCGAACTTGAAAAGCGGTTCCGTTACCTCTCGGGTCGATGCTGCCATTGTTCTCCGCCTCACATTCAGTTGCGCTCCCAAATCCGTTCAGCATGTCGCACAAAAGTCCCGCGCCACCGCATCAGCACACGCCGACTCCTGTGCCCTTACGCAAAAATCGTGTAGGCCCATTTCGACTATCGGTGGTGTCAGTAATATACATCAGGAACTGTTCGGCCCTCGTAACGCCTACATAAAACAGTCGCTTTGCAGACTCGAAATCCTCTGCGGTTCGCGACATATAGTGCGGAATGCGCCCTTCATGCAGGTCGATCATTGCAACGGCGCGCCATTCGCGACCCTTCGAGTTGTGCAAATTGACCAGTTTGAGTGCTGCTTTTGGGTTGGCGTAGACGCCAAGCTCTTCGATCGTGAGATTTGCCAGGTCGACCTTATTGTTACGCATGTCGGCCTTCATCTCTTCAACCGACATCCTGAAGATGTCTCGCTCCGACGGCGCCAGATACTCTTCCGCGATCAAAAGATCAGCAAACTCACCACTGGCGGCTTCCAGCCAGGAAATAGCCCCCATGTGCGCGACGTGCAGTTTCTGCGCGATCTCCAGTAAGCGGAACACAATCACGCGCCCGCCATAGGAAAAGATATCAAAGGAGGCGCGTCCGGTAATATCGAGTAGCGTGTTGAAAAGGGTCCGTTCGATGCCGGCGATGGCATCAGGACGCGGCTCCATAAGATAGCCGCAAACCTGCTCGGCCAGTGGCGCGAACTGCCGATTTCGCCGGTAAGGTCGGGCTCCTGGACCCACAATACTAACGCCGTATTCTCGGAGGCGTCGGCCGAGGGGGAACAGCGAGAACCAGGTTGGGGCCAATATCGCGGCCTCGCCTACCGGGATGCCGAGACCATCAAGTGCGGGCAGAAAGTGGTCCGTGATGACCTGAAACGGCGAAGACCCGTGCCTCCACACCGGCTTCTGGGTAACATCCTTGTACTGGCCAAGAGCCACCATGGCCGGTGTCCGTGGATAGAGGAGATTGGCATGCGCGAGGATTGGTGCGCTTGACCGAAAGTTTCCTGACAGCTGTTTGTCAGTGCGTGCACCAATACGTGTCGCAAAGTCGTCGGCCAGGTCCGGCCTCGCGCCAGCGAAGCCGAAGATAGACTGATAAGGATCGCCTACAAGCAGGAACCGTGTCCGCTTTGCTTTGGCGATCAACGTCAGGATTTCTACCTGCAGATCCGTCGTATCCTGGAACTCGTCCACTAGAATCCAAGCAAACTTCGCCGTGATCGAGTTCAGGATTTCCGCCCGCTTCTGAAGCAGGATGAGTGAGTAGTAGATGATGTTCGCGAAATCGATGAAGCCATCTTCCCGGATGCGCTTCCAGTAGTCCTTTGCGACTTCCGGCGTAATAGCTGCGTGTTCGATGCCGACTGGCTCACCGTTCGGTCCAACCCGGAGCTGGGTAAATTCTTCGAAGTCCTTGAATGTTAAATTGTAGCGATCATGCTGCGCCCAGACCGCAGTTACGTGCTTTTGAAACTTCTCGCTCTCTGGCGTGAGGACCTTGAAGCCCTTTTTGTAGCCTTTGATGAGGTGGCAGAACGGCCTGAAAATGTGGTTCAGGCAAAACGAGTGAATGGTGCAGATGTCAAAAAACGAGTCATCGCCCGGCTGAATGTGATGCCGTAAGCGCGATTCGATCTCCTGTACCGCCGCATTCGTATAGGTGATGCACGCAATGGCGCGCGGCGTCCCTCTTATCTCATCAACAACCCGGGCAAGCTTCGAGATGATGACGCGCGTCTTGCCGCTGCCAGGACACGCCGTCAGCATAAGATCCTCTCCACATCGCACGGCGTCCTTTTGCTCGTCGGTCAGCATCATGTTTTTGTGAGCCACTTTGCGGCATCAACGATGTATTTCGGGATCTGGGTAGCATCGCCGACATGCCTTGCAGCTAGTTGAGCGAACCTCGCCTTGCCAAATCGCTTCGCGGTGTTGAGCACAATTTTACGCATTTGATTTAGGGTTTCGGACCGCTCTTTCTCATCGTTGTCTTCGTCCTTGACAAACTTCAGTCCGGCGCGCAACCGCTTCGCAACTTTTGGCGCACCTATATCGTCAGCTGCGCGGGCAAACATTTCGAGTGTGCCTTCGTATGTTACAGCTCGCTCAAATGTAGTTGCGCAGGCAAACACCTTCACATAGTCACTCTCAAGATGCTTCAGGTCGGGCGGCTCGGGTAGATCGTCCTCTCCTTTTAGATCCTCATTGGCATCACTGGGCTTGAGGTCGCCATCGCAAACGATAGCGCACCGCTTGGGCAGCGCCTCCTCAGAAAAGAGCTTCGCGTAGACATCGAAGTGCACCCCGTAAATGGGGATCACCGATATTTCTTCCCGCTCGAGATCAATGCCAGAGACCTCCTTGAGAAGCGCAGGGATGAGAAACAATTCCGCTGGTCCCTCAACAAGCATTACCTTTCGGGCAAACAGCAAATTGGACTTCGTTGCATCGAGGTAACGCTCCAGATCATCGATCTCTCCGTCTTCGAGGCCGGCCTCCTCAGCGGGAACGCTGGAGGCAACACCGGCTTCCCCAACCTGTGTCAGCACGACATAGGATTTTAAGGGAGCGTTCGCAGTAATGTGCGTGCTGTGCGTAGTAAGGATGCTCTGAAATGGAAGGCCACAGAGCGCTTTGTACAAAGTGAGCTGCAGCTGAGGATGCAAGTGCGCCTCTGGCTCCTCGAACAGGATGATCTGTCCTGCTGATTTCTGCTGCGCAAGGCGCTTGGAGAAGTACTCGATGAGGATCGATACATACAGAATGTTGTTAAGGCCCAAGCCGTTGGAGGATGGCTCAAACTTGGTCATGGCCACGTTTGTGAGCAGGATACGCAGCGCACGGACGATCGCTTGAAAGGAAGACTCGGCAAGCCCGAGCTCGACATCCATAGCGAATGCCGGTCCCGTAACAGTCTTGAAGGACTCGTCAATTGCTTCGGCGATTTCCTTGATGGTCGGCGCCTTGGCTATCGCATCGTTGGCCTTTTGGAGGATTTCAACGAGCTTGTCTTGCTCGTCAGTATCAATCTCCATGGCCGCTATCAGCCGTGCGAGCGGGGAGCTCCGGTATTGGCGCAGATCACTTTCAACGTCACGAAGAGCCTGCAGGTAAACGACTTGAAAAGACTGAAGATCGCTGAATCGGATCGATGAGCCGACGTCCTCATTCCACTCTATTTCTGCAGGATCATGCGCCGGGTCACCACCCCCGGTAATCTCCCACTGATAGTCATCCCGCGTAAGGTCTCCCGGCTCAGTCTCTTCGCTTTCCAGGTCCTCGCGAACACCCAGCTTGGGTCGATAACGATAGATCAGCCTGGCCACGCCTGGCTTGTGCTGCCATGCGCCAACAAGCGCCTCCTCGTTGACCTTGCCAGCGAAGTCGCTGATCTCCAGGGCAATCAAAACCTGGTTAGGAAATGCAATATCGACAGCCGAATGAATGTCGTTCGGCGCCAACGAGCGAAACGCGGACGACAGCTCGGCGTCAATGCATAGCCGGATGGCGTGCAGAAAATTCGACTTGCCGGTGTTGTTCTCGCCAATGACGCACGTAGTGCCAGAGCCAATGGACACGTCCAGCTTATCGAATGAACGAAAATTTCTTATGACAATGCGGCTGATGTACACGATCTCTCCCCTAGACCAGCACCGAGTCGTGACCACCCGGTGCTAGCACCTCAATTCATTCGAGGCGAGACTAGCGAAGAGATGCACGTTTGGGTAGTGAAAGTTCAAAGGCGCCGCGATCGCTTGGCCGCTTTTTGAGACTGCCAACTGCTTTACAGGCTGACGCAAACAGATGAGGTCACTCCGCTTGTGGCTCATAGGGCCCATCACCCGGACCGCATGTCTGAGTTCACGTGGGCCGGGCAGAGACTAACAGGCCAGGATCAGAATTCCACAATGACGGGCACGTTAATCAGATTTGCCACTGGCGTGTAGATATCGGTTTCCGGTGTAGAAATTGTAGCTATCAACGCGTAGTGCGATGTCTTTTCAAACGCGTTGAGATTCGGACGCTTGTTCCACCAGCCATATGTCGGAAATACAGCGATGTGGCCCCTTGCAGCCAGATCAGCTGCGGTTCCAGTCCAAATATTTGAATGTATAGAGCCCGTTGTCGTTAGGGAGTCATTAAGCCTTAAGGTCCACTCGCCCGACTCCTGCCTGTGATCAGCGTCGTAGCCGTCTTCCCTGACGGCTTTGTTGATACGCTTTTCAAACTGCTGAAGCGTCTCCGTTGCCCGTTTTACGGCAAATCGTAGTCCGTGTGACTGATATCCATACTTGGTGCTCCAACCACGGTCCCCTGGATTGGGCTCGACAAAGTACGAGAGCGTGACACGGAGTGTGACAGTCGTCTCTTGTAGCTGTTCGAGAACTTCTGCCGGCCAAGGCAGAGAGTGAAGGTTCAACTCACGATACTTGATCGTACCCTCTTCTTTCTGGAACGGCTGGATCGAATCTTGGGCGATCAAGGTTAGAGAATTGTCCGCGCTCGAAAGCAACTCCCGCACGTTAGGTACACCATACCCAAAGCAGCGCACTACGGCGTGGTAGTCAATTTCTCCGTTAGTGTTGGTAAATCGCTGTAGCATTGGGCCTGTCCACTTCGCTGAATGGACAATGAGTGCTCGCACGGCTTCGGGCGTTAGTTGCGGATACTTCGCCATAAGCATTGCGCCAAGGCGCGAAGCGACAGCGGTTGCCGCGCTTGTATCGCCAAATACCGTAAGCGGACGGCGGGCGGTAAAATTCTGCGCCGTTGTCAGAAGTTGCAGCGCGTCGTCAATATAATCGGGATCCTCATAATCAGGATGCCGCGCCATGTTTCCTGCTTCAAGAACAACATCGGGCTTGATTGGCCATTTCGTGTTCCTCCACGTCATAGACGTGCATGAACTAGGGGCCAGATCGCCGGATGCCGCGAGCGCTTGCCACCGTGGATTCCGCTGCTGATCGACAATCACTTTCTCCGTATATCCGCCAACCGTAAGGGCATTCCATGATTGACCCGGATCGTGAACGCCCTCGGTCAAGTTGGAATCCGCATAGTTTCTGCGGAAGCTAACGTCTGTATTGCCTGCCGCCAGTACGACAAGCCGCCGAACCTGATCGGTGGCTCCGGATGTCAGAGCATCAACAGCAGCCGACCACGAAGAGGGACGGCCGCGATCCCGGCCGTCTGGTGTGGACACAGCCATGCAGAACACACGTTTTCTATCCGGAATAACCTCCACGCGGCTTACACTTTCGATAGTTACCGCGCCGTAGAGTTCGTGTGCGTGAGGATCCGCGCTATTGATGATTTTGACGGACTCAAGCTTATGCGTGAGCGGCCAGGGCTCTTGGGATGACATGGCATCCACCAGATCACCATAGACCGCGAGACCCGCCATTTGAGTGCCGTGCCCCGTCCCGGCTCTATCGTCGACACCCCACGCGGGCTTGTAGGCATGCAGGTCTGCATCCAAGGCTACAGGCTGCAGCAGCGGGTGCCCTCGGTTTAGCCCCGAGTCGAGAATGCAAACGTAGGGAGCGTTGTTGGCAGGTGGTTGCAGCCGCGCCGTAAGATCGGCTACCCAGTCGCGCTGTTCGGCCTCGCTCATTCTCGTGAAGAAAGCGGCAGCTGTCTTTGCAAGACGGAGCTCGGCGATCGCACCAAGTATGTCGGCAGAATGGGATAGATCGCGTCCTTTTCCGTGGACCAGGACGATCGTGCGGTCAACGAATGAGATCGACTGCTCACTGACCGTCAAATTGTTGCTGGCAGCAAAGGCACGCAGGCGCGCGACATGGTCGATGTTTGCTGATTTCCTTAGCCACACCTCCCACATCGTGTCCTGCACAGGATCGGGAAACAAAGCCGGATCGTCCGTCCACAGCGCTTGTAGAGCGGCAATTCGGATTGCGGCTACACCCTCAATCAATTCCTTGTTCTTGGGGCTGGTCGATCCATCCCTCTTTGGCGGAGTGTCTTGGTCCCTATAAGCTTCCACGCGATTCAGAAAGAAGGACAGCTTCCCTTCTGGTACGAAAACGGTCGCCTGAACGCGGTTGTCAGGCGCTTTCCTTACAGCGCAGAGCTCGATCCCGCTGCGACTAAACTCAAGGCTTTCGAATTTGAGATCGAATCCCGGCTCACTGTCGAACTGCAGATACACACCATTGCCCGCGTCAACGCCCTCGGCCCTCTGTGCCGCGACGCGTTCCTCGACTTGCTGCTCAACGCCTTCCAGCTGCCTCAGCAAATTCGACGCGTGCTGCGCGCGATCGCGTGCTTGAAGCGAGAGGGACTTTCCTCGCCCAGGTCTTGGCGTGCTAAAATCGTGTCTGGCAGCGGCTCTCGGATCAAAAAGATGAGGGTGCCGCATGTCGTCGGGCGGCATCTATGTAGCAGCTCCTCCACCGACCAGGGTGGCTTTTCGCTCATCAATGCATGTCGCTAGGTCTACATGTGAAATCGCTTCGCGGTCTTCAATCAGAGCCGTCTTGATGGAATCCTCGACAGCGCGAACAATGTCAGCGTAGCTGAGCCCCAATGCACTCTGGGCTATGGTCGCCCATCTAATCTTGAGTACCTTGAAGCCTGAGAGTTTAGTTTGCAGTAGCAATTTGATCTGGTCTTCATCGGGAAGATCGAACTCGATGATGTCGTCAAATCTTCTGAACAAGGCGCGATCAAGCAGTCCGATGTGGTTGGTGGCCGCGATGATCAGACTGTCGGAGTGATCCTGTTCGACCATCTGCAGGAAACTGTTCACGACGCGCCGGATTTCACCGACATCGTTCGCAAGCCCCCTCTCAGAGCCAATGCTGTCGAATTCATCGAACAGATAGACGCCTCGCGTCTGCTTGAGAGAGTCAAAAATCAGGCGAAGCTTCGCAGAGGTTTCACCCATGAACTTCGTTATCAGGCCGTCGAGACGGACGACAAAGAGCGGTAATCCCAGTTCGCCCGCCAACGCCGATGCGGTCAGTGTCTTGCCCGTCCCCGGCTTGCCAACGAGCAGAAGCTTGCGACGTGGTGAAAGGCCATTACTACGGATGTGCCGCACAGCCTTGTGTTCGCGGATGACACGAGAAAGCCGCCTCTCTAAAGGCTTGCCGAGAACCATGTCGGAAAGATTGGTCTTGGGATACGAGACCGACAGGATGTCGGCCAACTCCCCGCGCGGCTTAGCCAGAGGAATCGGAGAAGCAGCTTCAATTGCGACACGGTTCTTTGCCTTGTCGATGAGAGCACGCAGCTCCTCGGCGAATTTTCCGTGACCCACGCGCGCTTCGGCAGCCGCGATTTGCATCGCTACAGCAAAGAACTGCGCCTCGTCGCCTTCGGCGTGCGAAGAGAGCAAGGCTTTGATTTGGTCGGCTGTGGGCATGGCGCGGCTCGTTCTTGCTTTCGCTCTATTTTACACGTTATTGGTGGTTAATGCACGCCGTTATTCCGTTACGTCGGATCCCCAATTGTGCCGGAAAATCATGAAGGTAGCAGGCGCGAAAGCTCTTACTGGAACCGCTTTTTCAAGATTAGCTGAGGGCAAACCGTCTGGTATGGGTGCGCCACCTCTGCCTGCGCGAAGGATCGTCACCCGAACGGGCCGAGACCCCGCCTTCGGCAGAGGCTCGGGGCTTCAGCCTAGAGCCTGCTCCGGCCCATCGGCCGGACGCGCCCTACCTCTCCCTGTCAAAATCCTCATCTTTCCGCCCCCGCCCGCGTGCACGCCCTCGCTCACTGGGCTTTGATACCCGCGAGACCGGCTTGCGGGCAACGCTCCCCTCTTCGCTCTCGCCCCGCTCCTCCTTGCCTTCTGTTTCCTCGGCAGCGCGCGTGAACGCGTCCTGCAGGTCCACCGTCTTCGCGCCCGGCGCGGTGGATGCCAGCGCTGCCAGCATCTCCTGCTGGAGATCGGTGGAAGTCTCCCGGGCCTCCTCGGGCACCCGCGCCTGCCGCTCCTCTCGTTCACGCAAGGAATCCTGATACCGGTTCTTGGCCTTGCGCACGGACGCGCCGCGTCCCTTCGGCTTGAGCTCCAGCGTCAGGGCCGGCATGTGCTCATGCCCGCTGCGCTCATGCATCCGCTGCTCGCGCAGGCGCTTTGTCTCAAGGGACTGCCGCTCGCGGCTCTCGATCGCCTTCAGGGCCTTGAGCCCGCGCTCGCTGTCGACGGCCTGTAGCCTGTGACGCTCCCGCAAACTGTGTGCCGCCTCTTTCTGCAAGCTGGCCACGACGGTCTGACGCTCCCTGAACGCCGTGAAGCGCTGCCGGTCCCGGTAGCGTTGCAATTTGCGAATGATAAGTGACACCCCTGTCACGCGGCCCAAAAACGCCGCAAGGCCCGTGGCCTTGTGCGCTTGCCGGTCGGCTTTGATCCGCCGGCTCTCCTCCAGATAGCCCTGCCGCAGAGCCGCGCGCTCCTGCAGCTGCGCGGCCGCGAGGGTTCCTCGCTCACGCTTCTGCCCGTCAAGAAGCGCCGCATGCGCCTTCTCGGCCCCCGAGCGCCGCAAATCCTGCTTCGCCGTCAGCGCATCAAGCTTGCGCCCGTCATCCTGCGCCTTGGCGAACGCCTCCCGTGCCTGCCGGTGCGCGGCGACGATCGCCCGCGCCTCGTCCACCGTTGGCAGTGAGTCGGCCGGGTAGTCCTTCTCAAGGAAGGCCCGGATATCTTTCGTCCTGACCTGCTTGTCGTCGATCAGCTTCGGGAGCGCGTTCATGCCCCCGTACATGTCAATCAGGACATAGGGACGCTTGCCGGTGGCCAGCACGTAGCCCATCTGCTCAAGGGCCTGTACGAAGGCCCGGGGGCTGTCGCTGCTCTGCCAGGCATGCGTGACCATCTGCATGCAGGCTTCCTTCGAGAGCCCGGTCTCCTTTTCCTGGCGCGTCTCATAGAGGGACTTACCGCCCTTCTTGCGCTCGTCGGTGCCGTCGCGGTCGTAGCCTTCGGGCAGCTTCAGCCCATGGTCCCGCGCGAACTCCCGCGTCACCATCATCAGCTTTTCACGGTCGAAGGCGATATGGACGGCCTTCTCGGTCTGATAGTCGATCCGGGACCAGACGACGTGGGCGTGCTCGCGTCCCTCCTTGATATGGAAGACGACGGCCCGCCGCTGGCCCTCAAGGCCGAGCTTCTTTTCCACCCGGTCGATGTAGTCCCTGTACTGGTCACGGCTCAACTGGCCCTGCCCAAGGTCAGGGTTCACGGACAGGCTGTAGAGATATTTCCGGCACTTGGTCAGGCCTGTCGCCACGGCTTCCCATTCTGCGAACGCGCCATGAAGATCGGACGCCACCGCGCCGCTCACCTCGGCGACTTCCACGTACTCGTTGTCGAAGCCGTTCAGAAGGTGCGTGGCGAGATCCTGCCCGCCGCCGCGCTGGCTCGCCTTCGGGATCATGGCGACCGTCCCAGGGCCTCAAGGCAGGCAGCCCGGATTTCACGGAGTTCACGGACGGCGCTTTCAAGGGCGGCCGGGTCATGTCCGCCCGCTGCCAGCGTCTGCAGCTGCGCATTCACCTGCGCCGTCTCCGCAAGCAGGCGCGCGACCGTGCGGTGCTCCACCGCCGGCCGCCGCGACTGCCGGGGCGCCGGGCCTCCGAACACGGATTGCGTAATGAAGGCGCCTGCCGTCAGGCCGGACTTTTCAACACGCGCCCGGAACTCCTCCCGCAGGGCCTGCGGGGGTCGGTAGGAGATGGGCGGTTCACGTCCGGACTGGCGTGCCATGGCGACCTCATCCGCATTCAAAGCGCCGGCTCAAGCTCAATCACCGGGTCCAGCGCGACGCTGGTCGATGGGTTCTCGAAGGGAGAGCCGACATCATCCCTTCGATCGAAGCCGGTGCCGAAACACCGTTCGTGGTCCCGGGCGCGAAAGCCCGGGCCGTGGGTTGCCAGGGGGACGCGGGATTGCCCCTGGCGCGATGGGTATCCAAAGGGAGAGCGCAGTCTCCCTTGGCCGCGATGCAACGGCGGACGTTGCCTCAGCCGGTGCGGGCTCGCTCCCCGCAAGCGAACAGCGCCCGGCTGAACCTGCATCCCTTCGCGCGACTGTCCGTCATCAACGGACACAAAGCGCGTTAGGGATGCCCTGATGGGGGTCCGCGGGGAACCGGAGAGTTCCCCCGCAAGGTGCGCGCGGTAGTACCGCGCACACCCCACGCGGATTGCACGAGGAATCTCTACTGAAGCCACGACGATATTGAGGACCACCACAGGCGGCACTGATGATGCGTTCTGGAGTGTGCATCACAAAGAAGAGCCGCCGGAAAGGATGGCTCTCATGAACATTCAAACGGCACTTCCATCAGCATCATCGTCGTCATCATCATCGTCATCCGACGTCATCATCAAGCCGACGCGCGAGACTTATGATCGTCTTCAGCAGGCTTACGATCATTTCAACAAGGCGCTGTTCGAAGGGACGTTGCCGAACGCCCTCTTCACTTTTCATCGGCGCAAGGGAAGCTATGGGTATTTTGCCGCCGCGAAATTCCAGTGGGACGATGGCAAGGCGGCCGATGAAATCGCGCTCAATCCGGCAAGGTTTCATGACCGTCCGATCAAGGAAACCCTCTCCACTATCGTTCATGAAATGGTGCATCTCTGGCAGCATCATCACGGCGAGCCAGGGCGTGGCCGGTATCACAATGCCGAATGGGCTGAAAAGATGAGGGCCATAGGCCTGCAGCCGGCCGATACGGGCGAAGAAGGCGGCAAGGAGACGGGCGAGCGCGTCGACCATTTTATCATCGAAAACGGTCCGTTCGACACGGCCGCCGGGAAGCTGATCGCCAAGGATTTCATGATCGTCTGGAAAGAGGTTCCCGGTCTCGCGACCTCTGCGAAAGGCGACGGCGAAGCCCAGCCTTCTACCAATCCGAAGGGCGGCAAGCGCGTGCGCTATTGCTGCCCTGACTGCGATCTCAAAGGCCTGGGCGCGTCATGATGCGCGGCTAATGTGCGGCGAGCACATGGTCGCGATGATCGTCAAAGAGTAATCGGCGCTCATACGGACAATCCGGCGCGGTCCTTTCGGGACCGCGCCTTTTTTATTGCCGCGCGGGCACGCTGTCAGAACAGCGTGAGTTGCCGCGCACTCTCTTCCTGTTCTTTCCAGCGCGTTTTTGTAGCCGCGTGATCGAGCCACGCCGTCACGAATTCGACCGGGCCGCCGACCTCCTCGATACCTTCCCGATTCGCAAAATGCGAACGGTAGCCGGTTTCCGTAATCGGAAGCGGCGCGCGCTCTGGCGCACTTCGAGATGGGCCGTGCTGCAGGGGCCGTCACTGCCGAGCCACGCGGCTTCGTACCGGACCTCGATGGTGATGCCGCGCCATGTGATGATATGGGTCTCGATGGAGCGCTTCATGAGGCGGCTCCTTCGCTGCCCGCATGGAACACCCATGCAAGGTGACTGCACCGGCTGAAATCGAGACCGGCTTCCTCGCACCACAGGCGGATATCGGCCAGAAGGTCGATGATGGCGTCTTCGCCGTAAGCTGGCGCCTGTCCTCTTACCCACGATGCGCGAGCGAGCGCGGCGCGGGCGGCTTCAATGCATATGCACTGGTTCATGATCCTGCTCCTTTTCCGAAGGTGGAGGGGCGCTTACGCGCCCGCTCCTTCTTCCGGCGTGGCGTTCTGACTGTCCCCGGACTGCCCGGCGTCTTCCTTCGGCGGCAGGAGGACGATGCGCCCGTCGGCGATGGGCATCAGTTCGAGCTGGAGGGTGAGGCCTTCTCCTTTCTTGTGAGGCCAGGCGGCGCCGATGCGGGTCCAGAATTTCTTCGTGCCCTTCTCGCTGACGTGCCAGGCAATGAGGGCCGGGCCTTGGGGTTCACGGGTGCGGTTCTGTTGGTCGTTGCGTGTCATGATGAAGCTCCTTTTGCTTGGGTTTGACGCGACACGCCTCACCAGTGATCGGGCGGAAAAGCGGACGGTTCACGGCTGGCGCACGGGAGGGGGATCGCCCGCCTTGGCAGCAAGCGCAGCGCGCGAAAGGCGGGGACACCCGTGCGCCACCCCTGCAAGGGGCGTCAGGCCTTGAACCGGCGGCGCGCCCGATCAGGTCGGGGCGTGAATGTCGCGATCAATCCCACGCGGAAGAGATCAGGGCTTCGTCACGCAAAAGGCCGTTAAGAAGCGCTGATCCGCGAACCCGGCCGCTCTCTCATGAAGAGGCACGAGAGCGAAGGCACGATTCAATGCGTCTGGCCCCGGACGCGGCCTGCTCTCCGGGGAAGGCCTCGCACGACAGCTCATGGTCCTGCCCATCAGCCAAGGGCCTTGCCCTCTAGCAGAAGTCGTCGATCGAGCCTTCGTAGGCGTCAGACGGCACGCCGAGCGTGATGCAGTGGGCTTTCATGGCGCCCTCCCACGTGAAAAATGTGCCGCCTGATTCATGACGGAAGAAGGCACCGTCGACGCAGATCCTGGCATGCGTCCAGTTCTTGACGCCGGACGGCGCTTGGCAGACGACGGACAGGACCCCGTCCGCTCCGATCTCCGCCTCTGCCGCGATGCTCTCGCCGAACTGGTTTCGCGCAAACACAGCACCTGGAGCAAGGCGCGCGAGGTAGCCATGCAGCGTTTCGGGGGACACGGTTTCGGGGCACTGCGGGAATTCAGTGGGCGTCCGCCATTTGCGCTGGATCGCTGTCGCGGTGAGCGACGGCGTGTCGAGAGGCGTCGGCGGCGGCGGCTCGCGAAGCACTTCCCTCGCGGTGAATTCGCGGGGCCTGAAATTAGCGCTGCGCGCAGCGCTTGTGGGCGGTTTTGGCTGGTACACCCAGTCGCCGAGCGACCCGCCCCGCACGCCCTGTCCGCTCTCGGCCCAATGGAGAAGTCGCTTGCGGCTCTCTTCAGCCTCCTCCTTCGTCACGACCCTCATCCACTCCCAGTTGGGAATGTAGGCTGCCCCCGGGTCCTCGAAGAAGGCCTCAAGCGAGCCATACGCGAGCTCGATCCGCGCACGCGTGATCGGGTTGAGAAGGATATTTTCGAGCCTTGTGACCCACCGCAGATTGTCTGCGCGGTTATTCAGCCTGTTGGTGTCGATGTGATCGACGACGTGGCCGGGGGACGGTCCCGGACCATGAAAGGCCGTGGTGACAATCCGGTGGACCACATGACCGCTGATCTCGAAGTAACCTGAATGTCTGTTGAGCGTGCCGAACGTCCAGATCTCATCGAGCTTTCGGGATCGCCCCTCCGGACGCGCGCGCCGCAGCACGGCGCCGTTGTCCCGCACGCGGTAGACCTCGTCCTTGTACGTCGTCTCGCATTCCTTCTCGAAGGAAGAAAGCATGTCTTCCAAACGCGGCTGCTCAACACCAGAATCGAGGGCTGGCATCCCCGCAAAGGATTTTGTGTCGTGCATGGCACGGCCTCCAAAAAGCGTTTTCGGAAGTTTCATCGGCATTTCCGGTCAGAGACCGGCGCCGGGTTAATTGTGACGGCAATTGTCTAACGTGCCAGGCGCCGCCTTATGCTCACATGCACGAGGCAAGAATGCCCCGGCCGCCCGTCCCAAGTCAATAACCGGCCATAGCGGGCCTGTTGCTAATCCACAGCGCGCAGCGTTTGGGGTGTACATACGAAGAGGGCGTGCCGCGTGGCACGCCCTCTTTGTTGTCTTGAATAGCTCAGCCTTACGCTGCGAGCAGGTTGCCGTTGGTCTCCAGCAGGTCCGGCGCAGAGAGGCCGGTAACGCCTTCCAGCTTCATGATCTGCGCCATGCTGTATACGCCGGCCGTACCGTCGCGGTCGACCGAGACGAACGTGCTGCCTGTGCTCTCGCTGAAGGAGATGAAGTCGGCGATATCGTCGCTCAGCGGGTCGTACGGTATGGACAAGATATCCGTTAGATCAAGGATATCCCCGTCGGATACACTGAATGCCTGAATGTCCCGGATCACCGTGGCGTGGTCTCGTTAGCCTTTGCAACGTAGGCCGACCGAGCAGCTCTGGCCCTGGCTACAGTCTTGCGGGCGACTGGGCTGCCCAGCTTCTTGCCCCTGGCCTTGGCCGCTGCCAGGTCCGTTCGCTTACGGCGCGCTTCGTCTTCGGCAACGGCGGCCAGGATGTGCAGCGTCAGCCGCGACGCGAACGGCTGATCGCAGGCGACGAAGTCGACCCCCGCCTCCATCATGGTCGCGATGAACGCCACGTTGCGGGCCAGCCGATCTAGCTTCGCGATTAACAGCGTCGCCTTGGCCTGCCAGGTCATGGTCGTGCAGGGTCTGGCTTCTCGCCGCGATTTGCGGGCGCATCGGCTGTCTTTCGTGCAGCCTCCCGCCTTGCTAACTCCTGCGCCATTTGCAGGGTCGCTCGCGCGTCCTCGATCTCCTTCCTGTTCATTGGCCGCCCGAGAAAGCGCTCGAACCAACGGGCGGCCCCTTCGATGAAGTGAAAAAGAACTTCGAAGTCCGCCAGCACATGCGGCCTCGGGTCGAAGTGTCGACGAAAACGCCCGGCAGCGGGGATCACGACCTTTGCAAGCTCGCTCAGGACAGCGCCGAGCGTTTCGGCGTTGAAGAAGGGACCGATCTTTGCAAGTTGACCGGAGCCCGGCCACAGTAGCCGAAAACCTTCCGGGACGGCACGCTCAACACAGGCGGTGGCACCGAACGGTTGCGCATTGGCGCTTCCAACACGAACACACCCGCACCTTCTTCCTCGGCGTGATCTCCGATGTCCTCGTGACCGACGATCTCGACGAGAAGTCGATCAATCTGGTCGAGGCTACTTGGCTTGGCAGCGCGGCATCCGCGCGGTCCTGCATGGCGGCCACCACTACAAGGATCACCGGCCATGAGACTCGCTGATTCAATCAGCCGGGGCGCCTAGTGAGCGTGTGACTGTCTTGGCCCGTCGACCGTCGGGGCCGGGACGGCTAGCGGGGCGCGCTGATAGCCGCTGGACTTGAGCCAGTCGGGCAGTACCTTGTCGTAGGAGGACCTGCCTTGGCTGTCAGCTTGAATCCCAAAGCTACCTTGGCTGAGCTCGACCGACGCCGCGCGGAGCTGTATCGGCGCTCTAAAGCCTTGAAGGCTCCGGGCCGCGACGCGACTGAGGCGGAGGAGCGGGCCTTCGTCGCAGAACTGGACCTGCTTGAGGTCGCATCCGACGAGCTTGAGCAGGAAACCAACGACTTGAAGGTCTGCGCTGGCCAGCCTCTGGCCTAGGCGTAGGGAGCGGCCTGTCGACGTGGTGGCGATCGACGAGCCGCAATGTCGCCGCTCTTGATCGATACCAACCTCGTAAGCCGTTTGCCTATGTCTTCCCCCGAGACGCGTTCTGCGAACGGTCAGGCTCCGCACAGGCTAACGCCCCGTGCGGGGCCGCCCTTTAGCCCCCGGCGGCAATCGCGTCCAGGCGGGTAGATTTCCGGCCCTGGCGGCGGTGGCCGCGAGCCGGTTCGGCAGGCCTCCACGCGCCCGGCCCGGCCTCACCCCTGGCATCATGGAAAGCGTTGGCGAGTGCAATCCCAGGGGCATGGTTCTGGCGGACCGCAGGCAGCCAGTGGGGCCAATAGAAGTACCAGCAGAAGAAGTCGTATCGCCATCCCTTTGTCCCTCGCGACGCCTCTACCGCGTCTTGCGTTTCGCCAGCCGCACCTCGACCAGCCGCCGCCTGAACTCCGCCAACGCCTCGGCGGGCGTGGCGTGCGGCATACGGCGGAGCCCGGCCAGCAGCTTCCCGGCGATTTCCCTCGTCGTCATCGCGCCTACCGAGGCAGGAGCTTGTAGCCGGACCGGTCGATCGCCTGGAGGCAGGCACGAGCGACGATCGACAGGTTGAACGTGCCGCCAATCTCAGTGAGGCCGCCAGGGATAGGAGTTACCTCTGCGACAGTCGGATGCCCGCCATTACGCAGCACGTCGCTCATGACCGCCTCGAGGGCCTCCACCAGCGCGTTGGTCTCTTTCTCGTTCATCGTTTGCCTCCCTTCGCCAGCGCCTGCTCGACCAGCCGGCGGATGGCTTCACCGCGCGCAGGCAGGTCCGGCTGCTCGCGGCGCCAATCGTCAATCGCCTTGAGCGCCGGCTCGTGCCAGCGAATGCCGAGCAACGTCCCGATGCCGGTCGCCGGCCGGCCTATCTTCTTTTTGATAACAGAAACCTTCGCCTTTTTCATGGCGTCATGTTAACAGAAAGGCGAGCCGGGCGGAAGCTTCTACCCTACCGCCCGGCTCTGACCAAAACCCCGATGAAAGGAAACCGGGACCATGGCTACTGAACAATCTACCACCTTGGAGCGGCGTAACGCCGTCAACATCGAGATGAACGCGACTGATTTGACCGATATCGTCTTTGCTCTGGCGGCGCTGAATGGCGAGATCACCGCAAGCATGAGCGATGAGGAACTCTAGCTCGCGAGGCACGAGCTCATCTGGATTGCCCTGGACAGGGCTCGCAAGCTGCGCGAGCACTTCGCATGAGCCCCGCGGTGCAAGAAAGGCTCGCGACAATCTTGGCGAATCAGGCCGAGATGGCAGACAACCTCCGCTGCGTCGGACTGATTCTCGAGCATCTGGCAGATGACCGAGACATCGACAGCACCGAAGGCAGTAAGGCTTGGCTGGGCGTGGGCTATATCGCCCGCCAGATTGAACGCATGTATGTCGGAGCCATCGAAACGCTGGAGGACATGGAGCGGCTGGAGAAAGATCTGCCGAAGGGAGCCGCCCAATGAGCGCCCGCAGCGAGAGACTCAGCGTGGAAGAGCGACTCGACCGCGTGTAGGCCGTCCTGATCGCCATGCAGTCCATCGCCGCAGTGGCCGATGACTTCCCTGGCCGTGGCACCGCCTGCGTGGTTCTGGAGGAGATCGCCCAGGATGAGCTGAGAATCGCTCGAAGGCGCTCGGCACCGAGGTGCTCAACCGCGACTCCTGACGGCGGCCCGCCCGAACATCGACAGCGCCCCGCTTCGGATGGCGTTTTCGTTGGCACCGGCGACGCCGATCATGCGAAAAGTATCGCTTAACGGATTCACCAAGCGTCAGAAGGGAGGAAACGATGCCCGCCCGCAAGTACCTCCGCCACGCCGAGGAGTTCGAGCGGCTTGCCGGACTCACCCGATCCGAGACCGATCGCGACATGCTGCTATTCGGGGCGCGCAACCTACGCAGGCTTGCGGATCGCGTGCGGGGCTCGGGTGGAGACGCCGAAGCGTCGCACGTACGACCCGCTGTCTCCGTGCCGTCCAAGCGCGATTGATCGGGGCGGAGCGAAAGGCCGGGGCGGCGGTCGCCCCGGTCTTGCTGCTACTCGACAGCGCGAGCGGCGAGGGCCCGCTCGACGCATTCGATCAGGAGCGCGCCATCGAACGGCTTGGCAAAGAATCCGATGGCGCCCCCGGCCTCGGCTTGTTGGCGAACATGCTCGCGGGGAAAAGCAGTAACAAAAATGACCGGCAGGCGATTGCCGCTGTCGATCAGGTGACGCTGCAGTTCGAGCCCACTCATGCCGGGCATCTGCACGTCAGTGATCAGGCAGGCAGCGGCCCTGCAGGCCGGCGATGCGAGGAAGTCCTCCGCCGAAGGGAAGTCCGCTACTGCCAGATCGAGCGACGCCAACAGGTTACCAAGCGCGCGACGCACGTCCTCGTCATCGTCGACGACAGCAACGATCTGAGCCTGGGTGCTGTCCATGGACGGAAGCTGCTATCTCCGGCCACCCCGCAAAAGCTATACGAACGTTTGCCGGTTTTCGGCGGAGCTGCGCCAGGCCGGACGGCGGTGTCACCTCGGCTATCGCTCAATGCCCGGGGCCATCGGCGGTAGCCTTTCGTATAGATTGAGACGGCGTCGCTGCGCTCACATGTCGGGACAGGCCTCGCGGTGCGTACACTTGCCGCGAGCCGCTAAGCGGAGCCTCGGTGCGCGGCCCACACCCAGCGCGCCGGGGCTGCCTTAGCAAGGGTCACTGTCGACAGTTCGCTGAGGGGGCAAAATGGAGCCCGACCGGTATTTTCGATCCGATGAGCAGGCGATTGAGGAGCTCGAGAGCGCTGAGCGCGCCCTCGGCGCTACGCTCTTCTGGTGGAAACAGGTACTTGCAGCTGAGCGGGCGAGCGAATGGAAAGGCCCGCAGCGGATCGCCGACCGGCTGGCCGAGCGTTAGTGCGTCGTGTCGCCCGGCTCTGGCCCCGCCTCGAGCGCGTCGGCCAGTTCATCAGATCCTGGCTGAAGGACCGCAGGCCGTCCGGGTTGACGTTGCTGCGCAAGATGACCTGGCCGCCCGGCGACTAGGTGGGGAAACAGCACGTCGGAGCGTTCATCGGTTCGCCGGCGGATTAGCTGATCGGCTTCGTCGAGTACGTCGTTCAGAAGTCGGAGATGATCGGTCATCTGGCCATGTGGCACGGTCCGAAGGTTGGCCACCACCGCCGTCCGATCAAAGCAGATCGGCGTTGGGTTGCGGTGGTTTAGCGGCACAGCCGTCGGCGTTGCTGCGGCGTGGCCGCGCGATGCGGTAGGCACTGCTGGCAAGCGATAGTTTTGCGGCCCGTTGGCGGGGCAAGGTCGGCCTCAGGGG
>NZ_BKAJ01000165.1 GCF_007992495.1 Reyranella soli
GCCATATGGGCGCTCGAAAATGGTTACGGCGCTGATAACCCGCATCCCGAGCTGCCACCGCTTGAAGCTAGCCTTCAACCGCTAGAGGCCACAACAACAAGCATACTGATGCGCGCTGCTGCGACGCCATCGTCATAGATCGTCTATTTGGGGTGGGGCGGTGTGGTTGGGCTGCACCGATCCCGCCCAGCAAGGCTCGCGAAAGCCAAGGCAACACCGGAGGGCGCTTGCTCTCGCTCTGCGCAAGGCCAGGCTCAAGCGCCTGTTCCGGCGCAAGGTTGTCGGCTTGCTCTACAGCGATCACGTCGTCCGCAATGGCCCTCAGTTCCGGGCACAGGCCTGCAAGCTCGGCCTCGAGGGCGCCATCTCCAAGCGGCCGATCGATCGCATGTGCCGGGTGACCGTGGGATCTGGGTGAAGTCCAAGTGCTTAAACCGCGAGGAGTTCGTCGTCGTGGGCTGGACCGATCCCGAAGGCAGCCGGTCCAATCGGTGCGCTGTTGCTCGGCTACTACACCGAGGACGGCCACCTGCACTACGCCGGGCGCGCCGGCACCGGCATCACCGATAGGGAGCTGAAGCGCTTGGCCGGCGTGCTGGCGTTGCAGGTCAAGCGCATGCCGCTCGCCGAGCCGCCGCTGCGCGACAGCCGCTTCGGCTCGCCGCTCAAGCTGTCGCGGGTGCACTGGGTGCGGTCAGAGATGGTCGTTGAAGTCACCTATCTGACATGGACGGATGACAATTTGCTGCGGCCGGTCTCCTACCAGGCGCAGCGCGAGGATAATTGCCCATCGGGCCACCTGAAGGGTTCGCGTCGCAAGAGAGAAGCGATCCCGATCACAATGAGCTTTAGGTCGTCGATAGTCTGGCCGCTTGTGCTGTGCAGGTACACGCCGAAGGACCACTGCGTCAGCTGATTTCTTTTCGCTTTTGAAATGCTGATCAAATTGTCCTGTGTCAGCCTTCTGGCCATGCACTGAGCCCCCAATCGGCGTAATGTAGCGAAGCTAGAGACGACCGTGAAGAAGTGGGGCTCGTAGCAACTTACGCGCTAACAGGCGCAGAGGTCTCTGTATCGGGAAGCATAGCGTTGCGCCGATCGCGCAAGGCGGCGGCGGATGCCATCACCTTTGCTAACGCAGGAGCGGCACTGCCGGGTATCAATTCGGGGGGTCAACTTCTCAGATGGTGGAAAAACCCAATGATTTCAATGCAGTATGCCGGAACGGAAGACCGTCAGTTCGCGGGGTTGTAAAAGCGGCCGGGTGCCGTCACCAGGAACCAGTTCGCGCCGGGTAATGGTCCGGGGGCGGTCCCTCAAAAGCGGAAAAAAACTCAATATTTTCAACAAGGTATGGCGGAGGATTGGAAACCGAAATCCAACGTTCTCCGCCTCTTGCAGAGATCGTCGAAACCTCCCCCGCGTCGCCGGCCTAGACGACAAATGCGCTGGGTAACACTTCGGTGACGATCCAAGAACTTCCTCATATGCCACCGCCTGCCGTCTTTTTGCACTTCGAGCGCGGCTCGAAAGGTGGTCGTAAGCTTTTCCGAGCATTGTTGCAGTGGCTGGGTGGCAACACTCCAGCTGGTGGCCGCCCTCCCTCCTCCCTTCATCTCTTGGGGGGTGACCTACTCCCTAGACGGCGCGAGCGCCTCCCTGGCCTCGCGCCCCTTTTGTGCCTGCCGAGCACCGCTCAACAGGACAGTCTGCCGCGGTGCGTGCCGGTGGTGGGCCACCGTTTGCCCAGCGCACCCGCCGGGCTCCACTCCCGTTGGCGCTGCTTGCGCCGTTACCCGCAGCGCTGCCGATAACACCGCCACCGCCAGAACCTGCTCTGCTACCGGCACGTCGATCTTGACTGCTAAGACTGTCACGAAAATGAAATGATCGCTATGATGCGATAAGCACCTGTGCACCCGGAGAAGTTCAAGACATGCCGGAGCGCAACCCACGCGTAATAGCCGAGATATTACTGGCACAGCTTGGTGCCTCGGCGTTGCCACACGCGCGACGACGGCTGGATGAGCTCCGCGCGGAACACGACGCGTCAGCGGAGCAGGTGTGGGTGGAGATAATCGGCGAATTAACTCAGTTGACCGACGAATTTTGGAATAGAAAGGTGCACTAAATCTCCGATTCACGCCGTCAGGCCTTCGTTCGTCCGCGACTACGCCGGCCTTTCTATTTCTGCAACAGCCTGGCCTTCTCTAGTGATGACTCGAATTGCGAAGTCAAATCGATCTATATCAAGCGCAATCTCGAGGTCACGTGGGTGAAAATGCGGCCGCGCCGGATCGCCAAAACGCTCGGCCTCTTCGCTCGCCAAGATCAAGGCGCGGACGGCTTCAGCGTTTGCGCGCTTCCCTTGGAGAAGACTACGCAAGTACATGGCACATAACTCGTCTTCATCGGCTCGCGAGACGGCGTTGTTCCCCATCGCCACGAGAGTGATGAAATCAGGTGTCCCAGTTCGCAATGCCTTTGCGGTAGTGCTCGCGACAACTAGCGATGCCGCATACATGCGTTCGGCCTTTTCGGCGAGAACGATACCCTGTGTGCCTGCGCTTGTGCGCTGAATGACGGCTTTCCCTCGAAACTCGGCACCAGAGACCTCGAAAGGCGAGTTACCGAAGTCGAAGCCTGGCGGAGCCCGGCCGCCGACCTCCCCCATGCAAACCTGGCCAATGCCATTAGTGCGCAACGCCAGGGCTTCCTCGAGAGTGCCAACCATAATGATGCGCGATGCGCCATTCGCCAAAGCCACTGCGGCAGTTGTAAAGGCGCGAAACACATCGATGATGGCCACTCGTCCAACAGCCTGCTTGGCGCCCTCAGCAAGACTTCGTATGACAACTTCCATAGGACTTCCCTAAAACCTCCGTACCGTTGATAATTGGTGGCAGTCGCCGCGGCTTTCGACATCCACTGACTGATTTAAATGGGACATCGACGACGGGCAGTCGACTTCTTCTCATGGACGACCACCACGCGCTTCGCGGACAACGAACTTTGCGACCTTGATGTCTTCAGCCGAATAAACGTTCCTGTTCATTCGCCACCGTACATAGTTAATAAAATTCTTCGTCGATGGGCGGCGGCCGTCCTCTTCGATTACCACCGGGTAGGAGGCTGCCAGCCTGTCCCTTATGAAAACATCGACAATTCTCCGCATCGCCTCACTCCAGCGCGGTACGCTCCGTCTAGGCAAGCCTACCATTCCTGAGGAGTGAGCAACCTGCTTCTTGAGACACGCCGGTGCCCCAACCTGCGCGACGCCTAGTGGATGTGGCTGTTCCCTGGATTGCTGCTGATCAAGGCAACAACCGGCGTGGCGCTGACCTGCCAGGGCGCCCCCGAGCTGTCTCGAATGATGGCAATGTCCGACCTTGCCCCTATAGTCACGGGCATGGATTTGCCTAGATGACTTCGCACGGATCTAAATTAGCCATGGTTCGAACGCCCCTTTTTGCACGGCGCCGCGCATTCTTGTCCGGCGCAGTCGCGCTGGCAGCGCCGACACGCGCCGTCGCGCAACAACGTCGCTTCACAGTCGGCTTCGCCAACATCACTAACGATCCCGGTGCACGGCTCGAAGGTCTCGGTTTTTCGGGTGAGGAGGTTCGGTCGAGCTTCGTGCTCGGCGCACGCGGCCTGCCGATCGACCTGGTGCTCTATGACAATGCCCGCGAACCAGCGAAAACCATCGCCAACGCCGAAGATGCCATACAACGCAAGGTCGACCTGTACATTCAGTACTGCGACGACCAGGCGGCAAACGACGAAGTCGCCCGACGTCTGGCCGCCGCGCGTATTCCCGTCCTGGCGGTGAATTATCCGGTCGGCAACGCACCTCTCTACGCCGCGGACAATCGCGTGGCCGGCCGCATCGCCGGCGAGGCGTTGGGCAAATTTGCACTGACGACGTGGCCCGGGCGCGTCCTTGCCGCGGCAATCCTGGGCACCGTCAAGGATCCCTCGAAGGCTGTCCAGGCTCGCATCGTCGGGATCACCGAGGGCATGAATCGGCATCTTCCGAACGTCGCGCCGCTCCAGCTCGACAGCGGCGGCAATTTTCTCGAGGCACAGGGGCAACTGCGGCGCTTCATTGCCAAGGAGAGCGGCGCGCAGATCCTGGTGGCAACGCTCGACGATGCCACGGCCCTTGCGGCAAAAATCGCCGTCGAGACGGTGGGCCGGGTGCCCGACACCGTGATCGTCAGCCAAGGCTGCGACCCTTCAGTCCGCGGCGGCGCCAGCTCCAACAAGGTGATCCATCCGAACAACCGCAACAGCGTCGTGCTCGGTTCGGTGGCGTATTTTCTCGATCGCTATGGCCGTGATGCCCTGCCTCTGGCCTGGAAGATGCTGCAGGGCGAGACCGTGCCGGCACGCGCGTTCACCAGCCATGTCCTGGTGACGGCAAGCAACGTGTTCCGAATTTATCCTCCGATCGACATGAACTGACCCTGCGGTCCACCTCATCGAGGCTTCAGTGGCGCAAGACCGTAGCGCAGGACCGCATTGCTCTGTTCACCGTCACGCTCCACGAGGCCGAGGAGACTGACGGAGTCATCCGAGGCGATGGCAACGGTCGGATAGAGGCCGAACGAGCTGAACTTGCCGCCGTCCATCAGCGGTTCGCCCGACGAGAGAACGCGCGCCACCTTCCCGTCGGCTGTCATCAGGAAGACGCCATCGGCAACAGGCCCTTTCTCGGTGCCAGCGACGAAGGCCACGGCGCCGGTATGACTCATGGCTGGCCAGGCGCCGAAGGACGAATAGACGCCGCCGCCTGGGGCCGGCTGCCCTTTCGCCGCGATTGTCCGCCGGTCGGCACCGTCGGCAATGAAGATGCCGAAATCCGGCCCTGTTCCCTTGGTGAAGGCGCCGAAGGCAACGCGACCGGAATCGTCGAAGCCGATCCTTTCGGAGAAGCGGGCGAAGATGCCGCCTGTCGGCGCCGGATCGCCCGTGCCGACGAGCAGATGCATGGGCGCTTCGGCCGGAGCGACGAAGATGGCGCCGAGCGCCGGACCCAGCTTGACGATGGCTGGAAAGGCGACGGCCCCCTTGTCGTTGACGATCGGCGCGCCGAAGCCCGTGAAGAAACCGCCGCCCGGTGCCGGCTCACCGGTTGCAGCGACTTTTGTAAGCTGATGGACGGCACCCACTTTCCGGGCGACATAGACCACCTCGATGGTCTCGCGCCCGTGTCGCACCCAGGCGAGAAAGGCCACATCACCGCGACTGTTGAGCGACACGGCCTCGAACTCGACGAAAACGCCAATACCGCCGAGGATGACCGGCGCCTTCATGCCCGAAGAAGCGATTGTCCGCAGCTTGCCTTCGCTGGCGAGGAACACGCTGGCCGCACCCCGGCCGCCGCCCAGCGTGGCGGTGAAGGCGATGTCGGCGGCATCATTCATGACCGGGGCGGGCCGTTCGCCGAAGCCGGCGATCAGCTGACCCATTCGATCCGGAACGGGATCCCCGGCGACCGCGATGCGCGCGATCTTCCCGTCGGCCTTGGCGAGAAACAGCCCCTCCTCCGACGCGCTCCGGTGAATGGTGGCGTAGAAAGCGGTCTCGCCCCGGTTGTTGGCAGCCAGGACCATGGTCATCAGCTCGAGGCCGAAGCGGTCGAAGATGCCGTTGATGCCCACGGGCTCACCGGTCATGGCCAAGACGCGCAACCCGACCTGCCGAGGTCCCGCTGGCGCTTCCGGTTGCGGCGTGGCGGACAGGTTTGTGACCTCGAGGGATGGCGCTGAGGCCACCACCGCCTCTCGTGGCGGCGTCAGGATCACCCAAAGCACTCCTGCCCATAACGCGCCGATGGCCACAAGCGCCATGCCCAAGCGGCGGCTTGTCGGGCCGAGGATCGAGCTCGTCGGCCAGGAGTCCCGGGTTGATTGTCGCCAAGCCGCCCGCATGCGCATGGTCAGTTCTTCAGCATTGCCGCTTTGAGCGTCGAAACGTTGTGCCTGATCATTTTCAGGTAGGTGTCGGCATCGCCGCCCGGTTTCGACAGGGCGTCGGAATAGAGCGTGCCGCCGACGGTCGCGCCAGCTTCCCGCGCGACCCGCTCGATCAGACGTGGATCGTTCATGTTCTCGATGAAGATCGCCTTCACCTTCGTCGTGCGGATTTGCTGGATCAGCCGGGCGATGTCCTCTGCCGAAGGATCGGTATCGTTGACCATGCCGCGCGCCGGTGTCATCTCGATGTCGTAGGCGCGGGCGAGATACTCGAAACCGTCGTGAGAAGTGATAAAGCGCCGCTTCGAGCTCGGTATGGCCGCGAGTTCGCTCCTCGCCCAGGCGTCCAGCGCACGGATCTCCTGCGCGTAGCGCTCCGCTTGCGCCCGATAGACGGCGGCGTTCGGAGGATCGAGCCGGGCCAGTCCCTCGGCGATGTTCGCCACGTAGATGAGACCGTTGGCGGGGTCGTGCCAAGCGTGCTGATCGGTCTGCGGGCCCTTGACGGCGCCCCGAGGTCGGTCGTCGATGATGACATTCGCTCCCTGCGAGGCGACGAGCTTCGTGCCCCGGAACGGCGCCCGCTTCAACAGGGTTTCGGCCCAAGGCTCGAACCGAGGATTGAGGCCGTTCATGACGAACAGTCGCGCATCGGCGACGGCCCGCGCGTCAGCCGCCGTAGGCTGATAAAGCTCGCAATCCGCGTCGCCACCGACGATCGTCGCCAATTGTACCTTGTCGCCGGCGATGCGGCCGACCATGTCGCCCAACACGCTGAAGGTCGCGACCACTTTGGCTCGTTCCGCGGCTTGAGCGTGGGTCCCGGCGAGCGCCAGCAGCGTCGTGAGGAAATGTCGCCGGGCAAGACGGACACGCATCACTACCCCTCCTTCAGATTGGCCTGGTTGCCTTGAGTGCCGTCATCAGGATACGGCTTGCCGGAACGAGAGTTGAAGCGGCGTAGATGAGCGCCGCGGCACAGGCGATCGCCGGCCCCGACGGCACGTTGAGATGGTAGGACGCGAGCAATCCGGCATAACCGGCCACGATGCCAAAGCCAATGCTGAGGCCGACCAGCGGACCAATGCGCCGCGCCCAGCAGCGCGCTGCCGCCGGCGGCAGCAGCAGCGGCACGCCGGCGAGCAGCGTGCCGAGCGCCTGAAAGCCAGCCACGAGATCCAGCACGATAAGAACGAGAAATATGGCGCGGTAAGCAATGTCGCTGCCGCCCGTGGCGCGCAGGAAGGCCGGGTCGAATGATTGAATCGCGAGCGGCCGAAAAATGAAAGCCAGCGAAGCGACGACGATGCTCGCGATGGTGACGATCAGTACCAGCGCCGGGACATCGATCGCAAGAACCGTGCCCAGCAGCACGTGCATGAGATCAACATTGGTGCCGCGTAGCGACACGACGAGGACACCCACGCCGATCGACGCGGTATAGAACGCGGCAAGGCTTACGTCCTCGCGCTGTTCGCCGAACCGCGTACCAATCATCATGAAAAGGACCATGGCGAGGCCAGTGATGAGACCGCCAATGCTCAGCACCGCAAGCGCGCTACCCGCGAGAGCGAAACCGATCGCTGCGCCCGGCATCACCGCATGCGAGAGGACGTTGCCGAAAAGACCCATGCGCCGCAGCAGAAGCAACGTGCCGAGCGGGCCGCTGGCAACCGCAAGCGCAATGCAAGCGACCAGTGCGGTTCGCATGAAGGCGTATTCGGCGAAGGGAACAACGAGGATGGACCAGAGGCTCATGTGGACCGCTCACCGCGAGGACGGCATCGCCGGACGCGACCGCGCTCTGGTTCCGGGCAGTGCGGCTAAACCGGCCTCGAGGAGCTTCTCCGGCGTCAGTGCCGTCACCGTTTCGCCCCAGGCGATTACCTTGCGCGCCAGCAAGAGGGTCGCCGGAAAGATCGCCAGGACCTGATCGAGGTCGTGCAGGGCGACCATCACCGTACGGCCCTCGCCATGCCAGTGTTGCATGAGCCTCAGCAGCTCGTCGCTCGTGGCGGCGTCGACGCCGGCGAACGGTTCGTCGAGAAGGACGATCGCCGCATCCTGCACGATGACGCGGGCGAACAGGGCGCGTCGGAATTGGCCCACCGAGAGCTCGCCGAGCATGCGACCGGCAAGATCGTCGAGGCCGACGGCCTGTAGGGCGCTCATGGCATGCAGCCGCAGTTCCATCGGGACACGTCCCAGAACGCCAATCCTTGCCCAGCCTCCGAGCGCGGTGAATTCAAGCACCGAGATCGGGAAATCCCGATCGATGGAATCGCTCTGTGGCAGGTAGGCGAGATCGGCAGGAACTTCTGCACCGGTAATTTCAATCGAGCCGTGCCGCGGCGCGATAAGCCCGGCGATGGCGTGCAAAAGCGTGGTCTTACCCGCCCCGTTCGCGCCGACTATTGCCGTCAGCGAGCCCGCGACAAAGACACCGGATACGGCCTCGACGGCGACGCGCTCACGATAGCCCACCGTGAGATCTCGCACTGTAACGCGCCCGTGCCTGCCGTTGCGCGGCTGGGATCCGGCTGCATCCCGATTGCTCGCTTCGCTCATCCGCTCCGCCGGTCCATGGCGCCTGTCTTTCCGGCCGCGGCGACGGTCAGCCAGGTTCGGGGCCCCCGAAGGGGCACCGGACACGGCTGCCGCCCTGCCATGCTTACGTCACTGTATGGCGTCGATCGCGACGAATGTTCCGGTCATGCCGACCGCCTTGGGTACGGTCATCGAGAAGAAGAACGTCCCACGGTTGCTGCTGGCGACTTGCGCCGCCATCAGATCGGTGCGCACGTTCTCGATAATATGAATGCCGTTGTCGGTGAGCAGCATCTGATGCACCGGAAACGCTTCGTTCTGGTCCTCGCTGGGGATCACCTCGAGGCCCCAGTTGTCCAAGCCGACAGCCACGATCTTCTGGTCGATCAGCCATTTCGCGGCAGCTTTGCCAAGACCCGCTTCGCCGCTGTTGTACTCGGTGTTCTTGGCGGGATGTTGCAGGAACAGATCACCCCAGCCGGTGTGAATGATCACGATATCACCTTCGCGCAGCGTCGTATTCGTTAGCTTCAGGCCGGCCTGCAGGTCTTCCGCAGTGATGACAGTTCCCTTGTCGATGCACGGTGAGCGGCAGTTGGCATTGGTCTTCAGCTTGTTGGCCTGCTGATAGACCTTGACCATGTCGATGAACACACCGCGCGTGGCAAACGGCTTCAGGTGCTCGAGCCCGAGCTTGGTCATGTTGTTCTGGTTGATGTTCTTTCCCATGGCATTCTGGTTGTAATAGCAGTCTCCCCTACCGATGTGTCCCATGCCATCGAGATGCGTGCCGACATGGCTCTGGCTGAGCCAGGTGTCTTCCATGTAGGTGAGATCATTCTTGCCGAGCGCCGCTCCTGGCGCGAGGCCGCCCGCCGTCAGCACCGACTTGGTGAAGCGTGACCCGAACAGCGGGACGCCATCGACCAGCGGGTTGGTCAGGCTGATGACCGTGCCGTCCTTGATCTCTGCTGCCGCGGCTTTCGTCACGGCTGGCGTGATGCGATTGCTGGCGCCCGTCTGGTCGTCCTTTCCGAACGGCGACGGTGGCACGGTCTTGGTGCAATCACTCTGTGCAAAAGCACTCGAAGCCATCGCGATGGAGGTCACGAAGGCGATTCCCGTCAGAGCTGACATGAGTCGCATGACAATCTCCTCCTGCTGTGCGCGACCGACGCCGCGCGCCCCGTTTGACAGGGTCTGCAACAAGGCTTGCCTACTGCCTGGGCAATGTCAACAAAACTGGCACACAGCCTGCGTCTTCGCCTGCATACCTAAAGCCTCGCCCGGATGGCGTGCATGACACTTCCGGTTTCACCTGCCAAAGGGCAAGATTGCATTACAGTCTTTTGCGCCTTCTGCAGGCCGCTCGGAAACACAGGGGGAGACGATGCGGTGGCGCTTCGGCGTGTCAACCGTGGTTGCAGGGTCAGCCCTTCTCTCCGTTCGCCCGGCGCTCGCCCAGGCGGACCCGCAGTCGCCGATCACCAATCCTTCACTCAGCATCACCGTCACCGCGACGCGGCTCGATGAAGCGCGCAGTTCCATCCAGCCGAGCCTCGGCGCCACGACCTACGCCTTCACGCCGCGCACGATCGACAACGTCCCTCTGGGCGAGAACACACCGCTGAACCAGGTGCTGCTGCGCGCGCCCGGCGTGGTGCAGGACAGCTTCGGACAGATCCATGTGCGCGGCGACATGGGCAACGTTCAGTACCGGCTCGACGGTGTGCAGTTGCCGGAGGGTCTGTCGCTGTTCAACAACGTCCTGGCCACGCGCTACGCGGCGCGGATGTCGTTGCTGACCGGCGCGCTACCTGCCCAGTACGGCCTGCAAACAGCGGGCGTGGTCGATATCACGCTCAAATCCGGCACCACCGATCCCAGCGCCGAGTTCTCCATCACCGGTGGCTCGCGCAATTACGCGCAGCCCGCCTTCTCCTACGGCGGTCGGTCCGGGAAGATCGACTACTTTGCGGCCGGCCAGTACATTCACAACGGCCTGGGCATCGACAATCCGACCTCGTCGTTCACGCCGATCCACGACGATACTGACCAGTGGTACGGTCTTACAAAGGTCACAGGTATCGTTGACGAGAACACGCGGCTTTCCTTCATCGCCGGCGGCGCGAGCTCGAATTTCCAAATCCCCAATAGCCCCTTCGTGGCCCCCAACTTCACGGTGAACGGGGTCAATAGCTGGAACAGCTCGATCCTCGATCAGCGCCAGTGGGAACAAACCTATTTTGCCGTCGCCTCGCTCCAGAAGAGCTACGAAAACCTCAATTTCCAGCTGTCGGCCTTCACTCGCTACTCCAGCCTGCTCTACCAACCCGATGCGTTTGGCGACCTGCTGTACAACGGCATCGCGCCGCGGACGAAACGCACGAGCTTCAGCACTGGCGTGCAGGGTGACGGATCCTGGAAAGTCACCAACGCCCATACGCTACGCGGCGGGTTCCTCGTGCAGCGCGAGCGCGCAACCAGCTTCACCCAGGGCAATACCCTCCCGCTGGTGCCTGAACCCGACGATCCGGACGGAGGCTTCGTCGCATCGGGCAATCCCGTCGGCTTCACCGATGGCTCGGACCTGACCGGCTGGACCTACGGTCTTTACATGCAGGACGAATGGCGGATCGCGCCAACCGTCACGGTGAATTTCGGGGCGCGTTTCGACGCCATCAACGGCGCCACTCAGGAAAACCAGCTGAGCCCACGCGTCAACGTGGTGTGGCAGCCCAGCTCAACGTTCACAGCCCGTATCGGCTATGCACGCTACTTCACGCCACCGCCGCTGCTGCAGATCAGCGCCGGGTCGATCGCGGCGTTGGCCGGCACCGTGGCCTTTCCCGAAGTGACGACCAGCGATCCTGTGAGAGCAGAGCGCGCCGACTATTTCGACGCCGGAGTCACAGCCACGCCCCTGCCCGGCCTGACGCTCGGCCTCGGCGCCTATTACAAGATCGCCCAGAACTCGCTCGACTTTGGTCAGTTCGGCGCGCCTGTCACGCGCACGTCGTTCAACTATGCCAATGTCATCATCAAAGGCGTCGAATTCACCGCCAGCTACGACGAGGGGCCCTGGTCGGTCTATTTCAATGGCGCGTTCGGCAACAGCATGGGCAAGAACATCAATTCTGCGCAGTTCAGCTTCGGTGCGGACGAACTCGCCTACATCGCCAACAATTACATCACCCTCGACCATACCCAGGGCTGGACTTTTTCAACCGGCGCCGCCTATACCTTCAACGCCGACAGGGAATGGGCGACCAAGGTCTCAACCGACATCCTTTTCGGCAGCGGCCTGCGCACCACCGTCGTCACGCCCAACGATCTGTCGCTGCCGAACTATGCCGTCGTAAACGCATCGCTGGTGCAAAAGATACCGATCGGTCTCGGCAAGGGAACGCAGCTGCGCTTCGACGTCATCAACCTGTTCGACAACCAGTATCAAATCCGCAACGGCCTGGGCATTGGCGTCGGCGCTTCCCAGTTCGGGCAACGCCAGACCTTCCTGCTGACGTTGGCACAAAAGTTCTGAACTCGCATTCGCACCAACAACGCCGGCACAGCACCTACGGCCGCGAGCACAAAGAACTACAAAGGCAGGCGAGACAGCGCACCCGGCCCAGAAACCGCTACCGGCGCCAGCACAAAAGTCTCATGGTTAAGCGTGGCCGCGATACCCACGGCAGGGGTACCTGCGAAGCCGGCGTGTCGAAACAACTTTAGTCAGCAAATAGATGGCAGCTATGGGGCTATCTCTGCTGCACCTGTCGTATAAGTGGAACCGGCCCGAAATCGGAGGCGGCCTGGCACTGATTTCCCTAGTCGTCGATGTACGCCCTGGCTTGGTCGTAGCTCTTGCATTCCGCGTACAGCTCGTAGTGACGCAGATTTCATCGCGGCCATAATGCGAAAGGTGATGCGTCCAAAGAAGAAGGGCGTTTTACCGCCCCCTCTTCTCCTTGGTTATATCACTTTACGGCAGGTAGGAGCGTGGCCGCACGCTCGCGATCTTCCTGCCGTAGGCTGTTCCTTCGGCGGTGTCGTTACGAAAGTGGAAGCCGATGTAGACACGCGAAATGGCGTTTTCGTCGGCGGCCTGCGTGAATGTCGTGTAGGACCGCATCACCGGCTTGTCATCCCAGCAAGTGTGGCCGAGCTCCATCGTTGCGCCGCAGTCTTTGAAGTTCATTTGGTCGGTGCCAAAGTAGCCCTTAAGCACCGCCGCACCCACGCCACCCTCGATGGAGTGGCCCGACGGGTAGGTCTGATCCGGTGGGGTCGGCATGAGCGGCACCCAATTCTTGTCGCCGTTGGCGTGGATCGCCGTCACTGGTCGCCACGCGTTGTAGAAGTTCTTGCCAGAGACCATGGCGAGATAGCCGTCCGCCTGGCCCATCTGCATGACGGCCATCAAACGGGCGCTGTCCCAGAGGTCGAGCCCCTTGTCGTTGGCAATCGTGTAGGCAATGCGACCCCACTTGAGTGGAGAGCTTTCATACCAGAACAACGCGATCTCGGTCTGCTCAGGTGTCCGGGTGGTCGGCATCGCCTTGCCGTCGCTACCCAGCCTCTTGACCTCCGCAAGGTCTTTCTTGAACTCGACACTGTCCACCTTGTAGGGCGGACCCGGCCGAAATTCTGAATGCTCTTTCAGCACAAAGGGCGCGACGACTTCCCATTTCTCGAAAGCAACGAATGGAAAGCCCGGTGTGCATTGATACTTGCCCGCTGGAGTATTGGCAGGCGGGCAGGTCTTGTTGATGTACGGTCCGCCGGTATCGGCGTTGTCGTTCGCCCGCTTGGCCAGGACCGCCTCGGCCGCCGCCTTGCCCAAGGCGATGCCCTTCTCCTTCGCGGCTTTCTCTTGGTCGGTTTCGCCCGGAATGACGGCCAGCGCCGCAGCATAGCTGCCTTCGATGACGGCCTTGGCATTCTCCAGGCACTTGGGGCTCGACAGCACTTCGGCCGGGATCTTGGCCGCTGTCGGAGCCATCACATGGTAGGCCGCGGCGGCGACAGCAGCGTTGGCCGACGTTCCGGCGTCGGCTTTCTTGTCGTAGGCGTAAGGCTGATACTTGCGCTGTATCGCGTTCAGCGCATCGTGGATCGCTAGATTGGCCATCGCGTAAGCGCGCGACTCGTGGAACGGGTTGCCAACCGGCGATTGGCAGGCGGCGATCATGGCCAGGCCCATGTTCTCATTCGCCCGGATGACCGCATTGTCGGCGAAAGCTGCCGTGGAAAGTACCAGTGGTGATACTCCAGCCAAGATGATGGCACGAATCGAATTCATGATACATCCTCCTGTTATCAGTTATGAGCAGATGCAGCGTGCAGCTGGTTGGCCGCTCACCGGCAGGGTTAAGCGACTACGCACTACTGACTGTGGAACGGATGGAAGAGACAAATGGCTGGTGGGTAACTAAAGCCCGGGTACCGCCGAGCTTCGCATATCCACCAGTCATCCGTTTCGCTGAGGTAAGTCCCCCTCGTGCCGCGCCTGAACTTTTGCTGTGTCGGCAAGTAGGTGATCACATTGCCGTCCTCGTAAACAAGGTCGGGCGAGATGCGGAAGCAGTCCTTAGGCCCACAACAATGCTGACCTATAGCCGACGTGTAGTCCGGGTTACGCTGAATCCAGTAGGCGTCGTCGTGCGCGAGACCAGATACCGAGAACAGGATGCACGTAGCCGCTATGGTCATAGTGAGCCGACTTTGCATCTAGCGCTCCCCCGCTGGAGGCTATGCAACGCAACCAACCACTAGTGCCTACGCGAAACGGCAGTCGACGAGAGCTTCTCACTTCGTGGGAAGCATAAGATGCTCGTACGGAGTTCCAGGCCACATGACGTAGGGCTTTTTCGGATCGGCCTTGGCGTCCCGTGGGTAGGACTGCATCATTGCCTTGGCTTCACTGCCGACAATCATCACATGCGGTCCGGTCTTCACCCAGTTGTTGTCCGGGGTCTCCTTGGTGGCATAGGGGTCGGTGTTGCTTGCCCCATTGTCACCGTTCAGCATGTAGATGAAGCCGAGTTTCTGCGGCGCTGGCCCTTTGCTCTGCCAGGCTTCTGCCCACTCCATGGCAGCCTTGTCAGCGCACATTGGGGCGCCGCCGGGATCCATGCAGGTCCAGCCATTGTTCCCCTGTTGAGCGAATCGCATAATCTCGTATCGCAGAGATCACGCTGCTGAGTGCCACTCGAGCTAAAAGCTTTCGCGTTCGCGTACGCCTCTTGGTTTCGATGAAATCTGGTGTTGGTCGGGTCGCCGTCCAAACATGGTTTCTTGGGCGATGGCGATCAGACCTCCGTAGAAGCGCAATGGAGGTCGCAATGAAACGCTCTTTGGTATTCCTGTTCTTCTCTGCCACCCTCGTCTCGATGGCCTACGCACAGCACGCCATGGTGGATGACAAGGAACTCATGACCAAGTTGAAGGACGCGTTCGCACATGCTGTTCATGCGCGATGTCAGCCAGCGTATGAAGCCATCGATTAGCAGGTAGGATGGCAAGAGAGAGCCGGCGCGCCGGCCCTCTCCCGTCTCCCCAATCGCCTTCGCTAAATGCCCACCGCGCCCGTCGCGCCGACATTGTCCCCTTGCTTGGGCGCATCGGCGACCAGCGCCTCGGTCGTGATCAGCAGGGATGCCACGGAAGCGGCATCCTGGAGTGCCGTGCGCACCACCTTTGCCGGGTCGATAACGCCGGCGCCCACCAGATCCTGGTACTGGCCGGTGGCGGCGTTGTAGCCCCAATCGTAGGTGTCCTTCTCCAGGAGCTTGCCCACAATCAGCGAGCCGTCCTCGCCGGCATTGAGCGCGATCTGCCGCGCCGGCACTTGGATGGCGCGGCGAATGATGTCGACGCCCGCGCGCTGGTCATCGTTGGCCGTGCTTACCTTGTCCAGCGCTTTGATGGCGCGCAACAAGGCGACGCCGCCACCCGGCAAGATGCCCTCCTCGACGGCCGCGCGCGTGGCATGCAGCGCATCATCGACGCGGTCTTTCTTTTCCTTGACCTCAACCTCGGTGGCGCCGCCGACGCGGATCACTGCCACGCCGCCAGCCAGCTTGGCCAGCCGTTCCTGCAGCTTCTCGCGGTCGTAGTCCGACGTCGTTTCCTCGATCTGCACCTTGATCTGCGCGATGCGGCTGTCGATGTCCTTCTTGGTGCCCGCTCCCTCGACGATCGTGGTGTTGTCCTTGTCGATCATCACCTTCTTGGCGCGCCCCAGCATCTGCAGGGTCACGTTCTCGAGCTTGACGCCCAGGTCCTCGGATATGTGCGTACCGCCGGTCAGGATGGCGATGTCTTCCAGCATGGCCTTGCGGCGATCGCCGAAGCCTGGCGCCTTGACGGCCGCGACTTTCAGTCCGCCGCGCAGCTTGTTGACCACCAGCGTGGCCAGCGCCTCGCCTTCGATCTCCTCGGCCACGATCAGGAGCGGCTTGCCTGTCTGCACCACGGCCTCGAGGACGGGCAGCATGGCCTGCAAGCTGGTGAGCTTCTTCTCGTGGATGAGGACGTAGGGATCCTCGAGCTCGACCCGCATCTTGTCGGTATTGGTGATGAAGTAGGGCGAGACGAAGCCGCGGTCGAACTGCATGCCTTCGACGACCTCGAGCTCGGTCTCCAGGCTCTTGGCCTCCTCTACCGTGATCACGCCGTCGTTGCCCACCTTGGCCATCGCCTCGGCGAGATGGCGGCCGATCTCCGTGTCGCCGTTGGCCGAGATGGTGCCGACCTGGGCGATCTCGTCGTTCTTCGTGACCCTGCAGGCGTGGTTCTTGAGATCCTCGACGACCGTCGCGACCGCGAGATCGATGCCGCGCTTGAGGTCCATCGGGTTCATGCCGGCCGCCACCGCACGGGCGCCTTCGCGCACGATGGCCTGCGCAAGAACGGTCGCGGTCGTGGTGCCGTCACCGGCAAGGTCGTTGGTCTTGCTCGCGACCTCGCGAACCATCTGCGCTCCCATATTCTCGAACTTGTCGGAAAGCTCGATCTCCTTGGCGACCGTGACACCGTCCTTGGTGATGCGCGGCGCGCCGAAACTCTTCTCGATCACGACATTGCGGCCCTTGGGACCGAGCGTCACCTTGACCGCATTGGCCAAAATATCGACGCCGCGCAGCATCTTCTCGCGCGCTTCCATCGAGAATTTCACTTCCTTGGCGGACATTGACCCAAACCTCCTTTCTGGGTGCGTTGAACGGTGGATGGTCTTCAGGCGGCGCGGCGCAGGCCCGACTTCTTGTCGAGCACGCCCATCACGTCGCTTTCCTTCATGATCAACAGCTCCTCGCTGTCGATCTTGACCTCGGTGCCAGACCACTTGCCGAACAGAATGCGATCGCCGGCCTTGAGGTCCATGGGCACGAGCTGACCCTGCTCGTTGCGGGCGCCCGGCCCGACGGCGACAACCTCGCCCTCCATGGGTCTTTCCTTGGCCGTGTCGGGAATGATGATGCCGCCGGCGGTCTTTTCATCGACCTCGATGCGGCGCACGACGACACGATCGTGCAGAGGGCGGAGATGCATGCAAATCCTCCTGGTGCAGAACAATGTGTGTCCAGCGGCGCGGCCGCCGGCCGATGGCGATTTGGAAATCCATGTGGGCGGCGTCAAGTTTCCGCCGTAAATTTTTTGCCATTCCGCCAGCCGCACGCCACCCGGCCGCGGAGGGTTAGGCGGCCTCGCGCGGCGCGGCGGCGACCGGCCTCGCGCCTCCGCTGCCTTCCAGCTTGAGCACCGCCTCTTCGATTTCCGACAGTCGAGACGCCGCAGCGTAGTCCGACTGCCGCTGCAAAATCAGGTGCAGGTCGAACGCCCAGTTCATCAAGATCGAGCGCTTCTCATTGACCGACAGGTCCGACCGCAGCACGACATCCATCGGCGCATCGCTCAGCTGGCGTTGCGCCTCCTCACCCCGGCTGGCTTGCGCCATGGCTTCGCCGTAGCTCTTCTCGAGCCGGCCCAGCCCCAAGTGCCGCAGCGTGCCGTCGGAGAAAGCGCGTTTGGCGATGTCGCGTTGGTCTCTGCGCGACTGCGCATCGTGATGGACGATCGTCCGCAGCCCCTGGCGTTTGGCATAAGCCAAGGCGGCGTCGAGGGTGGGGAAACTGAGAGCCAGCTGGCGCAGCGGGTCGCTGCCGCCGGTCCAGCCCATCAAGGGATCGAGGAATGGCGCGCTACGCGGTTCGAACTCCAGGCGCCACCTGGCCCCGCCGGGCGCGGAACTCATGGCGGACCGGCACGGCCGGTGGATATGCGCCACGGCATCGGCTGGAAACGCGGGCTTTGTGAGCGGCGCGTGGCGTCGGTTGTCATTCGCCGCCGCGGGACGAACGCCGGTTCGAAAGGCATGTGTTGCGGGGTTCTCCATGTTCTTCCCTCCCGAATGTTCCAAAAGGCCGCCGACGGATCAGGGCGGGGCCTGCGGCCGGTTTGGCCGCAGGGGTGCTCGCCACTATTCCTCGGCGTCGCCAGATCAATGGTTGATGGCGATGCGTTTGGCCCTTGGCTGCGCCTCGGGGTTCTTCGGCAGGGTGACCGTGAGCACCCCGTTCTTGAAGCGCGCTTTGGCCTTGTCCGCCTGGATTTCGGCGCCCAGCGGAACGTGGCGCTCGAATCGGCCATAGTAGCGTTCGGATACTTGGCGATCCTTGTCCTCGGTCTCCGACCGCTTTTCGCCCTTCAGCGTCAGCATGCCATCTTCGATGAGAAGTTCGACGTCCTTCTCCTCCATGCCCGGCAACTCGGCGGTGACGGTGACCTCCTTGTCGGTTTCCGCAAGGTCGATCTGTGGCCATCCCCCGGCGAAGCCGGCGTTGCCCATCATCGGCAGGCGCATGTCGAAGTCGCGGAAGAAGTCGTCAAAGACACGGTTCATCTCGCGATGCAGCGAAAGGAAGGGGCTGCGATCGTCGTCGCGATAGGGAACGGGGGCCCGGTTGTTGCTGCGCCCCCAGGGAATGAGATCACGCACACTCATCGTTGGTCTCCTTGCATCTGGTTAGGTACAGAGGCCGGCAGCCGCGAAAGGGAGGGGCCTGGAATGCGGTAGGCACGGCTCTCTTCGGGCGACCGGCGGCAGGCGATCTAGGTGCTCGACATTCCGCGTCAAGGGCCTAAGCAAGCCTCATGGGACCCGGCTGACGTCGAGCGTTTCCCGTTCCGAGTCCAGCCACTCTTGAAGAGCGATGACCTGCTCGACCTGCAGGCGGCGCGGGACTTCAACGTCGAGCCGGTCTGGACCGAACCGCACCGTTGCGCCCTGCAAACCACGCCGTAGTGCAAATTCGTCCAGCCTGGTCTGGACCTCTCGGCGGTCCTCCTCGGACCACAACTGGCCCGCTGGGATGAAAGCCCACTTGAAGGCGCGACCGACCACTGTCCCGCTAGCGGTTTCTCTGACCTCGACATCCGATCGGGCAAGCGAGGCCGATGGGACGGACCGCAGTAGATTCAGGGCGGCCTCCAGCGCAGCCTCCAGTTCGCCCCGGTCCAACTCCTCGATCGCGCGGCCCATCCACGTCCTGTTCTTGCTCATGCACGGCTCCCAAATCCGCACGCGGCGCAAAATCTGCGATTTGTAGTGGAATGACTGGCTCTTCAAGGACTCGGGGGCAGGGCAAGGTCGTTGCGCGATCCGACGACGAGCTTCTCCTGCGGGCCATCGGCGGCCCGCCATCGCCGAGAGGGATGTATGCGACCGCGTTTTTTTTGACGTGGCGAGACCTTGACGTCTTGCCGGCTTTTCCTAGATCGACATCCGGCGGGCCCGGAAGGGCCTGCCTCGCACGGCCGGCCGCCCTGCGGGGGGCCGGTCGCAGACCCATCGCTCATGAGGAGGATGACAATGCGTACCGACTTCGATTTTGCTCCCCTGTATCGGGCCACCGTCGGCTTCGATCGCGTCTTCGACATGCTCGATTCGATGGCCGGCCAGCCCAGTCCTGGCGGCTACCCGCCCTACAATATCGAGAAGACGGCCGATGATGCCTGGCGCATCGTCATGGCCGTGGCTGGCTTCACCGAGGCCGAGCTCAACGTCACCCAGAAGGAGGATGAGCTCCTGGTCACGGGCAAGGGCCATCCCGACCGCAACGAAGGCATCGAGTACCTCTATCGCGGCATCGGCGGGCGCGACTTCGAGCGCCGCTTCCAACTGGCCGACCACGTCCGCGTGACAGCGGCCAAGCTGCAGAATGGCCTGCTTTCCATCGACCTGCAGCGCGAGCTGCCAGAGGAGAAGAAGCCGCGGCCGATCCGCATCGAGGCGCAGTCGACTCCGCGCACGATCAGCCAGCAGTAACTGTCCGGTGTGGGACCGGGCGCCGTCGGCGCCCGGTCCCACTGGCGCATTTCCAACAGGAGGTAGGGTATGACGACGCCGTCAGCCGCTTCCACGCTTGGCGATACGTGGAACCGGCGGCTCACAGAACACAGCAAGAGCTTCGAACCGCAGCCTATGCCCATGGCGATGCCGGCGGCGGTGCGGTTTTCGCCACCGTCGCTCGCCACTCTCGATCTGCCGCAGGGTAAGGTCCTGGTGGTCGTTGATGATGCCATCATGGCGCTCGACTTGCAGCGCTTGCTGCATGAGGCGGGTTACCGGGTCGTCGGTCCGGCGACCACGGTGGCCGAGATCCAGCGCATGATCCAGCGCGGAGACATCGACTGCGCCATTCTCGATCTCGACATCGACCGGCGAGCGCCGCTGCCCATCGCCGATCTGCTGGCCTTTGCCGATGTGCCCTTTATCTATCTGACGACGGGGGTGCTCGGGCCAGTGCCGTCGCGGCACAAGCAGCGGCCGGTAGTCGAAAAGCCCTTCACGCGAGAAATCCTGCTCGCGGCCATCGGGAAGGCGATGGAACGGCGGCGTCAGGTCGCCAACGACAACCGCTGGCCCGCTGGCGGATCGGCCGTCCCGTGGGAGAGGGTCTACCCGCCAATCTAACGCTTTCAGCGATACGTGGAGCGGCTGCGTCCCGTCGGAGCGGCCGCCTCCTTGTCGATGCTTCGCTCAGTTCGAGGAGGTGTTGTCGATGAAGATTGCCCAGGTCGCCCCGCTCGCCGAACGCTGCCCGCCGCGCCTATACGGCGGCACCGAGCGGATCGTTTCGTATCTCACCGAGGAACTGGTCCGCCAGGGGCACGACGTGACCCTGTTCGCCAGCGGCGATTCGCGGACTGCGGCCAAGTTGGTCCGCTGCTCCGGCATGGCGCTGCGTCTCAATGCGGCGGTGAAGGACCATATGCCCTACCACCTCGTGATGCTGGACGAGGTGCGCCGACGTGCCGACGATTTCGACGTCATCCATTTCCATATCGACTTGTTGCATTTCCCGCTCATCCGCGACATCGCCGACCGCACGCTAACGACGCTGCACGGTCGGCTCGACCTGCCCGATTTGAAGCCGTTCTATGCGGCGTTTCCGGAAATCCCGCTGGTCTCGATCTCGGACAGCCAGCGCTGCCCGATGCCTGCCGTGAACTGGGCGAGAACGATTCCTCACGGGCTGCCGCGCGACCTGCTGCCGTTCTCGCCGCAGCCCAAAGGCGACTACCTCGCGTTCCTCGGCCGCATCTCGCCGGAGAAGCGGCCCGATCGCGCTATCGAGATTGCCGCCCGTGCCGGTCTGCCGCTCAAGATCGCCGCCAAGGTGGACAAGGTCGACCGCCCGTACTGGGACATGGTGATCGCGCCGTTGGTAGCACGCCACGACAACGTCGAGTTCGTCGGCGAGATCAATGACGCCGAGAAGGCGTCCTTCCTGGGCAACGCTCGAGCGCTGCTCTTTCCGATCGACTGGCCCGAACCGTTTGGCCTGGTGATGATCGAAGCCATGGCCTGCGGCACTCCCGTGATCGCCTGGAACTGCGGCTCGGTGCCGGAGGTGATCGATGACGGCGTAAGCGGTTTCATTGTCGACAACGAGTCGGATGCTGTGGCTGCAATCGAGCGGCTTGCCGCGTTCGACCGCGCACAGGCGCGAGCCGTCTTCGAGCAACGTTTTACCGTTGAGCGGATGGCCGCAGACTACCTGTCTACCTATCGCGCCCTCGCCGGCGTGTGTCGCGATGCTGCCCGCCTGCGGCGCGCCGGAGGCGATCAGCAATCGCTGCAGGCTGTGGCGTAGCAGGCTTCAAGTAAGGGCACGCATCGCGCAGAGGGCCATACATGGAGAACATTGCACCCGCGCAGCGGCCACTCCCACGGCGGCTGGCAATCGTGGGCATGCACGCCGAGTCGATCTGCCTTCGCTGCGGCCTCTTGGTCCATGTAGTTCTCCCTCCAACTCGGCAGATGGCGACGGTCCGGCCGTAGCGGTCGTGGTCCTTCTCCTGGCAGACGACCGACCGACCTGCCGTCAGCGCCTGCAGCCTGGTCGCTGCCATTCGGCCCGCCGGCCAGCCATCGGGGCAGGTCTGGGCGAGCTCAGGAGCGTCGATGCCCCAGGGGCGATAGGTGACGCCGCCCTGGCTTGAGTGTGTCGCCGTCAGTGATGGTCTGAGCAGTGCAAGGCGAAGCAACTGCCAGAGCTGCCGCGAGCAAAAGAGGCTTGCCCATCGCAGTGCAGTCCGCTGCCTCAGCCGGCCTTAGCAGACTTGCGCGATTTGCGGCCGCTCAGCGCCTCGGCATGGCTCACCGCACCCATGGCCTTGACCATCTCGAAGATACGCTTGCGCACGCGGCCTTCGCGGATCTTGTAGTACGCCCGCACCAGCTCCAGCGTCTCGCGCTTAATCAGCGGATCCTTCTCCTGCTCGAATGGCGTGCCGGCCTCGCCAAAGCCTTTGCGCCCTGCCATCGGCCGGCCCGAGAGCGCATTGGCCGGCATTTCATCGAAGAAATAGGACACCGGCACATCTAGCACCTTTGCGAACTCATAAAGACGGCTCGAACCAATGCGGTTGGCGCCTCGCTCGTACTTCTGGACTTGCTGAAAGGTGAGGCCGACGGCGTCGCCCAACTTCGTTTGGCTCATGGCGAGAAGTGTTCGCCGCTGCCGCATTCGATTACCGACGTACGCGTCTACAGGATGAAATTTTGCCAAGCTTCGCTCCGGCTTTGGTTGTTAAGTGGCCTGATGCACGCTGCACCGTAAGGTGGTAGTGTTCTACCACATCACGACCGATTTGGGGGAAGCCAATGAGAGCACTGGCTTTGGTCGTTGCGTTGCTCAGCGTGCCCGCTTCTGGCGCCGAATACTCGCCGTGGCGAGTGGGGCCGCGCCTGATGAATGGATTGAACTAGCACAACCAGGAGACCGGTGCTGCAAGCGCTGGTAGCTTCTTCATTTCGTTGACGGCTCTCGGCACCCGAAGCGCGCACGCGATTGATGTTGGCTAGGTGCTTTGGCTGTCCTCCAAGGTGCCGGACTGACCGTTACCGCAAGCGCACTGGCCAGCCCGCTGCGCCCCCGTTCGAGTACAAGTTATTTCGCGAAATTGCGCCTAAGTTCTGTCAGCGCTATCGGCAGTTCCCCGCGATTGACTCCTGACCATGAATAGTGCGTCGCGGTATTCCTAGAAACCTCTCGCTCGCGAACAACACTGGTCGGGGAGCGCCAACGGTGGGTAGACTTGGCGCAGCCGGCGGCCATGACCTGCTCAATTTGGCACGAAAGACCCGATCATCATGCCGCCATCCGACTATACAAAAGCCAGCCGACAAACGGCAGCAACGCGCACCGTTTGGTGGTCATCGCAGCCCCTCGGCGGCGCTGGGGTCTTCTAGGCCGGCCGCGATGCGCAGGAACGTAATAGCGCGCGAGCGGTCGCTTGGCTGAGCATATGACGACGTGCCGTCTAGCCTGGTTTTGAAATATTGAGGCGCGAGGGCCCGGCCTACATCGAATGCAGTTCTGGCTTTGTCAATCTCGCCCGAACCGACCAGGCAGACGATGAGATTGTTGTGGGCAGGCACATAGGTGGCCATGTCGTTGAGCGCCCTCGCTGCCCAATCAACTCCCTCACGGTAGTTCTTGGCACCGAAACTGGCAAATGCCATTAGGCTATAAGCCATATGATTGCGCGCCTGACGCGGATTCAGACGCAGCACCTGCTTTCCATATTTAAGTGCCTGCTCGTGCTGACCTACTGCGGCTTCCAGAGTGCCAAGAAGGCGCAGCACAAATGTATCATTGGGGTTCAGTTCGTGGGCACGACGGGCGTCAACGAGGGCGTCTGGATAGCGATCCAGTTGACCGCTCAGAAGGACGATTATGGCTCTCTGCGCGAAGCTCATCGCGTTCGTACCATCGAGTTCCATCGCGCGCTCGACCGCCCGCGTGACTTCTTTCAGGGCATGCTCACGATCATCCGCGACCTGAGTGTACAGCGCATTTGAGTGGGCGACACACAGTGCATGCAGTGCCAGCACGCAGGACGGATCGATCGACAGAGCTTCTTTTGCCTCCCGAATAGCGATGTCCACAATCTCGCGATCGACCTTGTCCCTTCCCTCCAATGCGTGGGCGTATGCTCGAAGAGCGATTTCGTATGCAGTGAGGTTCTCGGGCCGTTGTCGGGCGGCCTTCAACTGCTCCGCCAGCTCGATCTGTGGCGCAATCGCAGCCACAACCGCCTGGGTGACCTCCTCCTGCACCGCAAAGACGTCCTCCAGCACGCGGTCATAGCGCTCCGCCCAGATGTGGTTGCCAGTAACACTATCTACAAGCTGACCAGTCACACGTATCCGATTGGCCGACTTGCGTATGCTGCCTTCCAGGACATAGCGAACGCCGAGGTCCCTGCCGACCTGCCGAACGTCCGGCGACTTGCCCTTGTATGAGAACGAGGAATTTCGGGCGATCACAAAAAGAGAATGGAAGCGCGACAGCTCCGTAATGATGTCCTCGGTTACGCCATCAACAAAATACTCCTGCTCCTGGTCACCGCTCATGTTCTGGAACGGGAGCACAGCTATCGAGGGCTTGTCCGGTAATGGGAGAGTTATTGGCGCGGATGCTATTTGGGCTGGATCGGCTGTACCGGCCTGCCAGCGCCAAACCTGGACTGGCCGAACGATGTTCTTGAGCAGTTGGGTGCCCCCGTCAACAAACGTGGCTTCGAGACGGTCGCGCACATCGTCATGCACGCGGCTCGAGATGCAGATGCCTCCCGAAGGAGCAATTTCCTGGAGGCGGGCGGCGATGTTCACGCCGTCGCCGAAGATGTCGTCGCCCTCAACGATGATGTCGCCCAGGTTGATGCCGATGCGAAAGGCAATGCGCCGGTCGTCGGGCACCTCGTCGCTGTGCTCAGCTATCAACGTCTGCACCTCGACGGCACACCGTACCGCGTTGACTACGCTCGGGAACTCCAGCAGCAAGCCGTCGCCCGTGGTCTTCACGACGCGGCCACCGTGGCTGGTGATCGCCGGGTCGACCACTTCCTGCCGCATTGCTTTCAATGCCGCCAGGGTACCGCTCTCGTCTCGGCCCATCAGCCTGGAGTAGCCGGCGACGTCAGCCGACACGATGGCGGCAAGGCGGCGCTGCTCGGTCATTCGGGTAGTCCCGCAAGTCGCAGGCCCTGCTTGTACTTTTCCAGGAACTCACGCTGGTAAGGGCCAAGGTGGTCTTGGAGCCGCGAGACGCGGAAGGCCGGATCAATCTGCTTGAGGGCGGCGGCAAAGCTCTGGGCTTGATCCATCCTTCCAGCCAAGGCCGCACTGGCGGCACCGATCCGATACGCCGGATGGGCTTTCGGATTGTCTCGCACATGGCCCTCGGCACACTGCAGAGCCTCCTCGTGCCTATTCAGGAAGAAGTACGCATGCGCGAGACCCGAACGCCTGCCGCCGGCGATGCCCAACGGGTCGTGCCGGATCGAACGCAGCAGATGCTCGATTGCCGTGGTTGGATCGCCTGACCACAGATGGATCCAGCCGCTGTAGGTCCAAGCGCCGGCCAAGTTGGGATTTAGTGTCAGGGCACGGTCGACCTGCTCGCGCGCGAAGGCCAGATCGCGCAAGACGTAGGCGATGGCGTAGCCAGTGTGGCCGAGGGCAACCGCATCGTCTCGGCCAATGAGGACGGCGCGGGGGACGAGCCGTGCAACTTCGGCCCGGTCGCTCGCGGTGTGGTCGAAAATTCCCCAGCCTGCGCGATTGGCAAGGCAGGCGAGCAGCCTCCCCAGCGCAGACGAGTTTTCTGGGTCAAGCTCCAGGGCACGTCTGAACAGGCCAATCACCTCGTCGAAGTTCTCCCTGGAGAGGGTCTGGAACAGCGCCAGCCCCCTTAGGTAGCAGTCGTAGGCGCCGAGATTTTCTGCCGGCTTGCGCCTTACCCGCTCTATCTCAGCCCGCTCGACGCTGGGAGTTAAATGGGCGATGACCTTTTCGGTCACGACGTCCTGCAAGGTGAAAACGTCCTCAAGTGCCCCGTCGAACCGATCTGCCCATAGGTGATTGCCGGTGTCACTCTCGACGAGCTGGCCCGTTATACGAACCCGATTGGCCGCTTTCCTTATGCTGCCTTCCAGGACATAGCGAACGGCAAGATCCCGGCCTACCTGCTTGATGTCGACCGACTTGCCCTTGTAGGTGAACGATGAGTTGCGGGCGATGACGAATAGCGAGTTAAACCGCGAGAGTGCAGTGATGATCTCGTCGACAACGCCGTCCGCGAAGTAC
>NZ_BKAJ01000166.1 GCF_007992495.1 Reyranella soli
CGGTCCATCACCAGCGGTTCGAGCGCGACGGCGAGTGCCAGCAGATCGAGGTCGCGGCCGGGCGGCGCGATCAACGACAGGCCGACCGGCGCGCCGTCGACCGTCGCGACCGGGATGCTGATCTGCGGCAGCCCGCTCAGCCCGGCGATGCAGGTCAGCCGTTGCGCGCGCTGGCGGAAGGCTTCCACGGCATCGCCGGTGGCCGTGCGCAGCGGCGCCGGGCCGGGCGCCGTCGGCAGGCAGATGATGCCGTCGTCGCCCACGACCTCGCGCAGCCGGGCCGCGGTCGCGGCGCGGTCCGCCTTGAGCGCCTTCATGTCCATGGTCGAGGCCTCGCGGGCGAAAGCGAGGCGTTCGGCGATGGCCGGGCCGAAGACCGGCTTGGCCTGCTCGATCCAGGCGCCGTTCACCGACCAGACCTCGGCCGCCGACAGCAGCCGGAACTGCATGCGCCACTTCTCCAGTCCATCGGGCGACACCTTCACTGCCTGTGCGCCGCCGAAATGCGCGCTGACGGCGGCGACGGCCGGCGCTAGCCGGCCGAGCGTGTCGGCATCGGTCTCGGCCTCGGCATCGAGGCTGGTCATCAGGCGCTTGAGCGGCGGCCGGCTGGGCGCGGCAGCCAGCAGCACGCGGCCCACCTCGGCGAACAGCCGGGCATCGCGGGCGAACCAGCCCAGCACGTCGAAGGTCGGCTGGAAGGGCACGATGCCGTCGAGCGGCAGCAGGCCGAACGTGGTGCGGATGCCGTAGAGCCCACAATAGCTCGCCGGGATGCGCACCGAGCCGCCCGAATCGGTGCCGAGCGAGAAGTCGCAGAGCTTTGCCGAAACGGCGGAGGCCGAACCGCTCGACGAGCCGCCCGGCACGCGATCGGGCGCCGCCGTGTTCAAGGGCGTGCCGTAGTGGAAATTGTCGCCGTTCAGGCTGTAGGCGAGCTCATCGCTGATCGTCTTGCCGATCATGGTCGCGCCGGCCGCGAGCAGGGTGGTGACGCAAGGCGCCGTGCTGGCCGCGGGCGCGTGCGTCTCGAGCCAGCGCGGATTGCCGGCGCCGGTGACATGGCCCTCTACGTCGATGAAGTCCTTTACGCCGAAGGTGAGGCCGGCGAGTGGACCGGTTGCGGCGCCGGCCAGCGCGAAGCGGCCATGCGGGCAGAACGCGCCCGCCGTGTCCTTGAAGTCGGCGGCCGCGGTCATTCCGCAGCCTGAGCAGCGCTCGGCAGCGGATAGTTGCGCCGCCGCGCCTCGGCGCGATAGCGCACGGCCAGCCAGCGGTTGAACTGGGCGAGCGTCTCCTCGAGATAGGAGAAGCGTCCGCGCGGCGCGAAGCGAGAGTACTTGGAGCGCTGCATGGCGAGATTGACGGTGGTGTCCTGCTCGCCGAGCTGGCGCGAACCTTCCATCATGCGATTGGCGCGGGCGTGGAAGTCGGGCAGGGCGACGGTGCTCTTGGGCATGCACCAGCCGCCCGCCGTGAACAGCCCGCCACCGACCTTGAGACTGGTCGGTCCCTGCGGGAAGACGAGCCCATAGCACAGCATGTCGGGCATGAAGATGATGTTCATGTTGGGCGGCACCATGCCGAAGCCGACCCGGTTCCTCTGCTTCTCGCTCAAACCCTCGATGATCGGGAACAGTGCAGGTGCGGCCCAGCCGTTCTCGGTCAGGCTGCCGTCGCGCTCGAGGAAAGGCACGTAGCGCACGATCACGTTGTCGTCGGGCCCGCGCCAGGGATCGAACTCCACACCGGTCGAGGGCGCGAAGTCGTGGATGATCGGATGGACGAACTGGGTGTGATAGGGCTCGATGTAGTTCTCGAGCAGCATCTTCCAGTTCCACGGCAGCGCCTTGGTCGTGATCTCAGGCTCGACCGTCACCATGTTGTCGAGGTCGTAGCCTGCCATGTAGGGCTCGAGCTTGGTCATGGTCGGCGCCAAAGGCTTGGCCGTCGGGTCGAAGTTCGCGAAGATGAAGCCGTACCACAGCTCGACCTTGAGCTGCGGCAGCGCCTCGGTGCGCTTGAGCTCGGCCAGGCTCGCGGTCTGGCCCATGTGCGGCGCGCCGACGAACTCGCCCGCGAGATCATAGGTCCAGCGGTGATAGGGGCAGGTGAAGGTGCGGGTGTTGCCCGTGCACTCTTCCTTGAGCGTGTGGCCGCGATGGCGGCAGACCGCCGACAGGGCGCGGATCTCGCCATCGCTACCGCGCACGACGAGGATCGGCTCGTCGGCGAGCGTGAGCGCCATGTAGTCGCCGGGGGCGGGGATCTGCTGGGCGCGGCCGATGCACAGCCAGGAGCGCATGTAGACCGCCGCCATCTCAAACTCGTAGAAGGCCGCCGACATGTAGGCCTCGGGCGGCAAGACGCGGGCGCTTTCGACCGGGCCGTCGGAAGCGTCGAGGCCGTCCAGCACGGCCGCGACGTCGGGATGCAGGGGTGCGGGGTGTCTGGCGTTGGCTGACATGACGCTCCATGAACCGCCGGCTCGTCGGGCCGGCGGATTCATAGATGCATCAACTATGCCACTTTGAAGCTACCAGGCCCGACGCTTGCCGAGGACGGGGTTGGCTGCGGCTTCACCGGACTCGGTGAGCTGGAACAGCTCGGCCATGAGCGGCCTCGTCACCAGAAGATCGGCCAGGGTGTAGTCGTCGAGCACGCGGAAGAAGGCGTCGAGCGCCTTGCGCAGCGAGGTGCGCAGCAGGCAGGCCGGCTCGATGCGGCAACTCCCGCCGGCCTCGAAGCAGCCGACCAGGTCGAAATCGTTCTCGGTGTGCCGCACGACCTCGCCGATCACGATATCGGCGGGCTTTTGTGCCAGTCGCAGGCCGCCGCCGTTGCCTCGGGTGGCGGCGACGTAGCCGCCGCTCACCAAGTGGGTGGCGACCTTCATCAGGTGGTTCTTGGACACCCCGTAGGCGTCCGCCACCTCGCTGATGGTCACGGTCTCGTTCGGCCGCGTCCCGAGATAGAGCAGCATCCGGAGCGCGTAGTCGGTGTGAAAGGTCAGGCGCATCAGGTCTCCACGCTATGCCTGCATCCCTAGCAAAGAGCCTGCCTAATAAACATCCGAAATGCATATTTGGAGACAGATTGCGGTGTGAATTTTGGGGCGTGTCCTACAGCCGGGCGCTCCATCCCTCTTGAAACCGCCTCGACCGCTCTTAAATCGACCGCCGCGGTGCGCCGCATTCAGGGCCCGCACATTTGTCTCCGCATGTTGCTCCATGGAGGACGTGATGATGCAAATTGGCGATCTGCAGCCCCAGCCGGCCTTTCTGAACCCTTTGCCGGCGGAAGCTGACAAACAACAGCAGCCGTCCAAGCGCTTGCCTGCCGAGGAGCAGGAGCCTCTGTTCGTTTCGCCGCCACCATTGCCTTGGCCGCGCGTCTTTCCGGGGCTATAGGCGGGTCCGCTCAAAGCAAATCAATGGACGGACTCGGATGAACGCAGACGCAGGCACACAATCGCACCAATTCCAGGCGGAGGTCGCCGAGCTCCTCAGCCTGATGGTCCATTCGGTCTATTCCGAGACCGACGTCTTCCTGCGCGAGCTGATCTCCAACGCCTCGGACGCCCTGGACAAGCTGCGCTACGAGGCGATCTCCAAACCCGAGCTGCTGGCCGGCGCCGAGAAGCTCGCCATCCAGCTGAAGCCGGATGCGACCGCCAAGACGTTGACCATCGCCGATACCGGTATCGGCATGGACCGCCAGGAGCTTGTCGACAACCTCGGCACCGTGGCGCGCTCGGGCACCAAAGCCTTCCTCAAGGGCCTGCAGGACGCCAAGGACGGGCTCGGCCTGATCGGCCAGTTCGGCGTCGGCTTCTACTCGGCCTTCATGGTGGCCGACCGCATCACCGTGACCAGCCGGCGCGCCGGCACGCCGGAGACCTGGGTGTGGACGTCGTCGGGCGGCGCGGGCTTCGAGCTGGCGCCGGCCACCGAGGAGCAGGCGGCCCGCGTACCGCGCGGCACCGAGATCGTCCTGCACCTGAAGGACGACGCGGCGCGCTACCTGCAGCCGTTCGAGCTCGAGCGGGTGATCCACACCTACTCCGAGCACATCCTCTTCCCGATCGAGCTCTTGGACGACAAGGGCGAGGCGCGGCAGGTCAACGCCGCCAGCGCTCTGTGGCAGCGGTCGAAATCGGAACTGAAGGCGGAGGACTACACCCAGGCCTATCGCTCGATCGCCATGGCGTTCGACGAGCCCGCGCTCACCCTGCACTACAAGGTCGAGGGCCGGCAGGCCTATGCCGTGCTGCTGTTCGTGCCGACCACGCCGCCGTTCGACCTCAGCGATCCCGGCCGCAAGGGCCGCGTAAAGCTCTATGTGCGGCGCGTCTACATCACTGACGATGCCGAGTTGCTGCCGTCGTGGCTGCGCTTCGTGCGCGGCGTCGTCGACAGCGAGGATCTGCCGCTCAACCTGTCGCGCGAGATGCTGCAGAACAACCCGCAGGTGACGCAGATCCGCAACGGCCTCACGGGTCGCATCGTCGGCGAGCTGGAAAGCTCGGCGACCAAGGAGCCCGAGACCTGGACCAAGATCTGGAACGCCTTCGGCGCGGTCCTCAAGGAGGGACTGTACGAGGACCACGAGCGGCGCGGCCAGCTTTTGGCAATGGCGCGCTTCGCCACGACGGCTGGCGAAGGCCGTTCGCTGAAGGACTATGTGGCCGACCTCAAGCCCAACCAGACGGAGATCTATTATCTCGTGGGCGAGAGCGCCGAGCGCTTGAAGTCCAATCCCAAGCTCGAGGCGGCGCGGGCGCGCGGCGTCGAAGTGCTGCTGCTGACCGACCCGGTCGACGCTTTCTGGACGTCCATGCCGCAGGAGTTCGAGGGCAAGCCGCTGCGTTCGCTGAGCCAAGGCGACGTCGATTTCGGCCTGGTCCCGCTGCTCGACGACAAGAAGGCCGAGGACCAGGGATCGACCGAAGACGATGCCGCCGTCCTGAAGGCCGTGAAGGAAGCGCTGGGCAACAAGGTGTCCGACGTGCGCGCCTCGCAGCGCCTGACCGAGAGTGCCGCCTGCCTGGTCGCCGCCACCCAGGGCCGCGACCGCGAGCTCGAGCGCCTGCTGGCGCGCGCCAACCGCGGCACCGGTGCCAAGCCGATCCTCGAGCTCAACATGCGCCACGATCTCGTGAAGGCCGTCGGCACGGCGCCGACCGACGAGGCGGCCGAGCTCGCCAACCTCCTGCTCGACCAGGCCTACATCCTCGACGGCGAGGTGCCGGCCGATCCCGCGGCCTTCGCCCGCCGGCTCAACACCTTCGTCGTGCGCGGATTGGGCAAGGGTTAGGTCCGGAGCGCGGACCTCCAGGCCCGCGCTCCATCATGACAGCTCGACCACGACGCCTTCGTTGTCGCGTAGGGCCAACGCATCGGTGACAACCTCGCCATCGCGGTCGCCGTGTGTCGAGAGGACGAGTCGGCCGCTCACCTCGCCCTTCGCGAAATCGACCTCGACCGGTTCGGCGCCGAGATTGAGCGCGACGACGAAGCGCTCGCGATCCAGCGCGCGCTGGAACAGCAGCAGGTCGCCGGTCGCGGTCATCGGCCGGTAATCGCCGACGGCCAGCGCAGGATGGGCGCGGCGCAGGGCGATCAGCCGCTTGTGCAGGGTGAAGATCGACGTGCGGTCGGCCCGCTGATTCTCGACATTGAGCTGGCGGTGATCTTCGCCCAGCGGCAACCAGGGCTTGCCCTTGGTGAAGCCTGCCTTGCTCGATGCATCCCATTGCATGGGGGTGCGGCAGCCGTCGCGACCCAACCCCAGTCCCGGCACGTTCAGCTCGTACGGATCGCGCACGCGGTCCGGCGGGATCTTGATCTGGCGCATGCCGATCTCGTCGCCGTAATAGAGGGTCGGCATGCCGCGCAGGGTCAGCAGAAGCATGGCCGCGACCTTGGCCTGCGCGTCGCCGACGCGCGAGGCGATGCGCGGCTTGTCGTGGTTGCCCAGCACCCAGTTCGGCCAGCCACCCTTGGGCAGGGCCGTTTCATAGCGATCGATCAGGCCGGCGAGATGCCGCGCCTTCCAGGGCGCGCTCAGGAGAGCGAAGTTGAACGGCAGATGCAGGCCGTCGAGATCGCGGCCGTAATAGGCCACCAGCTTGTCGAACGGCAGGTTGAGCTCGCCGATCAGCAGGCGGTCGGGAAACTCGTCGATCACGTCGCGCAATCCGGCGATGATGTCATGCGCCTCCGGCCGATCAGCCGTGTAAAGCGGCAGGACCGCCGTATCCGGCGGATCGCCGTCGCGGTAGGCGGGGTTGGCCGGATTGTCGCGAAACGCCTCGTCCTTGATCAGATGGCGGACGGCGTCGGCGCGGAAGCCGTCGACGCCGCGCTTCAGCCAGAAGCGCACGACCTCGTGCATGGCGGCCGCCACCTCGGGATTGCGCCAGTTGAGGTCGGGCTGCGAGGCGAGAAAGGTGTGCAGGTAATACTGCCCGCTCGCCGCATCGAATTCCCACGCCCCGCCGCCGAACTCCGACAGCCAGTTGTTGGGCGGCCCTCCGCCCGGTGCCGGGTCCCGCCAGATGTACCAGTCGCGCTTGGCCGAGCTCTGCGCGGCGCGGCTTTCCTGGAACCAGGGGTGTCGATCGGAGCTGTGGTTGGCCACCAGGTCGAGGATCACCTTGAGTCCGCGTTTGTGTGCGTCGGTCAGCAGGGCGTCGAAGTCGGCCAGCGTGCCGAACATTGGATCGATGTCGCAGTAGTCGGCCACGTCGTAGCCGAAGTCGTCCATGGGCGAGGGGAAGACGGGCGACAGCCACAGCGCATCGACGCCGAGCTCGACCAGATGATCGAGCCGCTGGCAGATGCCACGAATGTCGCCCACGCCATCGCCGTCGCCGTCGCGAAAGGATCGCGGGTAGATCTGATAAAGGACGGCGCGGTGCCACCACGCAGGATCGGCCATGCTCAGTGTCCGCTCGTATCCTCAGGAAAGATCGACGCCCAGCCGGCCACGACGGCCCAGGACCTCGACCGAGAGGTCACTGCCGCGACGGCGCAGGGCCACGTCGACCGCCGCATCGCCGAGCGACAGGCGGCGCAGCGTTACATCATCGAGGAAGTCGGGCAACAACGGCTCGTCGAACGCCACCGAGCCGCGCGCCGTGTCGAAGCGTAAGCCGAGGCAGGATTGCAGCAGCGACAAGGGCGTCGCCGCCGCCCAGGCCTGCGGCGAGCAGGCGACCGGATAGAAGGTCGGGCCATGCGCGCGCTCGCGCGGGAAGCCGCAGAACAGCTCGGGCAGCCGGCGCAAATCGATATAGGCCGAGGCTGCGAACAGTCCGCCGAACAGTCGCGCCGCCTCGCGCCTGAAACCGTAGCGCGCGAATCCTGCCGCGATCAGGGCGTTGTCGTGCGGCCACACCGAGCCGTTGTGGTAGCTCATCGGATTGTAGCGCGCCTCGCCGACGGCGAGCGTGCGCACGCCCCAACCGGAGAAGAAGGCGTTCGACGTGAGCGTCTTCACTATCGCTGCCGCGCGCTTGGGCAAGGCGATGCCGCTGAACAGCGCATGACCGGCATTGGACGCGCGCACGCGGCACGGCCGCTTGTCGCCGTCGAGCGCCAGCACAAAGGTGCCGAGCGACTTGTCGAAGAAGGCGTCATCGAAGCGCTGTTGCAGACGGCTGGCGCGCGCGGTGTAGCCGTCGGCGGCGTCGTTGTCGCCCAGTCGGCGCGCGATCAGGGAAGCGGCTCGCCACGCGCCGAAGGCATAGGCCTGGACCTCGACCAGGGCGACCGGCCCGCGGGCCAGCGTGCCGTCGGCGTGGAAGATCGAATCGTGGCTGTCCTTCCAGCCCTGGTTGATCAGGCCGGTGTCGCGCATGCGGCCATACTCGATGAACCCGTCGCCGTCGCGATCGCCCGAGTCGTCCATCCAGCGGAGTGCCGCCAAAATGTTCGGCCATAGCTTGCGCACGGTCTCGACATCGTCGGTGCGTTCGAGATAGGCGCCGGCCAGCATGACGAACAGCGGCGTGGAATCGACGCTGCCGTAATAGTGCCGGAACGGCACCTCGCCCAGCAGCGCCATCTCGCCCTGCCGCATCTCGTGCAGGATCTTGCCCGGTTCGGCGTCGGCGGCCTCGTCGGTGGTCTCGGCCTGGTGGCGCGCGAGGTGCTTCAGCACGCCGCACGCGATGGCGGGATCGAGCCACAGCGTCTGCATGGCGGTGATCAGTGCGTCGCGGCCGAATACGGTGCTGAACCAGGGGATGCCGGCATAGGGATAGGGACCGTCCGGCGTGTCGGTGATCAGCATGTAGAGGTCGGAGACCGACCGGCGTATGGCCTCATTGAACGTGGTGCTGGAACTGGTGATCGCGGCGGCGCGCGCGGCCGAGGTGCGGAGCGTCCGCCGCGCCCGCCGCAGCGCCTGCAGGAAGCCCGGCCGTGCCTGGTCCGGCGCGTTCTCCTCAGGGGCGCAATCGATCGTCAGGTCGATGTTCCGCGTCTCACCCGGCTGCAGCACGAGTTCGAACAGGGCACCGTCGACGCTGAGCTTGTCGGGCGGCGTCGCGAAGCTCACCACCGTACGGCGCGTCAGGCCGTCGAGGCCGGTATAGCCCAGCGTGACGTCGTTGCCGCTGACCGAGCCGGCATGACGCAGGCCGTGACGCTCGCGCCGGGTGCCGCGCACCTCAAACAGGTCGGCGAAATCGGCGGCGAAGGACAGGCCGAGCCGCAGGCGCTGCGGCGTGCTGCCGAAATGGCGCACCGCCAGCCGCTCGTGGCACGCTGCTTGCCACAAAAAGCGCATGCGGCGCAGATGCACCAGGTCGTGCTCGAGGACCAGGCGCCCCATCGTGTCGTAGAGATCGGGATTGGTGAGGTCGCAGGTCAGCATGGCGTTGTCGTCGCGCAGCGTCGAGCTGAGCAGCATCGGCCGCTGGCCGTCGAGCGTGATGAGAAAATGCGAGAGGTATCGCGTGTCGCGATGATAGAGGCCTTCAGGGCTGCCGGGGCCGGCCACGGCATCACCGTTGGGATCGAACACGCCGAAGCTGTCGCCGTGCTTCAGCGTCCGCGTCCGGCGCTCCTGCAGCGAGGTGGCGGCCGGAATGAAGAACTGCGCCGTCGGCACACCGGGGCCGGCGGGAGCAGGGGCGTGGGCCACTTCCTCCGCGTTCTTCATGCCGCTTCGCCCCTCATTCGGCCGCGCTTAGCTCGACCGGTTGGCGCGTGTCCAGCAGGCGGCGATAGATCGCGACGTAGTCTCGGGCCATGCGCGCCGCTGTAAAGCGTTGGTCGAAGACCTCGCGGATGCGCCGACGATCGAGGTTGCCGATCAGGCTGACGGCCGACACCGCCTCCTCGATACTGTCGACCACGAAGCCGGTCACGCCGGGATCGACGACCTCGGGCACCGAGCCGCAATTCCACGCGATGACCGGCGTGCCGCAGGCCATCGCTTCGATCATGACCAGGCCGAACGGTTCGGCCCAGTCGATGGGAAACAGGAGCGCCGAGGCGTTGCCGAGGAACTCGGCCTTCTCGGCATCTCCGATCTCGCCGATGTAGCGCACGTTGGCGTGGCGCCGCAGCAGCGGCTCGATATCCTCGCGCCAGTAGTCGCGATCGACCTTGTCGATCTTGGCGGCGATGCGCAGCTCGCGCCCGCTGCGCGCCGCGATCTCGATGGCGCGGTCGGGCCGCTTCTCGGGCGAGATGCGGCCGAGGAAGGCAAGATAGTCTCCGCAGCGCGCTGCAAGCGGCTTCAGCAGATCCTGCGGCAGGCCATGATGGATACGGCCCGCCCAGTTGACCGGCGGCATGGGCTTGCGCTGGTTGTCGGAGATCGACACCAGCGGCGCGTCGCTGAAGACGCTGTAGAGCGGATGCATGTCCGGCAAGTCGAGCCGGCCGTGCAGGGTCGTCACCGTGCGCGAGGCGAAGTCGCGGATCACGGGGTAGTGCAACATGTCGACGTGGAAGTGCAGCACGTCGAACGACGAGGCAAGCCGGCGGACCTCGTCGAGCATGATCAGGTGGGCGGGAATCGGATCCTTGACGTCGCTCAGCCGCAGCGCCTTCGTCGTGCACGGCACCAGGCGCGCCCGCGTCAGCGAATCGCCGCTGGCGAACAGCGTCACGTCGTGGCCCTGCTCGACCAGTTCCTCGGTGACGTAGGAGACGATGCGCTCGGTGCCGCCATAGAGCCGGGGCGGCACGCTTTCCATGAGAGGCGCGACCTGGGCGATCTTCATCGGGATCCCTCGCTCTGCATCCCGCCGGCCCAAGCCCGGGATATGCTACAGATGTCGCAACGATCTCACGGGGCAATTGGTTGCGACCGCCGTTCAGGGCGGGCTCTTCACCGTGAATGGAATATCGCCTTGGATAACCTTGACCCCCTCCATGGTGCGCACGATCCAGCGCAGCTGGTATTCGCCGGGCGCCAAGGTCGGTGCACGGGCAAACAACACGTTGGGCTCGGTCTGCAGCCGCGGTTGCAGGCGTTCGACGAGTTGCCCGCCCCGCCAGATCGACAAATTCGAATGGATGTGGTCGATCGGCCGGTCGAAGCGCACGAAGAACGAGCTGCTCGGCTCGCCGATCACGGCCTGGGCCTTGGGCGCGGAGTCCATGACCTGAACGTCTTGCGCCCAGGCAGGCGCGGAAAATGCCATCGCAAACAGGCCGATCAGGGCCAAGCGTCGGGTCGAGAAGTCCATGCAGGATAGTTTCTTCAATCATGCAAGGAGTAAAGGGTAGAAGCGAGACCCTCACACGACCTTGACGGCAATGTCGTTCGACACATCGACGGTCGAGCGATCGCCCGAAGCGCGCAGCACTACAGAGCCTTTGCCGCCGATCTTCGCGTACTTCATCTTGCCCTCGAAGCCGCCGTAGCCCTCGATGCGGCAGCCGTCGAGCAGCATGCTGCCGCCGTTGAGGAAGGCGTCGACCAGGTAGGGCTGCGACTTGTAGGTGCTGGCGCGGCAAGCGAACAGGCGGCCCTCGTTGGCGAGCTTGATGCCGCAGCCGCCATTGTTCTCGAAGCCGCAGCCCATGGCCATGGACAGGCCGCTGGTGGCGAGCAGGCCCGGTCCCTTGTTCTCGACGAAATAGGTCTGCGAGATATTGAGGTCGCGCGGCTCCTGGTAGGGCAGGTTGCTCTGCGTCTCGATGCCGGCGTTGCCGTTCTTGCGCATCTGACCGCCGAAGATGGCGATGGCTGAGACGATGCCGATGTCGCCGATCGGGCCGTTGTTGCGGAAGGTCATGCCGTTGCGGCCGTTGTCGGCACAGGTGATGGCATGGCACTCGCCCTCGAACACGCTGCCGTCGAAATGCAGCCCGTCGCGCGCGAAGTGCTCGATGTCGAGGTTCATCAGCTTCCAGCTGTAGAGCCAGCTCTGGTTGGTGAGGCATTCCAGGCCGATCGCGTCCTGCGCCGGGCTGGCGGCGAGGATCGTGCCATTCAGGATTTTCATGCCGCGCAACGCGATGTTCTTGGCGCGCGCCGGAATGCGGATGGTGATGGCGCGCTTGTTCGCATCGTTGAAGTCGGCGATCAGCTTGGCGCCGTTTAGATCGAGGCCCGGGCCGAGCAGGTTGGACGTGACCTCGATGGTGATCGGTTTGCGCAATTTCACATTGCCGCCGCGCCAGTCGAGCACGTCGCCGTCGGCGAACTTGGCGCGCAGGGCTTCCTCGAAGCCCGCCGCCTCCGTTTCCTTGCTCTGGGCGATGGCAGGGGCAGCGACGGCGGCGGCGGTCGCCGACGCCGCGGCCAGGAACCTTCGTCTGGTCTTAGGCATGCGTCGAGTGTCCTGCGGCAGAGGCTGTCACGGCGAGTGATCGAGTTGTGGCTGCCGCACGGACCGGCGGGGAACTAAACCGAGAGCCGAATCGTTCCCAACACATGGCCCGTGTGCTCAGAATCCTGGCCTGGACGGCCGGTGTTCTAGTGGTCCTGGTCGCTGTCGCGATCGGGACCGTGTATTTTTATGTCACATCCGATGATTTCCGTGGCCGGATCGAAAGCCACGCCAGCACGCTCTCGGGGCGCAAGACCACGATTGCCGACATCTCGGTCGACTGGGGCCTCACTTCGCACGTCCATCTGGGCGGCGTTCAGCTCGCCAATGCCGAGTGGGCCAAGGAGCCCCACATGCTGAAGGCCGAGCAGGTCGATTTCGAGATCCGCCTGTGGCCGCTGATCGGGGGCAACCTGGTGCTGCCTAGCCTGGTGCTGCGCAAGCCCGAGATCGTGGTCGAGAAGGGCGAGCAGGACCAGATCAACTGGGAACTGGGGGAGGCGCCGCCCGCGGCGGCGGCGGCCAAGCAGGTGGTCGAGCCCGACAATCGCTTCGAGACACCCGTGATCGGCCGCCTCGAAGTCACCGACGGCAAGCTCACCTACCGCGATCCCAAGCGCAAGCTCGACCTCGATGGCACGGTCTCGACAGCCAGGGGTGAGGCCGGCGACCAGCCACAGGCCAGGCTAGAGCTCAAGGGCAAGCTCGAGGGCCAACCGCTTGTCGTCCGCTTCGTCGGCGGCTCGCTGATTATGCTGCGCGACACCGAGCAGCCCTATCCGCTCGACCTCGACGTCACCTTCGGCGCCACCAAGCTCAAGGCCAAGGGCACGGTCATGGACCCCTTCCAGTGGACCGGCGCCGACGTTCAGCTGTCGCTGTCAGGCCACGACCTCGCCGACATCTATCCGCTGCTCGGCATCCCGGGCCCGCCGACGCCGCCCTACAACATCGTCGGCAAGCTGCATCGCGAGGCCGGCATTTGGAAGTTCATCGACAGCAAGTGGCATGTCGGCGACAGCGACCTCACCGGCGAAGTCACGGTCGACGAGCGCCGCAAGCCTGCCTTCCTGACGGCCAAGCTCGTGTCGAACAAGCTGGTCTTCGCCGACCTGGCGCCGCTCGTCGGCGCGCCGCCCGACAAGCCGGGCGGCAATGTCTCGCCGCAACAGCGCCAGACCCAGCAGCAGCTCGAAGCCTCGGGAGATCTCTTCCCCAACTTGCCGCTCAAGGTCGAGAAACTGCGCGCCATGAACATGGACGTGACGCTCGACGCCAAGCGCGTAATTGCGCCCGCCTACCTGCCGGTGCAGGCGCTGTCCTTCCGTGTCGTGGTGCAGGATGGCGTGGCGACGGCGAAGCCGATCACGCTGATCCTGCTGGGTGACGGCCAGAGCGCCGGCGCCGGCAAGATCGCGGGCGAGCTGGTGGTCGACGCCAAGGCCGATATACCCAAGGTGCGCACCAGCCTGGTGCTGAGCGACATCGAGCTGCGCAACTTCTTTCGCAACTCGCAGTATTTCGATGCGACCTACGGCAAGATGCAGGGCCGCGTCGTGCTGGCCGGTGCCGGCCGCTCGCTCGCCCAGGTGATGGCGACGGCCGACGGTCACTTTGCGGCGGCGCTGGGCGGTGGATCGGTATCGAGCCTGATGGTGAGTCTTGCGGGCTTGCAGGTCTTCGATGCGCTGATCCTCTACGTCACCGGCGACAACCGCATTCCCATCAAGTGCGCGGTCGGCCGGCTGAACTTCAACCATGGCACCGTCACCTTCGACCGCACCTTGCTCGACACCCAGAAGTCGGTTCTGCATGTGCAGGGCCAGGCTTCGCTGATCAACCAGGCCGTGAAGGCCGAGATCGACGCCGACGCCAAGCAGTTCGACCTTCTCGACCTGCACGGGGCCGTCATCGTCCAGGGCAAGCTGCGTCAGCCGCATGTCTCGCTGGGCCGCATCTTCCCGATTCCGACGCCGGTGATCGGCACCGCCAGGGACGTGGCCTGCGGCCAGATCACCCAGCAGCTGTTCCAGGGTCAGTAGCAGACGACCTTGTTGCAGTCTTCGCGGGCTGAGTTGCAGTCTCCTCGCGTTGTGCGTCATCGCCACCCACGGTACGAAGGCGCTCAAGTCATCTTGAGTCCGATACCGGCATGCCCAACAGTCCTTCGACTTTTCTCGACGCGTACGGCGCCGGTCTCAGCACATCGCAGCAATATCAGACGCTCTCCCAGACAGGGAACTCTGCCGCGGCTGTGAGCGTGTTGAACACGCTCTTTTCCTACGGCGACCACGCGCCGTCGATCACCAGCGCGAGCTCATCGAGTGTGTCGAGCACCACATACGTGACTGTTGGACTCGTTCTCGACCGTAATAACAACATTTCAGCCGACCCGCTGCTCTCCGGCACCTGGGCGCAGCGCCAGGCCGCGCTGGACCAGTACTCCAGCCCTGCCGATCTCTGGGCCACCTACGGCGCGAATACCGGCGACTACAACACCGTGCAGGGAAGCGTTCCCAGCGATGCCTTTCTGCTGGCGAACCAGCTCGGCTATTTGTCGTCCGCCGCCGACCGGACCGTCTGGGCGACCTTCACCGTTGCAGAGTTCGCGCAGTTCTTCGGTCTCGCGTCGACCGACGTCTACGTCGTCACGCCGAACAGCAATTCCGGCCAGGCAACTTTCGTGGCCTGGGCGGGCAGCCTGACACTTCCCAGCAGTGTCTCCGGCCTGTGGGTCGACCAGAATGTCTCGATCACCACGCCCCATCTGATCAATTCCACGGCCGTGCCATTGACCGGGCTGCCGGGCATCGGCAACGGCGCCAACAGCACGCCCGCCCAGACGGTGGCGACGCCGGCGGCCGTGGCGGCCAACTACAATTTCCCGCTCGGCGCCGATGTGCCGACCGATCCGATCGCGCTGGTCGAAAACACCGTCAACAATCAGGCAGGCTTGTTCGCGGCCTACAACCTGTATCGCCAGCAGGTCGGCCTCTCTCCGGTCACCCAGGCGCAGTTCCAGGTGCTGTCGGGCACTACCGATCCTCAAGGCGTCGTGATTCCCGAGCTGACGCTCGACATCTCGATCGTTGCCGGCGCCGTGCCGAACAGCACCCAGCTCCTCTATTCATTCCTGAACACATATCCGTACAACGCGAACAGCACGCCTTTCAGCGCCTATCAGCTGGCCTTCTTCGACACGACGAACCACCCTTCGGTAATCACCTCGTCCTATCCGGCGGTAGGTCAGGCGAGTGCCGGTTCGGTCTTCGACTGGGCGTGGCAGGAACTGTTCAAGGACGGAGCACTGGCCAACGTCTCGGTGCACATGGCGGCAGGCGACGAAGGGGCAAGCGCCAACTTCCCCAACGGCACGGTCAATGTCGCCCACACGCACTCTTCGCCGTTCACCCTGCTGGTCGGCGGCACCTCGATTGCCGGGCTCTATACCGCCCAGAACGATACGACGATCGAGCAAACGGCAGCTCTCGCCGTGGCCGGCGATCCGGCGACCATCTTCCCACTCGTCGCTGCTGGCCTCAAGACGCTGCCGTCACACCTCTCCGCCGCGGCGCCGGCTGCCATGGCGACAGTCTTGACGACAATGTTCGAGACGGTGTGGCAGTCGATCGCGGTCGAGTCTGGCACGCCCACTTCCGTGTCGTTCGGCTCGCACCAGACCGGATCGGGCGGCGTGGCGACAGGCTGGTCGATTCCGGACTACCAACAGGCCTTCGGCCTTTCCACGCTGACCAACGGCAATCGCGGCATGCCCGATGTCGCAGCACTGTCGTCCGGCGACACCTACTACGCCGTCCTGTCCGCCGACTATGTGAACGGTACGTCGACGACCCTGTTGCACGGCGACGGTGGTACCAGCGCGGCTGCGCCGCTGTGGGCGTCGCTGACCACCCAGTTCAACGCCGTTTTCGTCGACCAGGGGCTGCCCAAGCTCGGCTACTACAACGACCTGCTCTACATCGCCGCGGTGATCGCACCGGGCTCGTTCAACGACGTGCAGCTCGGCAACAACGACAACAGCTACTTCACGTCGACGACGTCGACCGGTTACACGTCGCCCTACTATGACCATCTGTACGTGGCGGGGACCGGCGAGGGATACTCGGCGGGGCTTGGCTACGACCTGGCGAGCGGGTTGGGCACGCCCAACGGCCTGCTGCTGGCGCGCGCACTCTCCGCCATTGCCCATTCGCAGGTCAACTCCCTCGCTGACCCGAGCACCAGCCCACCGATGCTCGACGCCGATGGGTCGGGTTGGGAGAGCGGCGCCGACCAGGCGCTGCTGTTCCAGACGACGGGCAATGGCGCGACCGTCCACCTCGATCTCGGCGACCATGCCACGCTGTTCTCGAGCGGTGCATCGGCGAGCTATTCCTGGACAAGCCGGCTGGCGCAGCAATCGCTGCAGTCCGACTTCGATCCGGGCCTGGCACTGCTGTTCGACAAGCAGGGGCAGGGCGCGGTGAGCTACGCGCGAGTCGCCAACAACGAGACTCTTGCCGTCACCGTCGACGGTGTCGCCGGCCAGGCCACCCAGGCAAGCCTCAGCGATCCCTACGGCTTCGCCGATTTCTTTGCCGGCAGCGACCAGGTGCGCGTGGCCCGGCCCGTGGCCATCGCCGAGACCGTCGGCGGCCAGGACGACCAGGTCGCCGTGGTGCGCATGCGCCAGGTTGGCGAGAACAGCCTGCAGCTCACGCTCTACAAGGTCGACGATCTTGCCGGCACCATCGACGGGCTGGCGCCGGGCCACCCCGCCTACGCCGCGGCGGCGCAGGGCCGCGCCTACCTGACCACGTACGGCGCCAACTCCATCAGCGGGCCTGGCTACGGCCAGTTCGGCTATACGGAGCTGCAGGGCGTCAATGCCGGCGACATCATCGCCATGCGACTCGACAATCAGACGACCGGTGCCGTCTTCTGGGCCTTCGCCAACGCCAACGAAGTCGTCAACGGCCAGAAAGTCGGCCATCTGTGGAACTACGGCCTCAATACGTGGGGTTGGGAAGACACGTACGGTGGCGGCGATCACGACTACAACGACCTCATCGTCCAGCTGGATTTCACCAGCGCGTCCGGTCACCACTGGCTGGTCTGATCAGCGGCAAATCAGGTAAGCTTGCCGGCAATATCGGAGGCGCGCGAAGCGCACCGCCTTGGGGTGGGGACACGCATGCAGAGACGTGAGTTGGCGCACGCCGCGATCGCGCTCGTCGTTGCCTTCGGCGTCGCCACGAGCGCCGCAGCGCAGGGCGCGATCGGCCTGATCTACATGAACGGCAAGCAGGGGCCGACCAATACGGCGGGCTCGAACGACATCGCCGCCAAGGCTACTGCCGCAGGCATCAAGGTCATCGTGCCGTCGATGCCGTGGGGACAGGGCGGCTGGGAGAAGATCAGCGTCACGCCGGACCAGGTGTTCGGGATGATCGACGGCTACGCCAGCCAGCTGCGCGCCGAGGGCGCGCAGCGCATCGTGGTGGGCGGCCAGAGCCTTGGTGCCAACGTGGCGCTGTCCTACGCCGTGGCGCGCCAGAACGTAGCGGGAGTCGTCATGGCGGCTCCGGGGCACAGCCCTCAAGGTTCATCCAATCGCAACCCGACGATCAGGGACGCCGTCGACCAGGCTTGCCAGCTGGCGAAATCGGGCCAGGGCAACCAGTCCTTCTCCGGTCTGGATGAAAATCAAGGGAACAGCGTCCGCGTGTCGACCACGGCGGCGGTGTATTGCGCCTGGATGAACCCGCGCGGTCTGGCCAGCATGCCGACACAGGCGAGTCAGCTGCCCGCCAACATCCCGCTGATGGTGATCATCGGCACCAAGGATCCATCCTTCGGCTTTACCGAGGCCAATATCTACCGGCCGGCGGCCAGAAATCCGTACAGCAAGTACGTGGTCATCGACGGTGGCGACCATCGCAACACCGACCACTCGGCATCCCAACGCATCATCGACTGGATCAAGGGGCTGCCCTAGCGACCAAGCGACCCTTCATCGCCATGCCCCACTCAAGGTATAAGGGGGCGGGCGGGAGCGAGGGCAGCAAGAGGACTGGTCGAGGTGGCAGGTCGGCAGACGACGAGACGCAAGGCAAAGGCTGGTCCCCAGGCTCCCCCCCGGGGTGGCGGCCGCGCGTTCCGGCCTGCTCCCCCCACGGGCTTCTGGCCAGGCCAGCAGGGCTACGCCATCATCCCCTGGTGGAACCCCCTGCATTGGAACTGGCGGCGCGGCCTGGTCCGATTATGGCTGCTCGCCTCGCTCATATGGGGGGGCTACTGGCTGTATAATCTTCAGCTTGCCTGCGCCTTCTGGTTCGCCCCCTGGTGCGAGGCGCCGGCCCATGTCGACTGGCCCAACGGCAGCATGCTGCTGGGCTTGGCAATGGTCCTGTTGAGCGGCCCGATCCTGATGCTGGTCGCATGGTGGGTCACCCGCTGGGTGATCCGCGGCCTGCTGGCGCGCCGGGCCCGCTAAGTGGGGACGACCGGCTCGAAGGCCGGGCATCTAAGTCCGAGTTGCCGAAAGGCGTCGTCCCGTGTGCTCACCACGTCGCTGTCTCCGCCTGCCCCACCGCGTTGGGTGCCGTAAAGGCGTATCGGGCTGAAGATGTCGTTGGCCGGCATTATCATTATGCGCCGGGTGCCGCGGATCGCGCGCCGGTCGGCCGCGAACTGCGGCCAATCCCTGAGCTGGATGGCAAACTCGGTGACCTTGGTGAAATCGAGGACGACGGCGAACGGCCCGTGACGCACCTGAAGGGCGCGCGCAGCCGTGTCCAGGTCGATGGTGATCTGCAGGGTGAAGGCGCCGGAAAACGTCGCTAGCAGCACCTTGTTCGTCTGGTCGAAGAACAACGCGAGAGGCAGGTCGGACTCACTCGACATCGCGCCTCTTATACGACGCCTGCGCCGTGGCCCGAAGAGAATCGTTCCAACACACTGACTGTAGCTTCGCTTACCCGTGGTAGCGCCGCCTGCTATTTGTACGACGAGATCTCGATCAGGCTGCCGTCGGGATCGCGGCAATAGACCGACACGATGGTGCCCATGGCGCCGCGCTTGTCGGCCGGGCCTTCGATGACGGCCACGCCGCAGGCGCGCAGGTGATCAGCCACCGCCTGGGGCGAGGCGCTGGTCAGGAAACAGAGATCGTCGCTGCCGGCCTTCTCGTGATCGGCGGTGAACCACTCCTCCTTGCTGGCCGAGAGCGGCCTGAGGTTGATCTTCTGCCGGCCGAACCTCATCGAGGTGCGCCGGACCTTGCCCGGTCCGGGATCGAAATCCTCGCGCGTCATGCCGAGCACGCGCTGGTACCAGTCGGCTGCGACCTCGACGTCGCGCACGTTGATGACGAGATGGTCGAGGGCCTCGATGGCGAGCGGCATGGCGGGAACCTCCTGGAGCCTCGGTGTTATCACGTCACGCCCAGGCCCACGAGGTATGGCTTGCGAACCGGCCAGTCAGGGCCGGACGTAGGTCCAGCCCTGCTCCTGCAGCTCCATGAGCCGCACAACGCCCGACTTGACCACGGTGGCCTGGGCCACCAGCGGGATCGCCTTGTTCTCGGCCTTGCCCATGTTTTCCTGCGTGTTGCCGCAGGCCTTGAACGAGATCGCCGACCCCTTGCCGGCGATCGCGCTGATCCGGTCCTTCACTGGCGAAGTGTCGTCACGCAGCATGTGCAGGCCCGGCCCGAAGGTGACGATCTCGATCTCGATCTTCTCGCCGCGCTCCTTGTAGTACTGCTCGACGTTGGTCGCGTTGTTCAGTGCGAGGTTCATCGTCGACGGCTCATTGCTGTTGACCTGCAGCACGAGGCGATGCGCTTTTTTCGTCGCCGCAGCCGGCGGCGTCGCGGCGAGCTCCCGTCCCTGCGCCACTGCGGGCGGCGCAAGGAGAAGCAGCGCCGCACACACTGCTGCCAGGTGAATCGCCTGATCGAACCTTGTCATCGTGCTCTCCTCAGTTACGTCGCCATTTGCAGGGGCCGGCCAGCCGGGGCACCAGCGTCTTGATGTCGGCCAGGTCGTATCGTCCTTCGAGTGTCTCGCCCTGCCGCTCGGCGACGCGGAAGGCGATGGTGCCCTGATCCGGCAGCGACAGCAGGAAACCTGCGACGTCACCTTTCAGGGCGATGCCGGTGCCCGACGACGACAAGCCGGTCGTCGCCGTCACCGGCGGCGCGTCGTTGATCGCATAGCTCACGACATGGTCCTCGGCCCGGCGCATCAGGGGTGCGCTGCGGATGGCCATCTCGGTGCGACCGCCGCGGCATTGGATCGAAAGCTGCAGGACGCCCTGCGGTCCGGCGCCGGACGAGGCCGTGGCGATGGCGACGGGCGAGTAGTCGACGGGCGACCGTGTTTCGCTGACGATCCATTTGCTGCTCGCTGCCGCCGTCGGGGCTGCAGGTTTCGGCGGGAGCGTGGCGGCAGCGGCGGGTGGAGAGGCGGCGGCCGGTGCAGGCGCAGGTGCAGGAACCGGGCCGGGCGTCGCGGCCACCTGCGGCGGCGGCGCCTCTCCGGCAAGCTTCTCCAGGCATCGCATCCGGTCGGCGTAAGATGGCAACGAACAGGCGCTGAGCGCGTCGCTGCTGCTTTGGCCCGATGCCGCAATGCTGACCAGCATCAGCGCCGAAGCCGAGATCGCCGCGGCCTTCATCGCTTTTCCGCCGTCTTGCGCGCCGACCGGTCGAGCCAATCCTGGGCCGCCGGAAAGCGCGCGAGGCCGGGCACCGTGGCGCCGAGGTTGATCGTCTTCCATTTGGGGTCGAACCCCGCGACCTGCAGCTTGTCGACCCGACTGAACAGGTGGTCGGTGAAGCGCGCGACGCGCTGGTAGCGGTTGGAGCCGGCCGGCCAATTGTAGGAGACCAGCGCCGTCGACACCGCGACCGTCGGGATGCGCTCGCCTGGCTTGAGCAGGCCGGGATAGTCGGTCGCCTCCAGCGTGGCCGGCAGGTAATAGTCCTCGAACCTGGCATCGTAGGTCACCGGCAGGAACTTGAAGCCCGGCTCCCACTGGCTGCGCAGGAACGCGTCGACCGGCTTGGAGGTGATGAACACCACCGCCGCCATGTCGTCCGTGCCCTTCTTCATCTGCTGCAGGGCGATCGGGTGCGGGATGAAGGTCTTGTCGATGTCGATGCCCAGCCGGCTGAAGATCAGCGGACCGGTGTAGGCAGCCGCCGTGCCCAGCGTGTTGAAGTTCACTTTCTTGCCGGCGAGATCCTGCAGGCTCTGGATCTCGGGCCGCACGAAGATGTGCAGCTCCGACGGGAAGAGGTTCAGCAGATAGGTGACGTGCCGGCGGAGCTCCGGAAGCTGGATGCGGTATTCCTCGAGCGAATCGGAGTTGATGATCGCGAGATCGACGCCGCGCAGGTAGAGCAGCGAGTTCAGGTTCTCGGTCGGCCCGCGCGTGACGATGGGCAGGACATGCAAGTTCGCACCGTCGTCGACCACGCGTGCCATCTCGGAGGCAAGCCTGAGCGGCGCGCCTTCGATCAGGCCGGCCGCCAAGCCGACGGTCCAGGCATTGATCTTGTCCTGCTGCGCGCCGAAGTTCAGCGGCCGCGCCGCCGGATCCTGTCGCGCCACCGCGGGCTGCTCCGGCCGCGGCGTCATCGCGGCCTGCTCGCGCGGTTGCGCCAGCGACTGGCTGGTCATCAACGCCAGGGCAATCGCTGCCGAAAGCGACAGCGCGCCCAGAAGGCGTCCGCCGGATATGGTGATCATTGTTTTCCTCCCTGTCAGACTCGTCCTTTCATCGCCGTAAGATCGCCAATCGCTCCTTTGCCGCCGCGACGCCGGCGACCAGCGCCTTGGCGTAAAGCTCACCAGCCCGCGAAACGTCACCTTGGGTGCCCAAGGCTCCCCAGGCGGCAAGGACGCCCGGGTCGAACGTCTCGGCCAGCGCGAACAGGGCGGATGCGCTGCCGGTCTCGGCCGCGCGTTCCAGCACGATGCGGGCTGCGGCGATGTCGCCCTGGGCAAGAAGCAGGCTGGCGCGGGCCATCAGGTGCAGCAGTTCGGGATCGGCGGGCGTCTCTGGCGCATTGTCTTTCGCCGTGTCGGCGACTGGCGCAGGCGTGGACGCCGCGACGGGGTCGTGGCGGGCGGCGAGCTGCTGCTGGAGCTCTCGATTGCGCTCGCGCTCCTGGGTCAGCGACTGGGCGAAGCGCGCTGCTGCGGCCTCCGATTGCTGCAAGGCCTGCTGCAGGGCGTCGCGTTCCTGGTCCTGCGCCGCCTTGTCGACCGACGCTACGGCGCGTGCGGCGAGCTCACGCCATGCGGCGCCCAAGGCGGCGCCGAGCTTCTCGACCTTGTCCTGTTCCTGCTGCAGCGCCTGCCTTGCTTGAGTGAGCTCCTCCCCGGTACGCGCGGCGGGCGCGCTCGCCAGCCACCAGCCGGCCAAAGCGGCGACAGCGCAGGCGACGGTCGGCGCGAGCCACAGCCGGGGTACCTGCCACTCGCTGCGCGGCATTTGCGCGGCCGTGATGGGGGCGAGGCTGGTTTCCGATCTGGCGGCGCGCCAGGCAGCGAGCTGCTGGTCCAGCCGATGACGGTAGCGCAGCAGTTCCGGATCCGCCGGGATGGCCGGCAACCTCGCGCGCGTCGGAGCCGGCGGCCGAGTGCCTATATACGGCTCCGGCTCGAAATCGCCGGGTGCGTCCGGCGCCATTGTTGGTGCCGTTCGTACTCCGTCGCGGGCGTGCCCGCTGTCGCGCGACATGACTTGTCACCCTGGATCCCACACGGTCAGCTGCGTGACTGCCCTGGATGCTTCCCCAACCATCCCGGCACGCAGCGTCGGCTCACACTAGGCCTGGGCCGGCGCCCATGGGTGTGATCACCCTGCGTCCGCGTTCCGTCGGAACCCGATCACTTCGCGCCTTTGGTCTCCGACAGGTAGTCGACGATGGCGGTCGCGTTGGCCTGGTCGATCGGCGCCTTGAAGGCATGGATCATCTTGTCGACCTCGGCGGCCCATGTCGCCTTGGCAAGGTCGGGCTGGGTCAGCACCATGCCGGCGGAGTGGCAGGACAGGCAGTTGGCGTTGATGGCGTCGGCCGCCGCTCCGCCAGGGAAGGTGATGTCGCTGGTCGGCAGCTCGACCGAGACCGACTTCAGCACGAAGCCCTGCGGTTTGCTGGGGGACGCCGTCGTAACGGGCGCCGGCAGATCCTGCGGTCCGGGATGGCCGATGATCGCCAGCACCACGCCCGCGAGAATGGCAGCGCCGAATCCGACTTGAGCAGCGTTGATCATGGGTGCCTCACGCCGCCGTCAGGTGAAGGGACTCGATGGCATTGTGCATGAAGCCGGTCGGGTTCCAGTTCATCGTCTTGGGTTGGGCGAGCCCATCGCTGTTGGTGCAGCGGACCATGACCGTCACGGCGCCGGCCGGCGGCGTGATATCGGTCTGCCATTGGCGGAAGCTGTACTTGCCCTCGTCGCTGCCGAGCATCGTCGGTCGCCAGTTCACGCCATTATCAAGGGAGATATCGACCGACTTCACACCGGCCGCGCCGCCGAAGGCGATGCCGCGCAGCGCCGTCGCCGCGCCGGCCTTTATCGTCGCCCCGTCCTTGAGGTTGGTGACGAAGGAGCGCGGCACCATCCTGTTGATCGGCACCATCTTCACGCCGGCCTGACCCGGCGTCATGTCGGCGCCCGGCGTGTCGGGAATGAGATAGGCGTTCTTGGTCCAGAAATTCTCGTCGGGCGTGGCGAGCACCTCGATACGATCGAGCATCTTCACCCAGTAGGTCGAATACCAGCCGGGCACGACCAGCCGCAGCGGAAAGCCGTTGAGCAAGGGCAACTGCTCGCCGTTCATGGCGTAGGCGATCATCACCTCGCCGTCGCGCGCATGGTCGAGCGCGAGCGACTTCATGAATTTCGGCGCGCCGTCGACCACCGGCTGGTCGAGGCCGGCGAAGCGCGCCTGCAGGGCACCCGGCTTCACGCCGGCCCGGTCGAGCACGTCCTTCAGGCGCACGCCCATCCACCTGGCGTTGCCCATGGCGCCGTTGGCCCATTGTGCGCCCGCCACCGAAGGCTGTGAGAAGCCGCGCGAGTTGCCCGAGCATTGGTTCACGGCCGCCAGCTCGACGCGCGGCAGCCCGTCGACGATGTCGTTGAGGGTGAGAGACAGCGGCTTGTCGACATGGCCGCTCACCGAAAGGCGAAAGCTCGCGACGTCGATCTCGGTCGGGATGACGGCCCAGTGCCAGCGCACGTAGAACTGGTCGTTGGGGGTGAAGACGCCGCGATCGAAGACCTCGAACGGCGTTTCGAGCAGCGGCGGCCGCGTGCGCTGCAGGATCATCGTCGCCTTCTGCGGGAAGGCCGTCGTCAAGGCGCGCTCCCGCGGGCCGCCGGGCAGCGGCAGCTCGACGGTCGTGTCGGCCCAGGCCGAACCGGAAACGAGTGCAAGACCGCCGGCTCCCGCCTGTCCCAGGAAGGAACGTCGTGTCGTAGTCGTGCTCTTGCGCATCCGTTCTTTTAGCCTATCCCGATCGTTTGCTGGCTTTCTCTGTAAGAAAGTAGACTTGCATATAAGGAAAGTCCCGGCCATGCTGCCGCCATGGACAAGGTCACCCAGGCCACCCGCGAGATCGGCAATCGCCTGCGCTCGGCACGTATCGGGGCCAGCCTCACGCTGGCGTCCGTGGCGCGCCAGGCCGGCCTGTCTGAAAGCTTTCTCTCCCGGCTCGAACGCGGCCAGGCCGTGGCCTCGATCGCCAACCTGATCCAACTCGCCGAGGTGCTGGGGCTCGGCCTACACGAACTGTTCCAGAGCGCCAGCGCGCCGGCCAAGACGCGCGTCGCCGTCCATCGCGCCGACGGCGGCCTGAAGGATGTCGCCGCCACGGGCTATCGCTTCCGCCATCTCGGCGGCGGCGCGCCGCTCGACCGGCTGGAAGTCTTCCATCTGGTCTTCCCGCGCGCCAAAGGCATGGCGGCCACGGTCTCCCATCCCGGCCAGGAGCATTGCTACGTGCTGTCGGGCGAGGTGCTGTTCCACGTCGACGGCGTGGCCCACCGGCTGAAGCCGGGCGACGGCATCCTGATCGATTCGCAGCTGCCGCATCGCGCGGAGAATGCCGGCCGCGGCCAGGCGCACGTGCTGATGACCGTGGCGCGTCCGGCGGAAGCAATTGACGTGCCCGACTGGTGGCATCTCGCAACCTCGACCGAGAAGGAGAAAGCCAGGCCATGAGCAAGCACATCCCGGACACGGCCACCGCCAATGCCGCGCTCCAGACCGGGCGCGAGGCCTCGCGGCGCGATCATCTGCCGTACCAGGTGCGCCATCTCGACGAGGTCGAATGGGAGACCATCCGCTGGCCAGGTGAGACCGGCAAGATGCTGTTCCACCCCACGCCCGAGCAGCCGACCGCGCCCAACGCCGGCATCCTGCGGCTCGAGCCCGGGGCGCATCATCCCGAGCACTATCACGGCTTCGCCCAGGTCTGGCTGATCCTGAAGGGCGAGTTCACGATCGACGGCCGGCTCTGCCCGCCGGGCACGATGCTCTATCACCCCGATCCGCATTTTGAGGGCGAGTTCCATACCGCGACCGGCGGCGAGATCATGATCGTGCAGTATCCCGGCCCGTCGACCGGCGAGCGGCCGATCTATGCCGGCCGCTTCAACATGACCGAGCGCAAGCCTCTCGCTGAGGAACGCGTCGACCTCTGAGCTCATCGTCTTCCGGACCGCGCGCTTCCAGCGCTCATGAGGCGCGCTGGAAGC
>NZ_BKAJ01000167.1 GCF_007992495.1 Reyranella soli
CTGTGCAGAGCCACTAGGCAAGCTTCGACACAGCCCTCAAGCGCGTCGCTCAGGCCTGTAGCGCCCCATCACCTCCTGCAGGAGGTCGAGCGGCAGCGCGTGGATGGTGCGGCCGTCCCGGCCGGACATGGTCTCGGCCATGCACATTGCGTTCAGGATCGCCTCTTCGGTTGCCTCGGCCGCAGCTCGAAAGAGGCTCGTCATCGCGTCGGGCGCGATCATCTTGACGTTGCTGATCCTGTCGTTCTGACCGACATGATTGCCCGTCGAAAACGCGATGAAGATATCGCCACTTCCATTGGCGCCGATGCCGCCGACCCAGGAGAGCCCTGTCGTGGCCCGGCGGGCAAGCCGCTGGCATTGAATCGGAATGAGAGGTGCGTTGGTCGCCAGTACGACGATAATGGACCCTTCCGTCGTTGGTGGTGGAACGGCGCTCTTGCCCGATCTATGGGCCGGCACCACGTCGGGCCCGATCTCGCGACCGACCGGCACGCCATCCACGCGCAACAGATCGCGCGCGCCATAGTTCGCCTGCACCAATGCACCGACCGTATAACGCTCGCCATCCTCGACGACGACGCGTGATGCAGTGCCGGTTCCGCCTTTGAACTCGTGGCAAATCATGCCGGTGCCGCCGCCGACATTGCCCTCGGCAATGGCACAGCCGCCGACCGCGCTGTCGAACGCCGCAAACGCGTGCTCCTGCGTCAGGGTGAAAGCCTGGATGTCGCTCAGCCAGCCATCGTAGGTCTCGGCGACGACGGGCAGATGAAAGGCCTGGGACGCGCCATCGCGGACCGCAAGGGCCGTGATGGCGTCACGGACGATACCGACCTGATAGGTGTTGGTGATGCCGATCGGCGCGCCGAGCAGGCCCTGCTCTGCGAGCCACGGCAGGCCCGTCATCTCTCCGTTGCCATTGAATGAGAACGTCCCCGCGAAGACATAGTCAGTCCAGATTTCCCGGCCGCGCGGCCAGATGGCGGTGACACCCGTCCGGGCAATCCGCGGACTATCCTGGATGACGGTCGAGTATCCCACCTTGACGCCCGGCACATCGGTGATGGCGTTGAAGGGTCCGGGCGGCAGAGTTCCGACTTTGAGGCCGAGATCGCGCAGGCGTGCACGGGACATTGCTTCGCTCTTGGGTTTACGAGGGTAAGAACGTCCGTGAATTACCACCATGGGCAGGCGTTGGCCCATAGCGGAGTGATCCGAGTCATCGCACAGCTATTGGCGGTCGAGCGCTCGCCTATAGAGGTGCAGCTCTTTGCTGCGCATAGGGAGCGTTGCTTCAAGTACGAAGTTGGAGCGTACAAGCAGGCTAATGGAGTGGATATTCTCCGGCCTGACGAGCGCAACGACACTGCTCAGTTGCCTGCCTTCCCGCGCATACCGGAGCACTTCGCCAAGAGCTTCCTCCGCGAAACCTTTTCCCCACCACGTTGACTCCAACGCGTAACCAACCTCGATTTCGGGAAGCTCCTTCAGGGGTTGCAAGCAAATCTGGCCGAGCACTTGATCGCTGCTCTTCAGCCTTATGGTCCACCAGCCCATGCCGATGCTCTGCCAACGCTTCTCGACACGATCGACGAGATCAACCACTTCGGCGTGCGACATGGCACCTTTGCCGATGTGCTGCATGACACGCTCATCTTTCATGATCGAATACAGACTATCGATGTCGGCCTGGCGATAGGGGGCGAGCTTCAGACGCGACGTTTGCAAGGTTGTCATGGCGGCACGAAGCCACCGAACGCCTGCTCAATCAGCTGTGCGAACTGGATCGGCGTCAGGTCCTCGAGATGGGGCCCGATGATCTGCACGCCGATCGGCAGCCCGGTATCCGTACGCCCGATCGGGGCCACGGTCGCCGGCAGTCCGGCAGCGGTGGCAGGAGCCGCCCAGACGAAGTTATTGTCGTAGGGCAAGGCCTGGCCGTCGACGTCGAGGCGGCGAGCGCTCGCCTCGGCGCGATCGTGCTTGAAGGCCGGCGTCGGCATCGGTGGGCAGAGCACGACGTCCCATTCCTTGAACAGCATCGCCCACTGGTGTTGCAGCCTGGTGCGAACGGTGTTCGCGGCCTCCCACTCGCGCCAGCCGACATTGGCGCTGCGTAGGTAGATCGCATTGAGGCTCTGGTCGTCGGGGCCCAGGGTCGCCGCGAGCGAGCGCATCTGTTCGTAGAACTCCGGCGGACGGCCGTTGGTCATTATCGGACCGAGCAGGCGCATATAGTTGCGGGTCACCTCGGTGAGATCGGGCAACAGCGGGCTTTGCCGCGCCACGGCTGCGCCTTCCTTGCCGAGCCGGTCGGCCAGTCGGGCGAGTGCCGTCCGGATCACCTCCGACGTGGGGCAAAGCGGATGGGTATCGATCAGCAGCACGCGGAAGTCGCGCAGCGCGTGATGGCGCGGCTGCGGCAGCTGAAGCCGCCAGCCGACGCCGTCGCTCTGCTCGTCGGGTCCGGCGATCACGTCGAACGCGAGCGCGATATCCTTTGCGCTGCGCGCCATCGGCCCCACCACCGCCAGGCCGTCGCCGGCCGACGGCAACGCCGGCTGTCTCGGGAAGTTGTGGCCGCGCCTCGCGATGACGCCGTAGGTCGGCTTGTGGGCGAAAACGCCGCAATAGTGCGCCGGCGTACGCAGCGAGCCGCCGATGTCCGAGCCGAGTTCGAGCGCCACGTAGCCGGCCGCCAGCGCTGCGGCCGAGCCGCCCGACGAGCCGCCCGGCGTCCGCTCCTTATCGTAGGGATTGTTGGTGGTGCCATAGATCGGATTCGTCGTCTGCCAGTCGGCGAGCGCCACCGGCACGTTGGTCTTGCCGACGATCACGGCGCCGGCGGCCTTCAGCCGTTGGACCGGGACGGCATCCTCAGTTGGCCGCCAGTCCTTGAAAGCGGGGACACCCCAGGTCGTCGGCAGCCCCGCGACGTTGAACGACTCCTTCACGGTCATCGGCAGGCCGAGCAACGGCCGCCGCTCGCCGCGCGCCAGCGCCTGGTCGGCAGCGATCGCCGCCTGGCGTGCCCGGTCGAAGTCACGCACCACTACGGCGTTGATGGATTTGTCCAGCGCCTCGATGCGCGCGATGGTCTGGTCGAGCAGCTCGACAGACGAGACGCGGCGGGCAGCGAGGTCGGCTAAAAGCTCGCCGGCGGTGCGATACTGCACGGCTGTGGCCGTCTGGCCGAAGCTACGCGTCGCTGTGGTGGCGCACGCCGCAGTGACGCCAACCATGAAGGCGCGGCGGCCGGCCGTGTGGCCCCCTGGCTTGATCGATGATCCCTTCATCCGAGCCCCCTCCCCACCTGAATCGCCGCCCTGAAGCGCCATGCTATGATGCACCCCGGCCGTATCTCATCCAAGCCGGAGACGCACCATGGCTGAGCGCGACGCGCGTATCGACCGGCTGTTGCTCAGTCAGGAGATCACCGATTTCCTCTATCGGGAGGCGGAGCTGCTCGACGAGCGGCGCTATCGCGAATGGCTCGACCTGCTCGCCGATGACGTCCGCTACTGGATGCCGATACGGCGCAACGTCAAGCTCGGCGACGACGAGGGCGAGTTCACCCGCGCCCTGAGCGACATCAACTGGTTCGACGAGGGCAAGGACACGCTCAGCCGGCGGGTGAAGCAGATCGAGACCGGCATTCATTGGGCCGAAGAGCCGCGCTCGCGCCTCTCGCATCTCGTCACCAACGTGCAGGTGCAGGGCGCCGAACCTTCCCTTGCCGCACCGCAGGACGTCTCGGTCACCAGCCGCTTCCTGATCTATCGCAACCGCGTCGAGACCGAGACCGACATCCTGGTCGGCCGGCGCGAGGATCAGCTCCGGCGCAACGGGGCGGGCTGGCTTCTGGCGCGACGCAAGATTATCCTCGATCAGAACGTGCTGCTGTCGAAAAACCTGACGTTCTTCATTTGAGGGGACGGGCATGGCGATGGACGACAAGCGGGGCTATCGCTCCGGCCTAGTCGATCTGCGGGCAGGCGAGGTCAGCCGCGAGATCTTCGTCAACGAGCACATCTACGCCGAGGAGCAGGAGCGCATCTTCGCCCGCGCCTGGCTGCATGTCGGGCACGAAAGCCAGATCCCCAAGCCCGGCGACTATTTCGTGTCGTCGATGGGCGAAGAATCAGTGATCCTGTGCCGCGACCGCGCCGGCAAGATCCACGTCTTCCTCAATTCCTGCCGCCACCGCGGCATGAAGGTGTGCCGGTACGACCAGGGCACGACGGCTGTCTTCACCTGCCCCTATCACGGCTGGAGCTACGGGACCGACGGGCGATTGGTCGGCGTGCCGTATTTCCGCGAGGCCTACCATTCGCGGCTCGACAAGGAGAAATGGGGCCTCGTCGAGGTCGCGCAGATGCACAACTACAAGGGCTCGATCTGGGCGACCTGGGATCCGGCCGCGCCGGGCTTCACGGAGTATCTCGGCGACTTCACCCGCTACCTCGACCTGCAGCTCGACGGCTGGGACGGCCGCGAGGGCCAGGCCGAAGTGCTGGGCGGCATCCAGAAGTGGCTGGTGCCGTGCAACTGGAAATTCCCGGCCGAGAATTTCAGCGGCGACACCTATCACAATATCAGCCACCGCTCGGTCGACCTGGCCGGCATCGGGCCGTCGGGCGCCGGCCGGCGCGACATGGGCGAGCGCGACGTCAGCCGCAAGCTGCATGTCTGCATTCCCGATCGCGGGCACCAGACGATCCATTACGTCCTGCCGGCCGGCAAATCGCCGCCGCCCGCCTACCTCAATGCGCCGATCGTCGCCGAGTACGTCCGCCACTGCGAGGAGGAGCGGCGTCGCCTGCGCGGCGAGGAGGCGCGGCTGGTCGGCGCGCCCGGCGAGATCTTCCCGAACACCGCCCTGCTCTCGCGCCAGCCGCGGACGATGGCCGTGTGGCATCCGCGCAGTCCGCATCAGACCGAATGCTGGCGCTGGTTCTTCGTCGATCGCGATGCGCCGACCGAGGTCAAGCACTTCCTGCGCGACTACTACATCCGCTACTCCGGGCCCGCCGGCATGACCGAGCAGGACGACATGGAGAACTGGAACTACGCGCATGCGGCGAGTCGCGGCACGATCGCCCGGCGTTATCCCTACAATTACGACCAGGGAAGCGGCACCGCCGTCACGAACTACGAATACCAGGGCCTGCGCGTGCCCGGCGAGGTGATCGACCTCACCGAGACGCAGTCGAGCGAGCAGCCGATGCGCAACTTCTACCGCCGTTGGGCCGAGTTCATGGAGGCCGACGACTGGTCGCGGCTCGCGACCTGGCGGGGCGGCGAGCGCAAGGCGGCAGAGTGAGCGCGATCAACGTCCGCGACCTCGCGCCGGGCACGTCGATCGTGCTCGCCGACGGCGCCGAGGCGGAGATCGTCACCAACCCGGGCGACGGGATGTGGCTGTTCGCGCGCTATCTGTCCTCACCACGCGACCCGACGCTCGTCGGACAGGAAGAGATGATCTTTGCCCCGGATGTCGTGGCCTTGGGCCGCTGATCTCGCCGGACCGAAGCCCGACACCGCCTGCTAAGCTTGCCTATGGACAATTGGTCAGCGGGCTTTCGCATCGACGAGGCCTTTCATCCCTGGGGCACGCTGTTCGAGGCCGTGGCGCCCAGGCGCGTGCCGTCGGGCTACGCCAGCGTGAAGCTTGCCTGCCGGTCGGCCTATGGCTTCGTGACGGTCTACGTCGAGCCCGCGGCCGCGCGGCCGGATCGGCCGGTGACTACGGTCACCTACGAGTTGGCCGACACCGGCACAGCGCCGCGCTATCTCTTCGCCGAGCTCGTGAAGCGGCTCGGCCAGCCCGACGAGGTCACGCGCGACGACAGTCCGGAGGCCGCCAACGAGAACACCGTCGTGCTGCACGCCAACTGGAAGCGCGACAAGACGAGGATCGGCATCTCGCTCTACGGCGCGCGACGACCCTCGGCGTTCGGCGATGCGTCGGGTGCGCTCTATCTCTCGTGGGTCGAGCAGGATGTCGCCGCGTCACCGTTCCTCCCCGCCTGGGTCGCCGCCAACGACGCGGCCGTCGCGGCAGCGGAGGGCGCCCGGCTGAAAGTCTTCTCGGTGCGCTACGACATCTACGACGACGACTACCCGGCGCCGTCACCGACCGAGCTCGCCTTGCGGTCGCCGCACGTGCTGCTGACGCCAACCGCCATCGCCCAGCGGCTCGGCAAGACGACTTTCGCGTTGTGGAGCGACGCCAACCAGTCGGCCTGGTACCTCTCGACGGCCCGGACCACGGTGCGGCTGGGCGGCGAAGATGCATCCAGGCTGCATTTCTACGACATCGCTCCGGCTCGGGGCGGCGGCTATACGGAAATCGGCACGAACTCCTGGTCGGTTCGCGATGCCCACGGCTCGACCTCGATGAAGGACGCCCTGGCGGCCCTCGAAACGGTGCCCGGCGTGAAGATCGACCGCTCTGCGGGTCATGATGCCTGAGGTTGTCAGGTCGATGTAAGGGGCGAGTCGTATGCCCCTTGCATGTCTCGTTTCTTGACCAAGGACTTCCTGGCCGGGTTGATGTTCCTGGCCTTCGGCCTAGTGGCGCTCTACTTCGGGCGTCACCTGGCGGTGGGCACCGGCGTGCGCATGGGGCCGGGCTACGTGCCGCGGGCGCTGGCCTTCATCCTGATGGGGCTGGGCGGCATCATCAGCCTGGTGGCGCTGGTGAGCGGCAGCGAGCCCGTCGAGAAGCCTAAGTGGAAGCCGATCACCCTGGTGACGATCGGCATCGTCTGCTTCGCCCTCCTCTTCGAGCGCGCCGGCATGCTGCCCGCGCTCGTCGTGCTGGTCTTGATCTCGTCCCTGGGCGGCGAGGAGTTCAAGCTCACCGAGGTGCTGGGCAACATGGTCGTGCTGACCATCCTCTGCGTCATCGTCTTCAAGCTCGGCCTCGGGATGAACATCTCGGTCATCCAGGGCGTGTGGTGATCATCGCTGGGGCGCGCCTCTAGCTCGCTCATGAATCATGAGCGCGCAGGATGCGCGCGGTCCGGAAGAGCATGAGAAGACGCGCCACTGGAGTGGCGCGCGCCCAGCGAAAGACCTCAGATATGCAGCGCCTCGCCCAGGGCCCTGAGGCTGGCCTCGTGGAAGGCCTCGCCCAGGGTCGGATGGGCGTGGATGGTGCCGCCGATGTCTTCCAGCCGTGCGCCCATCTCCAGTGCCAGGCCGAAGGCGCCGGCCAGCTCCGAGACGCCCGTACCGACGGCAGCGATACCCAGCACCAGGTGATTGTCGGCGCGCGCCGTCACGCGCACGAAACCGTCCTCGGCTGCCATCGACAGCGCCCGGCCGTTGGCCTGGAAGGGGAACTGCGCGGTCGTGACCTCTCGCCCCAGCTTGCGCGCTTCCTCCGGTGAGAGGCCGACGGTGACGATCTCGGGGTCGGTGAAGCACACCGCCGGGATCACGCCGCCGTCGAACACACGCCGATGACCGGCAATGATCTCGGCGACCACCACGCCCTGAGCCATGGCGCGATGCGCCAGCATCGGCTCGCCGGTGAGGTCGCCCACAGCCCAGACGTTGCGCATCGAGGTCGCGCAGCGCTCGTCGATCTGCACAAAGGGCCCGTTCATGGTGAGGTCGAGGCGCTCCAGGCCAAAGCCGTCCAGCCGGGCACGCCGGCCGGTCGCCACCAGGATCTTGTCGGCGGCGATGCTGCGCCCGCCCTCGAGCCCCAGCCCATCGTCCGACGGCCCAGCGGCGCGCGTGCTGGTGAGCACGTCCACCCCCAGCGCCTTCAGGCGACGCGCCACCGGCCGCACCAACTCGGCGTCGTAGATCGGCAGGATGCGGTCGAGGGCCTCGATCACCGCCACCTTCGAGCCGAGCTTGGCGTAGGCCATGCCGAGCTCCAGTCCGATATAGCCCGCGCCGACGACGGCCAGCCGCTCGGGCACTTTGTTGAGTGACAATGCCTCGGTCGAGGAGATCACCTTGCCGCCGAACGGCAGGTTGGGCAGAGCCGTCGCCACCGAGCCGGTCGCCAGCACGACATGCTCGGCGCGCACGACCTGCGGACCGGTGTCGGTCTCGATGCGGCAGGACTTGCCGTCGATCATCTCGGCCCGGCCCTGCAGGATTTTTACCCGGTGCCGCTTCAGCAGGGCGCCGACGCCGCTGGTCAGCCGGCCGACGACGCCGTCCTTCCATTCCATGGTGCGCGCAAGGTCGATGGTCGGACGCTCGACCTTGATGCCGAGCGGCGCCGAGCGCGATTGCTCGACGGCATGATGGTAGGCCTCGGCGGCATGGATCAGCGCCTTGGACGGGATGCATCCGACATTGAGGCAGGTGCCGCCGAGCCCACCATTCTTCCCGCCCTGCTCCGCCAGCACGACGTCGAGGCCGAGCTGGCCGGCGCGGATCGCCGTGACGTAGCCGCCGGGGCCGCCGCCCACGACCAGGACCTTGGCATTTATGTCGGCCATCTCACGCCTCTATGAAGATCGTCGCCGGCGCCTCGAGCAGGCCTTTGATGCGCTGCACGAACTGGGCGGCGTTGTAGCCGTCGATCACGCGGTGATCGAACGAGGAGCTGAGGTTCATCATGGTGCGTGGCACGAACTCCGCGCCCTGCCACACCGGCCGCACGACCTGCCGGTTGACGCCGATGATCGCCACCTCGGGCAGATTGAGCACCGGCGTGGTGACGATGCCGCCGAGCGGTCCCAGGCTGGTGATGGTGATGGTCGAGCCCGTGAGCTCCGCCCGCGACGCCTGCCCATTGCGCGCCGCCTCGGCCAGCCGCCGCACCTCGGCGGCGCAATCCCACAGGCCACGCGCCTCGCAATGCCGCGCCACCGGCACCATCAGGCCCGACGGCGTTTGCGTCGCGATGCCGATATGCACCCCGGCATGGCGCTCGATGGTCTCGGCCTCGTCGTCATAGAGCGCGTTCATCTCCGGGAAATCGGCGACCGCACGCACCAGCGCCTGCATCAGGAACGGCATCAGGGTCAGGCGCGGCCGGTCCGGGGCCTCGGCATTGAGCTTGGCGCGCAGGTCCTCGAGCGCGGTGACATCGACCTCCTCGACGTAGGAGAAGTGCGCGGCGCGCCGCTTGGACTCGGCCATCTTCTGGGCGATGCGCCGGCGCAGGCCGATGACCTTGACGGTCTCGACCTCGGTGCGCGCGACCCGGCCGCCACCGGCGGGCGCCGCCTGCGGGCCGCTCTTCAGGAAGGTGTCGAGGTCGTCGTGGCTGATGCGTCCCACGGGGCCGCTGCCACGCACCTGGCGCAGGTCGATGCCGGCCTCGCGTGCCCGCCGGCGCACGGCCGGCGAGGCGAGCGGCTTCTCGCCGGCCGGCCGTGGCGGTCCCAGCGAGCCGCGGGCAACGGGCGTTGCCGCTTCCACCGGCGCGGGCGCCGGCGTCTTGGGTGCCGGTGGCGGCGTCGTCAGTCGCGCAGGTGGTGCAGCTTCGCGTGGTGCCGCCGCCACTTCGGCGTTGCCCTCGCCTGCCACCTCGAGGCGGACCAGCTCGGCCCCAACGGCGAGTGTCTGGCCAACTTCGCCGCCCAGCGCGAGCACCTTGCCGGCGACCGGCGACGGGATCTCGACGGTTGCCTTGTCGGTCATGACGGCGGCCAGGATCTGGTCCTCCAGCACCGACTGCCCGACCTCGACATGCCATTCGACGATCTCGGCTTCGGCCACGCCCTCGCCGACATCGGGCATCTTGATGATCCGGGTCCCCATGTCAGGCCTCCATCACGGCCTTGAGCGCACGACCGACGCGCGCGGGGCCCGGGAAGTAGTCCCATTCCTGGGCGTGCGGATAGGGCGTGTCCCAACCGGTGACGCGCGCGACCGGCGCCTCGAGATTGTAGAAGCAGTTCTCCTGCACGATCGCGCTCAGCTCCGCGCCGTAGCCCGAGGTCAGCGTCGCCTCGTGGACGACGACGCAACGCCCGGTCTTGGTCACCGACGCCACGATCGTCTCGAGGTCGTAGGGCAGGAGCGTGCGCAGATCGATGATCTCGGCATCGATGCCGGTCTCCTCCGCCGCCGCCTCGGCCACGTACACCATGGTGCCGTAGGCCAGCACCGTCACCGCCGCGCCCTCGCGCCGGACGAGGGCCTTGCCCAGCGGCACCGTGTAATGGCCGTCGGGCACCTCGCCCAGCGGATGGCGCGCCCATGGCGTCACCGGCCGCTCGTGATGGCCGTCGAACGGGCCGTTGTAGAGACGCTTGGGCTCCAGGAAGATCACCGGGTCGTTGTCCTCGATGGCGGAGATCAGCAGGCCCTTGGCGTCATAGGGGTTGGACGGCACCACGGTCTTCAATCCCGAGACATGGGTGAACAGCGCCTCGGGGCTCTGGCTGTGCGTCTGGCCGCCAAAGATGCCGCCGCCGGTCGGCATGCGCACGACGAGGGGCGCCGTGAACTGGCCGTTGGAGCGGTATCGCAGCCGCGCCGCCTCCGACACGATCTGGTCGTAAGCCGGGTACATGTAATCGGCGAACTGGATTTCTACGCACGGGCGCAGGCCGTAGGCGGCCATGCCGACGGCGGCGCCGACGATGCCCGATTCGTTGATCGGCGTGTCGAACACGCGGTTGGAGCCATACTTCTGCTGCAGGTTCTGGGTGCAGCGGAACACGCCGCCGAAGTAGCCGACGTCCTCGCCGAACACGACGACGTTGGCGTCGCGCTGCATGCAGACGTCCATGGCGTCACGGATCGCCTCGACCATGGTCTTACGCGGCATCGCTCACACCCCTCCCTGCTGGCGCTGGCGACGCAGATGCGGCGGCATCTCCTCGAAGACGCCCTCGAACATGTCGCGCGCCGAGGGGTGCGGACCGGTATGCAGCGTGCCGTGGCTCTCGGCCTCCTTCTGGATGGCGATGACCTCCGACATGATCTCGGCCTCGGCCTGCTTGTGGCGCTCCTCCGTCCAGACGCCGCGCACGATCAGATGGTTCTTCAGCCGCAGCACCGGATCGCCCAGCGGCCAGGCGTCCGATTCCGTCTTCGGCCGGTAGGCCGAGGGGTCGTCCGACGTCGAATGCGCGCCGACACGATATGTGACGTACTCGACCAGCGTCGGCCCGAGATTGCGCCGCGCCCGCTCGACCGCCCATTTCGCCACGGCATGGACAGCGGGATAGTCGTTGCCGTCGACCCTGAGCGCCGGAATGCCGAAGCCCAGGCCGCGCGCGGCGAAGGTGCCCGAGCCGCCGCGGGCGATGCCCTGGAAGGTCGAGATCGCCCACTGATTGTTGACGATGTTCAGGACCACCGGCGCCTTGTAGGTCGAGGCGAAGACCAGGGCGGCATGGAAATCCGACTCCGCCGTCGAGCCGTCGCCGATCCAGCCGGCGGCGATCCGCGTGTCGCCCTTGATCGCCGAGGCCATCGCCCAGCCCACGGCCTGGATGTACTGCGTCGCGAGGTTGCCCGAGATCGAGAAGAAGCCGTGCTCGCGCGAGGAGTACATGACCGGCAGCTGCCGGCCTTTCATGGGGTCGAGCTCGTTGGAGTAGATCTGGTTCATCATGTCGAGCATGGGATAGCCATCGGCGATCAACAGCCCAGCCTGGCGGTAGGTCGGGAAGTTCATGTCGCCCGGCTCGAGCGCCTTGCGGAAGGCGCAGCTCACCGCCTCCTCGCCCATGTGCTGCATGTAGAACGACGTCTTGCCCTGGCGCTGCGCCATCTGCATGCGCGCATCGAAGGCGCGCAAGGTCATCATATGGCGCAGGCCGGCCAGCAGCTCGGTATCGCTGAGAAGGCCGGCCCACGGGCCGACCGCCTGGCTGTTGCGGTCGAGCACGCGGATGATCCTGAAGGCGTGTTCCCTGATCTTCTCGGGCGCCACGTCGACCGGCGGCCGCTCGACCTCGCCGGCGCGGCTGATCTTCACATCGCTGAAGTCCGGCGTGCCGCCGGGCCGGACGGCCGGAGCCGGCACGTGAAACGACAGCGGTTTCGGTTCGGACATGGCGGGCTCCTTCTCGACCGCAGGGAACACCATGCCGGACCGCCTATCAACGGCGCAGCCGGCTGTTTCCCGCAGAAGCAACTTCGTTCAAGGCGCCGCAACGGCGGCGGAAACAATCAGCCATCAGGAGACGCACACTTCGACGCCAAGTTGCTTCAGGATTTCCGCCTGCTCGCTGTCGCTGATCCTGAGACCGGCATAGTCGGCGACGACCGCGAGGTTGAGCCCGCTGAGAGTGGATCCGCGAAGGTCGGCCTGCCGGAGCTTGGCGCGATCCCATTCGGCGCGGTCGAGCTCGCAAGCCAGCATCGTGGCGTGGCTGAGATCGGTGTCGATGAACGACGCTTCGGAGAACTTGCAGGAGCGGAACGCGCAGTTTTCCAGGCCGAGGCCGGAAAGATCGGCAAAGCTCAGGTTGCATCCCTCGAAGGCCGCCTTGGTCAGCACCGAGCGGCGGGAGATCGCCTTGGTGAAGGTCGATTGCCGGAAGCTCGCGCCGCGGAAGCTCGAATCCGTGGCGCTGAGGTCGTAGAGATCGCAGCGCTCGAACGTGCCGGTCGCGAAGTTGCACTTGATGAGCTCGACGCCGTGCATGTCGCAGAAGGCGAAGGTGCAGCCCTTCCGCACGCCGGCATCGAAGGCGGAGCAGCCGCTGAGCCGCGCCTTGCCGAACTTGCAGCTGGCGATGCGCATCGGCTCGAACGTGCAGTCGCTGAACGCGGCGCCCGAGAAATCGGCGCCACGAACGGCCGGCCCCTGGAAACGGCAGCGCTCGAAGCGGGCCTCCGCGAGATCGAGCTCGTCCAGGGCGACGTCGGTCGCAAACAGCACATCGCTGAACGCCCTATCGCCCGACAGCCGGGCTAAAAGCTCTTCCTGCGAGATCGGGCGATGAGTGGTGCCGGCCATCCGATCAGGATAGCATTGGTAGGAGCGTCGACGGTACAGCGTGGAGAGGAACACATGCCCGTGCGCATCATCGGGATGATCGGCGTGGCGCCGCCCAGCGGCGAGGCCACCGTCCACATCATCAAGGGCGGCATCTCCGCACCCTACCTCAGGTCCTATGCACAGGCGCACGACAAGGCGGGCTTCGACCTGGCGCTGGTCGGCTATACCGCGTCGTCGGCCGAGGGTTTTCTGGTGGCGCAGCATGCCGCCCATCACACCGAGCGGCTGGGCTTCCTCATCGCCCATCGTCCAGGCTTCGTGGCGCCGACCTTGGCCGCGCGCAAGATCGCGACCTTCGACCATCTGACCGAGGGCCGCATTGCCCTCCATATCATCTCCGGCGCCAGCGACGCCGAGCAGGAAGGCGACGGCGACTTTCAGCCCAAGGACGTGCGCTACCGCCGCGCCGCCGAATACATAGAGGTCATGAAGCTCGCCTGGACCAGCCCCAGGCGCTTCGACTTCGAGGGCGAGTTCTTCCGCGTGCGCGGCGCCAAGTCCGATATCCAGCCGTTCCAGAAGCCGCATCCGCTGCTGTTCTTCGGCGGCTCGTCCGAGGGCGCGCTGGCCATGGGGGCCAAACATTGCGACGTGTTCGCGATGTTCGGCGAGCCGCTGGCGCCGACGGCCGAGCGTATCGCCGAGTTCCGCGCCCGCGCCGCCGCCTTCGGCCGCACGCCCACCTTCAACATGTCGTTCCGGCCGATCCTGGCCGACACCGAGGGCGCGGCGTGGGACCGCGCCCGGCGCATCCTGGCCTCGGTCCAGAAACCCGGCGACCCGACGGGATTCGGCAACAACAAGAAGCCGCTCGACCAGTCGGCCCGCCGTCTGCTCGACTTCGCCGCCGCCGGCGAGACCCATGACGAGCGGCTGTGGATGCCGATCGCCGAGGCGACCGGCGCCATGGGCAACACCTCCTGCCTGGTCGGCACACCCGAGCAGGTCGCGCGGGCGATGCTCGAATACTACAAGCTCGGCATCCACTCGTTCCTGATCCGGGGCTTCGATCCCTACGAGGACACGATCGACTTCGGCCGCGAGCTCATCCCGCGCCTGCGTGCGGGAGCGGCGGAGCTGGATCGAGCGAAGGCGGCGTAGCCTTCCGGCACAACGCGGCGGTTGGCGCAGTTCCCGCAGTGGAGGCTCGATCCATGAAACGTGGAATCTACGCAGGGTCGTTCGATCCGCCGACGCGCGGCCATCTCGACGTCATCCGGCGCGCCAGCCTCATCGTCGATGAACTGCACGTCATGATCGGCGTCAATCCAAAGAAGAGCGGCGGCTTCTTTCCAGTCGACAGGCGCCTGAAGCTGATCGAAGGATCGTTGGAGCACATGGCGTGGTTCGACCGCGAGCGAAGCGCGTTCCACATCGGCGCGTTCACCGGCCTGCTTGTCGACTACTGTCGGCAGCACGACATCCGCTTCAACATTCGCGGGCTGCGGGCCGCACAGGACTTCAACTACGAATTCGAGATGCACGGCATCAATCACGACATCGCGCCGGAGATCAACACCGTCTTCCTGGTCGCGCCGCCCGAGTTCCAGTTCATCAGCAGCAGCACCATCCGGGAGCTCGCCAGCTACCGGTCGCCTGCCGTCGCCAAGTACGTGACTCCTTGCGTGGCGAGCGCCCTACTGGATGCCAATTGACTTCAGGCTGCTCTCCCCCGCTAGGGCTGGGCAATCGCGTTTGACCTAATTTCCCGTCATCCCGAGCGGAGCCGCCCGAAGGGCGGCGTAGTCGAGGGACCTATCCTTGTCGATGCATCAAGACGAAAACAGGTCCCACCACTCCGCCTCGCTTCGCTCGGCTCCGGTCGGGATGACGGAACTTTGTAGAGGGAGAGGAGGCTGTTCGGAGAAGGCTAAGCCTCTACCAACCGCCCCACCTCGCCCTGCCCTCGCCTGAGCTCGATCTGGCGGTCGTGCCACTGGCGCAGCGACGGCCGGTGGCCGATCGACACCATGGTCATCGCCGGCAGGCGCTGCTTCAGCGCCTCGTAGACCGCCGTCTCCATCGCCTCGTCGAGCGAGGCGGTGGCCTCGTCGAGGAACAGCCAATCGGGCTTGAAGACGAGCGCGCGCGCCACGGCCAGCCGTTGCTGCTCGCCGCCCGACAGAATGTTGGTCCAGTGCGCGACCTCGTCCATGCGCCCGGCGATATGGCCGAGCTTCACCGCCTCCAGCGCCGACACGATCTCCGCGTCGCTCGCCGTCGATTGCTCGTCGGGATACTTCACCGCGTCGCGCAGCGTGCCGATGGGAATGTAGGGCTTCTGCGGCAGGAACAGCACGCGCGCGCCAGCCGGCACGCGCACCTGGCCCTTGCCGAACGGCCAGATGCCGGCCAGTGCCCGGAACAGCGTGCTCTTGCCCGAGCCGCTGGCGCCCGTGATCAGGGTCGAGCGGCCACGCGGCAAGGCGAAGGTCGCGTCCGCGAGCAACGCCTGGCCGTTGGGCAGGCCGAGCGTCAGGCCCGCCGCGCCGAGATCGGAGCGACCGGGCTCCGGCGCGACCTCGATGGAGGTAGCGGGCTTGGCGTCCGAGGCCTTCTGCAGGCCCATCAGCCGGTCCATCACGGCACGCAACTCGGCCAGGTAGGTGTAGTTGTCGATGAAGAACGACAGAGCCCCTTGCACCTGCCCGAAGGCCGATGCCGTCTGCATCACCACGCCGAGGGTGAGCGCGCCGGAGAAGAAGCCGGGCGCTGTCACGATATAGGGAAAGATGATGGCGATCTGGCCGTAGGAGACCTGGTAGAGCGCAAGCTGGGCCTGGGTGAACAGCACCTGCCAGCCGTTGGCGAAGACGTCGGCGAAGCGCTGGTTCAGGACCTCGGCCTCGCGCTCCTCGCCGCGGTAGAGGGCGATGCCCTCGGCATTCTCGCGCACGCGCACGAGGGAGAAGCGGAAGTTGGCCTCGTAACGCTGCCGCTGGAAGTTGAGCGGGATCAGCCGCCGGCCGACCAGGTTGGCGAAGAAGGTGCCGATGACGGCATAGATCAGGGCAACCCAGGCCATGTAACCGGGAATCGTGATGTCGATCCCGATCGGCTTCAGCGACAACGGCCCCGACAGGTTCCACAGGATGAACAGGAACGAGATCAGGGTGGCGACCGCGCCCAGGATGCCGAGCAGGAGCGTCATGGTGTATTCGCCGAGCTGCCGCAGATCCTCGGCGATGCGCTGGTCGGCATTGTCGACCGTGCGCTGCAGCTCGATGCGGTAGTAGCCCCGACCGTCCAGCCAGTGGGCGAGGTACTGCCGCGTCAACCAGCGTCGCCAGCGCAGGCGCAGGTAGGGGCTGACGATGGCGCGCGCGACGCCGGCCGCGATGAAGCCGGCCGCCAGCAGCGAAAAGATGGTGATCTCCCGCCAGAACGCCGCTTCGTCCTTGTTCTGCAGGCTGTCGTAGAACCGCCGGTTCCAGTCGTTGAACAGCACCTCCAGGCCGACGGCGACGAAGGTGAGCGAGATGGCGCCGACCAGGAGCGTGATGGCGATCCAGCGCTCCTCCGACTTGAAATAGGGGATGACCAGCCGCCACCAGTCGCCAACGAACGAGCCCACTCGCTTCATGCAGAATTCCTTTCGGGGTGGTGCACCCTACCCTCACCCCTGCAACGAAACAGCGTCCGATATGTCGCGACCGCCCGCCCTGGCTGACTTGGGCCTTACACCCGGGCCCTTACATTTGATTGGGCAACCAGAGCGCAATAATCGGGAAGGCGATCAGAATCACCAGCCGCAGGATGTCGGTGGCGATGAAGGGTAGGACACCCTTGAAGATCGACGAAAATGTGACGTCCTGCACGACGCTCTTGATCACGAAAACGTTCATGCCGACCGGCGGGTGGATCAGGCCGAGCTCGACGGTCATGACGATGATGACGCCGAACCAGATCGGGTCGAAGCCCAACGCCGTCACCACCGGGAAGATGATGGGCACGGTCAGGATGATCATCGCCATGGCGTCCATCAGGCAGCCCAGGACCAGGTACATGACCATGATGATGGCGAGCACGCCGTAGGGGCCGATGCCGAGCCCGGTCAGGAACTCGGTGACCTTCTGCGGCACCTGGGTGATCGTGAGGAAATAGCCGAACAAGAGCGCACCGATCAGCACGGTGAACACCGCCGCGGCCGTGCGCGTGGCCTGCAGCAGCGAGGCGCGGATGCCGGCGCCGTCGAGGCGGCGGCGCAGCACGCCCAGCAGGAAGGCGCCGCTCGCGCCCACGCCGCCCGCCTCGGTCGGCGTGAAGACACCGCCATAGAGGCCGCCGATCACCAGCACGAACAGCAGGACGGGCGCCCACACATCGCTCACGCCGGCCAGCCGCTCGCTCCAGCTCGCCTTGGGAACGGTCGGCAGGAAGTCGGGTTTTACACGGCAGATGACGGCGATGGTCGCCATGTACATCACCATGGCGAGGATGCCCGGCAGGATGCCGGCGCGGAACAGTTTGCCGACATCCTGCTGGGTGATCAGGCCGTAGACCGCCAGCACCGTCGAGGGCGGCAGCATGGCCCCCAGCGTCCCGCCGGCCGCGATCACGCCGGTGGCGAAGCTTTTAGGGTAGCCGTAGCGGCGCATCTCGGGATAGGCGACGGTCGAGAAGGTGGCGGCGGTGGCGACCGAGGAGCCCGAGATGGCGGCAAAGCCGCCGCAGGCGAACACCGTGGCGAGCCCCAGCCCGCCCTTCCAATGGCCGACCACGGTGTTGGCGGCGCGAAACAGCTCGCGGCTCACGCCCGAATGGGAGACGAAGGCGCCCATCAGCAGGAACATCGGGATGACGCCGAACTGGTAGTCGGTGACGGTGCGCATCGACACCTGGCCGATCAGCTTCAGCGCCGGTGCGCCGCCCGTCAGGTAGGCATAGCCGCTAACTCCGACCAACCCCATCGCCATGCCGACCGGCACGCGCAAGAGCATCAGCGCGAACAGGGCGACGAAGCCCACGATGGCGACGGTATCGGCGCTCATCGGTCGGCAGCGCTTTCGACGTGACTCTCTTCGTGCAAATCCTCGGGATGGAAGATCAGCCGATAGGTGCGGATGGCAATCAGAACCACCGCCGAGACGTCGCCCGCCCAGGCGATGGCGAAGAACGGCCAGGTCGGCAGGCCGAGATCGTAGGTGAGGACGTTGTCGTTGTAGGTGGCGCGCACCTTGTCGAACAGCGTGTAGGTCTGGACCGTGACCACAAACAGGAGGATCAGCGTCGCGAAGATGTCGATCACCCGCTTCCAGCGCTTGCTGGCCGAAGCCCACACCAGATCGACCGTGATGTGGCCGCCGCGATAGGACGTGGCGGCGATGCCCCAGAAGATCAGGATGCCTAAAAGCATCCGGCCGAAGTCGTAGGAATCGGGGATCTGCACGCTGAAGAAGCGGCGCAGCAGGACGGAGAGGAAGATGTCCGCCGCCACCAGGCCCACGAACACCGCCGCGATCGCCTCGATCGTGTCGATGATGCGATCCATGACGTTACGCTTCATCGCTCTTCGATTCCCCCCTCTCCTAACCTCTCCCCCTAGCGGGGGAGAGGAACATGAGGGAATCGACCACGATCTTCCTCCTCTCCGCCGCTAGGGGGAGAGGCTGGGAGAGGGGGTTACGCACGGTGGTCGCTCAAAACCCCGCCCCGTATTTCGAGACCGTTGCCTGGAAGTCCTTGTAGATCGCCTCCGGATCGGCGCCGGTCTTCTTCACCGCCTCGGCCCATGCCTTCTGCAACGGCGCCACGGCGGCCTGCCACTGCTTCAGCTGGTCGGGCGTCAGCGTGTAGACCTCGTGATCGGACAGCGCCTTCATCTTGGCCTTGCCGGCCGCCTCGAAGTCGTGCCACGGCGAGGAGAGCTTCACCGCCCATTCGCCGGTGCAGTGATCGTCGATCACCTTCTTCTGGGCGGGCGACATGGCGTCGTACTTGGCCTTGTTCATCGAGTAGGTGAACACGGTCGAATAGAGCGGCACGTCGATATGGTACTTGGTGACCTTGTCGAGGCCGAACAGGAACATCGAGCCCCACGGGAAGAAGATGCCGTCGGCGACGCCGCGCTCCAGCACCTCGCGCGCCTCGGGGGCCGAGGCCTGCACGTTGGTGCCGCCCATCATGGTCACCATCTGGCCGATCGTGCTCTGCGCCGGCCGGATCTTCATGCCCTTGATGTCCTCGGGCACCATCACCTTCTTGCGGCCGTGATAGGTGCCGGGATCGTGGATGAAGGCGAAGCAGAAGTGCGTGTCCTTCATCTCGGTGGCCGCGAGCTTGCGGTACCAGGCGTCGAGGGCGGCCGTGCCCTTCTTGGCGTCGGAGAAGGTGAAGGGGATCTGGCCGACGGCGATGATCGGGAAGCGTCCGGGCTGGTAGCCGGGATTGATGTAGGTCAAGTCGGCGATGCCGTCGCGCGCCATGTCGTAATGGTCGAACGCCTTGCCGAGCTGCTCGGACGGGAAGATCGCCGTCTTGATCGTGCCGTTGGAGGCCTTGGTGATCGACTCGGCCCATTCCTTGGTCGCCGGCACCAGCGGATGCGCCGGTGGCAGCCAGATCGAGATTTTCAGGTCGACGGTCTTGTCTTGGGCTAAGGCGGGGGCCACGGCGGGAGCCAGGCCCACCATCGACCCGAGCAGGCCGAGCGCCAATGCAAGCTTGGGGGCCAGCGTGCGCGTCTTCATGGTTTCCTCCGAATTTGTTTGTTCCCCCAAACGCGTACTTTTCGCGTTTTCAGGACTTTACACAAGTCGCACCTACCATATGTTCCCGAATGCTTCCTAGGTGCGACTTGCCTTGCGCCAGAGGCGCCCAGGCGGAGCCGGCACTCATTAGGCCGCGCTACGACCGTGGTCTCAGGACGAATATCTTCGCTGAGCCATCTTTGGCTAAACAGATAAACTCGCGACTTCGACCGCGAAGCCGAGGTGGTCGGCATGCTGATTAAATCGGGTGAGCGCCGATCGCTAAGCAGGTAAACCTGCAGTAAGCGGCTACGCCTCTGTTGAAATTGCGATGAGTTGGCCTTACTGATCAAGGTCCACCATCTACAACCACGACGCGACCGCGATGATCCCCCACAATCCGCCCTCTGAGGATCGAGTCATTTCCCTTGGCCCGGGTTTGATACCGATTCCTGAACGGTTGCTCCTTGCTCATGCTCGCGGCGAAATCTTACTTATCTGCGGTGCTGGCGTATCGCTACCTGCCAAGCTACCCGACTTCCGACAGCTGGTACTAGACATCTATGGGGCGGTTGATAGCGGCGCGCACGCTGTTCTCTCTACCGTGCCGAGTGGTATATGCAATCACTGGGAAGCCGATTACAGAACTTTAACTGACAGTCAAACGGCGGAAGTAAAGAGATTCATTGGCCGTGACTACGATGTCGTCTTGGGAATGCTAGAGCGGCGCTTGGACGACCGGGCACGGGGTGATAGTCGCGTAAGAAGCGAAGTTGCGAAGCACCTAACACTAAATAGGAAGCCAGCGGCAATCCATAGAGCTTTGGTGCGGTTGGCTGACCGCGGCGGCACAACGACCATCGTCACTACTAATTTCGATCTCTTGCTTGAAGCCGCAGCAAGGAAGATTGGCGTCCGCACTCAGACTTATTCTCTGGGTGGCATACCTCGCCCCACTCACAGGAACGACTTCTCAGGCATTCTCCATATTCACGGTGCGCTGGAGATGCACAAGGACCGTCATTCCGAGCTGGTGCTATCGGATCGCGACTTTGGGGAGTATTATCTTCGGCGGCGCGTTGTTCCTGATTTTATCTATGACGCCGCACGCCTGTTCCACCTTGTTCTCGTCGGCTATAGCGCGAACGATCCGCCGATGCGATATTTGCTAAACGCGGTCGCAGCAGATGGATCTCGGTTTAGTGACCTAAGGGAGCGATTCACGTTCTTCGGTACTTCGACATCTGATTCTGTGGCCCTCGAAGACTGGAAGGCGCGCGGCATCACGCCAATCCACTACAATGCACACGGCAACCACGCGGCTCTGCTGGCAACCTTGGAGAGATGGGCTACTCTTTCCGCAATAAACGGCAACCCGAAACGGATGGATGCGGAAATTCGCAGAATAGTGAAGACCAAGCGATCTGCAGCCGGTGAAACTGACCGCGACCTATTTGATCATCTGATACGACGTAGCAACGCGAGTGAACGGACGCGTCTATCGCGGTTGGCGTCAGACTCTGGAGCTGACCTTGACTGGCTCAACGCGATAGTTAGCGTCGGAGCCGAAAGACAGCACACTAGGAAGCACTGATGGTCGAGTCCCTCTATCTTAGTGAAGAGGATCGGCCTCTGCTACAGTCAGTCATTGTATTTCTGGAGAAGCGTCTCGCCGAGCTAGGCACAGTAGAATGGGCGTTAAGGTTGACCCCTGCCCAACGAATCGAGCGCATTGCTGTCCGCGAGGTCTTAGGCTCACCGCAAACCTCAATTCCCGAGTTGCCTTGGGGACAAGCGTGGCGACTGATTGAGGAAAGCTGGTCGAATGAACAGATCGTTGGGCAAAGGACCGAGATCTTTTCGATCCAAAAACGGCTGAAGGCTGGCGATCGGTCCGGAGCCATTAATCGTGCAATTGTTCGATTGGTCGAACCTCGATTGAAAGTGGAACCGGTGGATGATTGGCGGTGGCAGTTCATCAAGAAGCCGAAGCGCCCACGCACCGTAGATCATCTGCTGTCGGCCAGCCTTACTAGTGGAGATCTTCTCGATGTCGAGAAACTCAAGCTTACCGAGATATCCGATGTTCAATTTCTCAACGCTCTCGCCCGCGGATTGGAAGCAGCGGTAGATCACGGACTCGATGTTGGCCGTAGGATTGGTTGGGATGCGGAGCGGTCGTTCTGGCGGTTAGGTTCGCTTTATAGGGTCTACTATACTCAGGCAGGCACGGCGAGTGGCCAAGAGGCCGACCCCGACGCGCACCACACCGGAATAGCCCCTTCCGTTAAACTTCTTCATGCGGTGGTCTCAAGGATCGCCGTTGTGGATCATAAGTCCGCTGTAGCTTTCATTCGCCAATGGCGAATCACGCCATCGCCAATCTACTTGCGACTTTGGGCTGCAATGGCAAGAGGACGGGATCTGGTCGGACCTCAAGAAGTTGGCGCCTTTCTGCAGCGGGTTGACGACCGGCAATTCTGGGACTTGGGAGCGTTCCCCGAAATTTCCGAACTGCGAGCTACGCGATTTGATGAGCTGACAAAGGAGATCCAGCGAACGGTCGTTGCTCGGATTCGCAGAGGTCCACCGCGCAGCTTCTGGCCCAGAAACGTTGAAGTCGACAAGCTAAAGAATGCGAGGCTCTTTTGGACGATACGCGAGCTTCGTCGCATCGTCACGGCAGGCGGTCGTCTTCCTGAGGACGTGAACACTTGGCTGCAGGAGCATCTCAAGCAGTTCTCCGAGCTTGCCTCGATGGACATCGACGAAGGCTTTCCAGAAGGTGCGATCGTTCGAGGCGTGCCTGCCAATCCAGACGAACGATTTGATGTAATCGATGGGCCTGCTCGGCTTCGCGCCCTAGAGATGGTCCTTTCAATCTCAAGCGGCGGCTGGGAAGATCCTGCCGACCGCGCGAACGATTGGATCATGTCAGCGCGAAATGCAGATTTAGTACTTGATGATTTTGAGAAGAGCGGCTCAGCGGATAGCTTTCCCCGCGTTTGGGAACGGTTCGGATGGGCACACAAGCCATCGCCACGCAAGGATGGTGAAAGTCCGGCGGTGGATTTGGAGCAAACAGCAACCCGAGTCCTTCGCCTTCTCCAGGGGTTGTCTGATGAAACGATTGCGGTGGCGATTGAGGGCGTTAGCGCGTGGTTCGACAGCTGGGGAGTGCAGGTTGCCGTTTCACCCACAGGCTGGGCGGTATGGCTTCGGATTTGGCCCATTGCCGTAGAAGTGACGAACAAACAGAAGGACGAGGAAGAAGAAGATTTTGGCACGGCAGTCGCAGATAGCAAGGCTGAGCCCGCGCACCTGGACACTCTCAATAACCCGGCCGGAAGATTAGTCGGAGTGTTCTTACAAGGTTGTCCAACTTTGAGCGGCGCAGACGCTCCATTTTCCCACCAGACCATACTTGGCCGTGTGCGTGACGCAGCTATTCAAGCTGAGGGGCGAAGTGGCCTGATTGCTAAATATCGAATGATTGAAGCACTGCCCTACTTCCTTCGCGCAGATCGGAACTGGGCCCAAAAGCATTTGATCGAGCCTCTGTTTCATGACGATAGCGCAGCAATAGCGCTCTGGCGAGCAATAGCGAGGAGAACTCATTTCACTGACGTACTGACAATCATAGGTCCGGCGATGGTGGAAAGAGCGGCGGATTCACGGTTAGGCCGAGAAACCAGGCGCATGCTTGTGTTCAGTATCGTCGTTGAATGCCTGCATGCCTTAAGAGAATCTCGTCCCCCCGCGATACCCAACTCTCGTACTCAGCAAATGCTCAGATCGATAGATGACGAAACACGTGCGGCTGCAGCAAATGCAGTCCATCAGTTTGTGCAGGAGCTCTCTAAAAATCAGGCCGATAGCGAGGAAGCTCTGTCGGCAGCTGAACTTTTTCGGACTGCTGCCGCGCCTTTCCTCAAAAATGTGTGGCCGCAAGAAAGGTCGCTTGCAACACCCGGAGTTAGCAAAGCCTTCGCAGACCTTCCCGCTGCATCGAACGGCGCTTTCGCCGAAGCCGTTGACGTGATCGAACGCTTTCTGGTGCCCTTCGATGGCTGGTCGATGGTGGACTATGGTCTGTACGGCGATGAAGGGAACGATGCGAACAAGAGACGGAAGCTTGAGATGATCGACGACGGAGCCAAGGCAAAGGCGTTCTTGCGACTGTTAGATCTGACTATTGGCACAACTGAAGGAGCCATCATTCCTTGGAATTTAACTGAAGCTCTGGAACAGATTCGGTCTAATGACCCGGGGCTGGCGGAAAGCCCCGCGTTCGCGCGGCTTGCGACCGCCGCTCGGCGCTAATCCGCAATTGCTTCCGGCAGGTGCACCATCGGATCGGGAAGCTGTGGACAAGTAAGGCTTTCCCCCCCTTGCAGGCGTGCCGGAACTAGATATCGTGAATCGGTGAGGCGGGAACAGTCCCGCCGCCGAGGGCGAAGGAGGCCCACCCATGACGACATCAGCCGAGCTGTTTGATCGTGCCTGCCGCGCGTTGTTTGGCGAGCCGTACGTCGCGCAGGTTGCTGCACGGCTTGCCGTCGACAAGAACACCGTTGGCAAATGGCGTGACGGAAAGTCGAGGATCCCGCCGCCGGTCTGGCTGGAGATCTCGATCATGATCGAGATTCGGCATCACGAACTGTCGGATTTGAAGTCAGCCGTGTTCGCGATCACGGAGGCGACTGTCCGCGTCTATGAAAGCGATGTCGGGGGCCTTCCGGTTGGGGCGTCCGCCGATGGAACGTTCCCGGTTGTCGAATTCACCACCGGTACCAATGGTGATTGGCGCGTCGGATTTTGGGGCAAGCTAGGCGATAACGAGCGGCGGCTTCCCAGGGGGACGCTGGCCTACCGATTGATGCGCAATGGAAAGACAGGCGACCCTATCCCCCTGACCGCACGAAGGTGAGGCTGCGGCCTTTTCGCGTTCGACTGCTTGTTGATCAAGGAACGCGCTACTAACGAATAAACATCCCTCGCAGCGAGGGCCGGAAACAACGTTTTGATAGTGCGCGAGAACTTGGGAGAATGGTGCCCAGGGGCGGCCTGCAA